>CAZECN010000004.1:0-113195 GCA_964510575.1 uncultured Bdellovibrionales bacterium | reverse complement strand
GGCCAAACGTTCTATCCTGCTGCTACAAGTAGACGCTAAGGATGCTGTTGTTGGAGGGGGAGGGTAGCGAAAAAAGAGAGTAAGGGCAATCTATGCTTAAATAGAAAAGCAATAGATTATACGGTCTTAGGCAAGGTATTTCTAATTATATGCTAGATTTTGTATTCTTTTACTTGGGTAGAGAAAGACTTTAGGTTTTTAATTTTCCTTCGTTGGTGGAGGCCACTCAACTGCAGCTCAGTGGAGTGGTTTTCAACCCAAAGGGAAATTTTATGAATATCGTTAAACATAAGCAGCTTAGGTTTTGGTGCAATACTTTTTTTATTTTTCTAGCAGTTTTATTGTTAGCCAACCGTGTTTTAGAGACCCATAGGTCATCTAAAGAATCATCTGAAGTTGAATTTTTGCTTCACGAAGCCGTCAGCGACCAGCATCAGTGGATCACTCATGAAAAGAGAACCATTCGGGCCGAGTTACGCGAATTTTGCAGAACTCGAAAATGTGAATTTGATAATCTTGCCGTAATCAAGAGCTCACTAGCAGTGCCGGGGCAGGAGTGTATGTTGAGCAAGGTTTCTTTAGAAAACAGAACTTACGAAGATGCATTTGAGTGGCCAATTTCAAATGAACACGCAGAATGGGCGCTACAATGTTTTCGAACAGCTTTAATAATCAAAGCGGTGCGATCTTAGATGAAAAATCATCAATTGAAGGGAAATGAAAGGCCTTACAGGCTTTCATGGTTATAAGTCTTTCATCTCCCTTTTTCTTTTTTGGCCCAAGCTATTCAGCTTAGGCGGAAAGGGCAGGGATTCTTATTCTCTGACCAGGGTATATCTTGTCAGCATCCTGAATTACTTCTCTATTCGCTTCAAAGATTTCGGGATACTTGTTTGCATCGCCGTAAAAATTCTTTGCTATTTTAGACAGAGTGTCCCCTGAAGAAATCTCGTAGTACTGGGTCTCGGGAGCAATATCCTCAACCTTGCTTCCAGCAACTTGAGAGACATCGACTTCTTCAATCCCTTGGACGTTTCCAGCCAAAAGAACGGCCTTTTCCAGTGCTGCAGCATCTTTGGCCTGGCCTTGAATTTTAGCCACACCGTCCTGAACCTGAATTTGAATATTTTCTATTCCAGGGTTGTTTTGCTCTATGTGTTGTTGAATTTTTGGAGCTGCCTCTTCTTCTTTGTCAAAAAGCTTTTGGCCAATATTCTTCGCAAAATTTAGTAATGCTTTCATTTGTTTTCTTCCTTTTCTATTTGTTTAAAATTTCGTGGGATTAGAATTTATGGAACTAGAAACCGTTTCCGCTAGAAAATCCTCCACCACCACCGAAACTTCTAGGAGTGCGCGGCATGTTCGGTCTAGGAGCTCGCCTTCTGCTACCTCCGCGAGGAGCTCCGGGAAAACCCGAGGTCCATCCACGACGTCTTCTGCCCATCTGTCCACTTAGAATCATCTCGCCGAAAGCTCGTCCAAAAACTCCAGCCATATCAACTGCTGTGGGGCCTGCATGGTCAAAGATAGGGCTATATCCACGAGCTGGTCGCGAAAAGTGTTGATTTTGAACCAGGGCTGACCAAAAATTAGCCTCAGTCATTGAGCCACCCATAAAGGCAGATAGATACTCGCCGATATTAAACTTCTCGCTAAAGAAGGAACGTGCTGAGTCAAAGTCTTTTCTCCTGTACTTAGCACATATACGTCCCAAGCTTTCGAGCTTATTCTCAGAAACACTTCTCTGGGACTCTACCTGAAGTGCCTGCTCGCGTGATTGATCAATCGCTTTTTCGATCCGGTCAATTTGGTCAACTAGTAGGTCATCAGACTTTCCCGGTTGCTCGGCAGCTTGTTTTCTAAGCTTATTAACTGGCTGGCTTTCAAGAAAAGCTCTTATCTTTTTTAGAGCCTTTTTATGATAATGCCCTCGATCGTTCTCCAGCTCCTCTCTGGCCCCTACAATCTGCGCGTAAGACTCTTCAAGCTCCTCAAGAGCAGCCATCAGTTCTTCTCTTTGTTGTCCAACCTTTAGCCCCTCTTCGATCACTGAAGTTAGGCCATACTTGTCTTGATATACCTTCTCGATCTTTGAAACTTCTTTTATTAGGTTGTCTAAGCCATCCTGAAGTTTTTCGACCTCAATGGCCATTATGCCAGGAGTGGTTTGAAGAAATTGAAAATTCTTATACTGGTCTGTGAACTTGACCTGTCTGGCTACCCAGCGATCCATTCTTTTTCTAAGTCCTCGGCCTTTGTAACGAGCTGTGCTGTAGTTACAGTCAAGAAGGTAGCTAAAAAGCTTGTCTTCCTTGAACTCTGGAAGCTTCTCTTCAGCTTCTCTCGCCATCTCTTCGGCTCTGATTTGGTATTGTTTGACTCTTTCCCCACTGACTGAGGATTGCTCGCAGAGTTCTTTGAACTTAGCGTCTTTTTCTAGTTTACCAGCAACTTTCTCTTCTAGTTGAAGTCTTTTTTCGGCCAGTTTGTTTAGCTCCTCAGTTAAAGTCTCGTAGTCTTTCTCCAGAGTCTTCTTTCTTGAAACCAGAGCGCCGGCTTCAGCTTCAAGTTCTTGGCGATGAACTTCTTTTTCTTCGTAAATACGGTGTATGTCGTACTGAACTTGATGGAGAGTGGAGCCGATAGAGTCAGAGTCCATTTCAGGCAAATACTCTTTTGCGAGTTTCTTGAATAACTCTTCCCTGGTGCTAACTAGGTTTCTAATCTGAGACTCGGCATTAGACAGGTTTGAGCTGAGGTTCCGAGAATCTTTCTCTAAGCTGCGGATAGTCTCGTAGAGACTTAGGTAGACGTTTTTTCCGTGTGTTGCCATTCTATCTATTTCTTAATTCGGTAATCTATTAGCTCAGGTAGCATTACCAGCGAGTAATCCTTTGTCTGTCCCTAGCCTGTGCTTGTTCAGTTCCAGGATAAACTATTTGCTCAGACAGGCGACCAGCCTTCTTGAAACCAAAAAGTTTATTATTAATAATTCCATCCTTGATCTTATCTTGCTTCACAGCGGCGTAAACCGATTCAGGGACTCGCTCAGCCCAAACTTTGACCTTTTCAGTCGAGCCAGTTTCAGCGTTTATTACTGGCATACTTAGGGTCTTTCCCGTGTCTGCTACTGCTTCTACAACGAGATAATAGGCTGGCACTCTACGGCCTTTATCATTGGTGAAAAATCTATCAATTCCGCTTTTCACCCCTGCTCGATTCACAATTTCAATTCGGTAGTCTTGTTGCAGGCTACTGAGAGCGTTATCTGAATCGGTAAGCAATTGCCTTAGAGCATTGGCATCCTTTGAGTCTTTAAGAGCTAAAGCCTGCTGTTTTAAATCGCTAACAAGGTTTTTGGCGTTCTCAGACTTTGCTACCGAACCAGCTAGTTTGAGATTGGAATCAATTCGCTCGGGCAGTACAGCTAGCTGTTTGAAGTTTCTAACCGAATTCTCTGCCTCTGAGATTGAGCTTTCGTACTTTTGAAGTTGGTTCTTGATTTCGCCTGACTCCGCTTCAGCTAGCTTCATGTTGGAAGTGGTAATCTTTGAGTCCACTCGTCCATTCTTTGAGAATTGTTCGAAATAGCTTCCAAGGGATTCCTTTAAAGCAGCAGCCTTTGCTAAAGCTAGGCTGGCTTGGCTCTTTTCCTTTGGAATTAGTTTGGCTTCTCTCTGAAGAAGTTCATAACGCTTATTTAAGGCTAGGTAGCTGGTAGATATTTTTTCGATCTCCTGCTCAATCTTTTGCTCTTCTTTACCTAGCTTTCTGTCTTCCCAGGTTTTCTCTGCAGACCAAAGGCCAGTGAAAAGAAGAGCAACTAGAGTGATAGGGATAAGAACTAATCTAAGAATCTTCTTACGGTTAACGTAGAAGGTGGCTAGCTTATAGCTTAGGCCTTTCTCAGGTTGTTTGAAGCGGTAAAGGCCAGAGAAAAAACTGTCTATTGCTGCATCAATTTCTCCGTCAGAGAGTTGTTCGCCAGTTACATCAGCTGTGGCTCGAAGTCGCTTTCTAAGATCTTCTCTAGTTTGTTCAACTTCAAACTGCTCTCCAGCAATTTCTCTCTGTTTTCTAAGCTCGGACGCTACATCCATCATGTGCATGAAAGATTGCATATCAGCTTTGGTTTTACCCCCAGAAGCAGAAGTTGTTCGGGAGGCAGTGGAGCTATTAGATTCTTGAGCAGACTCGGACATGAATTAGCGAAAGTAGGTTTGCATTACTGGAAAACAAGATCTAAGGTTTACCTCTATTTAGTGCTTATTTCCAGAACCTAAATCTGTTTTTAAGTGTCTAAAGCTGCTGGGACAGAAAATTTTTCTTTGTGTCCTGAGCAGGTTGTTTAGGAAAATCATCCTGAAATTAGATTGATTTTCCAGGATCTATTTTTATACTTAAGCTTTTATACTTTTAGCTGATACATTCGGCTTTAGTATATAGCTGGCAATAATTTAACCCTAGAGGGAAAAGAGGAAAATGCAACAGTATCTAGACCGTGCCCTGGAAGTACTTGAGAAGTTTAATGTCGTGGTGGGTGAGGAGAACAATAATGAGCTAGCCAAGCTTCTTGATGAAGTTGTTGAGGTGGATGAGCCTCGAGTAATGGCTGTAGCCAGGACGCTTAAGTATATTTCCTCTTTTAATGAGTTGGTTAGGGAGAATATTGAAAATATCAATGTTGGCCACCGGTATATGGAGATTACGGGTCTTTTCGATTCAATTCGGGATGATTCCAAAAACTTGGTTGATCAGCTTGATGATGGAAAGTTGGACTGGAAAGAAAAGCTTGAAAACCTTTGGATGAGAATAGTCCGAGGAACTCCTCATGGTCGTTTTGAAAAGATCAAAGATACCTACAAAGAAGTAGCAAGAGACACCAAGGATCAACTCGACCGCGAGAATGATATCATGGATGCCTACATTGATTTCAGATTTGCTCTTAAAGATGCTGAGATCAATGCCAAAGAAGTTTTAGCTACTCAGAAGGAGAACTTAGAAGGGGCTAAAAGTCGTTTCAAAGAAGCAGTGGATGCAGCGAAGGCGATTAAAGACCCTGAGTCTAGTGAAGCTTCTAAGCTTCAGCTAGCCAGAGATGAAGCTGAAAGAGAGCTTAGTGACCACGATAAGAAGTATCAGCTTCTAAAGGATGTCTCAGAGAACTTAGCAATTTCTTACAACGTTGGAGAGACCTTGATTACCAAGCTGAAACAAACTCATGACGTAAAGGACCAGGTTCACAGAAAGTCAGTTACTTTCTTCAACACTAATGAGCAGGTCTTTACTATTCTTGATGCAGTTTACACTTCTCAGCATGGTTTGCATGAAGCCACTCAGACTACTGAGGCTCTACAAGAAGGAATGAACAAGGGGCTTGAGGATATTGCTGACTTGGGTCGGGAGCTTGAGCGCCAGGCGATTAAGGCAGGATACGGTTCTACTGTAAGCCCTAAGTCTGTTCAGAAATTAGTTGATGCTATTGTTGATTATCAGGTTGAGTCTAAGAAGATGATTGAAGACCTGAGGGAAGAAGCTGACGAAAGTAGCAAAGAGATTGCTAAGATTGTTGAAGATGGCAAAAAGCGTCATCAGGAGGCGGTGCTTAGTTATCAGAAGGCTGCTTAAGGGTTTTGGCTTAAAAATTAAAAAGCAGGGAAGGTCTTTGATTCGTTTAACGTTCAAACGTTCAAAGCCTTCCCTAAGTGGAAAACCCAAAATCCTACATATTTGGCTTAGGCTACTGTGTTTCTCAGATCATCGAAATGAGTTGTGGAGTGGCCAGCCATTTTCAAAGCTATGCGCCAGTATTTCTCGCCCGGACCTCCTTCGTTTGGATAGTGAGATCTGACTTCGAAAGACTTTGACGTCCCATCCCCTAACACGCGACAATTTGGAAGGTGCAGGATTGCTGAGTCTGTCATGCCTTTGACATCACTGGATCCTGGCTCCATCTTGCTTGTGCCGAAAATGCTGCACACGCTACCTGCCGGACCTTCTACAATCTTTCTTAGGTCGCTATGCAGATCTGCAGTACTATAGTCTTTAGCCACGCCTTCGATTGTCATGGAGACAGAAGAAATTGAGCCTTCGTCACCGTCGAATCTGAATGATTCGCCACTAACGTAGGGGATTTCAGCGATTGGACTTTCTCCTTCTTTTAAAGAACGGTTGCGGGCTTGTATAAGACGGTTTAGTGCCTTAGCTGCTCCAGTTGACCCGGGTGCAATATTTCCACCACACAGTCCTCGTTTAGTTCCGGTATCGAGTGTAGGGTCACTGAGAGTTGCCGCATGCTTCGTATCAATGCGTACTATAGAAGCAGTCCACTCTGGGTGCATTGCAAGCAAGGGTATATACCACGGGCCAACCGACATGGTTGTGCAGGAGAGCCCGTCGACTTTCTGTAGTCCATGGTTTGGAGCATCCAGAAGGTGCTCGTTCACAGACCAGACTATACTTTCATCCACGGCATCCGGATCGGCTGGAGCAGAATGAACAATGCCCAACGCACCTGCGTCAATAAAAGACTGGGTTCCGTCTTTGTCCAGAAACCTGCCAGTGCCATTGACAATGACCTTGCCCTCAATAGGTAACATCTCAAGGACTTCTGCTGGAGTTTTGGAAACGTCTCCATTCATGTAGTCGTCTTTGAGATATAGCGGTATTAACCACATATTATTGACGGAGAGGAACTTAGTGTCTCCGGAATCTGCGACTTTCAGTTTTACCCTGTTTCTTCGTTGGTGTATCGAGTAATCCAACGCGTCCTTAACTTCAGCTGTGCTGGAGAATGCAGGATCTGCAATACCCTTCACATGCTCCCCGTAGTGGATCAACGTCGACAACAGGCCGGGTTGTATAATTCGTCCACATCCTAGTGAGAATAAACTATTCATAATTAAAAAACCTCAAGTTAAGCACCATAGATATGGTGCATTGTTAAGCGCCTTCATGGCGCAAGAATCAAAGCCTTCCCTGGCCGAATTACGAAAGAAATTCAGTCAGGGGAGGTTTATTTTCACTTATGGAACCGGGGTTTCAGGCCCCTTGGCGGGATATTAAAGAACGTCTGTGGATTGCCTAGAAAAGACGCATTCTACAAAGATAATAAAAATAGTCAAAAATAGCTATAAGCCTTAACTAAAGCTTAAGTCTCTTAAAGGATAAGCTAATTATTTTAGAAGTTTAGCTAGAGTTTCCACATATTTATCCAGTGTTTTATAATCCTGCCTGAGCAGTATCGAATAGGTTTTTGATGGGAAAATCAGATGGCTTTGAGGGAGCTTTCTAGTTTTTCCATCTAAATTTCAGGAGTTTTAATTTTGAATAATTCCCACACTCTGGTCCCACTGCGTGATATGGGCTTTTCCGCTGGCACGTTGATCAAACTGCTTCCCTTGAATCAGCCATTACTTAAGGAAGGTCCGCGCTACATTCTTTTTCCAATTGTTAGTTTACATTACTTTTTCGAAATTTCTAAAAAAGGATTTTGGTGTCTTGGTTACTTTGAAGCTTCATTGAAAGAGTCCGTTCAGGTGTCTGTAGAGGAAATTACAGGAACGGTTAGTTTAAGCTTCAAAACTTAGAGCCTTGGATTATTAATTAGTTTTTATAGATTTTGTAAAACGAAGCCTTTGCCGAAAACTATCCAAGTTTATTCATCCTCCCGAACAACTTTCGGGAGGTACGCTTCACTTCTTTAATTAAGGTATTTTCTGATACTGCTTTCTTTCTTTTCATTAGCAATTTAAAAATAAGGGATTCTGCGGATATTAAAGCCTCTAGCTGAATGGGAGAATCTCCAGAAGAGAGCTTTAGCGACTGCGCATATACTGAAACCATTATAAATTTCGTGTTTGGCAACTGCTTATATCAGGTTTCAGTATAAGCTTTGCGCAAGCAAAGCCATTAGACTCATATACCCCGTCTAGAAATATGTTGCGAAGTAGAGCTTCATATAAAGGGAAATTCTCGGAAAAATGCTAGAATTATAACTTTTCTTGTCAAGGGCTTCGCTCTTGCAGGCATATTTCTGATTTCAGTATATTTGTTTTTTAGCAGTGCTACGCAATGCTTATACCCCTTTACGACAGGCGCAGAAAAAGCCGAAATTTCAAGTAGACGGGGTATATTCGTGCAGGAGAAGGAGAAAAATGAGCTTTTTTATAGCAATGCTGTAGTGGGTTGGCTTTTCTGCTTGGGTGGTGTTTCGCTACGGAGGGGGCCACAAAGAAGTGCTAATTTGGCGTCTTCCGGCTATTCCAACCTTGGTTTTAGGTGGGCTTGGAGTAGTGCTGGCGTTTTCATGCCTGTTTAGTTAGTTCACTCAGGTGTAGCTATTTGGTGTTCGTGATCCTTGATAAAAGTAGGCCTGGTGAGAGGGACTTCTTCATCAGGCCGAGGAGGTTTTAGAGTTAGAGTTTTTTGCACGAAGTGCAGTCGGTGAAGCTTAAAGATTATCTTTATCAATACAATCCCTTATCGCCCTGTTCAGGGTTGCCCTAGTGTTATTGTCCTAGACGAGTTAATATCCTAACTCTAAAAGTTCCTTTCAATTTAAATCAGGTAGAGATTAATCAAATGCTGTTCAGTGCATTCTTCTTTGCGCTCAACAGCATTGAGTTACCTTTTTAGGTATTTTTTATTCCTTTGCTTATAGGAAGAAAGGCGGTGACTTGATTAGTGACCTCTACTTGACCTTGCCTAATTGGCTAGATCAAGTGGGGGTCATTTAGTTACTCCTTTTTTTGATTAGCCTCATTCGGGGTGACAACTGTCAGAGTTCTCTGACAAGGACGATAACGATGGATGTAGATATAGTAAAAAGTTTTGCCTCTAAAATACCTGACGCTTCTGAAGCAGTTAGGGGTTTTTTCCATACAGGCCGGATTATGCCAAATGGTGATATCCGTGGTGCTTTCAAGCCGGAATTAAAGGGCTCGTTAAATCAAGTTATAGCTTGGTGTAGAGAAGTTGGACTAGGGGCCGCGTTGAAGACTGAAAAAGTCGGCTATGCTAGTGATCAAGGAAATCAGGAGGGTTTTTACACTATCGTGGTCTTGACGGTAGAGGCTAAGCCGATTGTTGAACATGCTTTGGAGTCTAAAATTGAAGAACTCCGAGAAAGTGGCAGCACTTCGTTTTGCGGATGCTTTGTTAAATATCCAGAAGATATTATCGAGGAGGAGCTTGGTAAAAAGTCTATTTTTGAGCAGGTCAAGAAGGAACAGTGGGTGCCAATTAACCTACTTCCTCTAAGACAAGCCTTTACCAAATCTTTGGAGAAGCTAGCAGAAAAAGGGCTGATTAACGCTGCTCGAAGTGCTGAAGTTCATTCTATTTTTTCTGTTGGGAGATACTCTTTGCTGGAAGAAGAACATAGTTCGGGTTCTAGCTATCTTCGTGCAATTACTGGAGACATTGGCTGGAGCTCTAAGGGTGAAATTGAAGATCTGAGCAAAGCCGTCAGTAGGTTTGTTTCTTTTTGTTCCTTATTAGCCTCTCGGCCGAAAGGATACGGTGCTCTACTGCGTTTAATTGAAGAGTCTAAAGATTCAGAAGATGAGCTAGATCTTTGGTCTATTGCGCAGAGTGGGGTGAATTTGGGTAAGTTCCGTAAACATTTCAATAAAATCACGAAGGAATTGATCGAACGGTTCTCTAACAAACAAGAGGGGGATATACGTTTGGATGTCTATCGGGCTATCATTCAATATGGTTTAGCGAGGGCGAAGGCTGTGGTGCTGTTTGAATACACCGGTGTTCAAAACGATGGTCTGCCTGCGGAGTTTGCTTCAGCTAGCTAGCTCTCTACTAACTTAGTATCTTTAACGAACCAGTGCACTAAGCCCTAAACCTATGTTTTTGTTTTTAAGGTTCAGGTAGCTCAGTGCACTTTTTTACTCAATGACTGTATATACTGAAATCTCAACTTTACCCTAGACTTCAGGAAGGTTTGCTCAATCAGTACGATCCCTTACAGAGTAATGCCCTATCCTATTTTATTATTTAATAGGTTTAAACCCGCACCAGCGACTGCACATGAGGTGTAGAAGGAGGGTTTAAAACATGAGTCGCGTTGTTTATTTGCTGCTCCTATTAGTCTTAGGCTTTCTCACAGCAGTTTTACGAGGTGAGCTTAGAAAGGAGCGTCGCAGTAGTCTCTATGTTGGAATTGTGACTTTCACAATTAGTTTGATTGGATTGCTGACTTTAGTTTCCATCATTTAATAAAGAGGCAGGTACAATGAGTAACTTAGGGAGCCCCTGACGGACCAAGAAAGTTCGTCAGGGAAGGTTATGAAAACTTGGCAATTATATATATAGCTTAGTTTTTATGGTTATTGATTTGCCTTAGGTGCAGTCGGTGGTGCGGAAAGTTTATTGAATGTGTTCAGCATGAAACTGCTTAGCTTAGTATTTGAGAGGCTTATAAGGTGAGGCTGAAATTATTGTTTCAGCCCCACCAGTAAAAAAAAGAATGCTTAGAAACCTACTTACCCTTTCTTGTTAGCTTCTTTCTTACTTTCTTTAGGGGCTTCATTTTTTCCACCTTCAACAACGGCTAGGCCATCAGTTCCAGTGCCTTGGACTTTAGCTTCTTCAGTTTTTCCACTGCCGAGACCAACGCTGTCCATTATTAGGCCATGAACCCTCTCTCTGATCTCAGGGTTTTCTTTAAGAAAAGTCTTGGCATTCTCTCGACCCTGTCCAATACGCTCTCCTTGAAATGCATACCAAGCTCCGGCCTTGTCAACGATTCCGTGCTTAACGCCGTAGTCGATTAATTCACCAGTTTGGCTGATACCTTCGTTGTAAATGATATCGAACTCAACTTCTTTGAAAGGAGGAGAGACTTTATTCTTTACGACTTTAATTCTGGTTCTGTTACCAATAACCTGGTCACCGTCCTTAATCGCTCCAATTCTTCTAATGTCCATTCTGACGGAACAGTAGAACTTAAGAGCGTTACCACCAGCGGTGGTTTCAGGTGAGCCAAACATTACGCCAATTTTCATTCGAATTTGGTTAATGAAAACAACAGTTGTATTTGTTTTAGCAACTGCTGCAGTTAGCTTTCTTAGAGCTTGACTCATTAGCCTTGCTTGAAGACCGGGAAGGGAAGCTCCCATGTCTCCGTCAAGTTCAGCTTGTGGAACTAGGGCAGCTACTGAGTCGATCACGACCAGGTCTACTCCTTCAGAGCGAACCAGAGCTTCAGCAATCTCAAGTGCTTGTTCTCCGGAATCTGGCTGGGAGATTAGAAGCTCGTTTGTATCTACTCCTAGTTTTTCAGCGTAGTTCACATCCAAAGCATGCTCGGCATCTATAAAGACAACTTTACCGCCTTTCTTTTGAGCTTCGGCAGCTAAGTGGAGAGTCATAGTAGTTTTACCAGAAGACTCTGGGCCGTAGATTTCAACAATTCTACCTTTTGGTAGTCCGCCTATTCCCAAAGCAACGTCGAGCCCGATACTGCCAGTTGGAATGGCTTCGATCCTGTCAGCTTTATGATCGTCATCAAGCTTCATTATTGTTCCCTTACCGTAGTTTTTCTCAAGGGATGCAATCGCTGCGCTTAAAGCATTGTCTTTGCTTTGCTTTAGATCTGTTACTTTACCTTTCATCTCTTCTCCGTTTTTTTGTCCGGCCACTGACTACAGTTTCTCAGGGCTCCAAGTTTATATATCTCTTGTTTAAATTTATTTCAGTATTTTTGGTAAGGAAGCTTTGCTTTTAGTGGACTTCTCTAATTAGTCCTATAAGTCTTCCCTGGATATCTACCTTATCGACAGATATAGGTTTGTGTTTCGGGTTGTGGGGAATTAAAAGCACCTGTCCGCTTTTTTGCCTGCGAAAAGTTTTCAACGTTGCAGTTCCGTCATCAAGTAGTGCAACTACAATTTGACCGTTGTCTGCGGTTTCCTGCCTGCGGACAATAATTAAGTCTCCGTCCATGATATGAGCGTCGATCATCGACTCTCCAGCAACTTGTAGGCAATATATGTCACCTTTGCTGTCAATGAACTGCGGTGGAATGTCTACATTTACGCTTTGGTCTTCAATAGCCTCAATTGGAGCACCGGCAGCAATTGAGCCAAGTAAAGGAACTGCGCAGGGGCTAGCGGATTGATTTAGTTCTTCCAATTCTACTAATTCAATGGAGCCATCATCTCCACGGGAGATAAAGCCTTTGTCTTCTAGTCTGCCTAAGTGAAAATGGGCAGTGGAAGGGGACTTCACCCCGATAAAAGCGGCTATGTCTTTCAGAGTAGGCCCGTAACCATGGTCAGCGATGTAGCTTCTCAGGTATTCCAGTGTTTGGCGCTGGACTGGGGCTAGGGAGTGGCTCTTGTGATTGTCTGATTTTTTGCTCATCTTAAAAATCCAATATTATCGGGACAATTTCCGTTATGAGCATGTTTCTAGCATATAGAAAAAAGATAGAAAAGGATTTATTAAGGGACTTGTATATAAAACAAACCCAGAACGGTTATTAGGAATGGAACTATTACAAAAAGCGACTTAAATAGTAAGGATAGCGTTGAGGTTTTACATTGTTGCGAAACTTAGAACGTCTAGCGGGTGGTAGTATTTAGGTATGTTGTTAAAAATTTATTTCTATTAGGTTTTGAGGTAGACACAATGAAACTTTCAAACAGGGCATTCATGACCAGCGAAATTACATCTACCACCGTAGCGAACTTTTTCCTGAAAAAAGGGCAAGCTGAAAAGGTTGATATTTCAGTAATGAAGATTAACAAACTGGTTTATATTGCTTATGGCTGGAATGCTGGCTTAGGCGGTGGTGAACTTTTTGTTGATGATGAAATACGAGCATGGCCCTATGGTCCTGTGATTCCATCGCTCTATCATGAGTTCAAATCTTTTGGGAATAATCCAATTAAGGAATTTGCCAAGTCCTACAATCCTTTCGAAGACAGTGATCCAAAAGAACCTTTTCACGAAACAGATTCTAGCAAGAACAATCTTTTAGAAACAATTTGGACCTTGTATAGCCGTTATTCGGCAACTGATCTTATGAGACTTACACATCAGGATAAGACACCCTGGAGCATTACTTTTCAACGCGGCAAAGATAAGAAAATCCCCCATGATCTCATCGAGCAATATTATAGAACATTCTTAGAAGGGCTGTTGGAGGATGGACAAGACAGAGACACCGGGCGACGATCCAAAGAGCAAAGTATCCTACAGTGATTTAAGTAGTCTTCGGGGTAAGGCGAAGAAGAAGTTAGACGTTATAGTCAAAACGTCTGGCGACCCTGGTACACAAATCCTTGCAGAAGATCGACATGCTCAATCCAAAGATAATACCAAGGTGTTATTTGAAGACTGCAAGAGGCACGCTACTAAGTTCGCCCTGTTTCTTTGTGCTGCTTTTATCTTATTCTTTTCCTACCAGCTTGTGCGAATATTCCAGAGTTATTTTAATTTTTTATTGGCTGAACCTGAGCGGGTTAGTGTTTTTGTAGGCGAATTGTATAGAGCCTTGGGTAACTCGATTCCATTGGCTTACATTATGTTTATAGGTAATTTATTTATTACAACTAGAATTGAGAGGGGACTTAGAAAAGATAACCAATCTGACTAGAGGTCTAAACTTATCAAGAAATTTTCTTCTTCTCAGGATACCCCCGTTTCTCCCGTTCCTTTTCTATGATAGGCTCAGGGCCAACCTTCAGTAGCTTCTCGACAGCTTTTTCAAAACCAAGGTCTATCTTTACTGGCTTGTCATCGGCCACGATACATGTCCTTAATTCGATCTCCTACTTTTCCCCTCAACCTGCCCAAGAAGCTCCACCATTCGCTCACCGGTGTTAATTTTCTGCGTATTCCATCGAAAAGAGAACTCATCAACGTAGCGTGAAGCTGCTTCCAGGCTATTCTCGGTCAATAGATTAGGTCGTTATTCTTGCGTGTTCAACGACACTTTCAATTTTACTATGTTCTCCCTACACCAAACAACGATAACTCGATCAGAAATAGAACTGAAATACAAAACTTTCTTCTTCGCTAATCTTCCAAAAACACTTCTCTTTTCGAAAACCTATTATTGAGCCCATTTTACTGCTAAATTACGCACCTTGAATTCATATGGGCAGCAGAGAATTAAGAAAAGGTTTTAGCGTTAAAGTTCCAAGTTTGCGCTCTTCTAGCACCGAGAGCTGAAGTTGGAACTTTAACTAGAGAAAAACCTAAAATGACCAAAAAAATAATGATTCCCATAGTCTGGTGGGGAGATTTTCCTATAGTCACGGGTGAGACTTTTGTTCTTTGGAGTGAGGAGGAGTTTGAAAGATTCCGAGAGATTGGCTTTCGCTTAGGCGTTCGAGCACTTGGCGACTGCTTCTTTTTTAGCGAAAATCTTAAACAAGTAGAAGATATCGCAGAAGTTAAAAAGCAAGTGAAGGCAGTAATGATAAAATACGCCCACTGTGAAGCTCAGGATACGCGCTCTAAACCTGAAAATATGCTTTTGATAATAAATCAAGACGCTAGTATTTTTGAAAGCGAAGAAGGAGCAGAAACCGTTCAGTACTATTGGTTCAAAGATGGCACTGAAGAGAAAAGAGAAGAGGCAATGAAGGAATTAGCAGATATTGATGGGCTAAATAAAATGCCTCTTTGTCTTAAGTTTGGAGGTCAAGAACACTTTGACATTACATGGGGAATTCATACCGGACGATTTAAAGAGCTTGTTTTTGATCGTCAACCGGAAGAAGCTAAAAACCCAAGAGAAATTGATCTATCGAAGTGGAATCCTGGAGACCAGCATTAAAATAGTATGAGTCATTGGTTTAAAAAGGGGAAAGCTTGTTTCCCCTAAGTGGTAAATCATTCTCTGCTCCCCGCCTTTTTTTGATAGCTATTTTAGCTGGTCGTTTTTAACGCTGCTGCTAGTAACCTTAGGTCGCAGTAAATAGGGAACTGCAATCACCGTAACAACCAAGACGAACTCGCTGACCCAAAACTCACGCCACAGACTATGTTCATTGGCTGTTAGCCAAAGCTTAAAACTTAGCCCAATGAATAGGCCCCAGGAGACAAGCTGAATAGAATTATTTTTCATTAAATAAGTGCTCCAATGCCTGCGGTCTCGGCCGTAGTTTTTCGAAAAAACATTGTCTTCTTAACATATTGCCCACAGTTTTGTCCTTGACTTACAAAGGTTTAGCCAGTAATGCTTTAACACGCTTAAACAACAGGGCGAATCTGTTGTGGTTTGAGAGTGCATTAACTTTTCTAACTAGGCGTCTGTCTTCAAAGATTTTATCGACCTTGCTTGTTGATAACATGGAGATTGAAATTTCCAAAGATTTCGAAGTCTGAAGTCCTAGGGTTTTGTAGTTGAGTAGTAGTTTAGTTGCTGTCTGTCTTTTTGCGGGGGGCCCTGTTTAGGGGATGTGGAGCCTTTTCAAGGTTCCCGAGCAGAGAAGTCGGCAGTAGGGGAAAATGTCGTAGCTTGTATTCAGGCTGTTTTTTGTTCCGAGGGTCTATGTCGCTAGCAAGAGTTAATCCAGGTAATTCGCAAGAAGAAGAAGGTTCCCTGGCATCGAGAGAAGTTAAGCCAGAGAGAAATTTACTTGCTGCAGTGCTCGCTAGAGCTATTTGCGATGCTTTCGGATCAGCTCAGTGTGATCGACATGTAGTTAGAAGTGCCAGACAATGGCTCTTCGGAACATTGACTCCTAAAAGAGCTTTCAGTTTTGCTTGGGTTGCTCAGCATTTGGACCTCGACCCTGTGGCTTTGCAGGGAACTTTAAAGACTTACGAGTCTGACCCGGATATGCTGCAAGAAAGACTAAGCTTACTCCGTTAGGGTCAATCTCCGCGGCTTGGCTTGTGGTCTGGGCCGATAGTTAATCTACACTACAAATATAGTATTCTCGGGATAGTTGTGTTTATTCCTATTTCAGGCTAGAAATCGGCCTAATTTGGGAGTCCGTCATCAGGCCCAGAAGTGGTCGAGGTGGCGCAAGGTGGTTGGTTTGTCATCCACGTGATCGCGATTTTTAAAGGAATCTTACCATGGCAAAAGTATTTGTCGGAAACTTCAGTTTTTCCGTAACTGACGAGCAACTTAAAGAATATTTTGGAACTGTCGGAACCGTACTCTCCGCTAAAGTTATGACTGAAGGTCATGGCGGACGCTCTAGAGGTTTTGGTTTCGTGGAAATGTCTTCCGCGGAAGATGCTGAGAAAGCTATTGAAGAGCTTAACGGTAAAGTCTGGGAAGGACGTGAAATTAAAGTTAGCGAAGATCGTAGCAACCGAAACCGAGAAGGTCGTGGTGCTCCGGGTGGTCCAAGAACTGGCTCCGACCGTAACCAAGGTTCTTCCTATGGAAGTCGAGAAAGTTCTGGCGGACCTACTGGTTACTTCAGGGCCCAGCCTCTAGACCTGGGAATTAGAAAAACAAAAAAGAAAGATCCTTTTCAGTTAGATGAGACTTTGTTCATTGATTATAAGGATCCTAAAGTTTTAGGTCGTTATATGAGTGAAAGAGGAAGAATTCTTCCAAGAAGAATGACTGGTCTTAGCTCTGCTAATCAGCGAATTGTAGCTAGAGCTATTAAGAGAGCTCAGCACTTGGCTCTTCTTCCCTACGTTCGTAGCTAGGCTTACAATATCCTCTGCCTGAAGCGGGCAGGGGATATTTTCTAACAATACCATTTTTGATAGTTTGACTACTGGTTTTCGCCGGCAAGAAATTAGTCGAAGGGCTTAGAGAAAGTTAGCACACCCTTCAAGTTTAAGAAGTTCTCTTTTCATATCAACCCCAGCCCTAAAACCGGAAAGTGAACCATCCTTGGCTATCACCCGATGGCATGGAATGAACAATGCTACAGGGTTGGTTGCGCAAGCTCGAGCCACGGCTCTAAAAGAACCAGGCTTATCTATTTGCTCAGCAAGTTTTGAGTAACTAAAGGTAGTCCCTGGGGGAATTGTTCGTAGAGCTTCCCAAGTTAGTTTCTGAAAAGTCGTTCCTTCTGGGTCTACCGCAATAGAATCCAAAGCAATATGATTTCCTGAAAAGAAGGCCTCTAGTGCTGACTTTATTTCGGAAATCTTTGGATTGCTAACTGAGTTTTGAGGATTGATTTGCTCGTCTTTTGGCCAGAAGTTTCTAATTCCCTTTGGGCCAATTTCAAGCTGAAAAACTCCAAGAGGGGTGTCGATTTGGTGAAAGGAAGAATCGGTGTTTAATCCTGGTCCCAACGTTTATCCCCTGGGATCTGAAAAACTTCTTCTGAGGCTTTATCTACTGCTTCCAAGTCTGCCGCGTCACAAAGCTGGCTAAGAACATGTTTAATTCTTTTTCCGCTTTCGTCGATTAAGTCCAAAGCCTTTTTTTGTTCCTCGTCGAGCGTCCCAGAAGATTTGACCAAATAAGTTCCACCAAGCACTGCTCCCAAAGGGTTATTGATTTCATGTTTGAGAGTAGTAAGCAGTCTTTGGATTGAGTCCATCTTAGACTCTTGAATCTTAGCGGCTATTACCTGTTTCTCCAGTTCTTTTCGCTCGAGCATGGCTTCGATTAGTGGAATTAGTAAGGCGTCACTGATTTGCCTTTTCCCTAAGAAATGTTGAGCGCCAGACTTAACGGCCTTTGCTGGAATATCCGGGGCTTCGTCCGAACTAACCGCTAGTACGGTGGCATTAGCTAGTCCCGGGTGACTAAAATCAGAACTCATTCCATCAGGTAAATGTTGGTCAAGAATTACTAGGCCAAAGTTTGAGCTATCAAGCTTACTGCTTGCCTCAGCAAGAGTGCCAGCAGTGGTGATGAAAATTTCTGGACGCCAATCCTGAAGTCGGATTTGAACTAGTCTTCGAAAAGATTCGTCGTCGTCAACGATAAGAACTGTAAGATCTGACACTTTATCAAATATTTATATCTAGACTAAAATTACACTGGATAGAGACCGTAGGTGTCTCTATCATTGATAAGCCCTAGTTAACCAGTCGTTCTAGTAAATTGGCAAATACTTTGTAGGGTTGAGCTCCCCTAAGTAGATACCCTTGGTAGCTATTTCCCTGTTGCTTTCTTCCTATGAAAAAAGAAGGTGTGCCAACAGCACCAAGCTTTTCGCCTTCTTCTCGGTCGAACTTGGCCTCGCTATTATAGCGCCGACTAGCTAGACAAGAATCAAAACTAGAGTTGTCGAGTCCAGCCATTTCTCTTCCATAGCCTGTGACGTCCCTGCTTTTATCCATCAGAAGCATTAGATGCTGGCTCATTTCTTTGTATAGGCCTTGCTCTCCAGCACAATGGCTGGCCTTCGCCGCTGCCAGTGAACGAATCTCATCAACCACTGTGAAGTCTCGTACTATAAATTTTATTTTTCTAGGGTCGATATAATTAGAGCGAATATTTTTAAAGGTGTCTACAAAAAAACTTCTGCTAGACTCTGAAAGGTAGTCAACGAAAGCCATCACTACTACTTCCGATTCGCTTGGACCAAAGAAGGGATCGTCGACATGAGAATCTCCAGCATCCCAAACTGTATTTTTTAAAGCTTCACTGTCTTTGATTTTCTTTGGGGCCTGTTTTTTTGCGCTAGACTCTTCTGCTCGCAATTCTTCTTCGAGGCTTACAAGCCTTTCAGCAATTATATCAACTTTAGTTTCAATTCCGATAATCTCATCTTGTTTATTTGAGTTCGGTTTTAGGAGTGAAAAGTCAAAAGAACTAGCTCTAGTGTAGTAGCCTAAGCCGAATGCTACTAAGGTTGCTAGTAGGACGCTTTTATATTGCACTGTCTACTCTCCTGCCTTCCTAGGCTATCTCTTGAAAAACATCGTTGCGAAACTGTTTTCTATGCTCAATGCTGAGTCTGTTAGCCGTAAATCTACTGCTTCTTGCGATAGTAAACAAGTCCACACGACTACAAACAGGCAGGACGGAAGCTGCGGCAGAAGCTGTTGCTCCAGTAGTCAGAACATCATCTACCAGAAGAACTTTCTTATTTTTTAATAGTTCCTCAAGCCGCTTGAACCTCTTATTCAGAGATATGACTGGTGAAGGGCTTTGGGATCTCTCAGCTATTGAGAGCCTAGCTCGATTTGGCGATGAATCTGAAATAATAAGAGCAGTAGTAGCTGTCGGTATGGAAAGATGCTTGCCGAGTTTCCTGACAAAAAGAGCTACAGGATTATATCCTCTATCTTGTGAGTTTGCTGTTTTAGAGGGCACGGGCAGAATTATGTCCCATGAGCTAGTGAATTTTTCTCTAGATTCTAGAAACTGTGCTGATAATTTTGCAACCCAGGAGATTAAAGAAAACTTTCCTTTGTACTTAATTGCCGAAATTAGTTGCTCCACTTGAAAATTGTATTCCCACATTGAAAGAACTGTGCCAAAGGGCAGGGGATAGAGATTGCAAATTTGGCAAATAGCTTGTTCTAGCTGAGGCTCGTTACAAGCCGAGCAGCAGGTACTGCTTGTTTCGACGCAAATGTTTTCTGGCTGACAGTTAGAGCAAAGTGCTGGGGAGGAAGAAAATATTTGGGTGTCGCAGACTTGGCAACTTGGTGGAAAGACAAAATCTTTCAGACTAGATCTCTCAAACTTCACGATACCACATCAACCACTTAAGGAAGTCTAGATAAGAGGCTGGCCATTCATTTCTTTAGGTATGGAAATATTGGCTAGCTTACAAACTGTTGGGGCCAAATCACAAAGAGCCCCTCCCTCTCTAAGAGTCTTTCCCTTCACCTCTGGCCCATACCAAACCACTGGAACCGGATAAGTCGTGTGAAAGGTGTGGGGCTCGCCGGTTTCATAGTCCAACATTTGCTCGGAGTTACCGTGGTCAGCCGTAATTAAGGCCTGTCCGCCCACTTTATCTAAACTAGCAAGAACTTTGCCTAAACATTGGT
Organism: uncultured Bdellovibrionales bacterium; assembly: GCA_964510575.1. Classification (GTDB taxonomy): domain Bacteria; phylum Bdellovibrionota_C; class UBA2361; order SZUA-149; family CALKYB01; genus CALKYB01. The sequence continues at coordinate 93,284 of CAZECN010000004.1, read as the reverse complement.
CAACGGCCTCGACAGCTTTGACTGCTGCTTCAAAAACTCCGGTGTGTCCCACCATGTCGCAGTTGGCAAAGTTCACTATGGCAACATCAGTTTCACCTGACTCAAGAGCTGAAGTAAGTTTATCGGTAATTTCGAATACACTCATCTCAGGTTTTAGATCGTAAGTGGCAACGTCTCGGGGAGAAGCTACCATTTGTCTTTCTTCACCTTTAAGTTCAGTTTCGACTCCACCGCTAAGGAAGTAAGTGACGTGCGGGTATTTCTCGGTCTCAGCCAGTCTTAGCTGTCTAAGCCCAGCAGTTTCTAGAGCATGCCCCAAATGGTTAACAATTTGTTCTGGAGGGAAGACGGTTGGCATGTCGAAGTCTTCATCGTATTCAGTGAGTGATGCTAGAACCTTTGGTTGAACGGGATTAGCGTTTTTAAAGCCTTCGAAGTCTTTGCCACTTAGAAAAACTTCCGACATCTGGCGCATGCGGTCTGCACGGAAGTTGAACAGAAGAACAGAATCTTGATTGGAGATTGGCACATGGTTTGGAAAAGCAGCTGGTTCGATGAACTCATCAGTCTTTCCTTCTGCGTATTGTTTGCTTAGAGCTTCCTCTATGCCTTTAGCTTCCTGACCTTTTCCGGCTGTTAAGAGGTTCCAGGATTTTTCAGTTCGTTCCCATCGTTTGTCTCTATCCATAGCAAAGTAACGGCCGCAGATGTCGACGATTCGGATCTCTGCCTCAAATTTCTCAGCGAGAGCGCTTAGGTCTTTTTCAATTTTTGCAATATCCTCAAGAGCAGCGCTTGGGGGGCAGTCTCGCCCATCACTAATTGCATGAAGGTATATGTTTTTAACTCCCTGCTCAGCTGCAGCTTTAGCAATTGCAATTAGGTGAGAGGCGTTACTATGCACTCCGCCAAAACTAGTTAGGCCGACCAGGTGTAGAGAAGAGTTTTTACCGTTTTCAATTAAATCTTTTCCAGCTTGAGAGGACATGATCAGTCCCTTTTGCATGGAGTCGTTGATTCTGGAGAGATCTTGCATTACCACTCTTCCAGCACCAATGTTGAGATGCCCAACTTCCGAATTACCCATTTGTCCTGGTGGAAGCCCGACTCGCTCTCCATGAGTGATTAAGCTCGAGGTGGGATACTCACTCATTAGCTTATCTAAGTTCGGAGTTTTAGCTGCTTCAACCGCATTAGCTTTTGGGTTTGGGTTTAGCCCAAGACCATCAAGGATAAGAAGAAGTATTGGTTTCATTTTGTATGGTAGTGAAAGTAAAAAGAGCTGGTTGATTTACCAACCAGCTCTTTAGCTTAATCGAGCTACGATTGGGCTCTAGAATGGAATGTCATCGTCATCAAAGGGAACACTTTCCACTCCACCAGGGCTGGCTACGGCTGCTGCCGCCGCAACTTGGGCAGTTTTGCCACCAAAGTCTGAGCCACCGCCGTAAGAAGCACCGTCGCCTTCGCCTTTGCTGCCAATAAACTGCACGCTGTTAGCTAGGATCTCAGTAGTGTAGCGATCCTTTCCTTCTTTATCTTGCCACTTACGTGTTTGAACACGTCCTTCAATAAAAGCCTGTCGACCTTTCTTAAGGTACTGAGAGCAGTTCTCTGCTTGTTTTCCAAAGACTACAATCTTATGCCACTCGGTATGGTCGGCCCATTCCCCGGCTGCATTCTTTCTTCGGTCATTTGTAGCAAGACTCATGCTGCAAACAGGTGTTTGGCTTTGGGTGTATCTAAGTTCAGGGTCTGCTCCAAGTCTTCCAAGGAGCATTACTTTATTTACGCTCATTTTAACTAACTCTCCGTAATTAAGGTTTCCGGGGCTCTGCTGGTGCGCAAGCGTTCAGTTGGCTTTTCTCTTCGTTCCTTTAAGAGTCTCGAAAACAACCAACTGAACGCTTACATTAAAAGCTTTTCAGGCCACCTGCCCGGAAATACAAATAAAAATGCTACGACTCTAACGTCATAGCTATACTCCAGACAGTAGAACAGAGCAGATAATCTGTCTATCGTGTGTGATTAACCATCTGGAGTGATGTTATCGTCATTGAGAATCTTCAGTTTCTAGTCGATCTAAAAGCTACCTGTTATTAACTAAGTTTAATGTCAGTCTTTCTTACTTTCTTTATAAACTTATAACTTTGGTTTACACTGTAATTGGTACCTTTAAATTGTGCCTGTTGGCGTTTGAATAATTAGCAATGAAACTACCGTTAAACGAAATAATTGAGTGTGGCCTAGAGCTGGACTTTGAACTGTCTAAGGAGGCTTTGAACAAGCGTTCAGAAAAGCCTTTGGCTGAACAAGCTACGGATCAGAGTTTAAGTGACGCAGCTGAGTATTTGTTCACAGAACCCGCTAACTGTAGCATCAAGGTTAATAAGGATGGTGAGACAGTTTACCTAGAGGGCCAAGTTAAAACACAATTTTCTACTCAATGTTCTCGGTGCGCTGAGGAGGCTATTAGTAGTGTTTCTTCGCCTGTAAAGCTTCAATTTAAGCCTAAAAGTTACGGGGCAGCTTTGGGCGAAGAGGATGAAGACCTTGAAATTAGTTACTACGAGGGGACAGATATAGATTTGTCCGACCCTCTGGTGGATATGGTTATGCTACAGCTTCCTTTTAGTGTTCTTTGCTCTGAAAGCTGCCAAGGGCTTTGCAGTAAGTGTGGGATCAATCTCAACAATGCTAAATGTGATTGTGAGGTAGATGAAAAGCCTGAAGGGCCTTTCGCAATGCTTAAATCAGTAAAAATCCAGTAATATTAAGGACTTAGGCTTAGCTTGTTAGCCTTCAAAATTGCTGAGCAGCTACTTGTTAAATAGCTGTAAATTCACTATAAATCCTCCTCGATATTCAACCGTTCGGGAAGCGATATAGGGCGCTCCTGGATACTTAGCTGGAGCTAGTAATGCAGGCACCAAAAAGAAAAACGTCCAAATCCAGAAGAAATATGCGCAGATCGCATCACCGTGCGGTGAGCGCTCAAAGCACTATTTGTTCGGCATGTGGTGAGACAATCCGACCTCACACTATTTGCCCCGCTTGTGGTCATTACCGCGGAAGGAACTACCTAGAAGCTCAAGCCGGTTAGTTTAAAGGCTAAATGTGTTTTGATTGCTAGGTCACCATGACTAGCAGTGCGTTCCTTATTGAGCCCTCTGGCTAGAAGCGAGAAATTTGAGCAAACAAAAAAATCCAATTGCGATAGATGCAGCCGGAGGCGACAAGCCTTATGACGCCCAGGTCGAGGGAGCTGTAGTTGCTTTTAAAGAGTTTGGAACAAAGTCAGCTCTAGTTGGAAAAGAAGATTTAATCAGAGCCAAGCTTGAAGCGCTTGGGGCAAAGGACCTTGGCATTGAAGTCTTCAATGCTACTGAGGAAATTGGAATGGACGAGTCGCCAACTCGTTCAATCAGAAAAAAACCCGATTCATCACTTTGTGTTGCTTACAACCTAGTTAAAGATGGTAAGGCTAGTTCTGTAATTAGCGCCGGAAACTCAGGTGCCATGATGGCTGCCGGTAGGTTTATTTGGGGCGCGCTTCCTGGCATTGAAAGACCCGCTATTGCCTCGCTGATTCCAAAAGCTGGGGAAGGGGACGTAAAGCCAAACGTGATTTTGGATATGGGTGCCAACGTGGACTGCCATGCTCATCACTTGGTTCAATTCGCGATCATGGGCTCGATTTATCACGAGACTCTTCTGAAAAGCACTAAGCCTAAAGTGGCCCTTCTCTCGAACGGTGAAGAGCTAAGTAAAGGAACTGATGTAACCAGAGCCGCTGCTCAGCTGCTTAAGGACATGGATTTTGTTAATTTCATTGGCTACGTCGAGGGGCGAGACATCGTGACTGGTGCAGCCGACGTTATTGTCTGTGATGGTTTTGTTGGAAACGTCGCTTTAAAAACTATGGAAGGTATTGCTCGAGTTATTGGAGAGCAACTTAAGATCGAAGGCAGTAAGGGGCCGCTTCGAAAATTAGGAATGCTTCTTTCTCGGGGAATACTGAAAGCTGTTTTCAAGAAAAAGTTTGATTACACCTCTTATGGTGGTTGTCCGCTGCTTGGCTTGCCTAAACTGTCCTTAGTTCTTCACGGATCTTCGGGCGTCAGAAGCGTTAAGAATGCATTGAAAGTTGCTGCTAAGTTTGATGAGCTGGGAATGACTCAAAAAATTGCTGATGCAATTGGGCAGTTCGAAGAAACAGATGAAGACGTTGAGGTGGCTGAGGATATTGGTTCCCAGTTTCGAAGCGGCTCATTGAACCTAATTAAAAAATCCAAGCTGGATAGCTAGTTTGCTGGGAGTTAGAACCTAAATGGAGAAAGACATGGCTGATTTTGTTGCACTTGTGACCGGCGGTGGTCGAGGAATTGGTAAATCTGTATCTCTGGAACTCGCCAAGCGAGGGGCCCATGTTGTGGTGAACTACTCTAGAAGTAGTGATGCAGCTGAGGCAGTAAAGAAAGAAATTGAAAGTGCTGGTGGAAGTGCTGAGACGGTGGCTTTTGATGTCAGCGACTCCACTGCAGTTGATACTGCTCTAAAAGCTATAATTAAAGAGCATGGTAGACTCGACGTTTTGGTCAACAACGCTGGAATTGCTCTAGATAATCTTTTGGTTCGAACCAAAGATGACGAATGGGATAAAACCTTAGCAGTGAACTTGAGTGGAACGTTTTATTGCTGCCGAGCAGTAGCTAAGACCATGATGAAAGCTCGCAGTGGCAGAATCATTAATATTAGCTCGGTGATTGGTGAGAGTGGAAACGCTGGTCAGGCAGCTTACTCTGCTTCTAAAGCCGCATTGATTGGATTGACTAAAAGTTTAGCAAAAGAACTAGCCAGTAGGGGAGTCACAGTTAACTGCGTGACTCCTGGTTATATACAAACTGATATGACTGCTGGAATGGGCGACGATGCAACTGGTGCCGTTCTTGAGAACATTCCTCTAGGAAGGCTTGGAACCAGTGAGGACATAGCTGATTCAGTTGCTTTCTTAGCTTCGCCTAGTGCTGGCTATATAACTGGCCAAGTTCTAGGCGTGAATGGTGGAATGTACATGTAGAGTCTCTTCGCCGGTCTCTCTACCCGGTGGATAGTTTCCCTATGGATATATCGCTCTAAAAGTTATATCACTCGGGCAAGTTGAGATATTAAAAACCTACTGAATATATCATGAATAAGTCCTTGAAGAGAATTTTGATTGTAACTAGCGTTTTGGCTTTTGCCGCTGCTTGTGAGCGTCATCGAACTGAAACAGCCAAATCAGGTCAGAACTATCAATCGCCTGCCGAATACTCGGAAGAGTCCGGTGTTAAGCTTACGACACTTCCTGGTGATGTTCATGTTGCTTCAGTAGCATTTCAAGGTGAGGGAGCTCCTCTAGATGGCGAAGCGCTCTATGCTGCTAATTGTGTAGCTTGCCACCAAATAAATGGTAAAGGCGTTCCTGCAGCTTTCCCTCCACTTGATGGAAGTCCTTACGTTACTGGCGATAAGCTAGAGCGTATGGCAGCGATTATGATTTACGGACTTCAAGGTCCAATCAAAGTTCTCGGCCAAGATTATAATGGCGTAATGGCACCCCTGGGCAGACTTAAAGATGCTGAACTTGCAGCAATTGCCACTTACATACGTGGCGCTTGGTCAAACACTGCAGGTGCAGTTGATGCGAAAGTATTTGAAGAAACTCGAGCTAAGTATGGAACTCGTAGTATGTTCAATATTTCCGAACTAGGTGAAGAAAGCTAAGTATAGCCGGACCCATTATGTCTGCTTTCATCGATGAGATACCCGCCCGAAATCACGAGCAGGTCAGCATATTTCAAAATAACGAATTAGGAATTGTAGCAGTGATTGCTGTGCACAATACCGAGATTGGCCCTGGTTTGGGCGGCTGCAGAATGAGGCCTTACCCAACAGTGGACCTAGCTGTATCTGACGTTCTTAAGCTCTCTCAGGCAATGACCTGGAAGAATGCTTTAGCAGGTATTCCATTTGGTGGTGGTAAAAGTGTAATTATCACCGAGCCTGACCTGAAGACTCACCGGGAAGAACTTTTTAAGTGGTTTGGTGACTGTGTTGATTCTTTAGACGGCAAATACTTAACTGCTGAAGACATGGGTAGCACTGTGTCTGATATGGAGGTCGTTGCAACCAGAACCAAATCAGTGGCTGGCAGAAGCCCAGACAAAGGTGGAGCAGGAGACCCATCTCCATTTACTGCTTTAGGTGTCTTTTCTGGAATCAAAGCCTGCTTAGCATATAGATTTGGCTCTGAGGATCTCTCTGAGAGAAAAGTTGCAGTGCAGGGTGTTGGCTCGGTTGGAATGCACCTGGTAAAATTACTTAGAGATCAGGGAGCTGAAGTATTCGTTGCTGACACTGTTCAAGAGTCAGTAGATGAAGCAGTGAAGGAATATGGAGCCACGGCTGTAGAGCTTGAAAAAATACTTTCAACGGACTGTGATGTTCTGGCTCCTTGTGCAATTGGTGGAATAATTAATTCAAAAACCATCAATGAGATTAAGGCTCCGATTATAGCTGGTGGAGCCAATAACCAATTGGCTGATGGAATTGAATCTGAATTGGTCAAAAGAAACTTCGTTTACGCCCCTGATTTTGCGATAAATTCGGGTGGAGTAATTATGTGTGCCGATGAATTTGAGCCGGGTGGTTTCAATCAGAAGCGAGTGACTGAACGTGCAGAAAACGTTCACGCAACAATTACAGAAATTCTAAAAATGGCTGAGAAGAGTGAGAAACCGACTGCTGTGGTAGCCATCGAGTTAGCCGAAAAAAGAATAGCTGAGGCCAGTGGCAAAGCGAGCGCCTGAGGCGCGTCAGTTTTCGAGAGTCGACGAGACTCTCAAGTTTAAACTTACCAGTGCGAATCAACCTAAAGGCGACCAGCCTAGAGCCATAGACGCTTTAATCCAGAATTTAGAGTCAGGTGCTACTCGCCAGACTCTTCTCGGTGTTACGGGAAGTGGAAAGACTTTTACTATCGCTAACACAATTGAGCAGCTTAATCGTCCTGCCTTAATTCTAGCTCACAATAAAACTCTAGCAGCGCAGCTATACTCTGAGTTTAGCGAATTATTTCCAGAAAATGCAGTTCGTTATTTTGTCAGTTATTACGACTACTATCAACCAGAAGCTTACGTTCCCTCGACCGATACTTATATCGAAAAGGACTCTTCTATAAACGATGAAATAGACAAGCTGCGCCATGCAGCTACGAAAGCGATTTTAGAGCGTAGAGACGTTATTATCGTATCCAGTGTAAGTTGTATCTATGGTCTAGGAGATCCTGAGACTTATTTCGATATGGTACTTTTTCTCGAGAATGGAGAAAGGATCAGTCGACAGAGTGTGCTTCTGAAACTCGTCGAGCTTCAGTATAAAAGAGATGACCTTGAATTTACTACGGGAACCTTCAGGGTGAGAGGAGATATTGTTGAAGTTTGTCCGGCCTCTGAAGAGGTTAATAGTATCCGGATCGAATTCTTTGGCGATGAAATTGAGAACCTCTCTGAGATTGATAGAATAACTGGAAAGACAAAGAGAAAGTTAAAATACGCTTCGATTTATCCAGCCAGTCATTTTGTAACAAGTAAAGAGCGAATAAAAAAGGCGATCACTACGATTCGAGATGAATTGGAGCTTGAATTACCTCGGCTTGAAAGGGGTGGAAAAGTCTTGGAAGCGCATCGACTTGAGCAGCGAACGAGGTATGACTTAGAGTTACTCGAGGAAATTGGCTTTTGCCCTGGAGTGGAGAACTATTCAAGACACTTCACGGGCCTTGATGAGGGTGAGCCTCCTCCCACGCTTTTAGACTATTTCCCTGAAGATGCTTTGTTCTTTATAGACGAGTCTCATGTCACCGTACCGCAGCTTGTGGGGATGTACCGTGGAGACAGGGCTAGAAAACAAAACTTGGTTGATTATGGATTTAGACTGCCTTCTGCTCTGGATAACAGGCCACTAAGGTTTGACGAGTTTGAGGAACGAACTAGGCAACTTGTTTATGTTTCAGCAACCCCTTCGGATTTTGAAAAAGAGGACTCGAAGGGAAAGATTGTAGAACAAATTATTAGACCTACTGGGCTGCTGGATCCAGTGATCGAGATAAGACCTGCTACGAACCAGGTGGAAGACTTTTTAGCTGAAGTCAATAAAACGGTTGAGAAAGGAGACCGCGTCCTAATTACTACGCTGACTAAAAAAATGTCAGAGAACTTGTCTGAATATTACCGAGAGGTGGGCGTGAGGGTGAGGTACCTTCACTCAGATATTCATACACTCGACCGAGTAGATCTCATTAGAGGTCTGAGAAGTGGAGAGTTTGACGTTTTAATTGGGATTAACCTCTTAAGAGAGGGACTGGACCTTCCAGAGGTAAGTCTTGTTGGAATCATGGATGCTGATAAAGAAGGCTTCCTTCGTTCTGAAACTAGCTTGATACAAACTATTGGTCGAGCCTCCAGAAATTCCGAGGGTAGAGTAATTCTTTATGCTGATAGAGAAACCCGCTCTATGAAAGCAGCTATAGGTGAAACTAATAGAAGGCGTGAGCTCCAGAATGCCTACAACGAGAAGCATGGAATTACTCCAATGACTGTGACGCGGGCACAAGAAGTAGAGTTTGTCCCCCGAGAGGAGCTATCAGAAGTGCCTGAGCTTTTGGGAGAGCTTAATATTGATATTGAGGAGCTTCCAAGTGACCGTAAGTCCTGTAAAAGATTGATTACGAGACTTAGGGCTGAGATGCTTGGCTTCGCTGGCAAACACGAGTTTGAAAAAGCTGCGTTGGTGCGTGACCAAATAATTAGACTGGAGAAATACCTATTAACAATATAGTTGGGTAAGACCAGGTAGGTAAGAAGAGGCAGGCAAAATGCCAGCTATAGAACATCCACATATCTCAGAAGAACGCTTAAGAGGTTTGCCCTCGAAGCCAGGGGTGTACCTAATGAAGGACGCTTCGGATACCGTAATTTACGTGGGTAAAGCTAAGGCCCTGCGAACAAGAATTAGAAGTTACTTTAATTTCTCTGATAACAGAGCCAGTGTTAAGTTTATAGTTAAGAAAGTTGTTTCTATTGAGACTTTGATCACAGAGGATGAGAGGCAGGCCTTGATTCTCGAGGCCGACTTAATCAATAGATATAAACCTCGATACAATATTCAACTAAAAGACGATCGAAGTCATTTATTAGTTCGAATAGACATGGATCATCAATGGCCTCGTTTAGAACTAGTCCGGGAGCGTCGTGAGGACTCAGCTCGCTATATTGGTCCTTTCGCCTTCAGTCATGAAGTAAGAGGGCTTCTTGATATTGTGAACCGCACTCTTCCGCTTCGAACTTGCTCCGATAAAGTTATTTTTAACCGCGTTCGCCCTTGCCTTGAGCATCAAATCAAACGATGTGCTGCACCTTGTTGTCTTGATGTTGACAGAGAAGATTATTCTGAATGGCTAAAACAAGCGATTCGGATTCTCGAGGGAAAATCCTCAGAAGTAATTTCTAGTCTGGAAAAAGACATGGAGTATGCCAGTGAACAACTTAGGTTTGAAGATGCAGCCAGGCTAAGAGATAGAATAGAGATTTTGAAACGTTCCTGGGTCGAACGTCCCTCAGCGGGTTATTCAGGAGCTGCTACTGATGCTATCGGGATTTTTCGAGAAGAAGATAAGGCTGAAATTTCAGTGCTTAGAGTTCGCGGAGGAAAACTAGAAGAGCCTCGTTCATTTTCCCTTGATGATGCAGTTGTGCCAGATGATGAGTTGTTAGCTTCTTTTTTGAGCAACTATTACCGTCATGCAGAGCTTGTCCCAGAGGAAATACTTCTTCCTTCAGTGATTGAGGATTTGGAGCTTCGAGAACAACTTCTTTCCGAGTTGAAAGGGGATGGTGTTGTGTTTAACCTCCCACAGCGTGGGTTTAAGGCTAGGTTGACAAGACTGGCTGAAACCAATGCCAAGGAAAGATTTAATGCCTCTGCTTTGGGCTTTCCCGAAAAGATAAGGGCTTTAGAGGAACTTCAAGAGAAGCTAGGGCTAGATCAAGCGCCAAGGACTATCGAGTGTATAGACATCTCTCATTTTCAGGGTGGCCAGACTGTAGGTTCAGTTGTTTTCTTTCGTGACGGAAAGCCCGACAAGGAAGGATACCGACGTTTCCATTTACTTGAGCAAACGACGCCGGATGATTTTGCCTCAATGCGTGAAGTAGTCAAAAGGCACCTAAGTAGAGCTGTTGAAGAGAACACGCTTCCAGACCTAATTGTAATCGATGGTGGAAAAGGGCAACTTTCATCTGCTCTTGAGGCCAGAGAGGAAGTGTCAGGCTCAACTCCGACTATGATAGGATTGGCTAAGAAACGAAACATTGATCTGCCTTATAGGTTTATTGAAGCACCTGGGAGAAGGAAGAGGCCTGTTAAGCCTGAGAGGATTTTTCGGGAAGGTGAGAAAGTTCCGGTAGTGCTATCTCCGGACTCGGAGGCTCTTCATCTATTGGAACGAGTTCGAGATGAGGCTCACAGGTTTGCTATAACTTTTCATCGAAAGAAGAGAGCTAAGCAACAGTTTCGGTCAGCTTTAGATTTAGTGCCAGGAATTGGCCCAAAAAGGAGAGTTTCTCTTCTTCGTGAGTTCGGCAGTGTAGAGGCAATCAAGAAAGCTTCAGTAGAAGAACTAGTAAAACGAGCCAAGCTACCTGATAGCTTGGCTCAAAAGCTTTTGGAGACGCTCACAGCTAAGGCCCAGAAAGATATTCCTGAGGATTAGCAGAGATTATGCATCGTAGGTCAGAGCGGGTTTTGATCTATTGGAGATGCCAGTTACTGCGCCCTTTAGAGAATCGAAGGCTTCTTCAACGCTACCTGAACGTCTAACTAAATCTGCTCCAGCAATATCTAACTTAACTCTAGCTGGGTGAGATTTTGGACAGTCCGCCTGAAGTTTATCAAATTCAGCTTTAGCTTCTTCAATCATTTCCAACCGAAGGAAAAGATTAACAAGAGAGATTCGACCTTCTATGGCTTTCTCTCCAGGAACACTTTGAATTGATTTCTTAATAATCTCAAGAGCCTTTTGTGGTTCGTCTTCGGAGACCAAAATATCAGCTACGCGGTCTAGGTGCTTTGCATCGCAATCATTTGAGTAAGACTTAGAGAACAACCTAACGGCAGTTTTCTTATCTCCATCTTCAAGAAAAGCGTTACCTAAAGCTGCTAAAGCTGGGCTGTAATTTCTGTGACGCTTAACAACTCCTTCAATAGCTTGCTTCACGCTAGAACCTTCTCTTGCTGCAACAGTCTTAGCTTTGGTTAGTTCTAAATCAGCAAGAATTTTTAGTTGTTCAGGTCTCTCTGCGTTATCAACCAATCTCATTAGCTTTGATTGATAATCAATAGCTTCATCAAAACGTTTAAGTGGCGCAGACATTGAAACTAATTTCTTCAACGCAGGAATGTTTCTAGGCTGTTTCTTAACAACAATAGCGAGGTTGTCGTAGGCAGCTGTGTAGTTCTTCATGTCTTCATTGATTTTTGCTCCCAGGAACAAAAGTTCAATATTGTCTGGCTGAGTTTGCCTAGCCTTATCCACCACCTTCAACGCTTCTTCGTAATTGCCTTGCTTATGGAGGGTTTCAGCTAGCATAGAAGAAGCTAATAAGTCTTCAGAGTTACGGTTAAACAGCTTTTGAAAAGTTCCCTCAGCTTGCTCGAAGTCCCCAGCTGCAAGCAGCTCTCGGCCTGTAACTAGCTCTTCGTGGTGATCAACTATTTTGGCGTGCTTTTTGCGTTCGCTTCTGGAACGGAAAAATCCAGTGACCTTACCTAATAGGCCAAAGAGAAAGGTAATCGCTACTCCCAGAAAGAAGGAGGCGAGAATGAATACTGAAATTGGTTTATCTTTAACTTGAATCTCCTCATATATTTGCACTGAGGCTGGGGTGCTGTTGTTCATTGAAAAATAAACTAGAGCACCAGCAATGATCAGAAAGAAGATCAGATAAAGAAGGTTACGCATTGGATTTAGCCAAAATTGTTAAAGGGTTAAAATTCCGAACTGCAGACTATCTAATCGGACAAAAGAGAAAGATTTTCAAGTCATTTTACTGCTAAATTACAACAATCCCTACTTTAATTCCAGCAAAGGGGTAACATCGGGGTTGATTGGGCGATAATCATGAAAAATTGGCATGGTTTCAAAGATTATTGCGGTTTTTTCGCCGAGGAATGTCAGCTTCACTTTTTGAGATAATTTTAGTAGTTTAATCCTAGCTTGAGGGGAAAGAGAGAGAGGCAATCGCTGAACCAGTCGTTTATGATTGGCTTGGAGGAAAGTCAGGACACCATAGAGCAGACTGGCTGTGAACGCAGCTCCGGGTGACCGGGAGACAGTGCCACAGAAAATAAACCGCCTTCTCGCCATAGGGTTGGAAGGTAAGGGTGAAACGGTGGGGTAAGAGCCCACCAGCGCTCGGGGTAACCCAAGCGGCTAGGTAAACCTCAGTCGGTGCAAGACCAAATAGGGAAATCCGGGAGCTTTTAGCTCCTAGCTGCTGCTCGTAGCGTGAATTTCCGGGTAGCGTCGCATAGATGAATGGTTGCCGGGACCTTGGTCCTTACAGAATCCTGCTTACAACTCTCTTTCACCTCAGCTACCATTTTAGGGAAGGGTTGAAGGCGATATTTGTGCTTTACCGACGGCTTGAGTCTGCCTAGTTTGGATGCTTGTAAACACTTAGCTAACTTGAACCTGTAAACTCGATTCTAGTCTCAATCATCCCTATGTATAGTTTATTCATTCCAGTGTTTAACGAAGAAGAGATACTGGAGGAGAACATCCTTAGGGTTCATGACTATGCTTCAAAGCTTAACCTTGAGCACGAAGTAGTCATAGTCAGTAATGGCTCAGACGATGGAACAGTTGCCATCGGTGAGCGTCTGGCAAAAGAACACAAATGGCTTAAGTTTTTTAGTCTAGAAGAAAAAGGGCCAGGTCTGTCCTTTGTTAAGGGAGTAAAAGAGGCTAGCGGGCAGTGGATTATTACGCTTGATGCTGATCTTTCTAGCGAACTTACTTTTATAGAGTTCGCTAGGGATCTGCTTCCCCATGCCGATATGGTGGTAGGATCTAAAACTATGGGTAGCCAAAGACGAGGGTTAGTCAGAGTGATTGGAAGTCAGACTTATATTCTTTTTACCCAAATTTTATTTAACCTCACAATTTCCGATTACTCCTTGGGTGCGAAGGCCTACAGAAGAGATGCGATATTGCCTCTGCTAGACAATATCGATCACTGGACGGGTTATGTCTTCGAAATCTGTGCCCATATTCAAGGCCAAGGCGGAAAAATTATACAAGTCGGTATTGAGTGTGACGACACAAGAGTTAGTCGCTTTAATCTTTTCCATGAAGGTTTTTACAGATACAAACATTTGTTTAATACCTTTAAGAAAATTCGAAGTTCACCAAACTGGCTGGTTGAATGATTTCTGTTTCTAGAAAACGCCGACTCCTTAAATTTTTGCAATGGTCAGAGCCCGGGTTAGACCTGCTTTTCCTTGCTGGGATTTCAGTCTTTTTTATCAGTTTATTGCCAGCAGAGGCTTTTGGGGTTCTACCAGCAACAGGAGGGGATACAGGATCTCACTTTTGGCCTCTCTATGTGCTCGTTAATTACGGAATTCCTGAGGGGCTTATTAAAAACTGGAACCCAGGAAATTTGGCAGGGGAGCCTCATTTCGTTCACTACTTCCCTCTACCATTTATGTTGATGGCAGTTTTTAGTGCTTTTGTACCTTTGGGGCTGGCTTTCAATGTGGGGACCTTTTTGCCACTTTTGCTCCTTCCACTTTCTATCTATGTCTCTTGTAGGTTGATGGGTTTAAGGTTTCCAGCGCCACTATTTGCCGCGGCCTCGAGCTTGCCTTTCATGTACAATGAGTCTTTCTCGATGTGGGGAGGAAATACGCTCTCCACCTTGGCTGGACAGTTTGCCCATGTTTACGCTCTATGTTTCTTTGTCTTGGGGCTTGGGTTCCTCTTTAAAGAGAGTCGGGGAAATAAATTTCCCCTAGTGTCTGGATTGTTCTTCGCAGGAGTTGCACTATCTCATGCCTATGTTTTATTGGGAGTTCCATTTGCGGTTTTAGGTTTTGTCTTATTTGGTAAAGATACTTCGGTTAGAGAGAGGCTTGTCATTTCTCTGAAGTCTGCCTTTGTAGCCCTTTCTTTTTCTCTATGGTTTTTACTACCGATGCTGGACAACGCGAAGTGGAACACTTCTTTTTACTTTGTTTGGCATTCAAATAATATTTGGGCAGAAGTTGCGCCTTCTCCTTTTTACCCAGCTATTGGCGGTTTAATACTAGCTCACATAATTCACATTGTTTTTATTGTTATTGGAAAGCAAAGCTACAGAGCATCGTGGTTACTGTTACTTTGGTTGGTGCCACTGACAGCATACGCGGGGATGTATTGGGTGTTTCCAAAAGTTGGCTTAGTAGATGTAAGAGTTGTGCCTCAAGTTCAGCTCTACGCTTCAATGTTAGTAGGTTGTTTGCTGGGACTTCAGCTTAGAAGCTCAGGGCGTTTTCTATCCTGGTTATTGGCAGTTCCAATTGCACTAGGCTTTTTCGTATGGGGCACAGAGGGAATTAAAAATTTCACACCATGGGCAGAATGGAACTACAGTAGTTGGGAGGTAAAGCCTGCCTATCCACATCTGAGCAAGCTTTATAAAGACATCGAAGGTGACTTTTCAGAGCCTAGGATAATTTTTGAACATAGTGACCTAAATAATCAAGCTGGTACCACAAGAGTTTTTGAAATGTTGCCTTATTTCGCAGGCAGGGCAACCCTCGAGTCAGTTTACCTTCAAGCTTCAATTATGTCTGCGGCAGCATTTCACATGCAGGCTCTAGTTTCCAAAACCCCAAGCTGTCCTTTCTCTCAATACAAATGCCCTAAGCAGGCCTCCACTCCAGAAAGCGTTAAGGTGCTTTCTGAAAAAATGCATATGGCCGGAGTGGAAGGGCTAATCCTAGTCACTACGGAAATTAGGAATGCATTGAGTGAAAGTGGGCTATTCGAAGCTGAGAAAAGATATGGAAGCTGGCATTATCACAAGCTTAGTGAGCAAGTTAATCTTGTCGAGGCTTTTCAAAAAATGCCCGAAGTTTATAGGGGCGAAGATTGGAAACAGGAGTTCTATAGCTGGTTTGAAGATTACCGTGTCGGCAAAAGGCATCTATTGTCTGCTGAGCAAATGTCGGAAGAGAGTGAGCAACGAATATTAAATTCAATAGCCTCTTGGTCGGGTGGTGAAGGTTGTAAGCCCACGCTCGAGGTTGGTTTTAGCGAAATTCGTCTTAGTACAAACTGCCCTGAGAAGGCTCATTTGCTCAAATTTGCTTACCACTCTTCGTGGAAAGCCAGCTCAGGGGCAGAAATATTTAATGTAAGTCCAGGTTATATGGCTCTGATACCTGGCACAGAGAAAGTAATTCTTCGCTTCGGCCAGAGTGTTTTGTGGCGTTTTTCAAATTATCTTTCTTGGTTAGGAATGTTTATTTCCGCCCTATGGTTTCTCGGGGCTAGAGCCCGAACCAGGAGTAGATAGGAGATGGTATTGAGGCAGATTTTTCTTAAATTCGGGGCTTTGTTTCTGCTAATTTCCCCTAGTCTGGCTGAAGCTGGGACTATTTCTATTACTACAGTTTCAAAGTTAACTATTGAGACTGTAAAGTCAGTTTCAGGAAAATCCTATAGGATGCGTGGAACATTAACTTTGACTAATTCAGGTGATCAGAGAGCTAGTCGTGTTTGGCCATCAATGACTTTTGAAGATTGGGCTTGGCGGGGAAGAGCTCGAGACTTAGAACCTGGTCAGTCTAATGTTTGGCAAGTGGATTCTACTCTTAAGTATCAAAATTTACTTTGTAAAAGAGAGTGCTCAAAACTTTCCTTACCAGCGAGAGGTGTTCTACCGCTCAGATTGAAAATAGCTTACCAAGATTCGGCAGGCTATCCTTTTAGTACTCTTAGTGTGACGAAGTTGCCGTTTGATCTTCCAAATGGAATGAATGCTAGTCTTGCCAAAAGTTCAAAGTTGAATTTCGATATAGAAATTGACGGTAACGGCCAAGATTTCGAGGTGCAGGTAGTTGGTAGTACCAATAACCTAACAGAGCTTGCTCTTAGTGTTTTTGCATCTGAAGAGTTTGAGATAACACCAACTTGGCAAAGTGTTAAATCTGCCAATGGAAAGTTTCAAGCGAAAGCAAAGGTTTCAAATTTGAAGGCTTTGCTGGGCAGTACCTACCCTGTGAGTGTGGTGGCTCAGTGGAGAGAAGGCGACTTTCAGACCTCGAAGGTTGTAACTGGAGTCGTTGAAATTGAACAATTGTCGAGCCTTAGAGCATATTTGCTGGGTTCAGGAGCCTTTGTTATTTTTGGAGGTCTTTTGGGCTGGCTTATTTTTTTTAGAGAGGAGAGTCTCTCTTAAAGCAGTTGAGAAATTTTTAAATTTTACTTATCCAGAGGAATTGGGTGTTAAAGCAGCATTGGAGATTGGTTTCTTTTATCGCACGGATTACAGATAATCTGATAATTCTTTGCGGCTTTTACCTTGCATACGCTCTTCGAGACAATTTTGTCTTTTTTATTAATAAGCTCGCCGAATTTGCTCCAGTTCTATTCCAGAACGTAGTTTCCAAGTCAGGGGTTGTGCGAGGAGAAATGAGTCAAAGCCTGGGCCCAATCAGTGACTATTTCATAGTCTTTGTTATTTGCTTTCCTTTGTTTAATTTCTTTTTAACCTCTCTTGGTGGCTATCATAGCATGCGCTTTAGGTCTCCACTGAGCTTTCTCAGGCTATCAGCCGGAGTGAATGGCGCTGTATTTCTTTGTGCGAGTGCTCTTCTATTTGTACTTAATCTTGATTTAAGTAGAAGTTTCCTTGCAACCTTTTGCCTAATTGTTTTTGTGGCGTTGTTTCTTGAAAGATCCGTGGTTCTTGGTTTGCTCAGGGCTTTTAGGGTTCGGGGTAAGAACTTTAGAAACCTTTTGATTGTTGGAACTGGTGAGCAAGCTCAGAAAATTTATAATGAAATTCTTGAAAGTCCTGAGTTGGGAATAAAGGTTAGCGGTTTTGTGGAACCCTCGGCTAGACATTACAGGAGTCTTCCAAGGAAGAGGGTTAACCAAGTCTTTAGCCCTGAAGCTGAAGGCGTAGTTGAGAATTACCTTTCTGAGGAGATTGCCTCTCGAGTTATTGCTGACCGGGATAGCTACGAGGAGACCTTAAAGAAATACGCTATTGATGAAGTTCTATTTACGGATACCGAAAGGTATTACCGAGTTGTTCAAAATATGGCTAGTATAGCTGTGGACGAGGGCATTACGGTCAGTTTTTCTGCGCTAATATTTGGTTTTGATATTTCTCGATCAGGAATTAGCTATTTCGGAAAGACACCTTTGGTTCATTTGGAGTCTACGCCAACTTCGATGATGCCTTTGGCGATTAAGAGAACGATTGATCTGCTTGGCTCTTCCTTAGGAATCATTTTACTGAGTCCCGCCTGCTTTCTTTTGGGGTTGGTGCTTAAAATTGACTCTAAAGGGCCTGTATTCTTTAAGCAGAAGCGAGTTGGCCTGAATGGAAGACTCTTTACTCTTTATAAGTTCCGCTCAATGTATACGGATGCTGAGTCTAGATTGGCTGAGTTAAGAGAGAGTAATGAAATGGATGGGCCGGTTTTTAAAATTAAAAACGATCCTAGAATAACTCGGGTAGGGAAGTTCACTAGAAAGTTTAGTATTGATGAGCTGCCTCAACTTTGGAATGTTTTTAGGGGAGATATGAGTTTAGTTGGGCCAAGGCCTCCGCTACCTTCTGAAGTGGAAAAGTATAAGAGAAAGCAGCGTCGACGTCTCAGTATGCGTCCAGGCATTACTTGCACTTGGCAGGTAAGTGGTAGAAACAAGATACTTTCATTCGAAGAATGGACGGAGTTAGATTTGGCCTATATAGACAACTGGAGTCTGGGCCGGGACTTTAATATTTTAGCCAGAACTATTCCTGCAGTATTGAGTGGGAGGGGAGCTGCTTGAGACTAGTTCTTACTCGCAGCTTCCAGACTCAATAACAAGCTCGCCGTTTTTGATCTCAATAGTTTTAACTTGGTCAAAGAGTTCTTTAATTTGTTCGTCTTGCTCGAAATTAGCATCACCTACAGTCTGATTAAGTGTGGCTAGCGCAGAAGGATCAACCTGCTTATCTTTGATTTTGGCTGAGAGTAGTTGAATGACAAGTTTGCAATTCTGTATGGAGAAATTAAAGTCAGACTCCCCATTGATGAAGTAGTCCAAACCTAAAGGACTATCCTTGAGGCTAATGCTGAAGCTGGCAGTTAAGCTGTCATCTATTTTGACCCTGATAACAGATTGCTCTGGTAGCCATTCTCCTGAACCTTCAGAGAGCAAGAAGTTGAGGTCTTTTTCGCTTAAGCGAATAATTTGCTTATTGGCGTCTGAACTAGATTTGTCTGAAAAAGAGTTAATTTTCTTTTGGATTTCTAGTTTTTCAGCTTGAGAAATTTCTAAAGGTTCGAAAGACTTTGGTTCAAGGTCTCCATACTCTCCAGCTAAGTTATCTAAGATAGTGGTTGCTCCCCAGTAAAGGGCACCTGTAAAGACAACCATGATGCAGATAACAGTCAGGCAGCTGTAAAAAAAACAACCGGCTTTCTCTTTTCTTTTTACGACTGGAGGAGCTTTGTACTCGTGCGAAACTGTGTTGGTAGGGTCAGACATTTTTTGATTTTAATCTATTCGAATTTGGTCTGTCACCAGTGCTGTTGCATGAAAACCGGAACGAAATATGGTGGCGGGGTGGACGGGACTCGAACCCGCGATCTCCGGCGTGACAGGCCGGCATTCTAACCAACTGAACCACCACCCCCTAAAATGAAAGCCGACCCTAGCTCTGGAAACTGAAACAGGCCAGAAAAAACGTCAGGTAGACTTTAGTATCGATTCTGGTGGGCGATGTAGGACTTGAACCTACGACCCCCGCCTTGTAAGGGCGGTGCTCTAGCCAGCTGAGCTAATCGCCCAGAATCAACAGCCCGGCGGTTCTAGCAAAATCGAAGTGATGCCTCAATGAGTTCCTTGATAAAAGTAGTTTTTTTCTAAATCTGTTGAAAAGTAGGTTTGGAGAACTATTACAAATTAGAAGTAACTACCTGTAATTGTTGAGATTAGGGCAAATCCGGGCCTTTTTCAGGATTATGGGGAAATAGAATGTTTCTAATCCCTAAAAAACAACCATAACATAGTTAAGACACTAACTTTTGAGGTTTTTCCTATGTTTAAATTCGCTAAAAACTCAGCTCCGATCTTATCCATTTTGATGGTGCTGCTTCTCCCTGAGGTTGGTCTTGCTCAAGAGACAGTTCCACTAGCGGATGAGCTCATCCAGTTCGATACTCAAGAAATTGATTCAGCGACATGTCAATTGATGGACTTAATGCAAGGTTCCGTTGGTGCAATGCTAACCGCTGTTGCCGGCATTGGGGCTATTGTAGGTGCTGCTTTTGGGGCTTACAGGGCCGCTTTTAGTTTACTTACAGTTTCGACAGCCTCGTTTATACTACCGGCTTTAGTTAGTTTGTGGTTTGGCTTCTCTGATGCCAATTGCCAAGCAGTTAATGGTCCAGTGAATAACAATCCTGTTCAAAACACCCAAACGGATCAACCAAATGGACCGGATGAGGTACCAATACTGCCTGACTGTCCAACCGACTGTTGATCCTAGGAGCACGACGGCTTTTAAAGCCTAAATCTAGGAGATTTTCGAGGGTTAAAACTTTCCTTCCAAATTGCCGTTAGATCAATATAGAAGATATCTATATTGATTTTAATGGAACCAAGTTTTTTGGATGAGGTCTTGAAAAGATGAGTGACGAGCAGGGGAGTGAACAGGAAGAAATGGATCAGGCTCTTGAAAGAGTTCTGAGATTTGCAACTAGGGGTACTGTTTATTTTCTAGTCGAGTCCTCTCGTTTTAGAAAAGTTCCAGAAATAGTTCGATCCAAATCACTACACGGCGCTACTAACGATCTTTTGGAGATGGTAGGCCTCGGTCTTAATAGCGCAGGATCTACTTGTTATGCTTTTAGTGATGAAGAGTATGCTAGATACGGTCAGGCAAAAATCATTGAAGAAGCTCCAGAAGGTAGGAACCCTATTTTCGTACGTCAGAATGTAAATGTCACTCGACTGTTGGTCCATGCTCAAAAAAAGGGACAGAAGGAAATCATAGTTGACTACAAAACACCCCAAGAATTTGTTTTAGGTAATCAGCAGATAGCTCAAGCAGAACGACTAGCTTTAATTTCAAGAATAGCCACTCTTCCTTACTTATATGTTCTTCAAGATCGACATAAGGCTGGGATGACTATGGATGTGGATGGGCAAGACTGTGCTATTGCATTTATTAATAAAAATGAGAGTGAGCCTGCTCTTGTAGGAATAAGGCAAGAGCAGCCTAAAGCTAGCGTTGGTAAAAATAGACCATGGAACTTTGTCGATTCTATTCTAGACTCAGATTTGGATGGAATAGTTTTTAATCCAGCAACAGGATCCCAAACTATTCTGAGTAGAGGGGAGCTGCATTTGTTGCAAATGGCTTGCCGCGTAGCTCCGAGACCTCCTGGGAAACTCCAGAAGTTTGTTAAAAAGCTAGTTAACTAGCTTAGCTCTGCCTCAATTTTCTTAACAGCTGCCAAAGGGTCGCTGTCTTCACAAACTGGTCTTCCGACTACTAAAAAGTTACTTCCTGCCTCAAGAGCTGCACTAGGGGTGCTAGTTCGGGACTGGTCGTCGGTTTTTTGGTACCAGCTGGGTCGAATTCCCGGAGTGAGCACTATAAAATCTTCTGGTACAAGCGATCTTACTGATTCAATTTCCATAGGCGAGCAGACGCAGCCAGCAACTCCTGAATCTCTGGCAAGTTTAACAAAGTCCGGCACTAGTAGGTCTGGCTTTTTTAGATACACCGAATGACATTCTTCTGGAGAGAGAGAGGTTAAAACTGTTACCGCCAGAATTTTACTTTGGCCACAGCCCTTTACTGCGGCTTCTAGCATTGAAGGACCACCGCTTGCATGGACAGTAATTAAATCTGCTCCTGCAGACTCTAAAACTGAAACGGAGTTCGCTACAGTATTAGGGATATCGTGGAACTTAGGATCTGCAAATACCCGTCCATGGGTCTTTAGTTTCTTAATAATGCTCGGACCTTCTTTAACCAACAGGTCATTTACTTTGAATCCCCAAACTTTACCTGAGAGCTGGCCCGCAATTTCAAGAGCTTTATCTACAGATATTTTATCTAGAGCAATTATAAGATTTTGTTTAGTCTTCAAAGTGTTACTCCTGAACCAATTATCTCTTTAATGTTCTTACAACCTTCATTTTTTAATAGCTGTGAAAGCTCCTTGTTTATTCTATCTACTAACCAAGGCCCTTCGTAGACCAAGCCAGAGTATAGTTCCACTAGCGAGGCTCCAGCTTGTAAGTAAGACCAAGCTTTTTGACCGCTATCAATTCCTCCCAGCCCAATGATCGGCTTCTGTCCTTCTAACTGTTTGTAGACATGTCTTACCCGTTCAATGGATTTATCAAATAAAGGTGCTCCACTTAAGCCTCCGGGTCCAATCTCTTCAAGTTTGGTTTTGCTACTATTTAAGCCAGCTCTGGATTGGCTAGTGTTACAAAGCACGTAGCCGGAGACCTGTTGCCTTTCACATTGTTCAACTAGTTTTTCTAAAAGTGACAGCTCGGTGTCAGGGGAAAATTTTACTAGTAGCGGTCCTTTGCCCCTTACTTTGGAAAGTTCTGAAAGCAGGTTCTCAAGACTTTGCTCTTCCTCAAATGTTTTTCCCTCTGCGGTGTTTGGGCAGCTGACATTAATAACGAGAAAGTCTGCAAATTCTTGTACCTTGCTCACGCAGGAAACAATGTCTTCAATTCCTTTATCTCCCAAGATCTCAGGACTATGGGTTTTGGCCACGTTAATGCCAACTGGGAAATCACTCCTTGATTCCTTGCTGAAATTACTAAGGTTGTCTAAAAAAACATCCGGGCCAGGATTGTTTAACCCTAAGCGGTTGATTAAGGCTTTGTCCTTCGGAAGACGAAACATTCGAGGCTTGGGATTGCCTTTGGATGGCTGGTTAGTAACGCTTCCAGCTTCAGCAAAACCAAATCCGAGTTCAGAAATAAGAGGTAAGAGTTCAGCACTTTTGTCAAAACCTGCAGCAATTCCTACTGGGCCAGTGAATTTTAGACCTAAGACTTCTTGAGCTAAATCTTGACCAGGCTTTTTGGCGGCAACTAAAGTGGAGAGTTTAGATTTCTGAAGCAGCTTGCCAGTTGAAAAGGCTAAATGGTGTGCACTTTCAGGATTTATACCGAATAAAACTGGGCGAGCAAGTTTTTGATAAATACTCAATATAATCTACTAAATTTTAATCAACTCTAATTGTTAACTTCTGCGGTGAAACCATTGATCTCTCCCCATTCAAAAGGCTTTTGTTGCCAAAGCTTAATACTTTCGATTTCTTCTTGACCTACGGCACCAATCTCATGGGCAGCCTCAAGTAGCTGGTTAAGAGATAGTATTGATGCCGTGGGGCAATTGGCTTGTTGAAAGGCGTCAGAGGCTTTGGAGAAACCATA
The DNA here is from genome assembly GCA_964510575.1 of uncultured Bdellovibrionales bacterium. Lineage (GTDB taxonomy): Bacteria > Bdellovibrionota_C > UBA2361 > SZUA-149 > CALKYB01 > CALKYB01. Next base: position 70,498 of record CAZECN010000004.1, on the reverse strand, counting down.
GCTGAAGATAGAAATACAAGTCAGGACTTCTGCTTTGGCTTCTCTGAGAATTTCAACAACCTTTAAGCTGCTACCTCCAGTGGAAATCAAATCTTCTACTACTATTACTTTTTTGCCTACTGCTGCTGTGCCTTCAATCAGTTGTTTTCTGCCATGCTCTTTGGCTTTGGATCTGACGTAGCCGAAAGGAAGAGATAGTAAATCTGCAAGCCCCAGGGCAGGAGCAATACCAGCAGTTGCGCACCCTGAGATTAGGTTAGGCTTCATTCCCTCACATAGCTCCGCAAGTCCTTCAGAGACTAGCTTCCTATTATCAGGAGAGCCCAATAGTAATCGGTTGTCATTATAAACGGGCATAAAATAACCGCTGGCCCAGCGAAATGGGCTTTTGGTGTTTAAGCTTAGGGCGCCACATTCTAGTGCTGCTAAAGCGAGTTTTTTTGAGATATTCTTTGACATTAGACCTTCTAGATTCTGTTGATGGGCAGCCTAAAGCCTTGAGTTAATAAAATCAACAGTTTTTCGATGAGAAACCAAAAACTGTGAATTACGAAGAGACTATAGATTCTTCGATAAAAAATAGGAGGGATGAAGATGAAAGTAGGTATTGTAAGTTCCCCTAACAAGCTAGCTCAGCCTGTTGTTGAAACCTTGGTAAAACCTTCGGCTTTTGGAGAATTACTGAGTCACTTCGAAAAGTTAAATTCTTCTGTTGCCGCTAGCAATAGTCTCTCCAGTTTGGACAGCTCTGTGGCTAGTTCTGAACTAAAAAGCCTTTTTCGCTTTCAACGCCAAACCCAGCGCTTACATTTCATGACTGAGCTTACCTCTCGTTCAGGTGAAAATCTATCTTCCACCCTAAGACGGCTTCAACAAATGGGCTAGCTCGACAATGGAGATCGCTGACTTTTCAGATATTCTACTATGGCTCTCTAATCTGAAGTTTGAAAGCCCTATGATAATGATGTCTGGCCTTATTGTTATGTCACTTCTTCCGGCAGTGATTATGGGAGTAACCTGCTTTGTAAAAGTTTCTGTGGTCATGGCTGCACTTCGCAGTGCTCTGGGTGGAAGTGGTATTCCTACGCAAGCTATTTCTTCCTTTCTGGCCCTTGTACTTAGCTTGAGAATGCTGTTGCCCTTAGCAGTTGAGTTTGAAGAAAACTTAGTTTCGGAACCAATCAAAGTAGGAACTGATATTGAAACTGCTGGCGAAATTTTTGTCAGGATTAAATCCGTTCTGGGTGATCATTTGTTACACAACACGGATCCTCGAAAGAGGCAGAGTTTTATTTTAGTAAAAAACCCTGAAGCAAGTATTGAAGGATGTAAAATAGAGAAAATCTGTCAATCTGAGGGAGAGAATTTCCTTGATCTACTTTGCGCATTTTTAGTTTCTGAACTCGCTGAGGCTTTTGAAATTGCAGTAGCCCTATTTATTCCGTTTATTGTGATTGATTTAGTGGTTGCGAGTCTTCTTGCTGGAATGGGCATGATAATGGTTAGCCCAGCGAATATTGCATTGCCAATCAAACTCGCTGTGTTTGTGATTGCTGAGGGTTGGTTAAACATTTCAAGTCTAATAGTAAAAGGCTATGCACACTAGCATCGAGTATTTATTGATTTCCGCTGCTGTGAATATTGTTCTATTGGCAGGCGCTCCTCTTGCCTGCGGCTTTTTGAGCGGACTTTGCACTGGTGTTCTGCAAGCGGCCACTCAGGTTCAAGACCAGACTTTAGGATTAGTTCCTAGATTGCTAGTTGTTTTTTTAGTTTCTGTGCTGCTTTGGAAGCAGGGAGTCCAACAAGTTGAAAGCCTCTTTGAAGAGGTTTGGCTAGAAGTAGATAGAATTCAAGTAAGAGAAAGGTAAAGTGGAGTGGAGCTTGCCAGTGAGTTAACGAGACTAATCATATCAATTGGAATTGTCTTTTGTCGGCTTTTTCCAGCATTATTAGTCTCTTCTCATCTTAGAGTTTTTATAGACCTAAAAATTGCTGCGCTAATATCCTTAATAGCTTCACTTTCATTGGCGGTGAGTGTTGAAAGTCAACTTCCAAAAAGTTCTAGTTATCACCTGGTTCTAGTTATTGTAGGAAATCTCCTGGTGGGAGCATTTCTTGGTTTTTGTTTGGCTATTTTGGTTGGCCTTGTTGCTATGGTTGGTAGAGCGGCAGACGGTATTACCGGGGCTCGCTCTCTGATTGGTGAAGGGAGCGGTTCTGAGGTCTCAGGTTTAGAATCGTTTTTTATTCTGTTGGCTTTTTCTATCTTCTTTGAACTTGAGGCATGCGGTTTAGTTGCCAAGCTGGCTTTAGACTCATTTGGCTATATTTCTCCTACCTTCAATACTGCCTTTGGCGTGGAGGAGCTATCCATATTTTTAGATAGTCTTATTCACGGTCTTTTTTTCCTCTTTAACAGATTGCTATTAGTGCTGTTGCCTTTGTTTTTATTCTTACTGGTATTTGATTTTGTCGCTAGTTTTTGGGCAAGGGCGATGCCTGATTTGCCAGTGGCCTTTGAGTTAGTTGCTCTGAGAGGCTTGATGGGGGGAGTGGTTTGTTTCCTTTCGATTTTTCTGGATATACCCAACCAACTAGAAATTTTAATTCGGTATCTAAATGTCTGAAGCTAAAGTTTATCCGCCTACTTTACAGAAATTACAAAAGGCTAGGGTAGAGGGGGATCTGCCGAAGTTCAAAGATATAAATGCTCTATTTGTACTGACGATTGGAGTAGTAGTAGCCATTGTGTCCATCAGGTTTTTGTTCAGTTTTGTTTTTCATCAAATGCACAACTTAGGTGTATATAATGATTTTGCTTGGAAAGCTTTGAGGGTAATGGTTCTCGTATTAATCCCGCAGCTTGCTTTGGTTCTATGCGTTGAGGGCTTAAAAAGAAATTGGAACGTCGTTTTTAAAATGCCAACCTTTAATCTTAGCCGTATAAATCCCGTAACCAATTTGAAGCATGTTCTTGGCTTCGGCTCTCATCCTGAATCTACTAATCTAGTTATTAAGTTAGTTAAGTATCTTAGTTTCAATCTTCTTTTTGGCTTTTTTTGCGCCATAATCACATGTTTTACACTACCTTACCTGCTTTCATCAGACCCTTTGGACTGGGGTGATATGATTAATAGGTTGAAAACTGCTATTCTCTGTCTGTCAGCTGGGGTCTGCCCAGCGCTGCTGATAGTATCTTTCTTGGATTATCGCTTGGCTTCGATCAACTGGAAAAATCGTTTGAGAATGACGGAACAGGATTATCGCCGAGAGATCAAGGATCAAGCTGGAAATCCTGAAGTCAAGAAGGAACGTTCCAAACTGGCTCAACTCAACCATGGAAGGAGTTTGGAACAATCTGTGAGGCAGGCGAAGATAGTAGTAACTGGTAGGGTTTGAGTAGGCCTAGGTAAGCCGAGCGCAAACAAGCTTGTAGAGAAAGTATGCCCTCGTTAAGAACTGATTTTATAAAAATTTCGGATGACTCTGCTATTGGGCAAGGGATCTTTAGACTAGCTCAGGACTTTTCCTTAGAGCGAGTCGTTTTTATTGAGAATTATCCCTCAGAAAGTCATGCAGTAGAGTGGGCTAGGGATTGCACGCCTGAGGTCGATAAAGAGTTTGACCGTGCGTTAACCTTATCTTTAAGGAAACTATCAAGGGAGCGGCATAGTCAATATCTCCGTCCAGAAGAACTAGGTCTTGATTCATCTATATCCAATATTAAGAGCATTGGTCTTATTGACGTAGGTCAGAAAAGTATACTTTGCCTATTTGATTCCAGAGCGGAACCAGATTGGTGGGGATCCCCCAGTTTGGTTAGTGGCTATATCTCAGCAAAAGAGAAAAAGATTGCCTATCTGGAAAATCCCCAAAAAGCCTTATTGCAATCAGCAAGTGATGGTTCGGTCGAGTTTTTGAAGAAAAGCTCCGATATTCTTGCTTCCAGCAAAGATAAAATTGGAATTGCTTTCGATGTTCTAGAGATTGGCATGAAAGAATTAGGCATGGATGTTGGAGTTTATGCCAAGTTTAATGAAGATAGTTCTAAGTTCAGTCTCACTGCTCATTCTGGTCTGAAACCGGTTCTTTTGGCAGAGTTGGAAAACGGTTTTGGAACTGCAATCGAGACCGGTTCTGAAGCTTTGGCTAATTCTGTTAGGCGTATCTGTTCTTTAGAGTCTGCTTTTAGCGTGCCGGTATTGCTAAATGATAAGTTTAGCGGTGCTCTATGTTTTGGGTCAACCAAAGCTCAAGTTCTGAATGAAGGGCAAAACGCGATATTTAAACATCTCTCATCAATTTTGGCATTTTCAGAAAATTTTTCGAAGAGAATAGAGTTTGGACGGCAGCATTCTAGGGCAGTGTCTTTTCTTTACAGAATGAACAAGCAGCTTACTTGGAACACCAGCCTTGAGAAACTTTTTGAAATAGCCTTTGGCCTTTTAAAAGAGGAGTTGTCTTTGGAAAGGCAGTGGGTTGGGATACTCAATGAGTCTGCTACAAGCATTACTGGTCAAGCGGCTGAAGGAGAGGGTTGGAGAAAGAAATTGGTTGAGGTTAGCCTTGATCTTTCAGATAGTTCTAGCCCTTTGATCAAGGTAATCGAATCTAAGGCAATTTTGCGACTGAAAGATAGCGCCGAATTTATCAATATTCCGGTACTGTCTAGAGTTTACTCTCGAATTAACTTGGAGGAAATGGTCTTAGTTCCAATGTTATCGGGGGATCAGCTTATAGGGATATTTGCCGCCCAAAGAGCTGAAAAAGATCCTGAATTTACTGAGAAAGAACTAGCCTTGCTTCAAGGTATGGTCAATGAAATAGCTTTTTCAGTAATTACCCGAAAGAAAGAAGATAGCTGGTCAGAAGACGAAAAAATGAGAACAGCTGGATTTTTTGCGTCTGGTATAGCCCATAATTTTAATAATCTGTTGCAGGGTATTATGGGGCAAGCCTCTCTCCTTGAAATACAGTCTCAAAAATCAACTATTATCGATAGTAAGATAGTATTAGCTGCTTCAAAGGTTATCAATGACTCAGCCGTGAAAGGAGGGAGTTTTGTTAAGCAACTTCTTGGGATGGCCCAAGTCGAAATTAGCCCAAGAGTACAATGTTCAGTTGCCTCTGAGCTTAGGAGTAGGTTAGAGAAATACCAAGGAATAGTGGGGCAGGAGATAAGTCTTACTTTAACTATAGACGGTGAGCTACCTTCGGCTCAGATCGACCCAGAACAACTTCATCGCATAGTAGAAGAAATGGTGAAAAATGCCAGAGATTCAATCGATGACCAGGGTAAAATAAATATTCATTGTAGTTTGGAAGAGATTGGAAAAGCCGGGGTCGATGTTGATATTCAGTCAGGGAATTATCTTTGCGTCGCCGTAAGAGATACTGGTCGCGGAATGAATGCAGATCAGCTGAAGCGCTGTTTTGAGCCTTTCTTTACAACTAAGGAAGTTGACCCTGGAAGTGGACTAGGTATGGGCGGAGCAGGTTTAGGTTTATCAGCGGCCTATGCCTTGGCTAAAGCAAATAAAGGTAGGATTGCTGTCGACAGTGCTGTCGGTAAAGGTTCTACTTTTAGACTTTACCTTAAACCGATTGAAGAAGGTTTAAATTGAAAACTGGCTTAAATATCTCGGAAGAGCTTGCATTTGCAATTACTTGGGATGAAGGACTCACCACGGGACCCGTCTTGAGCTTAAAGGCTAAATCAGATGAGACAAGGTTGGTTAGATCTACTGCTCGTCGCTATGGTGTGAAAGTCGTGAGTGATGCTTCTGCCTGTAAGGAACTTCTAAATGTGGAAGAGAGCTTAGAAGTGCCTGAGTCCTGTTATAGAACGATAGCGCGCCTTTTTATTTTAGGTAGTTCCAGAAAGTAACTGTTTTGACATAGGTCTTTTCAGAAAATCTCTAGATTAAGCCCTATGTGAGCGCCCCAAAATGGCCGATAAGTCGTCTGAAAATATTCGATCCCTCTACAGTTTTAGATCATCATATAGTAATAAGCCGAAAGAGATTTAGCGGTTATTTTATGTGAGCGGTATTTTTTACCTTTTAGAAGAATTATAACATGCCTCATCCATTGCTACTTGAATCCGTCTCAGGAGAAAGTTTTGTTCCAATTACCCAGGTGGGCTTTGGTACGATTAGCTTCGGTCGGGAGCCTGAGAATAATGTTGTAATCGATAGCTCCTCAGTCTCAAGAGTACACGGTGTGATAACCGAAGCAGGCACTCAGTGGGTGTTTCGAGATAATAACAGCACCAATGGCTCTTGGGTTAACGGTATTAAGGTGGATCCTGGTCAATTGAAGCTTGTTAGACCTCGTGATGTGGTCCAGATAGCTGATTTTCCCATATTCTTAAGAGAGGCCTCAATAGCACCAAGTGGAGATTTACCCGATGATTCTCCTTCTGTCTTGGTGTTTTTCGGCGATAGATTTAAGTGGGAGTTTAGATTTCCTGAGGATGGAGCACTGTTTCATGTCGGTGGTTCAGAGGGTGATTTGCAGATTGATGGAGAGCCTCAGGACAAACTTCAGTTTTCAATTACTAGAAATAATGAGCGTCTGGAGCTGAAAACTGTAGCCCCATCGGTTCCGGTTGTGCTTTCTGGATTATCGGTTAGTGGAACCTCGAGTCTTGTGGACTCGAACATGATTGAGATTGGTCCTTACAGACTCCTAATTAATGATTTAGGAACAAGAGCTAAAGAACTTCCAGTTTCTAGTATGACAGCCGAACAGTTCGTTCAGGATGGTGGTATCTCAGATGTGCCTCTTTACAGTGAGGAAAACCTTCCTCCTGATATGGCTAGACAAAGAAAAAATTCAGATAGCTGGTTATCCGAGGCTGCAAAGAGACGAGATAGAGACAGCAGAAACTATGTCTTCGGTAACTCCAACCAGTTCGACGAAGATCGCAATACGTCGATTAACCCAGCCATTGGAGGAATCCAGATGGCTAAATTTGGAATGCCTGATGGCTCTACCCCTAAGGGTTCTGGAGGAGCTGAAAAGCTAATTCTGGGTGCCGGATTGCTAGTCATCATGCTAATCCTAGCCGCCATCGCCTACCTCCTAACCCTCTAGAACCAAGTAGTTTTACCTTTGCAAATTGCTGATGTGCGGGGTATTTAACGTGCCTGTAGCCCTGCCGGCATTCGAGCTCCAATATTTACCTGCTCTTAAGCCGTAAGAAGCTATAAGTTTACTGATATTTTGTACCTTCTTCTTATTCTTTAGATCCCAGCAATGAAAGAACTTCCCAAGAAATACTCTCCCGAGACTGTTGAGCCAGCTTTAGCTGAAAAATGGGAGAACGATGAAGTTTATTTTTATGACAGCACTAAAGGACGGGATGAGACTTTTGTGGTTGATACTCCGCCTCCTACGGTCTCTGGTTCTTTGCACATAGGTCATGTTTTCAGTTACACGCATACTGATATGGTTACCCGTTACCAGAGAATGAAAGGTAAGAATATTCTATACCCAATGGGCTGGGACGATAATGGTCTTCCAACTGAAAGGCGAGTTCAAAATAAATTTGGAATTAGATGTAACCCACGGCTTGCCTATGACAGTAGTTGGAAACCAGAGGAAGCCGGTAAGTCTAAGGGTTTTGTTGAGGTTTCTCGCCAAAATTTTATAGAAAGCTGTGCCATTGTAACAGAAGAGGATGAAAAAGCTTTTGAGAAGCTTTGGAGAAGGCTTGGTCTGTCTGTAGATTGGCGGCAGCAGTACGCAACGATAGATTTGCGTTGCCGTAAGATTTCTCAACGCTCTTTTTTAGACCTTTGGGATAAAGGTTTTGTTTACCAGAATGAATCTCCCACTATGTGGGATGTGGATTACCAAACAGCTTTAGCACAGGCAGATATTGAAGACCGGGAAAAGCCAGGGGCTTACCATGATATTGCCTTTGCAATTGATGAAAGCTCTGAGTTTATAATATCCACCACCAGACCTGAACTGCTTAGTTCTTGCATTGCTGTTGTTGCCCATCCAGATGATCAGCGCTTCCAAAAGTATTTTGGTAAAGAGGCTATTACTCCGCTTTTCAATGCCCGTGTTCCAATTATGCCTTCTGATCACGCTGACCCTGAAAAGGGCAGTGGAATAATGATGGTTTGTACTTTTGGAGATGCCGCTGATGTTGATTGGTGGAAGAAAAATTCACTACCGATTAAGCAATCGATTGGTAGTGATGGCCGAATGCAAGAGATTGAATTTGGAGAAGGCGTTTTTAAGAGTGACCAACCGGAGCAGGCTGCCGAGTTTTACAGTGAACTCTTAGGATTAAAAGTTCACCAAGCCAGAACGAAAATCGCAGAGATTTTGGGCAGACCAGGAACTAGTGTTTTTGGAGATGAGAGTGCTCTGCGAGGCGAGCCTAAACAGGTCAATCACCCAGTAAAGTTTTACGAGAAAGGGGACAGGCCAATTGAGTTCATCACGACTCGCCAATGGTTTATAAAGATTCTAGAGCAAAAAGAAGAGTTGCTTGCTCAAGGTGAGAAAGTAGGTTGGCAACCTTCTCACATGCACACTAGATATTCGAATTGGGTTGAGGGGTTAAATCAAGACTGGTGTATTAGTCGTCAAAGGTTTTTTGGAGTTCCTTTTCCTGTTTGGTACCCTTTGAATGAGAGCGGGGAAACAGTTTATGCAGAGCCAATTGTTGCGCCAATAGATCAACTGCCAGTGGATCCATTTATTGATTGTCCCGAAGGTTTTGATGAAAGCCAGCGGGATCAACCAGGAGGCTTCACAGGAGACCCTGATGTGATGGATACCTGGGCGACATCTTCCTTAACCCCGCAGCTAGCTGCAAATTGGGGTGAGGAAGGAGATCTTATGTCCGGCGTGTTTCCGATGGATATCAGACCTCAGTCGCATGAGATTATTCGAACTTGGGCATTTTACACCATTGCCAAAGCTTGGATGCATCATAAAGAAGTGCCCTGGCATCATGTTGTGATTTCCGGTTGGATTTTAGATCCAGATCGTAAAAAAATGAGTAAGTCTAAAGGGAATGTTGTGACGCCCGAAAGTCTTTTGGATCAGTATTCCTCAGATGCAGTGCGTTACTGGACGGCTAGGGCTCGTTTAGGGGTGGATACCGCTTATGATGAATCAGTCTTTAAAGTCGGAAGAAAGCTTTCAACTAAATTGTTTAACGCAAGTAAGTTCGTACTGGGATTTCTTGAGCAGGCAGAGTCCAACAAATTTGATGCCAGCAAAGTAACTCAGAGTGTGGATATTGACTTTTTGGTCCGCCTGCAAAAAGTAGTCGAAGAAGCTGATGAATACTACCAACAATTTGATTATGCAGGGGCATTGTCTGTTAGTGAGCAATCTTTTTGGGATTTCTGTGACAACTACTTGGAGCTGGTTAAGGTCAGAGCATACGGTAGTGAAGGGATTTCCTCAGAGGAAAGTATTTCTGCTCAACTTACTTTGTTGAAGGCGCTTTCAGTCTACTTAAGGCTTCTAGCACCGGTTATACCATTTGTGACTGAGGAGATATGGTCATGGTATCTTTCTGAAAGCGAAGAGGGAGGCGATTCTAGTTCTATTCATAGGTCTAGTTGGCCTGAAAGTGCGGAGTTTGACGGTTTAAAACAACTAGCTGAAGAAGAGGGTGGAGACTTGGTCTCGGTTGCATCTGAGATTCTTGCCCAAGTTCGTTTTGCTAAATCTGAGGCTCAGAAAAAGTTAAAATGGCCAGTGGATTCTCTTGAGGTTGCGGGGAATGAGCAGTTACTTAAAAAGGCTCGAGCAGTGGAAAATGATATTTCAAGAGCATCAAACCTAACAGCTGGCGCGATAGCATTTGTTTCTGGCGAAGAGCTAAAAGTTAATATTACTTTGGCAGAATCGGAGTAGGGGCAATGGCTAAATATTCTGTTTTAGATGCCCAAGTTAAGGAGCTGGTCGCGATAGCCTTAAAAGAGGATATTGCTAGTGGAGATATTACATCTAAAGCGTCTATCCCTGAGGAAGCAAAAGGCAAAGCTAACTTTCTAGCTAAGCAAGATCTGGTGCTTTGTGGTAGGGAGTTAGTTGAAGAAGTATGCAGACAGGTCGATGGTCGGCTGGATTGTTCTTTTTCTGTCATTGACGGGGAAAAGATAAGTGCCGGGAAGTACTTTGGCAGTATAACTGGCCCTGTGCAGAGTTTGCTATCTGCTGAACGCGTTGCTTTAAATTTCTTGCAAAGACTATCAGGTGTATCCACCCTAACTTCAGAAATGACTGCATTATTGGATGGCTCTGAGACTACTCTTGTGGATACGAGAAAGACAACTCCTGGATATAGAACTCTTGAAAAGTATGCCGTTGTGAAAGGTGGTGGAAGCAATCACCGTATTGGCCTGTTCGATGCTTTCTTAATTAAGAATAACCACATTGATGCGAACAATGGAGATATTCAGGAGACAATTCGAAGATGTCGAGATTTTGCGTCTGATACTTTTTTACAAGTTGAGGTTAGAAGTCTGAAGGAGTTGGAACTAGCGCTAGAGATAGAACCAGATTCGGTACTACTTGATAATATGAGTCCTGATCTTGCAACTGAAGCTGTTCAATTTGTTAGAAATTCAAGGGTTTCCAAAACTGTAGTGGAACTGTCAGGAGGTATCGGCCCCACGAATCTGGTGGATTATAAGAATTGCGGAGCTGACCGCATTTCTTCTGGCTTTCTCACTCACTCTGCTATCGCCGTAGATATTTCCTTACGCTACGAGAAATGAGCGAAACTTCCTTTTCGCCTAGCCTAGAGGAGATTTGGGCTTATGAGCCAAAAACTAATCTTTTAAAGATTAAATCCTGGGAAGAAAAAGGTCTTTTTCATGGATTTCAACTGGGACTGCCGGACCTTAAAAATAAAGATACAACTGATTGGTGTAAGTTACAGGCTAGATCTGATCTACATTTATTGAAGCAGGTACACGGCAATCGGGTAGTGGATGCTAGAGTAGATTCTTCCAATCAGGGGCTGGCTGAGGCTGATGGTTGGTTTCTAGACCAAGACTCAGCTGAAAATGTTACGGACTCATCCTTTGGGGTTTTATCTGCCGATTGTGCACCAGTTATTATATTTTCAGAGCAGGAAAAGAGCTCTGCTATTCTGCATAGCGGATGGAGAGGAACAGCTAAGAATATTCTATCCCAGGGCCTTAAAAAATTTGCTAATGCCAAGAACGTGGAGATTGCAATTGGCCCCTCAGCTGGGCTTTGTTGCTATGAGTTTGAAAGAGAAACTGCTGAGAGACATTTTAAACATTGGCTAAAGGCCGAAGATGCTTACCAAGCAGGAAATCTTTCAGTGAAAAAAGTATTAGAGCAGCAGGCTATCGAAGCTGGGATTAGCAAAGATCGAATATTTGTTTCTCAGCTCTGCAGCATCTGTGACCATAGATTTTTCAGTTTTAGGAGACAGGGTAAAGACTCAGGGCGTCAGCTAAGTTTTGTGGGAGCATAAAGTTAATTTCCTAGGATTCATATGGCAATCTGCAAGCGGCTGAATTGACAGCATTTTTGAACTCTTTTCTTTTGAGAGCCGCCTAGATCGTTTCTAAGAAATGTTATCAAGTTGGTTGACTAAGTAGATCTACGAAGCCCATAATTAAGATTAGGCATCTGTTTTTATGTAGTGTGAATCTTTTTGGAGGAATATTTTATGGAAAAATACGACCACGATTTGATTGAAGAACTTATGCCGGGAGACAAGAAGCTCAAGAAGCTTTACTCGCAGCACATAAAGCTCGAAAAGGAAGTTTCTCGTTTTGAGAGGTACGCAAATTACTCACCCTCAGCGGCCTTACGTCAGAAAGAAATGAAGAAAATCAAACTTCGTGGAGTTGAAGAGATAATGACAATTCTCAAAAAACATAGAGGAGATGACGACTCTATTCAGTAGACTGGATTCTGTCGTTTAAAGTGTCTTACTCATAAGAGGGGCCTAAGTGGCCCCTTCTCGAATGTCTTCAGAAAGGGCTAAGTTTTCCCTCCCCATTGCATAGACTATCACTATGGACAGTGCTGATTAGCTATGCTTTAAAAGCGCTCAAAATCAACGGTTATTATGACAATCTTTGAAACCTCCTTTTTGGGGCTGGAAGAAACATGAGTATTGAAAATAAAACTCTAGCGATAGTGGGTGCTACTGGAGCAGTAGGTAGAGAAAGCATCACTGTAATGGAACAGCGAAAACTAAAGCCCGGCAAGCTAAAGCTTTTGGCTAGTGCCCGATCTGCGGGTGAGACTATTTCAGCCTTCAATCATGATACAGTGGTTGAAGAGCTAACTGAAGAGTCGTTTCGTGATGTAGACATTGCTTTGTTTTGCGCAGGTTCCTCCGTCAGTAAAAAATTTGCTGACGCAGCTGTTGAAGCTGGAACTGTTGTGATCGATAAAACAAGTGCTTTTAGGATGAATGAAGGCGTGCCTTTGGTTGTGCCAGAGGTTAACTCCGAAGCCTTGTTTGAAGGCTTGAAAAATAGGGAAGATGGCAAGGGTTTGATTGTTTCCAATCCCAATTGTTCTACCATTCCCCTTACGGTCATTCTGAAACCCCTGAACGAAGCCTTTGGATTGAAAAGAGTTGTGGTTTCAACCTATCAAAGCGTATCCGGAGCAGGGCGTGAGGGTATGGACGAGTTGTGGGAGCAGACTAAGGGTCTCTATAGTCAACAGGAGGTCAAGCCTGAGACCTTTCAGCATAGAATTGCTTTTAATTGTATCCCGCATATCGATAGCTTCCAGGACGATGGTTACACTAAGGAAGAAATAAAACTTATAGAAGAAAGTAGAAAGATTCTGGACTTACCAGACCTAGCAATTACTTGTACTGCGGTTCGAGTTCCAGTGATGGCTTGCCATGCAGAGTCAGTAAACTTGGAGTTTTTAAACCCAGCTTCACCGGAACAGGTTAGAGAAGTTCTTGAAGGTAGTGATGGCGTTGTCGTTCAGGATAATCCAGGAGAGAATACCTATCCCATGAACAGCACTTTGATAGGTACTGACGAGACTTATGTGGGTAGAATCCGAGCTGATAAAACTGTGAAGCATGGACTAAACCTTTGGCTTGTTGCCGATAATCTCAGGAAAGGCGCAGCATTGAATGGTGTTCAAATTGCTGAACTTGTTTTGAATGGCGAGGCTTAAGTTAACTGTAGAGTACGACGGGCGTCCATTTAGTGGTTGGCAAGCTCAACCTCAGGGCAATACGATTCAACAGGCTTTGGAAGGGTCTCTATTTACCTATCTTCGAAGTGAAGGGAAGAAGAGAAATATAACTCTCTCAGAAACTATCGATATCACAGCCAGTGGTAGAACTGACGCTGGGGTAAGTGCCAGAGGACAGGTTTGCCATTTCGACCTTCCCCAAGGTTTAGAGCTTGATCAAGGCATGCTCCAACAGTCTCTGAACGGTATTCTAGACAAATCTGTTAAGGTTAGAGATATCGAGATAGTTGATAGTAGTTTTCATTCTCGACACTCTCCTCATTCCAAAGTTTATAGCTACCGGATGTCTATGACTGACTACCCTAGAGCCTTTGAACCGGAGCTTAGTTATCCCATTGGCAAGGGTGTAAATTTGGGCAGAATGATCGATGCAGCAAGGGAATTTACCGCAACTCATAACCTTGAGAGAATTAGAGCGTCTGATTGTTGTGCCAACACTGCTGAGAGGACCATCAATTGCAGCGAGTTAATTACTTCCGGAGATTTATTAGTCTATAGAGTGCAGGGCACGGGGTTTCTAAAGCAAATGGTTCGAATTATGGTGGGAACTCTGGTCGAGGTCGGTAAAGGAAAGATTGAATCAGTGCCAGAAGTTCTTCAAGCCAAGGACCGAACTCAAGCAGGGCAGACTGCGCCTCCTGGACCTCTTTGTCTTGAGCGGGTAGACTACCTATAGAATAGTCTTTGACTAGTTTTTGAGCCTACCAGTTGAAAAAAGAAGGTCTAGCTCGCTGCCTATGTTCCTGGTGTAAATCACAGGGTGTAACTGGGTCAAAACCTTCAACGAAAATTTCGACTTCCTTTACACTTTCCGGGCAGGAGGGGGTAGAAAGCAGTCCAGTGGAACTATCTATACTTTTGTAAACGACACCTGGTGGAGCAATGAAATTAAGGTTTGGCTCCATAGGGGCCACGCATTTATTAAAACTAGTCCATATAGGGGCTGCGCCTGAGGAACCAGTTAGACCCGTTGGGCTGTTGTCATCATAACCAACCCAAACAACGGTAAGAAGATTTGGAGTAAAACCAGCAAACCATGAATCTCTGGTTTCGTTACTGGTTCCAGTCTTTCCGGCGACAGGCTTCTCGAAGCCCAGCCTTCTTACAACTCTTCCTGTTCCAGACTCAACTGCACTTTGTAGTATGTTGCCTAAGACAAAGGTTGCTGCAGGTGAAGCGACCCGTTTTATTTCATCCTTTTTTTCAAAAACCACTTCGGCATCTCGAACAGTAAGCACTGAACGAACCGGTCCTAGTTCACGAAACTCACCTCCATTAGCTAAGGCAGCGTAGGCTTTGGCTAAGGCCAGAGGGCTTGTTTCATTGGCGCCTAGGGCTATTGAGGGCACTGGTTTTAGGCCTTCGCCAATTCCGAACTTATTAGCAGTGCCTACAATATTTCTAAGGCCAACTTTCTGGGCTAGCTCCACAGTTGGAATATTGAGGGAAAATGTAAGGGCTTCTCGAACCGTAACATCTCCTCGGTATTTACGATCGTAGTTTTTTGGCTCCCAGTCTTTTGATCCTCGTTGTTCGACGACTATCGGCGAGTCTTCAAGAAGAGTAGTGGTGCGAGCAACACGGTAGTCGTTTAAGCTTTTATCGAGAGCTGTGAGATATACGAAAGGTTTAAATACGCTGCCAGGCTGTCGTTTAGCTTGACTGACTCTATCAAACTGATTGGCTCCATAGTTTTTACCACCAACCCACGCCTTTACTTCGCCACTCTGGGGTAGCACAGAAACTAAGGCTGCCTGAAGAGAATCTTTTTTACCTTTCAGCTTAGCATTTTTTTCGGCAAGTTTTTTAATTCCATCGCTAACTGCCTTTTCTGCGCAGGCCTGATACTGACTGTCTAAACTAGATTCGATATGAAGAGGTTGATTTCTATAGTCTCCCAATTCAATGTTTCTTCTTATATAGTCTGCGAAGTAGGGAGCTTTTCTTTGACGACCACTGGCTGGTTTGAGCGAAAGTTGTCTGGAGGCAGCCTCTTTGAATTGCTTATCGCTAATAATACCATCATCCAGCATCTTTTTCAGTACGGTTCTTCTTCGTTTAGCAGAATTATTGGGGTTCCTTCGAGGGGAGTATGTGCTGGGTGCTTTTACAAGCCCAGCAAGGGTGGCTGCCTCGGCCAAATTTATTTCGGAAACGCTTTTACCAAAGAAGGTCTTAGCTGCTTCAGAGAAACCGTGAATAGCAACTTTTCCCTCTTGAGCTAAAAAGACTTCGTTCATGTAGAACTCTAGTATTTCATCTTTGCTGTAAGACATTTCTAAAAACAAAGCTGAGAAAGCCTCGAGTATTTTCCTACTCCAAGTTCGCTTGTTGCTTAGGATTAAGTTTTTGGCAAGTTGTTGAGTGATTGTGGAGCCACCCTGCACAATCCTACCAGCCGAAAGATTGCGGGCTGTAGCTCGAGCAATCGCTCGAGGATCAATGCCAAAATGATCGTAAAACCTTTCATCTTCGATCGAGAGTAGGGCCTTGATTAGAATATCTGGAAAGGCTTCTAGTTCAAGAGCATCCACGGCCCTGGTGGAATCAGTACCTAGTATGGATATGACCTCTGGCTCTAGCCAGCTTACTCTTTTTTGTAAGTTGGACTCGCTTGAGGTGATTTTGGTAATTTTACCAGAGGAGGTTAAAGAATAGGCTACGATCTGAGACGGTATGTTCTCCCCTTTATTGTTGACCCAAGCTCGATGAAAAACTTTTAAACTTCTTTGGGTTAGTTGAAAAAATCCCGGGCGAGAAGGTGTTTGTTTGGTTTTCTTGTAGCCAAGGCTGGAGAGTCTCTCGATAATTCTACTCCCCTTAACTCTTGCCCCAGTTTTGATCGGGTAGGGGGAGAAAGTGAGTAGGGAGGAACTATGCGCCGCCCGTTTCTCCAGCTTGCTTGTGACCAAGCTCTTCATGAATACTGATCCAAGGAAGGCAGCCATAGCCAATAGGAGAAGTAGTCCCATCGCTCCTCTAAAAAATCGGCTGGTATTTATATTTTGGCTCATTTCAATGCTTCTGGGTAATCAAACAGCTGAAACTCTTGATAGATTGGACGACGCCCCGACCTATCTAATCAGCAAGTAGCCTCCTAGTTTATCGTTGAGCCCCTCCCAGAGCCAGTGTAAAATAGTTTAAATAAAAAGGCTTCCGAGGCTTAAAATTAGTAGAGGTTTTGCTAATTACGACCGGGCTAGTATCTTATTTTAAAACAAGGTATTGATATAGTTAGGGCCAATTGAAGCGACTTTTTTAACTTTATAAACGTTAATCCTATCAGGGACTTATCTTTTTTATACTATTATGGCAGGTCATTCCAAGTGGAGCACGATTAAGCGAAAGAAGGGAGCCCTCGACGCAAAGAGAGGCAAGATTTTTACTCGCTGTATCAAAGAAATCACTGTGGCTGTTAAGCAAGGTGGCAGTGGTGACCCCGATGCCAACCCAAGGTTGCGCCTAGCAATTGATAAGGCTCGTTCAGTTAACATGCCGAATGATAATATCACTCGAGCACTGAAACGAGCCAGTGGAGAAGACGGTGCGGTTGAGCAAATGGAGGCTCGCTATGAAGGTTATGGTCCTAGTGGCACAGCTATTCTGGTAGAGACTGTAACTGATAATAAGAACAGAACTGTAAGTGAAGTTCGGCACGCTTTTAACAAGGCTGGGGGAAATCTCGGCCAAGATGGTTGTGTGAGCTACCTCTTTGAACAGAAGGGCTTAATCGTAATCGAGAAGAGCTCAATTACTGAAGATGAATTAATGGATATCGCTTTAGGTAATGGAGCTGAGGACATTCAGGATGAAAATGAAATTTGGGAAGTTACTGCAGATCCCAGCACCTTCTTCGAGTTAAAAAATTCATTAGACGATAAGTGTAAAATCGAACTCGCCGAAATCCAAATGTTGCCTTCAACTAGAATTAACCTAGAAGGGAAAGACCTAGAGTCATTCCAAAAACTTATTGATGTTTTGGAAGATCTCGATGACGTAATCAATGTTTTCAGTAACGCAGATTTCGATGAGGAATCTGAATGATTGGTAGACTAGCTGGTACAGTTGTTGAAGTTGACAGCTCTCAGGCTAGGCTGATCGTTGACGTTTCCGGCGTGGGCTATGAGATAGAGGTTCCCAACTCCTTAATTCAAACAGTATCTATTGATAAGGAAATAGTTTTACGAGTTCATACAGATGTGCGTGAAACAGCAATCAATCTTTACGGCTTTCTTGAGGAAGCTGATAAGCATGTCTTTTTGCTATTAAAAACAGTTAAAGGGGTAGGTTCTAAAACTGCTCTAGCAGCAATTTCCCAGTTTGGAGCTGTTGGAGTTTTGACCGCAGTTGGTAAAGAGGATGTTAAACTTGTTTGCAGTATACCGGGAGTAGGTAAGAAGACAGCTGAAAGAATTATAGTTGAATTGCGCGAAAAAGTGTCTGAGTTTATTCCAGTGAATTCGCAATCTTTAGGAAGTCAGGTTGAGGTTTCAGTTTTGAAAGTACCTGCTGAGAATGATGCTGTATCTGCTTTGGAAAAACTTGGTTTCGCTCGCTCCCAGGCTGAAACAGTGGTGTCCGAGGTGATAGAAGAGTCGGCGGGATTAAACGACGCCGGCGAAATTTTGAGACAAGCTCTTGGCAAACTAGGCGGTAGTTATGGATGATTTCTCGGACAGTAAAATTGAAGGCCCAAGCAGTTTAATTGACCAGAGGTCAGAGCTTTCCCCTGAGTTTGAAAGTGAGGATCTATTTCAAAATTCTCTTAGACCGTCTGGATTAAAGGAGTTTATTGGACAAGCTCGAGTTTGTGAAAGCCTGGATATTGCAATTGGTGCTGCCCGAGATCGAAATTCTGTTCTAGATCACATCATGTTCTATGGTCCTCCGGGACTTGGAAAAACAACTTTTGCAGCTATCATAGCTTCGGAGCGAGGGGTTAATTTGAAAGGAACTTCTGGCCCAGTTTTGGAAAGGCCAGGGGACTTAGCTGCAGTTTTGTCTGGACTTGAAGAGAATGATGTTCTCTTTATAGATGAAATACATCGCCTACCTAGAGTGGTTGAGGAGGTTCTCTATCCTGCAATGGAGGATTTCTTTATTGATATCCTAGTTGGTCAAGGTCCCTCTGCTCGGTCTGTCCAACTGAAATTAAAGCCCTTCACCTTAGTTGCAGCTACTACCAGGATGGGGTTGATTTCCTCTCCCTTAAGAGATCGCTTTGGTTTAGTAGAGAGGGTGGAGTATTATAGTGTTGGCGAACTAATTGAGATCGTTCTGCGCTCTGCCGAAAAGCTGAATATCGAAATCACCAAAACTGGGGCTAGTGAAATAGCTTCTAGATCTCGTGGAACACCTAGAATAGCCAACCGGTTATTGAAAAGGGCTAGAGACTATGCGGATCAAAGAGCTGAGGGGCTGGTTGACCAAGCAACTTCATGTGAGGCGCTTGACCTGTTAGAAATTGACTCTCAAGGTCTGGATGCCATGGATCGAGCCATCCTTTCGACAATCATTGATAAATTTGAAGGAGGTCCGGTTGGACTAGACACTATTGCTGCTTCTCTAAGTGAAGACAAAGGATCTATTGAAGAAGTTTGTGAGCCTTTTCTTCTACAGAAAGGTTTTCTTAAGCGAACACCTCGTGGCCGGGTAGCAACTACAAAGGCTTGGGAGTACTTAGGCGTGAATGCAAATCCTAGACAGACAATTGTGGAAGAATGACTTTCCAATCAGTCTAAATTTCAACCCTGAGATTATGAAAGAGAGCAGTAATAGTTTTCATAGAGCCAGTAAGTCGGAATTGTCCATTCCGCTATTGACTGTGCTTTTGGCTGCTTGCTCGGCCTTGGCCATTGTTTGGTTGAGAACAGAGGTTCCAGACATATCGGATCAGCGCTCGGTTGGTAATAACCTAGGCTTTTACCTCCTGATCAACATTAATATTGTTGTTGTGATGGTGCTTTCGTTTTTGGTTCTTAGAAATATAGTTAAGTTATTTCTAGACCGCAAAAAAAACATTTTAGGCTCCCGACTCCGAACTAAGTTAATGGTTTCTTTCGTTGGTCTATCTTTAATTCCTACGGCTCTGCTGTTTGTTACTGCCAAGGGCATAGTCGATAATATTCTAGATGGTTGGTTTTCCCCGCAGATTGTCTCAACAGTAGATAGTGCCATGGGGGTTGCTCGTTTTCACTATGAGGAAACAGGTGAGAGATTGAAGAATGAATTGAAGGTTGTAAAATCTTCATTACAGGGCGTGCCTTTAAACCCTAATTTTTTAGAGAAAGACGGTGCCACCGCTGTTAGCAGGCTAGTTGATTCTAAGCGAGCAGAATTTATGCTTGGAGAGCTGTCAATTGTTAACGCCGAGGGTAGGCTTCTGGTACGTAGCCTAGATTCTAATCTCTCTGCCGTTTTGCTACCTGCTATAGACTCAAATCTAAAGTTTAAGAACATTGGCGAAGAAAAAATTGTACAAGCTGAGCAGTCACTAGGCGGTGAGTTTGTGAGAGCTTACTCTAGATTGGAGCATAAAGATCTTAGTGAAGAATTATACTTAGTCGGAACTTACCATGTTCCAGCAGAGCTGAATCTCGCCTTAAGCTCATTGGTGAATTCTTTTGATGACTACCGTGAGTTACAGCGAAATAAACGGCCCTTAGCATCAAGTTATTTACTCACTCTTGTGATGGTGATGCTATTGATTATGGTCACCGCTATGTGGATTGGATTCTATTTAGCTAGAAGTTTGACTGGCCCCATTCAAAAACTTGCTGAAGGTACCGAAGAAATCGCTCAAGGTAATCTGGACTATCAAATACAGGATGTTGGCGATGATGAGCTCGGTTTCTTAGTTAGTTCGTTCAACACAATGACCAGCGACCTCAAGCAAACAACTGAAGAATTGGTTGCTAGACGAAAATATATTGAAACAGTTGTCGAGAGTGTTCCAGTGGGAGTCGTCACTATTGACCGTCGGGGTGAGGTAAACACTTATAATGGCGTAGCCGAAAGTATTTTAGGTCGAAAGTTGGCTGAAGGTATGAACCTGAGAGAGATATTACCTGGCCGTTCATTTGATGTTGTATACCAAAATTTGGAACAGTTATATAGCTCAGATGCGAAGAGTGTTGCTGATAATGTAACGATTGAACTTGGTGAAACTGAACTACACCTTCAATTTTCAGCAACTCTACTATCGGGAGAAGAGGGGAGCCCTGGTGCAGTTATATTGTTTGATGACATGTCTGAGCTTGTTAGAGCTCAGAAGATGGCTGCCTGGCGAGAAGTAGCGAAGCGAATTGCCCATGAAATAAAAAATCCCCTTACTCCTATACAGCTTAGCGCTCAACGGATTAGGAAAAAGATAGATTCGGGTAACGAAATAGCTGGGGAAAAGGGAGTTAACTTTTCATCACAAGATGTAAAACTGTTTTCCGATGGGATGGACTTGATAGTTAGGCAAGTTGAAACATTGAGAGGCTTAGTTAATGAATTCTCTCGCTTTGCGAGAATGCCTAGTGCTGTGCTTAAGAAAGGGAATTTAAATCTTGTTATTAAAGAAGCAGTGGCTCAGTATTCCGCAGCCCATTCTAGTATTTATTTCGATTTGGATCTGGATCAAGGCCTGCCAAAGGTCAACATGGATCAAGAACAATTTAGTAGAGTGTTGGTGAACCTGTTTGATAACTCGGTAGCTGCGTTTGAAGGGGCCCAGCAAATACTTGCAAATTCAAGTTTGGCTAGTCCGGTCAATCTTAGTATCGATATCAAAACTAAATTTGCCCCTGACTTGTCATCGATTCTGTTGACGGTAGGAGACAACGGCCCAGGTATTGCTGATTCTTCACGAGCGAAGATTTTCGATCCTTATTTTACCAGTAAAAAAGAAGGAACGGGTCTTGGTTTGTCGATAGTGAATAGTATTATCTCCGACCATGGTGGTGTGATACATGCTGGCAAGAGTGAGAAAGATGGCTTGGAGATTTCTATAAGCCTTCCCTCTTTACTTTCTAGTGAAGGGGGCTATCTCTAGTTTGCATCCTTTTTATATTAATTCTATTAAGACTGACTTTAAAATGAACCTGGCTTCTGTCAAGGTTGTGCTTGTTATATAAACTTTGTGAGTAAATAGATGGACTTTGCTTCCCCAGACACAGTTACTTTGTCGAGCTTTATTCGCGACGAAGAAAGGAAAAATCAATCTGCAACAGGTGAACTATCAAAGGTTCTATCTGCTATTGCCCTTGGAACTAAGGTTGTTTCGCAAGGTGTTAACAGAGCAGGCCTGGCTTCAATGCTTGGAATGACAGGTGAGCAGAATGTTCAAGGTGAGTCTGTGCAGAAATTGGATATTTTTGCTGATCAGGTTTTTGACGCAGTTCTTGGTCGCTCGGGTCAATTTGTGTCGATGGTTTCTGAGGAAAGGGAGAGTGTTATTGAAGCTGCTAGGGGCGATGACTTTTCAAAGTACGTAATTGCCTTTGATCCTTTGGATGGTTCCTCTAACATTGATGTGAATGTTTCAATTGGGACCATCTTTGGCATTTATAAAAGAGTTAGCTCAGGTTCTAAAGTAGATAAGGATAGGCCAAAAGATTTTTTTCAAGGCGGAAGAAAGCAGATTGCCGCGGGCTATACAATTTATGGTTCCAGTACTATGTTTGTTTTTAGCACAGGGCAGGGCGTTCAAGGTTTTACCTTAGACCCATCAATCGGGGAATTTATCCTTACCAATAGGGATATGACGATTCCTGAAAACGGAACCGTGTATAGCTGTAATGAAGCTAATTCTCCCGGCTGGAATGATCAAACTAAAAACTACGTAACTAAGTTAAAAGAGAAAGGGAACTGTGAAGGGAAAAAATGTTCCCATCGTTATGTGGGTTCATTAGTGGCTGACTTTCATCGAACCATGTTGAAAGGTGGTATTTTTCTATATCCAGGAGATAAGAAAAATGCAGATGGGAAGTTACGATATTTGTATGAGTGTGCTCCAATGGCTTTTCTAGCTGAAGATGCCGGTGGAAAGGCTAGTGCGGGTAACATGGATATTTTAGATATCGTCCCTGATAACATCCACCAACGTTCCCCTTTAATTGTTGGTTCAAAGAAGATGGTAGAAGAGTTCGTCAGTTTGGCCTAGGGGTTAACTTTCTTTTGAGAATAGCTTTTCGGCTATCCAAAGTTCGGTGGTGGAACCATCAACTCTCTTGCTAGAAAAAATTGTGTTCTGGCATGAAATAATCCAAAAGCCTCAGGGTTCACTGCCTGACCTTCCTTAGCGGAGTTCGTAAATTTCCTTAACTGTCCAGAAAGTTCTGAGAAAGCAGCTCTAGATCCTATAGAAATTAGACCTTCCATTTTCATAAAACTGTCTCTAGCCATCTTAAGTTCGCTACTCAACTGAACGAGCTGATTGCCCCCAGCACCAGAACCGATGTTCTGAAGAGCTTTTTCCAAAGCCTTAGAGGTATGGACCGCTATTCCAGAAAGGTTCTCTCGAGCGGGACCATGCGTTGCAACTGACTCCGCAAGCCTTTCAGATGACCTTTGAATTAGTTCTGAAACTCCAGACGGCTGCCCACGAGACCACCAGTAGCCTGTGTCACAGCCAGTAGTTAGGCTTGTTAGAATTAGAAAGAAAGCAATTTTAATGCACGGGTTCATACCCCCTCCAAACGGTTTTATGGCACTTTCAGGGTATCACCTATGTGAGAATCAACCATAAAGCAAGCCGGATTTCTATCAGTGCCAATTAGGTAAGGGAAGAGACAAAAAACGTCTGGCAAATGACAAAAATTGTCGGTAATCTATAATCACGCGGATTTTTCCCAGTAACAAACTGTTTGCATCTGACCACATTTGAGTTGAATTAGTTTTGGCTTGGTTTGGTACGCTAACTGCAACGTTAAATTGTGCATTAGGTTTAAATACTAAGATTTTTTAGCCTCAGGATTTCACCTAGGTGTGAATAATTAAGAGGCTAAGAGAGTTTTTTAGTATTCGAGTGAGATAGTGATTATTTTTGTTGAAGGTGGAGAATATGATTATTAGCAGAGAAATAGGAAACGAAAGCTGGGTGGTTCGTGAATCAGGGTTCACCATCATTGAGCTTTTAATAACATCCCTTATCACCTCGATACTGGCGGCTATCGCCTTGGTCGGCTTTGCGATCTATAAGGACAATGCTGAGTATACTAAGGCCGAATCTGACCTTAGAAATGCCAGAACAGCTGCTGAAGTAGGCCTGCAAGAGAGTGATGGCACGAACTACGCTATCGAGTTTTCTGACACGACTGGAGGGCCGGTTGTAGGAACTTTGAATGACATTTTGCCTGGGGCCGTGACAAGTGCAGGTGTAAAGCTTGGTGCCTCTATTACGAATTGCTCGGGGTCTGGAGCCATGGCTAATGAGCAATTCGTTGTAGCTAGAGCCTGTAATGCAGAGCTTTACGTTAGCTGGGCCAGAATGTGTAATGGGGCTGAGGTGAGGTTCTCTCAAGCAGCTTTGCCCGGAGGCTGCTAGTTTTTGGCCTGTAGAGGGTTTTAAGTGCTAAGTTGCTTGAGCAAAATCCTTAAGCTCTTCCTATTTGGATCTAACCTATAATTTTTATGTAGCTTAATTTGCTTGGTAGGTGATATAGTTTGTTGATTGTTTCAAACTAATCTCTTTTGAGGAGCACATGGCTAAGGGAATAGGATTCGCGATTATTCTACTCGTTGGAGGATACTTCGCTCTAAACCAATTTAAGACAGAATCTGTATCGGAGCGTGATATAATCGCCTCTGGTTTAGAGCAGGTTAAGCAAGATAACAATCTCTCCCCAAAAGAAGAGGCGATGATGAAAGTTCAGCTTGCTGTTTTAGATCAGATTGCCAAGACGGGTAGCGCTCCCACTAATCTTAATCAGCTAGTACCGAACTATTTCGACTCTGTACCGATTGACCCAGAGACTAAAAAACCGGTTGAGTATAAGAGAGAATCAAATGGTACGTATCGAATTGGACCTGAAGTTGATGTTGCGACTGCAACTGCTAATGCTGCAGACGGAGAGGAAGAAGCTGATCCTGTTCTAGCAGCTCTTCAGGAGGGAGGAGAGTTTGTAAATCCGAATACAATGCAAGCCGTTAGTTTTGTGTATTCTGTGGGTGATAAAAGAGATCCGTTCCTTCCTTTTGATTTGTCCAAGAAAGTAGATGTGGACTTGAAGAAGTATCCTCTAGCTGGCTATAGCCTAGGGCAGTTACGAGTTACGGCTATTTTAGCTGGAGCTGATGGAGGCTTTACTGCTTTAGTTGAAGATAGTCAGGGTAAAGGTTTTACAGTTAGGCCCGGGACTCGCATTGGGAACGCAGGTGGCGAGGTTATCGAGATTGAAGAAACCAAGCTAAAAATTCTTGAGAGCTATGTGAACTTTCAAGGGGAAGAGGTCACCAACGCAGTCGAGATGAAGCTCGATAGAGGCAATTAAACACCAAGACTTGCGGCAATTGCTCTGAGCTGGCCTTAAGAGCACTTTGAGCCGCTTATAAACGCCTATAAATATTTTTGACCCCATTTGAGCCCAGAATCATCTTATCCATAGATAATTGGTGTCGTTGGTTGGTGTTTTAATTCCAACGACTGTTCACAGATCTGATGGGGTGAATTCTCTGGTGAGTATCGAACAAAGTCAAAATGAAAAGGAAGCTATGCTTCCGGAAAGGAATATCCTTCCCACTAACGGTGAAAGTCGTCGGCACCTTGTAGACAGTCTACTTGAAACATACGAGTCCAATCGGGGAGTAGAACAGCTGGTCATTCTACAGGGCACGCCAGATCCAGATGCTATATCTAGCGCAATGGCCATTGAGTACATTGGAAAGAGCTATGATATTGAGACTACAATTTTAATATTCCATAACGTTAGTCACAACGAGAATCGAGCTTTAGTAAAAAGGCTAGGCATTAATCTTGTTAAGTATGAAAATGAAATTGACCTTAGTCGTTTTAGTTTTTATTCAATCGTGGACTCTCAAAAATTCCACACCCCAATAGATTCTAAGTTGGAGGCGAATTCCGTGCAGTTCCTAGCTCATCTTGACCATCACCGAGAAGATGGTGTTCTGCCTCCGGCAAAAATTGTAGATATCAGGACTAACGTTCAATCCACTGCTGCTATTATTTGTGATTATCTTAAAGCAGTTTGCCCGGAAGGCTTAAATGGCTCCGAGGAGCGTGAGAGCTCATTGGCAACTGCCCTTATGCACGGCATAAGAACGGATACTAAGAGATTCGTTACTGCTACTCGCTATGACTATGATGCTGCGAGGTGGATTTCCTCGGCTGTAGATAATCAAGCAATTAAACATATTGAAAGACGAGTTTTGACTCCCTCAATGCTCTCAATTTTTGAGGCAGCATTGGTCAATCGTAGTATTCATGACAATTTTATCTTTTCTCATGTCGGCTCAATAAGAGAGATCGATAGAGATGGAATACCTCAGGCCGCTGACCTACTTTTATCTCGAGAGGGTACAGATACAGTGCTGGTTTTTGGCATAGTTAATGAAAACACTATCGATGGTTCGCTAAGAACGAATAGTGAAACAATCAATCCTGATGAGTTCTTGAAGGCTTTGCTTGGGGCTTCTCCAGATAGTGGAGAGTACTATGGTGGCGGGAACATTAGAGACCGAGGAGGGTTTCAGATTCCCCTTGGCTTTTTTAGTATGCACGAAGATAAAGAGCTAGTTTACCGAATGGCTCGCGAGCTTATTGAAAGAGCTTTCCTTGAGCATATTGGAAAGGCAAGATCTAAGAAGGCAAAAAGTAGAAAGGTTCCCAGTTAAATTTAGTGAAAGCGGTTGTAACTTTAAAGGCTACTGAGCTTAGCATTTACATTCTTACTTACACCAACAGTGGTATCTCTTAACCATTCCGACTGATTAGAATATATTGGTTTAACAAAAGTTAAAACACCCTTGCGAAGTTCCTCTGAGATTGTTGCTTTGAGTTCAGTAATTATTACTTCACTCAGCTTACGTTCTTCCTCAAGGTTTTTTAAGTCTTCTCTTAGTTTAGCAACATCAGTTTGTAGCATTTTGGTTCTGCTTTGCGCGTAGCTTGCAATTTCCTCGAAGCGAGGAACAAAACTGGATCTTAAAAAACGAGATAGCATCTCTTCGCCTTCTAGATTTTCTGGCACCCCTGGAATTACAGGCACGCCTTGCAAGCCTCCACTATTAAAAACAGTTATCTCGTCTTTGAGTGGATCTAGATAAGTGTCAGGATTGATATTTCTACCAGATAAGAACATTTCACTGACATCGTCCAAGATTTCTTCATAATTTCTCGAGATATTTTTACTTTTAAGGGTAAGTTTGGTTTTTCTCTTTTGATATTCTCTAGAACGGTTGGTTTCTTCATTTAGTTGAAAAGCGGCTTTTTGTAAGTCTTCGGAGTTCTCAAGTTTTGGGAAGCTTGAATCTAGTATACGTTTATTAATCTTCTTCCATTGGATCTTTTTAGGATCCTTGGAGATATCGTTAATAGTGGTTTCTATTCGATTGAGGCTGGAACGGTTTTTCCAGTCCATATCCTGAAAAAACGTTTGATATCGTACATCTTCCTTGAGATCTCTAATTGTTGTTTCTGAGGCTACGCTATCCTTAATCTCTTGATAAAGTTGACCTGTTCTTTGTCGCTCGAAATGGTCGTCTCCAGCAGCCAATAGGAAAATGAACAGAGCTGCCCCGAAGAATGAAAACAACCAAGCCAAACTTCCAGGGCCTTGTTTAATCTTTACAGCCTTAATGTCTTTCTTTACTTTTGCCATTCTAACTCAAATTAGGAACCTTTAGCCTTAACGCTCTTAAAAACCTTGAGATTCTGCTTGATGCACTGGTCTAGCCATTAGGCAAAGCAGTGCTCAGTGACATAAGTTCTCTTAGTTTAAATCGACAGAAATGGTTAGAAAACTTGAGTAAAACTTGGGAAAACTTAACCAAAGCCGCCCAGTTCGATTTTAAGCTGGTTTTCGAGGTCTATTATCGTGGGGGAGCTAGGGAATTTTTCTTTTGCAGAATCGACTATCTTACCAGCTTCATTCAACTTTCTTCGTTTAAGGAGGGTAAGAACGTGGGATTCGAAGGTAGATACGTCTCCCTTAGAACTTTGATTTAAGTCAGAAAGCAACCTTTCCACGGTATCGAAGCGAACTGAGTCTACTAGAGGGTCCGAGAGCTTTAAATTGTAGTCAGCATACATATTGACATACTTCTTATCTCGATTGCCTGAATCAATAAGTTGTCCCAAGTACTGAAATATCTCTTTTTCGAGAGCTAGTTTTTCAGATTTGTCGCCGGTCTTTTCTAGTTTCGAAAGTCTCAAGTCGAGCATCGGTTTAACAATGGAAGAGTGATTTGGGTTTATAACTCCAGCCTCTTGCAATAACTTTTCAGCTTTTAGAGGAAGATTTTTGGCAGAAAAACACCCAGAAAGAGCAATTAATAATTCAGGGTTAGGGGACTTTAGAAGCCAGCGTGCTTCGTTTAAAAGGTTAATGCTCTTGTCATAATCCTTTGACTGTTTGGCTATTAGGCCTAGTCTAGCCAAGGCTGATGGGTTGTTGGCTCTTCTGGTAAGGGATTGTTGATAGGCCTTGATAGCACTATTTTTTCGCCCTCTTTTCTCTTCAACCACAGCGATTAAAAAATAAATTTCGTCATGATAGCCGCGTGATAGAAAAAGTTTCTCACTCTCTAGTTCTTCCAACACTTGGCTCAGAGCACTACGGGGAGAAGAGTTAATTGTAGAAACGTTACTTTCGAGAGGGCCCCAAGAGTAGTTTGGGGAAAGCTTTAAACTGTTGAGTGACCTAAGCCTAAGGGGTGGGTTTGAGGCATCAGCGTTTTTAATATCAAGAAATGTTACAAAGGATAGGAGGAGTAGATTTGCGATAAGTCTATAATTCTTCATATCTCGTTTTAACTAGAAACGTGCTTAATCCAAAATGAAAAAGCTTGAGCTCATAAAAATACTGTAAATTCAAGCTTTTAGCTTGTTGAAGAAAGTAATACTAAATTTGTGCAAAAGAAAAGTCCAAAATTGGACGATTTGCATCTAAAGAGAGAGGGGTTTTTTATAATTTTAGTTCAGGAAGGCAAAAGTGAGTCAAAGTAAGCGAGAGAGAATTTTAGTTGTTGATGACGAATCTGTCATTCGTGAGTCGCTTAAACTAATCTTATCCAGGCACTATGAAGTTCTTACCGCGGAGTCAGGAGAAGAGGCTCTAGAGGAGCTGTCGAAAAGTGATGATGACACTCCAGAACTGATACTACTGGACCTTGTTATGCCAGGAATGGATGGCCTTCAGTTTCTTGAGCAGCTTCAAGATGTTCAAGGTGACTCACAGGTTATTATGCTTACAGCTACGAACTCGGTTCGTACTGCTGTCCAAGCAATGAAAAAGGGCGCTGTAGATTACTTGAATAAGCCTTTCGATGTTGATGAGCTTCTTAGTTTGATTTCGGAAACGTTAAAAACTGGAGCAAAAGGTAGATTGTTTCCTAGTCAAGTTAAGACCAGTGTCCAAAAAAGGAACGGCCTTAACCAGAGCGTACCTGCGGATTTTGGAGCAATGGTTGGGAAGCACCCAGCCATGAAAAGTCTTTATCAAAAGATAGAGCAGTTAGCGGTACATGATACGACAGTGCTGCTCACTGGCGAATCTGGTACTGGGAAAGAATTGATCGCCAAAGAAATTCACTCTCGAAGCCTTAGGAGCGAAGCTCCATATATCGCCCTCAATTGTGCAGCCATTCCGGAAAGTTTAATTGAATCGGAACTTTTTGGTCACGAGAAAGGCGCTTTTACCCATGCTGTAGAGCAGCGGAAGGGACAGTTTGAGCTTGCGAATAAAGGAACTCTCTTCCTGGATGAAATTGGAGAGCTAAGTCCAGCAGTCCAAGTTAAAATGTTAAGAGTATTGCAAGAACAAGAATTTTACCGAGTTGGTAGTTCTCAGCCGATAAAGGTTGATGTCAGAATAATTGCGGCCACAAATAAGTGTCTAAAGACGGCCATTAAGGAAGGTAGTTTTCGAGAAGATTTATACTATCGAATAAATGTAGTTTCACTTGAGGCTCCACCTTTGCGTAAGAGGCGATCCGACATTAAGCAACTAGCAGATTTTTTCCTCGATAGACTTGCTCCTATTTACAACAATAGACGCCCAAGTTTAACTGAAGAGGCTTGGGAGATAATGGAGAATTTTTCGTGGCCAGGGAATGTGCGGGAGCTTGAAAATGTAATTGAAAGCATCTTGGCTCTTAGCACGGAAGATCATCTGGGAGCTGAAGATTTACCATCTCGACTAAAAGTAACTAGTGGTCAGGTAGAGCTTAAAAGTAAAGTTCTTGAGGGTATTATGCCTTTTGAAGAAGCTGAGAGAATATTTGAAACGGAGCTAATAGTTAAAGCGCTAAAAAAAGCTGGAGGTGTTCAGACCAGAGCAGCCAAGCTTCTAGGCATAAGTCGAAGAATCCTTAAATATAAAATGGACAAGCTAGGGATTACGGAAAAAGGTGAACTTGGTAAAAGATCAAAGGCCAAGCCAGTCGAAGTAGCTCAAACGGAACCTGAGCCTTCGGAGTAGCTATAATTCATTTGAACCAAAAAACCAAAATAAGCCTTAGTTTTTAGGTTGTATTTTTTTTCCGTAAGTTACCTCGCCCTTATCAATTCTAAGCGAGAATCCACAATCAGGATTGTTACAAGCCCAAGCTTTGTAGGTTACTGCAGCTCCGTCCTGACCATAGTCAGAAAGGGGGAGCAAAACGCCATTATTGCACTTTAAACAGCTAGTGAATTTTGATGAGACATCCATTCAACACCTCCGTTCGACTTTTGGAAGTAATCTGACTAGCCTTCACAACTAAAAGTCGAAATACGGTAAGCACCAGTTCAGGCCCATACAGGTCCCTGACCGAGCTATTATTATCAACTGCCTGGACAAGGTTTCCACATTCCCATAACAAATACAAGCAAGATGAAGCTAGCTATAGCCAGCCACTGAAGAACTCAAATTATTGGTCTCCTTGGATAATCAGTCTGACATTTTTTCTCCATCTAAAATAAACCTAGTTTTGAAGGTTGGGGGTAAAGAGCCTAGCGGCTTTCATCGTGTCACCACGGTTGTAGCCAAGTTAGACTGTGGCGATAGTTTAAGTTTCAGTAGCTTTAATGACTGTAAATTTGAAAGTATTGAAGTAAATCTAGATGAGGCACTAAGTCGACATCTTGCTGAGGGAGCGAACTCCTTTAAAAGCCTTTTAGAGTCCGAATCAAATCTGGTTCTTAGAGCTGCAGGCTTGTTTGGAGATATTGATGAATTCAATTCTAGGCTTAAGTTTCAGCTTTCTAAGAGCCTTCCGGCTGAAGCCGGGCTAGGAGGGGGTAGCTCAAATGCTGCGGTAGTGCTCAAGGCCTTGAGCAATAAGATTAATTTGGCCGACAGCGCTTTGCTAAAGAAAGCAGGTGAGCTAGGGGCTGATATCCCTCATTTTTTAAAGCCTGGATTAACAATCGGAACTGACTACGGAAATAAAGTCGAGACAATTAACCTCAGCCAGAACTCCCTAGATTTCTTTCGTAGTCTTAGAGTAGTTTTAGTTAAGCCTAACTTTGGCGCTAACACGACTGCGGCTTACCAAAGTTTAGGTAGAGGCGACTGTGAGGCTCATCAGCTGCCTAGCCCACGGGATCTTTTGTCAGGCTTAGGTCAGTTTAGCGGAGAGCTTTTCGAGGTTGAACCCAGAAAGTTTGCATCCTGGGTTGAGAATGATTTCGATAAAAGTATTGAGTCTGGCACCTCTGAAGAAGGTTATTTTAAGCAGCTACTCGAATCTTGCTTGGTAGGTTTCGAACAATTGGCCCTTTGCTCCGTCTTATGCGGAAGTGGCTCTACCAGAGCGGTGATTGTAAAGTCAGAGGGAGTTGAAGACCTGATACAGTATTTCAAAGAAAAATTGCCCTCTAGCTATTGGATAGCGGGTCCTGCCCAGCTCCTTCTCTAGTAAATTAGTCAATAAAGTTGTTATTTTTGTGGTAAATCAAATCCTGACTGGACTGTCGGCTGAATTACAGCTAAAAGAGCGCCCGACCAGTTTTATTAAGCTGGTGAGGTTTCGCTGCTAGTTTTTGTTTTGGATTTTAGGATTTTTGTTGGGCCATAGCCAAGTTGGTAAGGCAACGGGTTTTGATCCCGTCATGCGGAGGTTCGAGTCCTCCTGGCCCAGCCACCAATTCCTAAAACAATAATTTGAGCTAAGCTTGTCGTGTCAAACTATGTTTGGTTCGGTTTAAAGACATTGTTTCTAAATTTCAGTTGATGATTGATGCAG
Organism: uncultured Bdellovibrionales bacterium; assembly: GCA_964510575.1. Lineage (GTDB taxonomy): Bacteria > Bdellovibrionota_C > UBA2361 > SZUA-149 > CALKYB01 > CALKYB01. The sequence continues at coordinate 38,848 of CAZECN010000004.1, read as the reverse complement.
GGAGCTTAAAGACTTATGTCCTCTGGTAATTCTGGCAAGAAAGCTTCTTCACCCTCAAATCGTGGTCGATTGGCAATAATCACAGGCCGCTCCAATCCGACTTTAGCGCAGAGTGCCGCTGAAGTTGCCGGTGTCGGGCTCAGTAAATGTGATGTTCGTAGGTTTAGTGATGGGGAGTTGTCTGTAGAGATTGGTGAAAATGTTCGAGGCAATGACGTTTTCGTGATTCAGAGCACGTCGACACCGGTCAATGTCTATTTAATGGAGCTATTGATTATCATAGATGCTCTAAAAAGAGCGAGTGCTCGCAGAATTACCGCAGTGTTGCCCTATTTCGGATACGCGCGTCAGGATAGGAAGTTAAAGCCTAGGGTGCCTATTACGGCTAAATTGGTCTCAGACCTGATTTCAACGGCTGGAGCGAACCGAGTGCTTACGATGGACCTACATGCTGGACAAATCATGGGGTTCTTTGATGTCCCAGTAGATAATCTATATGCCAGACCGGTGCTGCTAGATCGGATTCGAGAGGAGTATCCTTCAGAGCCTATTACAATAGTTTCTCCTGATGCTGGTGGGGTTGCTAGGGCTAGAGCCTATGCTAAGCGTTTGGATGCCAATTTGGCTATTATTGATAAGAGACGTTCGGGTCCAAATGAAATTGCCGGTATGAACGTAGTTGGTGAAGTTAAGGGGCAAACGGCAATCCTTGTAGACGACATGGTTGATACTGGAGGGACATTAATAAAAGCAGCTAATGCTCTGTTGGAAGAAGGTGCTGAGAAAGTAGTTTGCTGTTGTAGTCACGCTGTTTTGTCTGGAGATGCGGTAGAACGTCTACAGGGCAGTTCAATCGAGAAAGTATTCGTTAGTGACTCTATTTATAAGCCAGACCTTGAAAAATTTGATAAATTCGTTCAATTATCTGTTTCAGGATTGTTGGGGGAAGCTATAAAGCGAATTCACGACGAGGACTCTGTGAGTTGCTTGTTCGGAGACTGATTAAAAATTCTTAATGTATAGACACTAGGTAAGACAATGGAAGTCATAGAAATCGAAGTTAAATCACGGTCCGCCAAGGGTAAGAACGCGCTTAGAGCAATCCGAAGGGCTGGATCTATTCCAGGCGTGTTGTACTCAGAGGGTACGGAGGCTGTAGCTATAGAAGTTGACTCACAACATTTTCGTCGTCAGGTTACTGGAAAAGCACCCTCACAGCTTTACAAGCTTAAAGGGGACACTGAGGCAACCAATGAAGACCTTACTCTAATCAAAGACATGCAAGTTGAGCCTTTGAAGAGTATCATTCAGCACATCGATTTTTGTCGAGTTACAGCTGGAACTAAGATTTCTGTAACTGTTCCTATTTCTCTTACTGGCGAATCGGTTTCAATCAAGAATTCAGGTGGAATCATTAACCAACTGGTATACGAGACAGAGGTTAATTGTCTACCACGAGAGATTCCTTCAGAGTTGCAGCTGGATATCAGTTCACTAGAGGATGGCGGCTCGCTGCAATTGAAAGACATTAACCTTCCTGGTGGTGTTGAGTTAATTTCCTCCCCAGACATCGCGGTGGTTAGTGGTCTTGCCAAAAGAGCTGTTGAGGAAGAGGCGGTTGCTGTTGAAGAGACTGCTGAAGGGGAAGGAGCTCCAGCCGCTGAAGGTGATGCCGCAGCTGCTCCAGATGCAGAAGCTAAAGATAAAAAAGAGTAAGCCCCTTAACGGCTAGCTTCTGGCTAGAACATTAATTTGAAAGCTGTCATAGGCCTAGGAAATCCCGGTGGTAAGTACGAGTCTACTCGTCATAACGCGGGTTTCTGGGTTTTAGACAAATTGCTCGGGGAGTTAAACTGTTCTTGGAAAGAGCAAGAAAACTGTCAGGTTTCTAAGGCGAGCTACAGAAGTGACTCGCTTCTCTTGATAAAACCACAGACTTATATGAACAGAAGCGGCCAGGCTTCTCGTGGGCTTATTCGGTTCTATAAGATTGATCCGGAGGACATAATAGTAGTTCACGATGAGCTGGATTTGGTTCCAGGTAGGATTCAAATCAAGCAGGGAGGTTCAAGTGGTGGGCATAATGGTCTTAACGATTTGTTCAGTCATTTATCCAGCAAGGCCTTTACTAGGATACGTGTGGGTATTGGGCATCCTCGTGATTATCAAACAAAAGAAGGGCCTAGAAATGTTGAGGATTGGGTTCTTGGCAAGCCTGGACGAGACGATCAATTACTGCTAGAAGAGGCGGTCTCGAAAGCCTCTGAGGCCGCTCTGATGTGTGTATCGGATCATCTGGAGGCAGTGCAAAGTAGGTTTAACAAGAAGTAAAATAACTGTAATTTCAGATGGTTAGTGAGAAGCGTTCTGCCAAGAGTGAGAAAGGTTCCCACTAGCTTAGTGATTATTTAACAAAACAATACCCAGAATTATAGGATACGTTATGGCGACCATTACCAGTTTCTTCAGCTTCCTGGCTCCTTTAGCAGGAATCTTGGGCCTCTTTTATGCTTGGAGACTTTACTCAGAGCTTATAGCTGCCTCAGAGGGCGACGAAACAATGAAGGGTATTTCGGACCAGATTCATGACGGTGCGATGGCTTTTCTTAAGGCTGAATACAGAATTCTGTCTATCTTTGTGGCAGTCGTGTTCCTCTTGATTCTTATTATGCCGGAACTAGGTTGGAAGACGGCATTCTCATTCCTTGTAGGAGCGGGATGTTCGGTTTGTGCCGGTTACGCTGGGATGCTTTCAGCTACTAAAGCTAATGTGAGAACTTGCGCAGCCGCAAAGGAAAGTGGTCAAGCAGAAGCTCTTTCAGTTGCCTTCAACGGTGGAGCAGTGATGGGCTTAGCTGTTGCCAGTTTAGGATTATTGGGAGTTGGTCTTCTCTATTGGGTATTCGGCAGTGTTGAGAGTGTTAAGCACATAACAGGCTTTGCTATGGGTGCTTCTTCTATCGCTCTTTTTGCAAGAGTTGGCGGAGGTATTTACACAAAAGCTGCTGACGTAGGTAGTGACCTTGTCGGTAAAGTTGAAGCAGGTATTCCTGAGGACGATCCTCGAAACCCTGGTGTAATAGCTGATAACGTTGGTGACAATGTTGGTGATGTGGCCGGAATGGGAGCAGATATCTTTGAATCCTACGCTGGTGGTATCATTGCTTCAATGGCTATTGCTGCAACCTTGAGTGCTGATCAAATCTTAGCTCTTGGTGGAGCAGGAAGAGATGTCGAGTCTGTTCGTAGAAGCTTAATGGCTGCGCCGCTTATTCTTTCAGCTCTAGGCTTAATCAGCTCTTGGCTGGGAATCGTCTCGATGGAAAAGCTTAAAGAGAAGGATCCAGGATCTGCTTTAAGGAATGCTACTTTTCTTTCAGCAGGAGTCTTTCTTGCTGCTGCATTTGTTTTCATTCAGTTGCTTTCGCCAATTCATTTTGGAGTGTGGGTAGCCGCAATCAGTGGTGCTGTCGCTGGAACAGCCATTGGACTCGTTACTGAATATTATACAGCTATGAAGCCTGTAAGGGATATTGCTGAGGCTTCAAAGACTGGGTCAGCCACTAACATCATTGCTGGTCTAGCCGTTGGTTTCGAAAGTGTTCTTTGTCCGATTCTTCTAATCTGCGCAGCCATCTTTATGGCGAACTCTAACGCCGGGCTATACGGCATTGGAATTGCTTCGGTAGCGATGCTTGCGACTGTAGGGGTTACAATGAGTGTAGATGCTTATGGGCCTATCGCGGATAACGCCGGTGGTATTGCTGAAATGGCTGAGCTTGGGCCAGAGGTTCGAGAGATTACTGATAAGCTAGATAGTCTTGGAAACACTACAGCAGCAATAGGTAAAGGATTCGCAATTGGTTCAGCTGCGCTTACCGCTTTGGCTCTGTTTTCAGCCTATACCCAGGCTTTGCCAAGTTTAGAGGGTGGAATGGCTAGATCGTTGACTCTGAATGATCCAAAGGTTGTTCTTGGCCTATTGGTTGGCGCTTCTTTGCCAGCTCTTATTGCTGCAATGACGATGAAATCTGTTGGATCAGCTGCAGCGAAAATGGTTGATGAAATCAGACGACAGTTTAAAGAAATTCCTGGCTTGCTTGAAGGTAAACCAGGAGTTCGTGGAGACTCTGCAAAGTGTGTTGAGATTTCTACAAAAGCAGCTCTTAAAGAGATGGTTCTTCCAGGAGTGGTTGCCGTGGTTGGACCTTTGATTATTGGTTTCACTCTGGGTGGAGCAGCTTTAGGTGGAATGTTAGCAGGGTCTTTGGTTACTGGTGTCGTTTTGGCTTTATTTATGTCCAATGCTGGTGGTGCTTGGGATAATGCCAAGAAGTCGATTGAAACTGGACAGGTTGAGGGTGAGAAGAAAGGTGGTGAGGCACATAAAGCTACTGTAATTGGTGATACAGTTGGAGACCCGTTCAAGGATACTTCAGGCCCGTCACTGAATATTCTTGTTAAACTTATGTCTATTGTCGCGCTTGTAATTGCGCCGATGCTATAAAATATTTGAAACTGGGAGGTAGTACGATGAGCCTACAAAAATACGAAATTGTTTTAGTTACCAATCCTGACCTAGACGAGGCAGGGGTTAAGAAAGAACTTGATGCCGTGATTGCGGTTATTAAAGAGCATGAAGGTAGCGTTGAGAAACAAGATAGCTGGGGGAAGCGTCAGTTGAGCTACCAAATCAATGACCGCTCTTATGGTCATTACGACTTGATTCTTTTTGATGCGAATTCCAAACTTGTCACTGAGTTGGAAAGACAATTAAGGATTAACGAGAATGTCCTAAGACATTTGATTGTCAAAAAAGATAAGTTCGCACCAGATGGGCGACCAACTGACCAAGATGAGACTGATGAGTCTGCCCCAGCTGGTGGTCAACCTACGGGTGCTCCAGCTACAGCGAGTAAAGCCGAAGCACCGGCGCCAGCCACTGAGGCTTCACAATAAGTTATATTCAAAGTTCAGGAGCTTGAGAAGATGAGAGTTATTCTAAGAGATGATGTAGTTGGTCTGGGAGACATTGGCCAGGAAGTTAATGTAAAAGCTGGTTATGCTCGCAACTATTTGATTCCTCATGAGCTTGCTATTGAAGCTGGTGCTAAAAAAGCTTCAGCTGTAGCGCACCAGATGAAACAGATTGAAAAGCGCAAAAACCAGAAAAAGGTTGAGTGCGAAAAGGTAGCCGATAAACTGAGAGATATAGAGCTTCCTCAAGAGCTTCGAGTCTCGTCTAGTGGTAAAGTTTTCGGTTCAGTTACCAACAGAATGATAGCTGAAGCTCTACAAGCTGAGGGCTTCGAAATTGACCGTAGAAGAGTTCTTTTGGCTGAGCCTATAAAGAAGCTAGGAGTTCATTTCGTAGGCGTTAAGCTTCACCCAGAGGTTCAAGTTCAACTTAAGGTCAAGGTTGTTGAGAAAGCTGCTACGGCTGAAGAGGAGCAAGCTGAGGCTGATCAGCTAAAGGCTAAGTTGGACGAAGGTTCCGATCAAAATGCTAGCAATTCCGAGGAAGAAGGTATAGAATCCGAGGATATCTCGGAGCAGGAAGAGGTTTCCGAGTAGATTAAGCCTCTGAATAACATTTGACCTAATACCCATGGTATTTTGTTGGGGTGAGGCAGTTTATTGCTTGTGAAGGATGTCTGAACGCTCTCCAAAAAACCTACAAGGCTCCCAATTATTGGTTTATTGCCTTATTGGGTTCTTAGCACCGATTTGTACCATATTACTGGTTAATTCAGATTCCCCCATACAACGTTATCTAAGAAAACCTCCAGCTGCTGAGTTGGTAAGCCCTGCGTCAGCTTCAGCTAGTCTTACTCCAGAAAAAGATATCACTGTCCTTAAGGATACGGCGCTTAGTGTCCGTTCCGGTTCTTCCTTTGCTAGAATAAAGGATAGTGCCGGGCTTGATCCTTTATCCGACCAGTTTTTCATGTTGGCTTTTAAGGTTAAGTTTAAGAAACTACCTTCTGTTGGGCATAGGCAAAACATAATCGAAAAATATGAGGCAGCGACTTTTCCTTATTCTGGTTGGTCTTTTGGAGTTTCGCAGCTAGGTACAAGCTTTCGCCCTGAGTTTTACTGGAGAGGTTCGGAAGGTAAGGGTGGGTGGTATACCTTTTCAGATTTCAAAGCTGAGGCTAATCGTTGGTATTCATTTGCTGTATTAGCTCGAGGTGAGAATTATGCCAGTCTCTTTATGGAAACGGTTGCTAGCAAGCCTAAGTTTCTAGGGGGAGTCAGTCTTAAAGATGTGAAAAATCCAGTTTCTAACTCAGACCTTCTCTTAGGTGCTGTTAGGGAAGGGGAAATAGCCTTTCATGGAGATTTGGGATCTGTTCTGATTGGTTTTCCTGAGGAGCTACCAAGTACACCAGAAGAGCTTTCTGAATACCTAGCAGGTGGCCCTGATAAAATTGTAGAGAAATTAACCAATCAAGAGTTAAAGCTTTGGGTGGATTCCTCCGGGACTGATAAGAGTAAGTTTCAGCGAGATATAATTTTGAATGGTAGCTCTTCCTGGTTATCTAAACCTAGTAATCCTAGCTCTAATTAAGCAGTAATTATTATGGGTTCATCCGTAGCAAGACTTAAGCCGGTTAACAACTCAACCGGACAAGCTAGTCTTGGTGATAAGAATGACCAGCTGTTTGAGCAGCAAGAATTTACCCCTGAATTCTCGCAGAAACTCCCCAGGATTCTGCTTTCAGTAGCCTGTTTGATTTCAGCCCTGTTCACTGTCTTCATGTTGAGACCTTTTCCTGAGTTTTTGATTCCAGTCTGTATATCAGTGTCTACTTTTTGTTTGCTGGCATCCACCGTATCTAGTTCATTTATGGTCGTGTTGCTTGGGATGTCGCTAGTTTTGTCACCCTTGCTTGGTGCTGGTGCTTCTGAACTCATTTTCTTGAGTCTATTGGGCCCCACTGTTTGGAAACTTCCTTCAATTCGTCTATCAAAAGACCTAAGAAATTTTTGCGCATTGCTCGCACTAGCTATTGTCCCAGCTGCAATTTATGGCTTTAGGCAGTCATTTGATGGGGTTCTAGTTGGTTCCATTTTAGAGCATGGCGGTATTTACGGATTTTACCGATGGATGCTGGTTAATCACAGTGGCTGGTTTGAAGCCCTGAGTATTTCTCGAGGATGGTTAGTTGCAAGCATAGGATTGATTGTTTTTTCTAATTTTTTTAGAGCTAGCCCAGAGCTTGCCAAGAAATTTTTTAGTGGCTTGCTGTTTGGTTTGATAGCAAGCTGTGGTTGGTTAGCTTGCCAAGTAATCGGAGAGCCTGCTTTAGTTTCTTTTAATAGAGATCCCTTCTTTATTTCAGAGGGTAGGTTTGGTGGGACCTTTTCCGATCCAAATGCTTTCGGAGTTGTCGCTGCATTTTTAGCGCCCTTCATTGCTGGCTATTCAGCTAGAGATAAGTCAGTTGGAATATTTTCTCGACTTGTAGCTCTGTTATTGGTTGTGGCGGCTTTTTGGTCCGGGACTAGAACGTTGTTAGTTGGCCTAGGCGTTTGGTTAGTGTTGTCTTTGGTGAAACGCTGGAGCTCCAAAGGCTCTATCTTATTACTGGCTTCCGTTGTTGGAATTGTATTGTTTGCAGTTCCCATCATAACGCAATTTCCTTCAAACCCATTGATTGAGAGAACGGCTAAGACCGTTTCAATTGAAAAAATTAAAGACTTCGGTAAAAGCAGACTTTTATTTGGTCGAATCGCCATTGAAGCCTGGAAAAAGAAACCAGTAACAGGAATTGGTTTAGGGCAATTCATTGAAAGCCAAGATGGCTTTGCGAAAGCTGCTTTGAGCGAAAATGAGTACCAGGAACTGGATGGCTGGAAAGATAATGCCAATAACTTTTATCTTCAGATAGCTGCAGAAACCGGGCTTGTAGGATTACTTTCCTGGCTTTCAATTTTTGGAGTAGTGATTTTATCTTTCCGGAAAATCAATTCGGAGCCATTGACAGATGCTATAGTCTTTTCTCTTGTGGTTCTTTCTGTTTGTTTGTTAACAGGCCCTCATTTTAACTTTCCCGAAGTGAGGCTGTTAGTATTTTCTCTTCTCTCTATTCTTTTTTCTAGAGGTTTCAATACTTCTAACCAAGGACTACCCTTTCTTAGTTTGGCTGCTATGGGAACTTGTTTATATTTAGCTTACATTTCAGTTGTCGAGGATTTGGAGAATCCGCCAACTGAAGGGCTTTATGCTTTTGAAGGTCCTGCAGTATGGAGTTCTGGTAGCGGAAGTTTTGAGTTTTGCAACCTGAGTGCTCAAGCCACTTTAGAATTTACTTCTGGTCATCCAGACCTTGAGAGTAACCCGGTGACTGCTAAATTTGAATCTAATGGTGTTAGCAGGGTTGTTACCATGTCGGATAATGGCTGGCAGAAGCTAGAGTTTGAACCAGTTGTTGGGGCAGAGGGTAGAGCAACTGTAGACTTCAGTGTAGACAGGCTTTGGAGCCCTTTGGAAAGTGATATCCACGGAGACGCCCGTTGGTTTGGTCTTCGCTTTAGAGTTCCAGAGAACCTTTGTAATGGATAAAATTATAGAGTGTGTTGCTAACTTTAGCGATGGCGCTAGCGAATCCTACAGGGAGGTTTTGGAAAACGCCGTCACAATTGGAAATCAAAGTAAATTTTTACATCTTGAAAACAACCAACAGGCTGGAAGGTCTGTAATAACCTTTGCAGGCTCACCTGAAGGAGTTCTGAAGGCTGCTCTTGGCTTAGCTGAAGAAGTTTTTTCTAGAATAGATATGCGGCAGCAAATAGGGGAGCATCCCCGTATCGGTGCCCTTGATGTCTGCCCTTTTGTGCCTATCTTAAATTCAACGATAGAGGAGTGTGATCAAATCGCTGGAGAGTTCGCTGAGCTAGTCTCTAAGAAGTATGATTTGCCGGTATATCTTTATCGAGACTCGGCCCGCACCGAGCTGAGAAAGAGCTTAGCTCGAATTAGAAAAGGTGGATACCAGGGTTTAGAGGAGAAGCTTCAGCTGCCTGAATGGCAGCCTGACTTTGGGCCTTCTGAATTTAACCCTAGGCTTGGAGCCACTATAGTGGGAGCTAGGCCTATTCTGATTGCCTGGAATTTTTCTTTAGAAGGAGCTGATCTCGCTCTTTGTAAAACAGTTGCTAAGAGTGTTCGAAGCAAATTTGATACGGTGCGAGCAATCGGGTGGACGATGAAAGAGGAGTTTGGTCTAAACCAGATATCCTGTAATTTCGAAGATTTTTTGGAGACTTCTCCCAAAGATTGTCTAGATTATATTGAATCTATTATTCAAAATAAAACTGCTGAAGTGATTGCTAGTGAAGTGATTGGCTTGGTTCCAGCGAGAGCAATCGCAGACGAGTTACCGAGAGGTTTAGAGTTTAGTTACGACATTTTATCTCGTATCGAATCTTCTGCGCAGAGGCTAAAAGTGAAAGACTATAGCGAGAATATGATTCTTGAAAAAAAAATGGCCAGCCTTGTAAACAAGACTAGCCAAATTCTTTAAACCTAAGTTATCGAAACTAGACCACTTAAGAGTTTGGTCTCTCCGACACTAGAAGGAAAGGACTTTGCTCTAAAATTTCTTGCATTTCCTCCGCGACTTGCTCCTCTAGTGTTCTGCCGGTAGGGTCGCATAGCAGTCTTCCAGCACCGTCGACGCTGTTAGGGTAAAGCTGAGTTTGTCCATCATTAGAAAAAACTGGGTTTGCAAAAACAGGGTCCTGAGCAGTAAAAAGCCTCTCGTTTAGTGCTCTTGTAGCACACGCAGCGTCTAGGTTATCTGTTATATCTATCGGATTTGGAGGAGTGCTATCATCAACGCAAGGCGGTCTTAAGGGAACATATGCTCCGCCAGTCCATCTGGCAGCCTGGTATAAAGCGTTTGGATAGTAGTATGGACTTGCAGGGCTTCGACTACCAAAATTTCCCCCTCCAAAGTTTACATATAATTGATCTTGTCTAGTAGAATTAGGGTCATCTTGCCTTCTGGCTTGCTCATCCGAAAGACAGGTTCCAGCCCCACCAGAGCGTGGTTGAGTATGCGGAGCTACGTCCTGTCCGATGAGAAAAACATGGAAAGCAATTCCAGCAGCAGCAAACTCATCGCGTGCTTGCGCGATAATGCTACCAATGGCCCTTTGATTAAGTTGGCTACTCGCAATATCGCAATTTCCATTATGGCAAGACGCCATACCGTCAGTGAACATAATCAGGGAGCTAGCAGCAATTTCCGAATTAGGAGCATTGTCTAATATGGATAGGGTGTCGGAGAATATTCCAGCTAAATCACTTTGAGCATAGGCCCCACGGTTACCATTTCTGAAACTTTGGCCACTGAATTGCCTAGGTATAAGAAGGTTCTGGATATAGGGCCGACTGGCGAGGGGAAGACTTTCCTGAGACGCATAATCAGTTGCTTCTAGGAACCTATCAAATTCACCATCAGGACCTCCAGTTTTTACTAAGGAGGGTATTCCTCCGCCTAAAGTCGTAGAACGTTTGGGTAAATAGTCATCATCGATAGCCATAAATCCAAACTGGTCAGCTCCAGTTCCTCGGGCTTCAAAGGTTTCCATTCCCGTATGAACGCCCTGTAACAGTGAGGCAAGTGGTTCTGGCCTTGTCTCAGCATCAATTAGGAAAGTAGTCCTATTAAAAAGTGGTTCACCACGCCCAGGAATAGCGCCATCCGTGGTATTTAGAGTTACTGGTTGATAGTCAGTTTGCTGACGAACTGGCTGGCTAGATACAATGTTAGCGCAATACTCACGTAGTGGAAGCGCGGGTCCTGGAATCTGTGTATTGGCAGGTGGGGAAGCATTATATTGCTCATTCAAACAAGAAAAACGCATGCATTGCAGTGGGTCGAATGGCGTATCAGGAGAATCAAAACCTGGAAATCCATTGGTAAAATCTGTCTGACAGGTAAACCCTCCCAGGTTGTTTGGCCCTGCTAGTAGCCTAGGGCTCATGGCCGTAGGAGTGGGGTTATTGGTCAAAGCTGCAACTTCATAGGCAAATTCTCCATACTTCTCAGGGTTATCTCGAGAGGTATGGGTTTCTTCTGTAATACTGGGGGATATATCCATAGCCAGCAATATATTTCTAGGAACGATAGCGGCTACAGCTTCACTGTTTAATCCGAAAGTTGGTGCGGCTTGATTGACAGCACTAAAAGTATTTTCAATATTTGAGCTATCGGCTGTTTTTAGCTTCACTTTGAAAGCATTGACAATAACCTGGTCGTTTTGAACGTCTACGGCTTTAAAACAAGAACCTTTCCAGCCATCGGCGTCAACCCCTGGGGCTGAAGTATTAAACCCGCAAGGGCAATCGTTCCCTTCCGGAGCTACGGTCGGACTACTTGCCAGCATCCAGGGTTGAGCGGTGTAGGTTCCACCTCCGTTGCAGCTATCTGGCTTTTCAAAAAACCAAAAGCCAGGAATTATCATTCCATTGGCTCCGTCAGTATTCCCTTCAGGGAAATTTAGGCCGCTACTGATGAAATGTTGTTGGGTACCATCGCTTATGTATTTGTTAGCAGCCCAGGCGTCGAGATTCTCCATTGCCACTTGTTCAGCTCTGTCAGCTGCAATTAAGATTCTGTCAGCTTGGCTGGCAGCGAGATCTTGAGTGCTGTAGGACTCCATCATAGCAAGTGCTATCATGTCAGCAGTATGTTCATGTGCGGTCTTGGAAGTAGACAGCTTGCTGGTGTCAATCACTAATCCGATGATCATCATCAAAGCTACAGACATGATTGCGACAAGAACTATAATAGCTCCCTGTTCGCTAGACTGATTTAATTTATTTTTTGTTTCTATCATTTTCATCGAACTTATCCTGCTCCTAGACTTACGCATCTACAGCCGTCAGGTACTTGAAATCCTGTGCAACTTGGAGGACTGCATTGAGTAGTGGTTGTTGTCACTGTCGTTGTCGTTACAGCTGAGCTAGAAGATGAGTTTCCGCTACTACTTCCGCTGTTGTTACCTGAAGAGCTGCCACTAGAGCCTGAAGAGGAACTAGTGCCCGAAGAGGAGCTTGGCGGAGGTGGAGGTGGAGGCGGCCGAGGCACGCATCTGCAACGGTCGGGATTTGTATCGGCAATTAATGGATCGCAGTCCTCGTCAGTAATCATACAAGCCGCAGGTGGAGTCTGGGCAGGTGTGATATCTGAAGCTCTTGCCGGAATCTCTCGGTAAGCATAAGAACGAACGCTAATATCAAGGGTTCCATCATTACCCAGCCAAGGTATAAAAGTATCTATCTCGGCCCTCATTTCAGCTACGATCGGGTGGTCCCTTAGAATAACGTCGTAATCATCAATGCAAGCTTGGTCACAAACGTCGAGTGTAGGGTGTGTAGCAAATCCATTGGCTCCTCCCGCAGGGTCCCTCCGCGCTACAGTGCCCCCTGGCATTATGATCGCTATATCAACGTCTCGAGATACTGGGCCATCGGTCATGTAGGGAAGATGCCTAAGTCTATTTTCAGCGCTGCCCCCTAGAGGCTCAGAACGTTCCACCAATGTGTTAGAAAGTCGATATGCATTGTCCTCAACGGCCATTAAGGAATTTGTATATTCAGAAAATTCAGCCGGAGTGATGCTGCCGTTACTGGGTAGAATATCGATGGCATCAATAGTCGCAGCTTGTCTAGCTGCAGTTTGAGTAGCTTTTCTCATTATGCTTTTTGCGCTAATGAATCGGGAAAAATCAATGATTCCTAGAACCAGAAGTAGCAACAAGCCTATAACCAGAGCAAACTCAATAATTGTAGCTCCTTTCTCTGACTTAGGTGTAACTTTTACAAATTGATTCATAATTTCTCCTGCCATAATACTTCAGCAAATATTCTTTAGAATTCTAGTTAATCCGATCGGCTTTCAGTAGGTAAGCCGCTGTACGCTGTACCCCTAAAGTTAGGAACTCCGTTCCAAAAACAGGACTTCTATGTTTAGCTGCAATGTGAACTAAGACGTTGTCGTTAAAAAACGGTTGACCTGAGGGCCCGACAACAAAGCTAGAGCTAATCTCAACTCGCTCTGGATCGTAACCGTGAAGCTGCAATAGTTGACATACCCTTAGGTGGGCAAATTCATGGGATCTTTCAGGCGGGCCACTTGGGTCGTTTGTAACGAAAGTCCCGGGACCGTTGTTCACACAAGCAGTTGAAACAAAATTACCTTCCTGAAGGTTGGCAGTTCTTGAAAGAAGCCTAGCTCCTTCCCGTGCGACTTCGGTTATCTCTTGGTGGGCAATAATTGAAGTTCCAACTTCGATTACTCCCCAAAGTGAAATTAATATAAAGGCGGGCACAACAAGAACGAATTCAACCATAGCGACGCCGCGTTCAGTCGAGCTATTCTCATCAGATTTTCTTAACATGTTAATCATCCTGCAAATTCCAAGGTGGCTAGAAAAGACCAGATACTTAACGAGAGTTTAACCACAAGCTAAACGCACATCAGCAAAAATTTTGTCCAATCAGGAACCAGAAAACACCTACTCCATGTTATGCAAATAAACTATCCGAATGTTTACTAAAATATCCCTGAATTTAGAGAAAATAAGTATTTTTTTCGAATCACACCCTCACCCTACTTTATAGCTAATTTAAGATGATTGGTGCATATATCGGCGATTCAAATATTTTTCTGTTGCTGAAATTTTTAAGTTCTGGATTATATTAAATAATTGACTATTTTAGGGCTCTTTATTTCATGAAAATTATACAGCTATTTTAACCAAGCAGTTGTCAGCCCTGGATTTTGAATAGAGAGGCTATACTGAGCAATATTCTTAGATTTATTGCAAAAAGTCTCAACAACCCCCCTTATTGCCCCACTTCCTAGTCCATGAATTATTTCAAGTTGGTCACAATTATTAAGTAGAGCTCGGTCGAGGGCAGTCTCTAGCCTTTCTAGTGCTTCAGCCTTTGTCAGGCCATGAAGGTCTATTTTAAGACTTCCACCTGAACGATTATCGGATCTTAGAGTTCTTTTAGGGCTCTTTTGAGCAGGCTTTTTCTTTTTAACAGCTGTTTTCTTTAAATCATGGCTATGACATTGGATTTCAGCAGCACCAAATCTTACTAAATATCGATTCTTTCTATCTGGGCCACTGACTACGGATCCAGTTTTACCCAGTGAAAGGAGCTTTACTAGCTCGCCAGGTTGAAAATCTTTTGAGTCACTATAATCCATACTGCTTGGTTCAGAAATCTTTAGTCTAAAGACTAGCTAAGGTGGAGTCGAAAAAATTTGGTTTTTAAATGCTGAGTCTAGAGGTAGTCTACTTTAAACTCAGAAGATTTAAAATCACTCTTGGAAGCTAAAATGAAAAACCAACAAAAAGTAGCAGTTCTTGATGGAGTAAGAACTCCTTTCGTTAAAGCAGGGACAAAGCTCTCTGGCGAAAGTATGCAGGATCTGGGCAAACACGTAATTAGGGAGCTTAGAGAAAAATCTGGTGTAAGGGCTGAGGAAATTGACGGATGTATTTTCTCTACTGTTCTGCTTGATCCTTCAACCCCTAACTGGGCTCGAGAAATGGTGTTTGATGCTGGACTTCCCAAGTCACTTTACGCCTACTCGGTTTCAAATAACTGCATTTCGGGATTGGTTGCGGCTAGCTGCGCTGTAGGGGAAATTCGAAATGGAACAGCAAACACGGTTGTTGTTGGTGGCGCGGAGTCTATGTCAAACCCCGCACTTTTGTTTAAAAAGAAGGGGTCGGAGATGTTTTTAAAACTCTCCAGAGCTAGAACTTTTGGCGACAAGTTAAAACTCTTGGCCAATTTCCGGCCAGGCTTTGCTCTTCCTGAAATGCCCTCGGTGGCGGAACCTTCTACTGGTCTAACTATGGGGCAGCACATGGAGATAACTGCCAAGGAGCTCTCAATTTCAAGAGAAGAGCAGGATGAAATTGCTTTTGCTAGTCACGATAAAGCCTCTAAAGCTATTGAGAGCGGGCTTTTTGACGATGAAGTTGTTGAGATAGCAGGGGTGAAAAAGGACACTCTGGTTAGGAAAGATACTTCCATAGAAAAATTAGAAAAGCTGAGACCTGTTTTTGATAGAAGTGAAGCAGGAACTCTGACAGCAGGAAACTCGAGTGCACTCACCGATGGTGCATCAGCTGTATTGTTAGCTGGGGAAGAGAGTTTGTCTTCGCTAGGTAAAGAGCCTTTGGCCTGGATTAAGGATTTTGAGTATTCAGCCATTGATCCAGATAAAGGACTTTTAATGGCACCTGGTATCGCCGTGCCGAGGCTTCTAGAACGGAATAAATTAGGCTTTGATGACTTTGATATGATTGAGGTTCATGAGGCTTTTGGGGCACAAGTGGCTGCCAATATTAAGGCCTGGGAAGAGGGTCTAATGGAAAAGAAGGTGGGGAAGCTTGACCGAAAAAGATTAAACATGTTTGGCGGTTCTATTGCCTTGGGCCATCCTTTTGCCGCAACAGGTGGACGAATTATTACTACTGCAGCAAATCAGTTGAAGAAGAATAACTGGAAGCGAGCTTTGATTAGTATTTGCGCAGCAGGAGCAATGGCTGGCGCTATGATTTTAGAAAGAGACTAGGCGACTTCTCTCCCAAGGGCTTCGCCCTTGCAGTTATATTTCAGATTTCAGTATATTTGTTGTCTGGCTGTGCTCTGCTTATACCCCTTTACGATGGGTATTAAAAAGCCTAGATTTCAAGTAGACGGGGTATACATTCCAGTCCTAAGGCCTTTAACTACTTCCTTTAGGTCATCGGGCGTGGGAATGAGTGCTGCTTCGGACCATAGCTCATCCAATTGATAGAATTGTCTAGTGGCTTCATAGAATACGTGAACAACTACGTCACCATAGTCAATTACTATCCAGTCCGAGGATTCTTTGTTACTCACTCGGACCGGGTCTTCGCCATTCTCTTTTAGTTTGACTTTAATTTTCTCGGCAACATTAGCGCTATGTCTGTTTGATGTTCCACTACCTATCACAAGATAGTCAGCTATATCGGTTAAACCTCTAACATCTAAGCACCTAACATCTAGCGCGCGTTCTTCAATTGCAACCCGTTGGGCAATTTCTACAATTACCTCTCCCTCTAGGTTGCCCTGCCTTTGGTCAGTTCTTTCGCAAATGGTGCTTGAGGAAATCATATTTATGCCATTACCCCTGAGTTAACTAAAGCTTCTTGCCTGATGTCGGTTTCTTTAATTGAGTCATTATTACGAGCATGTTGAATCATCTCATATATTTTCTCTTTAAAAGTCTTAAGTCCTTCTCCAGAAACACTAGAAACTAGAAGACATTGGAAACCCTGTTTTTCAAATTCAGGAGCGAGCTTTTCATATACTTCTTGGACAAGAGTTTGGTCAGCTTTACTAAAAACTATAAGCCTATTTTTTTGACAAAGATCTTTTGAGAACTGCTCTAACTCATTCTCAATCTGCACCAACTCCTCTCTAGTCCTTTGCACTTCAGCTTCTAGTGTTGAATCCCCGCCTTGAAACTGAAGTGAACTTGCATCAACCAAGTGAGCTAAGACAGCAGTTCGCTCTAAGTGTTTTAGAAAACGTATGCCAAGTCCTCGGCCTTGATGGGCACCTGGGACTAGTCCCGGGATATCTGCAATCACAAAATTTTGTTCATCTCCTACGTCCACTACACCTAGCGAGGGTTTGATAGTAGTGAAGGGATAGTCTGCGACTTTGGGTGTAGCAGCTGAGATGGCAGAAATTAACGTGGACTTACCAGCATTCGGTAATCCAACAACTCCAACATCTGCCATTGATTTAAGAACCAAGCGAAAACGAAATCCTTCCCCCGGTTGTCCTGGTCGAGCATAATCTGGTGCTTGGCAGCTTGGGGACTTATAAGAAGCATTACCTCGACCTCCTCTGCCTCCTCGAGCTGCTACCCAACGAGAATTTTCTTTGTTGAGGTCAGCAACAATTTTTCCATCAAAGAAGACTTGAGTTCCAACGGGGACAGGAAAAATCTTATCCTTTCCGCAAGCCCCTGCCATTAAGTTAGCTCCGCCGGGTTTGCCAGGTTCTGCGATCAATCTTGGATTGTAAGAGTAGGGAAGGAGAGTATTCTCATCAGAGCTGGCAACTAAGACCACGGCACCACCATCGCCGCCATTGCCACCATCTGGACCACCGTTGGGAAGATATTTCTCTCTGCGCCAGCTAACGATACCATCGCCACCTGGTCCGGCCAGGGCCTCAACAGCAGCTTCGTCGATGAATTTCATTTATCTAACCCTTCAATTTCTACAGCTTTAGTTAAAGGGGTCACAGTGACTAATGACGCTGTGACTATTTGGTGGCGCAAGGACTATTATTGCTTGAACAACTTAAGCAGAAACGTTTACCAAAGTTTTATTTCCAGCCGCTCTACTAAACTGAACTTTCCCATCTTTTAGTGCAAATAACGTGTAGTCGTTACCGACACCAACATTCTGACCTGGGTAATACTTAGTCCCACATTGTCGAACTATAATATTGCCGGCTTTCACAGCTTCGCCACCAAATTTCTTAACTCCTCTTCTTTGACCTCTGGAGTCGCGTCCGTTCCGCGAGGAACCACCTGCTTTCTTATGTGCCACGAGTATTACCCTTGTTAATTAACTTCTTAAATTTAAACTTTCTAAACTGAAACTTTTTAAATCGATTTAATCTTGATGCGGGTTAAGTCTTGTCTGTGACCAACCTTTCTCTGTTTGCCCTGTCTTCTGATTTTTTTGAAAGCTACTAACTTGGGACCTCTTTTCTGCTCCAAGATTTCTGCAGTCACTGTTTTGCCAGCTACCAAAGGTTTTCCAACTTCCACAGATGAGCCTTCACCGTGAAGTAGAACTTCTTCGAACTTAAGCTCAGAACCAGCATCTCCTGGAAGCTTTTCAACCTCTAGAATACTCCCAGCTTCTACTTTATACTGTTTACCACCAGTTCTGATCACAGCGAACATTAGTCTTACCTTCTAAATCAATTATCGTTGCTCGGCCTCAAAGACCTCTGCACAGGTTCAAAATAGCTAAAGCACCCAGAAAGGGCTTTAAGCGGCCCCCATTAATGCCCAAAAAACACGTATTTATCAAGGCCGGTATTATCTAGTTTTACTACAACAAGGGTATGAAACTAAAAACTAGGTCAAAATCGAGATGAAGGTAGCTAAGCTATTGATATTGCGTTAGATTTACTATAACGGAGCCCAGTTTTATTGAACGGCGCTCAGATGAGCTAGGCATGGAAAGTTATCCACAATTCTAAAATGCCAAAATTCTTGATTGATTTGAAGACAAAGCATTTCTCCGAGCCTCTAATGTATTCTGGCGCTGTTTTGTAGTCTTCTGCTAACCTTGCCAGTTGAGAAATATAATTTTGTTTACTTTCACCCGGTTGGAGACTTCCCACCGTCTTTTTTGGTTCTAAGTTAATGCCTCTAAAAATCATCAACATTGTTGGTGCCAGACCGAACTTCATGAAGATTGCTCCTTTGATTGAGGCCATGAATTCCTCCGGGCAGATCGAACAAACATTGGTACATACTGGTCAGCATTATGATGAGAATCTATCTAAGATCTTTTTCGATGATCTAGGTATTCCTAGAGCTGATATAAACCTTGGTGTGAGTCCTGGCGACAGAGATTCTCAAATTAAAGATATCAAATCAAAATTTGTCCCAGTTGTTGAGGATATAAAACCGGATTTAATTCTGGTGGTGGGGGATGTTACATCTACGATTGCCTGTGCTGAAGTTGCTAAGGAGAAGGGCATTAAAGTAGCTCACGTCGAAGCTGGTTTAAGGAGTTTCGACAACACAATGCCAGAAGAAATAAATCGAATTGAAACCGATAAGATAGCAGATTTCCTTTACGTCACTGAGCCGTCAGCAATTGTGAATCTAAAAAATGAAAACGTACCCGGGGAGGTTCTCTTTGCGGGTAATGTGATGATTGATACACTGCTTAAAAACCTCAAAAAGGCTGAACAATCTAATATTTTATCGACTTTATCCATAACTCCCCAACAATATATACTTTCAACCTTTCATCGCCCATCGAATGTAGACTCTGAAATAAATCTAAGTGGTCTAGTTGAAACATTGGTTTCTATGACCAGCCGCTTTCCAACGGTTTTACCGCTTCACCCTAGAACCCGAAGTTCTTTGGAAAAGTTTGACATGTTGGAGGATATCTCCAGACTTTCAAATTTACGATTGACCGAACCATTAGGTTACTTGGACTTTTTGTGGCTAGTTATGAATGCCAGGGTTGTAGTGACTGATAGTGGTGGAATACAGGAAGAGACTACTGCTTTGCGCATCCCTTGTATTACGATGAGGGAAAACACAGAGAGGCCAATTACCTTGGTAAGTGGAACTAACGTGCTAGTTGGTCAAGATCGCGATAAACTTTTATTTGAACTAGATAAAATTAGTGACGGTAGTTTTCCTGGTGGGCAGGTTCCTGAATTATGGGACGGGAAAGCGGCAGAGCGAATCGTTAAGCATTTGCTTGAGAAGCTGGGAGGCTCTAGAAAATAGATGGCTGGGCCCGCGAAAGTATTGATGGTTTGTTATTTCTTTCCACCAATTCTCACGTCTGGCACCTCTAGAAGCATCAGATTTGCTGCGGATTTGGTTAGTAAGGGTTATGAAGTCACCGTTCTAACTGTTAAACATAGTAAAGATACTTGGATAAATTACGATGGAAGTGCCACACCGGAAGGGGTGAGGATTGTTAGAAGTCGCGAGTTTAACCTAAATGGTGCGATACGATTCGCCTTTGGTTTGTTTAACAAACCTTTCAAAATTTTAGGCATTCCCTTTAAGCGAAACCATTTTCTGGAGTATTTGTGTATTCCGGATCCTCACATTGCCTGGCGCTGTTTGTTCAGAGGTATTACCGAAGCAAAAAAGGCTGACTTGTTATATGTTAGCTGCGCACCTTTCAGTGCTGCTCTAAAAAGTGCCTTGATAAAAACTTTCACTGGAAAACCTCTAGTCTTAGATTTTAGAGATCCTTGGACCATTAATCAGTATCGGTACACTCCTAAGTTGAGAAAACCAGTTGAGAAAGCTCTTGAGAAAATGGTTTTAAAAAAGGCAGATTGCTTAATATTAAACACGCCTGGCACCGTCGATTATTATAAAACTCATTTTTCTGGCCTGGAGGATAAACTGGTTTATATTCCAAATGGCTATGAAAAGATCTTAGAGGCTAAGCCTGAACGGGAAAAAGGACCTTTTACAATTGTTCATACTGGCTCGTTTTATGGGTCTAGATCTCCTATCAATTTGTTACAAGCCTTGGTCGAGTTAGATAACCCTGACATAGAATTTATTCATGCAGGCGTTGATTCTGAGGAGTTTCCAAATTTTGAAGGGAAGGTGAAAATGACCAATCTGGGCATGCTTCCAAAAGCTGAGGCTTTAGATTTATGCCGTAAGGCAGATCTTCTTTACTTGAGACAGGGCCACGAAGAGCACATAGACCGCTATGTTGCGGTGGGAGCCAAGACCTATGATTATCTATCTACGGGATTGCCTATTTTAGCGGAATGTCCAAAGGGGGATAACTCGGACATCATAGCTAAGCACGCTAATAAAAGTTGGATTATAAACGAGGATTCAAACGTAGAAGCGATAAAGAGAGCTATTAGTGAGGCTTATAGTCAAAAAGATCAACGTAAAGTCGCAGTGAAAAAATCTTTTAGAGAAGAGTTTTCAAGGGAAGTGTTGATCTTAAAGCTGGAAGACGTATTTAAGAAAGTTTTAAATCAGTAATCAGACCCAAATTAGTCTCTTCCTAGGCTTGTTTCCTCACCATCTTTTCTCTCCACTCCTCAGATTTGTTTATCATCCCAGCTTCTAGAGCCTTTTGGTCGTCGAGCCCATGTTCTCTAGCGTAGTCACGAACGTCTTGGGTAATCTTCATTGAACAGAACTTGGGTCCGCACATAGAACAAAAGTGAGCCACTTTTGCATTGTCGGAGGGAAGAGTCTGGTCATGAAACTCCTTGGCGGTATCTGGATCTAGTGAGAGGTTAAATTGGTCTTGCCATCTAAATTCAAATCTGGCTTGGCTAAGGGCATTGTCTCGAACCATACTAGCCCAATGACCCTTAGCAAGATCAGCAGCATGAGCAGCTAATTTGTAGGTGATAACACCATCCTTTACATCCTTTTTATTAGGGAGGCCAAGATGCTCTTTCGGCGTGACGTAGCAAAGCATTGCGCAACCAAACCAACCGATCATAGCTGCCCCAATACCTGAAGTGATGTGATCGTAACCTGGTGCAATGTCGGTTGTAAGAGGCCCTAAAGTATAAAAAGGAGCTTCCTTACAAACTTCCAATTGCTTGTCCATATTTTCCTGAATAAGGTGCATTGGCACGTGACCAGGCCCTTCAATCATTACTTGAACATCATTTTCCCAAGCTAGGTTAGTTAGTTCCCCTAAGGTCTCAAGCTCAGCAAATTGAGCTTTGTCGTTTGCATCCGCTATTGAACCAGGTCGAAGTCCATCTCCCAGTGAAAATGAGACATCATAAGCTTTCATTATCTCGCAAATCTCCTGGAACTTAGTATAAAGGAAATTCTCTTGGTGATGAGCCAAGCACCACTTGGCCATAATGGAACCTCCTCTAGATACAATGCCAGTGGTTCTATTTGCTGTTAGGTGAATGTAGGAAAGAAGAACTCCAGCATGTATCGTGAAGTAATCCACTCCTTGCTCAGCCTGTTCAATCAAAGTATCCCTGTATAACTCCCAAGTTAAATCTTCAGGAACTCCTCCAACTTTCTCTAAGGCCTGATAGATTGGAACAGTTCCAATTGGAACAGGGCTGTTTCTGATAATCCATTCCCTAGTTTGGTGGATATTCTTTCCAGTGGAAAGATCCATAATTGTGTCGGCTCCCCAGCGGCACGCCCAAACAGCTTTTTCAACTTCTTCCTCTATGCTGGAGCTAACAGCTGAGTTCCCAATATTGGCGTTAATTTTGACTAAAAAATTCCTACCAATTGCCATCGGTTCAATTTCAGGATGGTTGATGTTAGCAGGAATAATAGCGCGGCCCCTTGCAACCTCATCCCTGACATATTCAGGAGTAATTTTTGCTGGTAATTTATGATTTCTTTCTGCAGAGTTTGGAGTATTGAAAAGTTCGGGATGGGTCTCAAGTAGTTCTTGTGCTCTCTGGTTTTCCCGAATAGCTACAAATTCCATTTCCTCAGTAATTTCACCTTTGCGGGCGTAATGTAGTTGGGTAACATTTGAGCCAGAGCGAGCCTTTCTGGGAAGAGAGAAAGGTAGCTCGTTAGTATCGCTATATTTCTCCTTCAATTCTCTGGAGAAACTAGAGCTAAAGTTCTTTAGTTGTTCCGTGTCTGCTCTGCGTTCGAACCAAGAGCTTCTTACCCTGTTTAAACCTTTTCTTATGTCGATATCTTGAGCAGGGTCTGTATATGGTCCGCTGGTGTCGTAAACAGTGATCGAAGGGTTAGTTAGATCGGAGCTGTCGGGCCTGAACTCGGAATTAGAGTTACCTAGAGAAATCTCTCTCATCGGGACGCTTATTTCTTTGTGGATCTTTCCCTTAAGAAAAACTTTGGATGAAGATGGAAAAGGATCTCTACTTATTCCGCTTGATTTCTCAATAATTTTTTCTGACATAACTATCTCGTTATGAGCAGCCAGCTTTTCGGGTGGGAAGTAGGTAAGGCTAATCAGCCCTTTGAACACAAAAGAATATTCTTACCTTTCCCTCCGCCAGTTCTAACTGTCTCAGGTTCCAAGGGTCTGTTCTCAGCTTTACGCACCCCTAAGGTCAAGCCAAACATAGAGCATTGAGTATGTGAAGGTCAATAATCTCAACTCTATAAATTTAGTCCTCTGACACAAGCCTTGTACCTATTGTGGGTGGGGGTCTTCTTGAAAATCTTTCGTCTGAGTTATACAATAGACTTTCGCAAAGGAAGTTCAGTCATCACAGTGACTTAGGTCTTAAGGTCACCTTGAGTTCTTCCTCTTCATAACAATTACTATGAGAGCAAAAAGAACAATAAGAAGATTATCGCTAAAAACTTCTGTCTCAATGAAGGATTACCTGAATTGGTGGAAAGTTTGGCGATCTTT
The DNA here is from genome assembly GCA_964510575.1 of uncultured Bdellovibrionales bacterium. Lineage (GTDB taxonomy): Bacteria > Bdellovibrionota_C > UBA2361 > SZUA-149 > CALKYB01 > CALKYB01. Next base: position 15,676 of record CAZECN010000004.1, on the reverse strand, counting down.
ACCAGTTGCCAACTGGGTTAAAGCTGCTGCTCTTTTCAGAGAAAAAGACTTTCGTAAAGCCGCGGAGCTTTACCGTAGAGGGATTGCTAGTAACCCTCGTCATCCTGCTGTTGAGTGCGCGAGGTTAGATTACGCCTATGCACTGTTACAGTTAGAGCAGCATGAGGAAGCTCAAGAAATTTTAGAAGACTTATGTAAGCGAGGTGTTTCGCTACCTGATTGTTATTACATACTGGCTCGCCATTATGTGAAGGGAGAGATGTATGTTGAGGCATTGCAGCTCTTGAAAACAGTAACCGAACGCCATCCGAGCCAAGCACGGTTACTCGGCTTATACGCACTTACCGCTTGGATGTATGGATTTGAATTAATCGATGAGAAAGAAATTGAATATCGATTAATTGTCGCCAGGAATAAACTTACTCCAAGAGACCAAGCATGGCCTATCGTGACCACTGCTTTGGCTGTCAGATGTTTTTCTAAATCGCGTTTAAGAGAAAGCGAAGAGTATCTATCTCAAGTATTGGCAATTGGAGCTGCTCCAGTTGAAGCCTACTTACTCCGATACCAGCAATTGGGTAACCTTTCTAAAATGGATAGGGCCGTTGATCAGCTTCAAAGAGCAATTAGATTGTCGCCTAAGGATCCTAGACCACTATTTGAGTATGCTAGATATTTAGCCAGAGCTAAAGATTTCGAAACTCTTAACCATGCTCGCCAGTTGGCTCATAGAGCGACTGAGCTTAGCTTTTATAGAAGCCCGTCTGCTTTGCTACTTTATAGTGAGTTGGAAGGACGAATTGGTAACGCTTCTAAGGCGGACATACTAGAGAGCCACTCTTTCTATTTAAAGAGCGAGAGAGACTTGAATTTTATTGACTTGGATACTTTCCAAATTCAACTCACCCGTCTTCGAGGACGATAGAACTCCTTTTCCATATTCACTACTTAGCTGTTAGCTTTTCTGCTGACTGATTACCTGATACCCTCGACTTTAATATAGGTGAGGTATGGCTAATCAGACATTCAACAACTGGGCGGCAAAAGTTAAGGCTGCTCCCCAAATATTCAGTTCATTTGAAGGACAAATCTGGTTCCAGGTGGGACAAGATAATTGGTGTTTTAGGCCAAGTTCTCCTCCCGAGGTGACAAGTGTGGGGAGCATTCCGGGTAAGATTGGGTTAGACGACTTGTTAGTGGTAGGGGAGCAGGATGTGTTCTTACGTATTGACCAAAATGAAGTTAAGCCAGCTGAAGCTTATCTCTCTGGTGAACTAACTTTAGTAGGAAGCCCCAAAGCCCAACTTCATTTACATAAATTGTTTGAAGCACTTCTTCGCTAGAACTCCTATGGCAATATCCAGTGTTAAATTTAATACTGACTCGAATTTGGAATCAGTCAGAAAAGTATTTCGAAAACGCCTAATGACAGGTGGAGCAGTTATTGAACTACCGACCACTCTTTGTTTAGAAGAGCAGAATCAAATATTTGAAATTTGTGAAAGGGAGGCTAGTGAAGGACCTGGCATTGCTCGACTTACTTTAGTTGCTTTGGCTAAACACCCCAAGTTGCTTCCGGAGCTGGTAGAAAAACTGGTGGAATTATCCCTGCAAGACTTAGATCGAGTTCTTTTTAGAAGAGAGCTAATTAGTAAACCTACTAGTTCTATCCGAAGCCTAGAAAGAGTATCGCTTAGTAAAGTTAAGTTTTCTAGCCTTAATGTAGTAGCCAAGAGAGAGGCTTTTCTGGAAAATATTGGAGTTTCTGCCTTAGATGTAGAAAACAGGGTGGCCTTGGTTAAGTCAGGGGAGTTGCCGGCTGACTTACATTTTCTTTTTCGCCGAGATCCCTCATCAAAAGTAAGGTTTGCAGCAAGATCTGTTAGGCTGCGGTAGTTATAAACTTCGACTAACTTGGCGGTTCCCAACGACATATTACCCTGGAATGTTGGTAATCAATATTCAGGTCGCTTGGGTCTTTGATGATAGTGAAAAATCTAGATAGGTCGTAATCTGCTGGAGTGATGTGACGAGTTCCACGCAGAGAAATAGTGTATCGATTGTCTGATATTCGGTTGAAAGCTTTTTTAACTCTACCGCCAGCAAGCAATTTGGCAGCGGTTTTCCCTCTCTGTTTTAGCGCCAGTGCCATTCCAAGAGCTCTGTCCTGAAAAGCTCCCTTGCTGCGAATAAGTTCCACTGGTCTGATTGGGTAGCCGACACTATGAAAAGCTTCAGAAAGAACTCTTGAACATATTCTGTCAGAGTCTGAGAGAGTGAAGTCCGTAACAAAGCGTCGAAGAGCTTCAGGAAGGATTTCCCAAGGAAAACCGAAAAAGAACATCAACCTGAAAATGTGCCGTACGTCATACTCTCTACCAAGTTGAGATAGGGCATGGTTAACTACTTTTTCATTGTCTTCTTTTGATAAGGCCTCAGCTCTGCAATGTCTGATCATCAGGCCAAGATATTCTTCAAGGGGTTTTAAGTGAATTCCTCTTACTGGGTCTGAATCAACTACAAGATGTTCCAGCGCAGCATAACCATATTTCTTAGACCATTCTTCGATTTCTTTTTCGGAAAGCAGATCTTTACGTTCCCCAACATAAAGCATTACATGGGACCACTGAGAAACTGTTAAGACCTTAACCACATGGGAGATTCGGGCATTTCCGCAAACCAGCAGTACGTCACCAGGTTTGACCCTTTCAGTCAGGGCTCGAACATTGGTTACTTCACTGGGGTTATATAAATCCTTTTCTTTAATTAGGAACTCTGTTCCCCATTTCACAAAGGGTGCTAAGGCTTTTTTAAGACAGATCTTGGGAAACAAACTAGCTTTGATTAGCCAGGTAGGTATAGCTTTGGAAAGCCCTGCTGTACTTTTCAATAAGGGTTCCTGATTCACTCTTATCTATATTTCCGGCCGACAATGCTGCCTTTACGGAACTATCCCATTTTTGTAGTAGCTCTTCTTTCTCGAAGGCTACATAGTTAAGAACCTCTTCGATATTGTCTCCTTCGACAAAAGACGAAAATGAGGCTTCTCCCTTAGCACTGGTTTCTACATGAACTGCGTTCGTGTCCCCAAACAAATTGTGCAAGTCACCTAGTATCTCTTGGTAGGCACCAACAAGAAAGACTGCAAAATAGTAAGGCTGTCCTTCTTTTAGATTATGGGCCATCAAGTATCGTTTCACGTCCTTTAGATCGACAAATCTGTCTATTTTGCCATCGGAATCACAGCTAATATCGGCTAGAACTACAGGATTATCTGGCTGTTCGGATAACCTGCTTAGAGGGGTCACAGGGAATATCTGCCCAATAGCCCAGTGGTCTGGGATAGATTGAAAAACTGACATGTTGCAAAAGTATGTATCTGTGAGAACGCTTGAAAGTCTTTCTAGGTCTTCTGGAAGGTAGTGTAGCTCTTGGGAGAGTTTGGAAATTTTCCTTAATAACGACCAATAACAAGAGTCTGAGCTGGCCCTGTCTTCGATACTGATATGACCTAAATTGAATTGACTAAGTATGTCGGAACGGAGTCCCAGTGCGTCGTGAAGAACTTCTTGGCAATTTTTTGTACTAGCGGAAAGAAGAAGTTCAGCCATATTTCTTACTTGGGGCTGCTCAGAAGTTTTTAGGATTTTTTCGGGGTCACAGTAGTCTGTAAAAGTGTTTGCCACTCCTAAGACATCGAAGACTAAAATAGAATGATGGGCAGTGAGGGAACGTCCAGCTTCAGTTATAATATCAGGTCTAGGAACTTTGGATTGTTCACAAATGGTCTCAATAGTGGAGACAACTTCTCGAGAATATTCCTCGAGTGTATAATTCATCGAGGATTCAAAAGAAGTCTGTGAACCATCATAATCAACACCCAAACCACCCCCAACATCTAGGTATTTTAACTCTGAGCAGCGGGTGCGAAGTTGGGCATAAACTTGGGCTGCTTCTCTAACAGCTGGCCTTAGTGAGGCGATGGAGGTTAGCTGACTCCCAGCATGAAAGTGGATTAATTTGAGTAAGTTAGTTTTAGAGCAGCCTTCTAGGTGTTCGACAGCCTTAAGTATTTCACCGACAGAAAGGCCAAACTTAGCTCGGTCTCCGCCGGAACGTTCCCAGCGACCTGAGCCCTTACCGGCAGTCCTAAGGCGAAGTCCTATTGAAGGTTCAATGCCAAATTCCGAAGCAATTTCCAGAACCAACTTCAGCTCTGTATATTTTTCAATAATTATTATTGGACGTCGACCAATTTTCTGACCCATCAAAGCCAGCTCAACATATTCCCTGTCTTTGTATCCATTGCATAACAAGAGGGCAGAGGGATCTTGATGAATTGCGAGCACCGCAAGTAACTCGGGCTTACTTCCTACTTCAAGCCCTAAGGAAAAATCCTCACCGGCTTGTCTCAATACATCTACAACGTCTTTTTGTTGGTTTACCTTAATAGGATAGGCTGGAAGATATTTACCCGTATAATTCGAGTCTTTTATAGCTTGGTCAAAAGAAACAAAAAGACGTTCTACTCGGTGCCTTAGAATATCATTGAATCGAAATAACATCGGCATTTCGCCAAACTGGCCTTTGGCTCGTTGAACTAAATCTAATAAGTCCACTCCATTCTCGGACTGTCCTCTTGGGTGAACGCTAATATTGCCTTTTTCGTTGATGTCAAAATAGCCATCACCCCAGTTTTCGACACCGTAGAGTTCTCGACTCTTTTCGATTGACCACTTTTCGATTTCGCTCATTTCGGGAATTTACTTCTTGGAATTAACGTTCTGAAATAAAACTTTTTTAGTTATTCTGGCTGCGATAGGACCTGGAGTCACTTTGCCGGTAAAAGCTAGGAATTTATTCTTTAAACCATTTATGCATACCCAATTCTTTCTTTTTTCCGCCTGAAGAGCTTGGCGAACCACTTCTAAGGCTGTCATTGATGATAGGTGATTCATCTTCTCTGATAGTCCTGAGACTAAGTGAAACTCACTTTCTGTTGGGCCAGGGCAATGGCTCATCACCTGGACATTGAAGTCCATAGCTTCAGCTGCTAGTGCTTGGCTAAAGCTGTGAACGAAGGCTTTAGTTGCAGCATAAGTGGTCATGTAAGTTATTGGCTGATGCGCTGCTATAGAGGCTACATTAATAATTGAGCCTGAACCTTGCTCTCGCATATCAGCGAAAGCCATATGGCTTAAATCCAATAATGCTTGGCAGTTTAGACCAACCATATCTAACTCGCGTTCGATGTTGGTTTCAGCAAACTTTGAAACTGAGCCAAATCCAGCATTGTTAACTAGTAACTGAGGCTTGGTATCTTCAGTTGCGCGCCGATAAAACTTTCGCCTAGCTGCTTTATCTAGAAGGTCTACCTTTTCGGTATAGACTTCAATTCCGTAAAGGGTTTCCAGCTCTTCGCTTAACTCTTTAAGTTTATCTACTCGCCTAGCGCATAGAGCCAAGCTGTAGCCTTCTCGTGCAAGTTCTTGGGCGTAAACTAGACCAATACCAGCAGAGGCACCTGTTACTATTGCCAGCTTTGGAGCTGACTGCTTAGAAGCTGATTGATTTTCTAAAGAATTCACAAAAATAGCTGTTGATAACTTCGATTATTAACTAAACTACAAATTGGTATAAGCAAAAAAGAAGACGAATCATGGCCAATTCAGCTCACAATCGCAAGGGGCAATACAGACAGTCTCTGTCTAGTAAACTGATTACCTACTTATTTGCGGGATCTATGGTGGCAATTGGTCTAAAAACTATTAACACTAGGCATGGTGGCTTTGAGACTTTGCTCAAAAACTGGACGGCAATGGCCGTGGGGGAGTTCAGCCATTGGGCCGGCGATGTTAGGCTTGAACGAGAGCTGGGGCGCCCTGAATCAGTGTTTGGAACTAACACCAAACGACTTTCTTTATTTGGAGAAGATGAGGGGCTACCACGTCCAAAAACTCGATTCTTAGGTTTAGGAGAAGAGCCGAAAGTGCTCGAGCCCCATACACATTTAGAGAAGGATGATCGGGAAGAACTTAATAGTCTTATCAACAAGCTATAACCTTACTATTTGTTTAGCTTTGTAATTCCTCCCGAGTTTGACCTAAGTCCTATAATTGCTAATCTCTAGCGCTAAAACTTGTCTCTAAAATCTTTATATGGATCTGGCCAATGATAGCGCGCTTAATGCTTCTCTTCTTTGTTGTTTCTCTCTCAGGTTGTGGGTTTTCTTTTAAGAGCTTAGATCCGCTATTAGCCGGAGAAACTGAGCGAGCCAAACAGCTTGGTAAGTCGGTGAGAGCCTATCACCAGGCTGTCTATTGGAATGATGGAGATATGGCATCTGGTTTTGTTGCCCCCGAAGTGAGAGCTAGCTTTATCCGAGATCTTAGTGCTCGAAAAACAGGGGAGAAATTAGTTGAAATTAAAGTCGCCTCAATTGATTACGAACCAGAAAATCGTCTCGCAACAGTAAACACCGTGACTAAGTATTATCAAATTCCCACCTATCAGGTGCAAACTCGCTACGAAAAAGAAAACTGGAAATTCGACAGGTTTGCAGGTGGTTGGAGAACCACTGGGGTGAATGAAGTTGAAGAATCGGAGTTTATTGGACTTGGCACAGAGGGGGCAGAGCAACAGAGTTTTCGTGGACGTTTAAAAGATGCTGGTGGTCGTACCTTCAACTTGGACTAATTTTATGAAGATTAACAGCCTTTCATTTTTAATGCTTTGGTCGTTTCTATTTTTGGGCGGCTGTAGTTCGCTTGGATTGTCAGGTGTTGGTCAGAGTAGTCAGACGGTTTTAACTGATGCTGAGACTGGAGAGGCTCCGGTGGAGGTCAAAATTAAGTCTGCATCAAAGGACGAGGGCTTGCTACATATTGATGTTGATGTGATCCCTCAAACTGCCATTCGGACGGATCGACTAGCTGTAGCCTTAATAGGACTTTCTCCAGAGCAGGAGGTTGTTAGAAAAGAAGTTGCCCTAGTTAAAGACCTTGTGGCCAAAGGTGTGCTCAACCAAGGTGAAGAGGTGCAGGTCAATTTCATTGTCGAAGCTGCTGGTATTTCCGACTACGAGGTGAAGTGCAGTTGGGGTGCCCAAGCTTTAGCCTTGGTTGAAGAAAGTAAAAAACTTGAGCGGGCCAATCCATCTTTAATCCAAAGTAATTATAGAAAAAAGAACGTCCTGAAAGTGAATGAGCCAATTGGTCTAGCAGCAGCTCCAAAGAAAGCCGATGGCCAAAATAGCCTTATTCAGCAAGAAATAGCTGAGGAGATGGAGGCAGGTGCTGATCTGGACGAGGTGGATGAGTTTCGCGAATTATCGAGCAGTAGCACTGAACGGGCTAGTTTTGGTGGTGATGCTTTAGTGTCTAATTCTAAGCTGACTAATTCTCCGGCAGTAGAACCTCAAGTAGAGAATGTTCAAAAAGCCGCAAGGGTAGTGAAACCTGAAAATACTCAGGCGGGCAATCAAGTTGTAATTCGGAATCTGAAGAAAGTTAAAACTCAGTCTGAATGTGCCAAGCCCCCTTGTGACTATTTCTATTCGCTAAACGCTGTTGTTCAGAACACAGGGTCACGCGCTATAAAAAATGTTGCTTTTGGAATAGGAATATACTGGAAGGGCGATCAGCAGAAAGCTTTATTTCCAGAATTCGGAGAGCCATTAGGCGAGAATGAAGAGGTGTTGGAGCAAAGCAACATTAACCTAGCACCTGGAGAATCTAAGAATATTAGTGTTGAGCTTGAGCAAGCGATACCTGTGGTACCGGGAGGCGCTTTTGTGCCCAATATCAGAGTGCTCAATCATTCTTAACCTCGAGATGTTGGATTAGGTAGTTCGTTTACCATTTCTCTTTAGGAACCTTTAATTGCATTCAGTGTTTATAAAGACCTTCGGCTGTCAGATGAATGAATATGACAGCGAGAAAATATTTGCCCTGCTTTCAGCAGATCACCGACCGGTGTCCAGTGCTGAAGAGGCTGATTTTGTTTTTGTAAATACTTGCAGTGTTCGAGAGAAAGGAGAACATAAGCTTTTTTCTCTTCTTGGTCGTCTTAGAGACTTAAAAGAAACTAAGCCTAATCTAGTTGTTGGCGTAGGTGGCTGTGTCGCCCAACAAGAGGGAAAGAATATCATCAAAAGAGCGCCCTCTGTTGATTTTGTCGTTGGTACTCACAATCTATCTTTAGTTCCCTCGCTCCTTAACTCAGCTAAAAAGGGAGCCACTGGTCAAGTAGCAGTAGATTACAGAGACGAATGGGAGGAATTACCTGAAGAACTCGATTCTTACTCGCCGCTAAAGCAAGGAGAGCAAAAAGAACTTGATAGTTCCTTTGGTGTGTTTTATTCGCCAGTGCGAGCGATGGTGGCAATTCAAAGAGGCTGTAATAAAAACTGTTCATTTTGCGTGGTTCCCACTACTCGCGGACCTGAGGTAAGCAGAAGTTTTGCCGAGATTGAAAGGGAAATTAAGCACAAGGTTGCAATTGGTGCTCGGGAAGTTATGCTTCTGGGCCAGACGGTAAATTCCTGGGGAAGAGACCTTCAACCTCGATCTAGCTTTGAAGAACTAGTTCAGCGAATTTCAGAAATAGAGAAGCTTGAAAGGATAAGGTTTACTAGTCCTCATCCCGCGGAAGTTCGACCAGGCTTTATTGATTTATACGCTACTAACCCGAAGCTTTGTCCAAGTATTCACATGCCTTTACAGTCTGGCTCCAACAGACTTCTCAAGGAAATGAACCGCAATTATAAAGTAGAAAGGTACTTGGAAATTGTTGATCAAGTAAGAGAAGTTCGACCAGACATTGCAATCTCAACTGATGTAATTGTTGGTTTTCCTGGCGAAACTGAAGATGACTTTGAGCAGACCATGCAGGTTATTGAGAAGGTCAGGTATCAACTAATTTATTCCTTTCTCTATTCACCCAGACCTAACACAGTTGCTTTAGAAAAATATGGAGTTGATACAGAGCCTGGTAGGGAAATAGCAGGGACTAGGCTTAGTCGATTGCAGAAAAGAGCCTCTGAGATTGCTGGAGAGATTAATTCAGCAAAAGTAGGCCAGGATTCTACCCTATTAATTGAGAAAATTGATAAAAAACCGAATGGCTCGCAACTTATTCGTGGGAGAAGCCCAGAAAATGTAGCTGTGGAGATAGATCTTTCTGGCTCATCTGAGCTTTCTAAGGTTAACTCCAATGACCGCCAGCTTGTGGGTAGTTTATTGAGCTATAGGGTGAAATCAGCCTCACCACATGGACTCTATGGGGATATTTTGTAGAGTGCCATTAGAGAGAGCTAGGGAGTTTTAAATGTCTGAGTCTGACCAAGAAATGTTTGTAGCAGGGCTAGTGCTAGACCCAGCATCAAACGCGCCCATAGTCATCTTGAAGAATTCTCAAGGTGATGTTTGCTTGCCGATTTGGATTGGTCTCGCCGAGGCAACAGCTATAGCGTCGGCTCTAAAAAATGTAGACCTTGCCCGTCCAATGACTCACGATTTAATGACGAACATTTTGGATGAACTAGAAGCTCGAGTTGTTCAAATTAGAATTAAAGGTTTGCAGGAGAATACTTTTCTAGCTGACATAGACTTGGCTATTGGGGAAGTGAGTAAGGCAGTTGATGCAAGGCCGAGTGATGCAATTGCTTTAGCGGTCCGAGTGAATGCTCCGATCATGGTTGCTTCAGCAGTCTTAGACCAGGCTCAGGTGCAGCTTGTAATCGATGAGAACACTGGAGAAGAACTTCCTCCAACAGCTCGAGTAGAATCAACCGAGTTCGTTGCTGAAAATTTCGCAAATATCGATGAGGAAAAGTGGGCTGAAATTCTGGATGGAATGGCTCCTGATGATTTCAAATATAAAATGTGAACCTCTTTAAAATTTGATTGGTAGTAGATTAGAGCCTTAGAAATAGAGATTTAGAAACTTAAAGAAATAAAGATAAATGACTAGTGAACAAGAAAGCAGCGAAGAGCAAAGTCCAAATCAGCCACTTAACACTGAACCTGAGCAGGGGAGTGACTTAGCAGATAGGCTAAAAGAAGTAGAAGGCGTTAGCGATGATGCAGCAGTCTTTTTAGCTGAAAACTGGCCAAGGTTTTTAGGATTCGTGGCTCTGCTTATACTAGCTGTGTTTGGTTATAATCAGTTTCAGTCATCAACTGAAGGTAAAAGAGCCCAAGCCTCTGACGGGTTCAATAGAATTCAGCAATCGCTAAAAGAAATAGAAAACAACCCTGAAGCTAGCGAAGAGACGCTTCAAAGTTCCACCAGGGCCTTTGAGGACTCACTCGACGTTTTAAAGAGCAAGTACCCAGATTCTGCTTATGCTAAATTTGCTCCTCTCTATGCCGCTAAGAAACTAATGGCAGAGAATAAGCAATCTGAGGCGAGACAGTTGCTTCAAAATCTTATTGGCTCAAGGTTTTCTGGCGATGCAGTTTCCCAGGTTTCAACTCAAACACCAGAGGATATCGCTATTGAACTAGCTGGCTTGGTTGAAGCCAAAAGCTGGTTAGTGGGGGAAAGTCGAAATGTAGAAGAAGCTCGAAAGCGTTTAGAAGGGGTGGCAAAGGGATCTGATATGGTGGCAGGGGAAGCTCTAGTTGCCTTAGCTAGAATAGCTTCATCTCCTGAAGAGAAAACTAATCTCAAAACCGTAGCTAATCAGGTGCTAGACCGCAGTCCTCAGCTTAGAGAGCAAGTGCAGGCTGTCTTTACCTTGGAAGGTATTAGCTTAGAAGAGTAGGGAGCTTTCATTTCATTGTGATTTTTCTAATCTTTGTATTGTCTTTTCATAAAGAGAGAAGACAAAGGATTGTATATTTGGAGGTTTAGTCCTGAGAATCGTGAGAGTTAGTAGACTTTCAGGCCTCTCAGGATTTTAAGAATTTCACTAGGAGAAAGGTAGCCAATGTCTTTCTTTGCCCCATAGATACTGATGGGTCTATTGGAGGTATCGTTTAGGTTAATGCCGGAAACCGCCTTAACATAAAACTAGCTTCGGCATATGGCATGGTGAAATATTGAACCTCGTCTGGTTATCTTAGCGGGTGTCCAGACGAAGGTTTTTCTTTTCTCTTTATCTTTAGAACTTTTACTAAAATTTAGATCCAATTCTTTGCAGGTTCTGTAGGGAGCCTTCAGGTAGAAGTTTGGCAACGCGGTAAAACGTATCCTCTGGAAAACCCATAGCTCGTTTTAAAATTATGTCTTTCTGTAGCGGGTTCTTGCATTTTCTAGCTTCGTTAAATGTTTCGATAGGCAAGAAACCTCTTAGTAGTGACCAAATACTTGAAATAGGCACTGGGTAATCACTTCCATGCAGCACTCTTCCGACTACTTTCTTGTCTAAGCACTTAACAACGTAACGGCTTCTAAATGGAAGGTTAAAGGCGCTGTTGTCCACGTATAGATTAGGATAATGCCGCAACATTTCTCTAATTACTTTTGAGTAATCTTTATCAAATAAGCCGCTTTTAGTTCCGGCGTGGGCAGCAATAACAGTCACCCCAGCATCTAAAGCTCCTGTTAAGTACCGTGGGTCTTGATAATTCTTATTAATGACAGGCAACGTATGCTCCCCACCTGTATGGGCAAGTAAGGGGATTTTCATCTCTGCCATGCGCCTCCAAAAAGGTTGGTAGTCAGCATTGCTGCAATCGACGTTATGGCAGTTTGGGAGCAATTTGTTCATTACTGCCCCAGAAGCAACTAATCTTTCCAGTTCAGCTATGGCATCCTTCCTGGCTGGATGCAGTGAAATAGCTGGTAGGAAAAATCGGTATGCTTTGGCCAGCTCTATTACATAATCGTTTGGAACGTAGAAGAGTCCTTGGTCTTCTATCTTCTCACCAGTTTCCTGATCGTAAGGATGATCCTGAGCGAGAATTACCACGGCATCTAGAGAGCTTTCCTTTACTAGCTTCGTAAGGTGTTCGACGTAAAGAGTATCTAGGTTTCCGCCATCAAGCGCGTCTTTAGGTAAACCAATTTTCTTACAGTAAAAGCGAGACATAAGTTTCTTAACTTTGCCTTCTACCTGCAGTTCGCAACCACTGCCAGAGCTACCATCACCCACAATGTGAACGTGACAATCGATTTGTAATTGTTTTGGCTTACTCACCGTGTGATACCTTTTTCATTTCCGCTAAGACCAACGCCGTGCTTAAAAACAAGCTGACCACCTTTAAAACTGGTATAAGCCACCAAAATGGCCGTAGTTAAGATGAATAACAAGTAAATAATGTTTAAAAATTTTGAAGGATAATAACTTTTTAAAAAGCCAAAAAGAATTACAGGCACTATTATTATCAAGATTAGTTTGGCCATTAATTGGTGATGACTAATTTGATATCCTTGATCTAGCGACCAATTTCCCCCTTGTTCTATTGCGTAGAGGCCGCTGAGGTAGGTTAGGGGTACTATGAGCGTCATTGCGGATAGTAGGAAAATCCTGATTGGAGCAATTCGAGCCTCATTCAACTTAAAACCAAGCCCTTCAGCAACTAGCAGCAGACAAATCAAAGTGAGGGGAAATCCACTGAGTGGTGGATGGGGGTCCATATTGGTCAGGAAGATTTCCATTACAACATACGAGCTATTAGTCCAAAACCTAGAGCAGTGCCTAAAATACTTCCAATGTTAGCGAAAGCAATAATCAGCAATATTTTACTGACTCTATTCGACCAGAATCCTTTAACGTTGGTGATATCGTCCCCAATCGCTTCTAGGTCCATAACCCTTGGCTTTTTTAGAATGGCCTCTACTAAACCGCATACCCAGCCCGCTGCAACTGTTGGATTCAGAGAGGTGAGGGGAGCAGCAAAAAAGGCTGTCAAAATTGTTAGTGGGTGTGCCAGAGCCAGCAGTGCTCCAACTGCAGCAAGCGTTCCATTGGCAAGGACCCAGGTTAAGACCATTTCCTTTCCAGTCTCAGCACCTGAATTCATAAAGCCGACAATAAACATAATAAGAATGACTGAGGGTATGCCCCAAGCAATGAGTTTGGTGTAGGGCTTCGGGGGAGGTACTGTTTCCAGCTCTGCTAGGTCGAACTCGTTGCCTAGCTTCTTCTTCATGCCTGGAACGTGACCTGCTCCTACAATAGCGACAATAGTTTCGCCCTCAATCCTTCGAAGTTTCTCAGACATGTAGCTGTCACGCTCATCGATTAGAACGTCTTTCACTCCGGGAAGAAAGTCATCGAACTCTGACATCATAGCAGTCAGGGCGTCATTTTCTTTAAGAGCTTCTATTTCCTCTTCAGACATTTTTTCACTGGAGAAGATTCCAGAAATTAAAGATAAGAGGATTCTAAATACTGAGAAAAAGCCGGCATTGCCCCAGGCTCGTTTCATTGTAATTTTAACTTCCCGGTCAATGAGCTCAATTCTGCTTCCAAGCTTATCAGCGCCTTGGATACCCGAGATCATTTCTTGACCAGGGTTTATTCCGAATTGAGAAGCAATTCTTTTCTGAAAACCGGCTAGGGCAAGTTGGGCTAAAAGAAGATAAGCCCTTCCACTTTTAACGACTTCGTAGATATTGGTTTCTTTCCAACGCTCGGGGTTTTTAAGAGATTCGAATCGACCACTGTCTAGCTCAAGAGCGACAACATCAGGCTGATACTTTTCAATTGTTTGCTCAACCAGCTCGGCGCTGGTTTTTGAAACATGGGCAGTGCCAACAAGAATTAGCTTGCTTTGGCCCAATTCAAAGATATCGATATTCTTGTCTTCTTCTTGCACTGATTCTTGCACTGAGGTGACTGCTGGAAATAGAATTAAGGGGTGTCTAAAATACCCACCTTAGCACTAGGTTAAATCACGATTTGTCCTGCGACTGCAACCGGAGAAAGTGATAATATTATCGAGTGCCAACAGCTACTTAGCTTCTCAAGGTTCATTCGAGTCAACAAAACTGCATGACTGTATATTAGAAGCAGTTAGGAGTTTTCAATGACGATGTTTGATAAAAAGTTACCGCCAGTAGGAGAAGCTGGGAAGGGAGAGTCTGTCGAAGAACATCCTGTGTCAAAGCAGCACTCTTGCGAAGGCCTTACTGAGCTGAGACTTCCAGACACTGAAACCCTAATAACTTGTTTAGCCAAAAAAATATTCAGGAAACCGTCAGTGACCTCCCAAATGGCATCGCCAACATAGTAGAGGAAATTGCTCTTGAGAAGGAAAACGGCGAACAAGAGCACTATTCCAAGCAAATTGATCAAATGTGGAAGAGGAAGACCGTATTAAACACTCTAAATTATGGTGATGCGTATGAGTTTAGTCCAGATACAGTAGTCGGGCAGATGGTTGGAAAGTATTTGCGAAGTCGTTCTAAAAAGGACCCAGAAATGGGGATTATATATTCGAAAGAGGAATTCGAACAAATTCCGAAAGTGCAGGAGATCATGAAACAAGTGGATGATATCCAAGGAACCCCCTTAGAGGTGTTAGAAAAAGTCTACAACCTTGTAAGTAACAAGTTACTTCACCCAAGTAGACTAAAGGATGGAGATCATAGACTTCACTCCAATCCCAGGGAAGACATTACCATAGCACTCAAAGAAGGTGTTGGTGATTGTAATTTACAATCACTATTGATTTGTCATGCGCTAGAACAAAAAGGATTTGAGACTGATCTCGTATCAGCTCCAGGTCATGTTTGGCTTCGTGTTAGCGTCGAGGATCCGGCAACAGGAAATACGCTGGAGTTTGACTTGGAACCCAGTATGGATGGTGAGTTTCACGTTTATAGAAAGCAGAGATCAGCCTCTACCTAAGAGCGGGGGAGAACCTGTTTTTTACACTAGTTTAGCCATAGACGGGTGTAGCTGCACGCTCAAAAAAGTTCGGCAAATCAGCTATTTAAGCTAAATTGGGTCAGTTTTCTTGAATTCCGCATAACAGAGAGAGTTAAGTAGTTTAAGGTTTTTTAGGTAAACGTTATGGCTAAAACAGATAGCCCCTTTACATCCGAATCCAGTTCCCAAGAAGTTGCAGATCAACATGGAGAAGTTCAATGGTCTGAGCTAAAGCTAAGCCAAGCCGAATCTGGTTTGTCGCCCGATATTAATGAGCTAGTCAATCCTAATGCTGAGACAAGCTCAACTCCTAGCGAGGTACTGGAGGCAATTGAAAGGGTTACGTCTCAGGACCCCAGACAGGGGCAGTTTATAAACGGAAATGAAGTAGCAATTGTCCTCGATCCTAGATCTCAAGGACGAGCTTTGCCGTTCATGTCCACAAAAACAGAGAGGCAATCTGAGGGAATAATTATTCCCTTTAAAGAAGGAGAGAAAGTAGCTGCCAGATTTAGTCTCAAACCTGAAAAAATCACTGAAAATGGAGAGACTCGCTACCAAGCTACGGCTTATACAGAAGACTACGATGGAAGAGTCGGGGACAACTTCATAGTTTCCTTAAGCAAGGCAGAATACGATTTTTACTATGAAAACCGAGCTAACGTTTTTGATGGAGTAGTCACTGTCACAGGTGAAGGTAAATATTCAGTTTCAAATAGTTATCAATATCCCGGTAAAGTGGAGTGGCTCCAGTCAACTATGGAAATAAATCCATCTGACTCTATAGTTCAACAAATGCCAATTGGAAGTAGAGCATTAATTGAAGGGGAGATTACGGGCGTAACAGAAATC
>CAZECN010000003.1:0-119245 GCA_964510575.1 uncultured Bdellovibrionales bacterium | reverse complement strand
TGAAGGTGGTAGAACAGTAGGCGCTGGTGTCGTCGCTGATATTATTGCGTAGGGAGTCTTAGCATGATTGGTAGTCAGAGAATCAGAATCCGGCTTTGTGGGTACGACCACAAAGTTCTTGATGTAGCTGTTCAGGAAATTGTCCAGGCAGTGCGCAGGACCGGAGGTAAGGTGGCAGGACCGATACCTTTGCCTACTCGAACTGAGCGGTTTACTGTTAACCGCTCACCTCATGTAGACAAAAAAGCTCGGGACCAGTTTGAGATTAATTCTCATAAAAGACTGATTGATATCCTTGAGCCTACTCAACAGACCATTGATGACTTAGGGAAGCTTGAGCTTTCTGCTGGTATCGATGTTGAGATTAAGCTGCAGTAAGATGCCGCTTCCGGTTTCGACCGGGTTATAGATTTTGGAGTGTTTTCAAGTCGGTTGCAGAAGAGCCGGCGGGAGAGAAGAAATGAAAGCGATTTATGGAACGAAAATAGGAATGACTCGCATCTTCGATGAGAAGGGAGTTAATGTTCCTGTTACAGTTTTGGATGTAAGACCTAATGTAGTTCATCAGGTTAAAACTCCGGAGACTGATGGTTACTTTGCCTTGCAGGTTGGAGTGGGTGAGCAAAAAGCTCAAAGGGTTAATCGCCCTCAAACAACTCACTTTGCAAAAGCCAAGAAGGGTATGCCGAAATTCGTTAAAGAAATTCGACTGGACAAAGTTGGTGGACAGAAAGTTGTTCCTGAAGCTGAATCTATTCCTGCTGTTGGTGACGAGATTTCCATTGAGGGAATGTTTGAGCCCGGAGATCTTATTGATGTTGCAGGAACTACCATCGGTAAGGGCTTTGCCGGTGTTATGAAAAGGCACAATATGAGTGGTGCCCAGACAATGACTCACGGAACACACGAATTCTTCAGACACGGTGGTTCGATCGGTTGTAGAAAATTTCCTGGCCGAGTTTGGAAAAACAAAAGAATGGCCGGACACATGGGTGTGGTTAGGAGAATGCAAGAGAGACTTGAAGTGGTTTCAGTGCGAGCTGAGGACAATGTTCTTTTGGTTCGTGGTTCAGTTCCTGGCCCTAAAGGTGGAACCGTGTTTGTGCGCGAATCAGTAAAGAAGCGCAAATAATTTTAGACTGATAGTCGGAGACTTAAGTAATGAGCGAGCAAGTCGAAATAAAATCTAAAGGCGGAAGCGTAAAAGTTCCAGCTGCTATTTTCGGTGCGGAAGTTAAGAATAACTTGCTTCACCAAAGTGTTAGATGGCTAAGAGCCAAGAAGAGAAGTGGTAGCCATACCGTTTTGACTAGAACTCAAGTTCGAGGTGGTGGAGCTAAGCCATGGCGTCAGAAAGGAACTGGCCGAGCTAGGGCTGGTTCTAGTTCTTCCCCTCTATGGGTTGGTGGTGGAGTTGCCCATGGACCAAAGAAGAAAAGCTACGAGTTTGATCTAAATAAGAAAGAGAAGAAAAGTGCTCTTTGTGGCGCTCTATCTGCCAGGAGAGCAGAAGAGAAGGTTCTGGTTATTAAAGATCTTAAGCTGAAAGAGATTAAAACCAGTGCTGCTGTGAAAGCTCTGGCCGATGCTGGATTGCCGGCAGATAAAAAGGCAGTTGTTGTTATCAATGGTTCAGACCAGGTAGTTTCTAAGAGTCTTAGAAACATTGGTAACGTGAAATTGGCTACCTCGGACTCTTTAACAGTTTACGATGTTTTAGGTGCACCTTGGTTGGTGTTAGTTGGAGACGCTCTAGACAAAATAGTTGCTAGATTAGACGGATCCGCTGCGGCTGAGAATAAGGCTGCGGAGTAGTTTAGTATTACTGAGTATCTAGGTAGGTAATATCTAGGTCCCAGGGTTTCTTTTATTGATGGGCTGTAGTAAGTAGCTCCTCAAAATTCTTAGGATTTTTAAAAGGCGATTATTCGCGGCCTAACCAGTTGCGCCTGTCAGGGATTTTTTTGGCAGGGTTTGTTTCTGGTGGCAGTTAAGCTTCTTGATTGAAGAATGATGTGCTCTCGACCATTGAGGTTGGAGAGCTAGAAACTTTTTGTTTGAGGAATGGAATGAGTTTTCCCGGAGATAACATATACCAAGTTCTGCTTCGTCCCTTGGTAACTGAGAAATCATCGTTAGCTAGTGCTTACGCGAACATGACCGTTTTTGAAGTTCACCCTCAGGCTAACAAGAATGAAATTAAAAGAGCGGTAGAGAAAGCTTTTAGTGTGAAAGTGAAATCTGTACGCACTCAGAACGTTCCAGGGAAGCTAAAAAGAATTCGAAATCGTGTTGGCCATCAAAAAAGCTGGAAGAAAGCTTATGTGAAATTGGCTGAAGGCGAGACAATCGACTTGGTAGACGGATTATAGGAAAGGGCTTTTTACGAGATGGCTTTAAAGAAACATCGACCAATGACCGCGGGGCAGCGTTTTAGAGCTACCCCAAAGTTTGAAGAAATCACTAAGGAAGAGCCTAATAAGAAAGGTACGCAAAAAAAGCGAACTGCTCCGAAAGGCCTACTGAAAGCTAAGAAGAGAAGTAGCGGAAGAAATAGCTACGGTCGAATTACTGTTAGACGCCGAGGTGGTGGTCATCAGAAGAAGATTCGAGTAATCGATTTTAAAAGAAATAAAATCGGTGTTCCTGGAGTTGTTGAGTCGGTGGATTACGATCCAAATCGTAGTGCCAGAATTGCTCTAATTAAATACGCCGACGGTGATCGTCGCTATATCCTATGCCCTAATGGTGTTCAGGTAGGTAGCAAAATACTATCTGGTCCGGATGCTGAAATTAAACCAGGTAATGCTCTTCAGATTAAAGATATACCTGTCGGTGAGCTTATCCATAACATCGAGCTTCGACCCGGAGCTGGTGGAGCCATTGTAAGAACTGCTGGTGGAAGTGCCCAGTTAATGGCGAAAAGTGGAAAGTATGCTCAAGTTAGACTTCCTAGTGGTGAGCAAAGAAAGGTTCTTCAAACCTGTATGGCTACCTTAGGTGTTGTTGGCAACAGTGAGCATGGAAACAAAGTATTAGGTAAAGCTGGTGCTGGTCGTTGGGCCGGTAGACGACCTAAGGTTAGAGGGGTTGCGATGAACCCTGTTGACCATCCACATGGTGGTGGTGAAGGTAAGACTTCCGGTGGACGTCACCCGGTTACGCCTTGGGGTAAGCCGACCAAAGGATTCAAAACTAGAAAGAATAAAGCAACTGACAAGTTTATCGTTAGACGTCGTTCTAAGAAGAAGCGTTAGACTGGGTTGATATAGAGAATTTTGTAGGAGAATTTAGATGCCTCGTTCGATTAAAAAAGGTGCTTTCATTGACGACTCTCTCTTGAAGTGGGTTGAGCGTGCGAAGAATGGTGCTCATAAAGGGCCAATCAAGACTTGGTCAAGAAGATCAACCATTATTCCAGATATGGTTGGACTTACTTTTAACGTTCACAATGGCAAAAAATTTAACCCTGTATTCGTTTCCGAGAACATGGTGGGTCACAAGCTTGGAGAGTTTTCTCCGACTAGGACTTACAATGGTCATACGGGTGAGAAGAAAAAGTAGACTGGAACTGTAGAGATGGCTGAAACCGCAAAAGGATATCTTTCAAAAGCACAACTTTCCAATGTGCACGTGTCTCCTCGCAAAGCGAGGCTCGTTGTTGACATGATTCGTGGAAAGTCTGTTGCAAGAGCGCTAGAGCAACTGAAGTTCTGCGATAAAAAGACTGCTCCTCTTTTGAAGAAATTAATTATGTCTGCAGCTGCTAATGCGAAAGATAAGCATTCGGTAGGTGTTGAAGAACTATATGTTAGTCGCGCCTTTGTGGACGCTGGTCGAGTGCTTAAGCGTTCTCTACCTCGAGCTCAGGGACGAGCGACTCCACTTAGAAAACGGCATAGTACAATTACTGTACATTTGGATGAACTGTAGAGAGTAAAGTAGAAATACAAGGATCGACAAGATATGGGTCAGAAAGTACATCCACTTGGTTTTCGTCTAGGAGTCACCGAAACTTGGCAGTCAAGGTGGTACAAGAAGAATAACAAAGACTACGCGCGACAACTTCACCAAGACTTCTTTCTAAGAGAGTTTGTTGAGAAGAAACTAGCGGGTGCTGGTATTTCAAACATAGTTATCGAGCGAGCTGCTAACCGTCTTACAGTCAACGTAAGAACAGCGAGACCTGGTTTGGTTATCGGGAAGAAAGGTAAGGACATCGAGGATCTCAGAGTTGAGATTAAGAAGTTGATCAAGGATGGCAGCAATAGAGAAGTTAGAGTGAATATCATTGAAATCAGAAAGCCTGATTTGGATGCCACGCTAGTTGCTCAAAATGTAGCTGATCAATTGATGAGACGAGTAGCGTTCAGACGTTGCATGAAAGATGCCGTGGGTAGAGCGATGAGAATGGGAGCTGAGGGAGTTAAGGTTTCTGTTTCTGGTCGACTTGGAGGAGCTGACATTGCTCGCCGTGAGTGGGCCAGGGAAGGTAGAGTTCCTTTGCATACACTTCGTGCTCAAATTGACTACGGAACCGCGGAAGCTTTGACTACTTACGGGATTATTGGCGTCAAGTGCTGGATATTCCGTGGTGAGAAAGACGAAGGAATTGATTCAGCTGAAGCTATTTCAGCCTAGGATTAGAGAGAAGAAGAAAGGTAATTACAGCCAATGTTATCGCCAAAAAAAATAAGACATAGAAAAGTCATGAAACAGGCTCGGCACCTAAGAGGGGTCGAGACTAGAGGAACGAAAGTTGCCTTTGGTGATTATGGTTTAATGGCAACTGAGTCTCTTTGGATCACCAACCGTCAGATTGAAGCTGCTCGTGTTGCTATGAACCGTTACTTAAAAAGAGGCGGAAAAATTTGGATAAGAATTTTCCCTGACAAGCCACTTACTAAAAAGCCAGCCGAGGTTCGGATGGGTAAGGGTAAGGGCTCGCCTGAGGCTTGGGTAGCTGAGGTTCGAGCAGGACGGATTATGTATGAAGTTAAGGGAGTTGATGAAGAGACTGCCAAAGAGGCTTTTCGCCTTGCTGCAGCTAAGCTTCCGGTGAAGACAAAATTTGTCAGCAGGAACATCTTTTAGGAAGGATTGTAGAATGGGTGCTGGAAAGAAATTGCAGGAATTCAGAGATCTGACTCCTGAAGATATCAAGAAGAAAATTGAAGAGACTTCTGATGAGCTGATGAAACTAAGGTTTCGTTTAGCTGGGGGGCAGTTGGAGAACACAGCTCAACTCAAATTATTGAGACGTTCAATTGCTCAGATGAAAACTGTACTAAATGAGAAGGCCGCAGTTAGCGCCAACTAAGGAATTCTAGAGGGTAAGATGATGGCAGATGCTTCAACTTCGAGTGGCGAGACTGCTCAAACTAAAGGAAGAGGATTGGTTAAGTACCGAGAAGGTATCGTAGTCAGTGATAAGATGCAGAAGTCAGTGGTTGTGAAAGTTACCACTCACAAAATGCACCCTAAATATAAAAAATTCGTACTCAGTTCCGAAAAATACGTTGCTCATGATGAAGAGAATGAGTGTGGAATTGGAGATGAAGTGAGAATTATTGAGTGCCGGCCTCTTAGTAAGAGTAAACGCTGGAGAGTTCAGAACATAATGAAGAAGGCTATTTAGTTATGATTCAACAGGAATCGATACTCGATATTGCAGACAACTCGGGTGCCCGAAAAGTGATGTGTATCAAAGTGCTTGGTGGTTCTAAGCGCCGGTATGCTGGAATTGGTGATTTGATTAAAGTTTCTGTGAAAGAAGCTCAACCTAATTCTAAGATCAAAAAAGGTGACGTTCACACCGCTGTAATTGTGAGAACTGCTAAAGAGGTTACTCGCGAAGATGGTTCTTTGATCCGCTTCGATACAAACTCGGCAGTTTTAATCAATGCTTCGAAGGAACCGGTTGGAAACCGAATCTTTGGGCCGGTTGCTCGTGAACTCCGAGGAAAGAATTTTATGAAGATAATTTCTCTTGCTCCAGAGGTGCTCTAATGGCTGTTGGAATTAATAAAAAACCGAGAAAGCTTAAGCAGCGAAAGGCTAAAGAGGCTGAGAAAAAAGTTCTAAAAACGAGCTTAAAAAAAAATGACCCTGTTATGGTTATTTCAGGCGGCAACGAAAAAAGTGGTCGTGTTTTGAAAGGTCAGACAGGAAAAATTCTTAAGCTGATACCTGGAAAGAATAGAGTCGTTGTTGAAGGCTTGAACATGGTCAAGAGGCATAAGAGAGCTAGAACCAATACTGAAGCTGCCGGCATAATTGAAAAAGAAGCTTCGATTCATATCTCAAACGTCATGTATTACGTGGAAGATATTAAGAAGCCGGTGAGGATTTCCAGTCGGAAGTTAGACGACGGAAGGAAGGTTCGGGGTTATACCCATCCAGAAAGTAAGAAATTCGAGCAGATAGACGTTTAGTCTTAGAGGAGAAAGGGAAATGGCGACAGAACAGGCCAGATTACATGAAAAGTATTTGAAAGAGGTCTTTCCTGCCTTGAAGGCGGACTTTGACTACAAGAATCCTCACCAGGTTCCAAAGATCGTTAAGGTAGTGCTTAACATGGGTGTTGGTAAGGCTGGAGTTCAGAATTCTAAAGCTGTTGACGCAGCGGCGGCTGACCTAGAGCTTATTGCTGGACAGAAACCAGTAATCACAAAGGCCCGAAAATCTATTGCGAACTTTAAATTGAGAGAGGGGATGCCAATTGGTTGTTCCGTCACTCTACGCGGAAAACGCATGTATGAGTTCTTAGACCGTTTAGTGAATGTTGCTTTGCCAAGGGTTCGAGACTTCCGTGGAATCTCAAGAAAATCTTTTGATGGAGCAGGTAACTACTCCATGGGTGTCACTGAGCAAATTATTTTCCCAGAAATTAGTTTGGATAAGACTACTATCAAAGGGCTTAGCATCACGGTGGTTACGACAGCCGAAACAAATGATGAAGCCAGAGCGTTACTAGAGAAAACAGGCTTTCCGTTCAGGAAGAAATAGCAAGGGAAGAGATGGCTAAGAAGTCAATGATAAACAAGTGTAATCGGAAGCAGAAGTTTGCTGTCCGCGAGTATAACAGATGTAAAAGCTGTGGCCGTCCACGGGGCTTTTATAGAAAGTTTGATCTTTGCAGATTGTGCTTAAGGAAGCATGCGCTCCAAGGGGAAATTCCAGGCTTGATAAAAGCAAGCTGGTAGCAAAAGAGTTAGTTTAAGAAAGATTTTTAACGAAAGACAGTCAGGCAAGATATGGCTTTATACACCGACCCAATTGCAGATTTGTTGACCCGGATTCGGAATGCCTCTTCGGTAGGGTTCCGAGCGGTTGATATTCCGGCATCGAAGAAGAAAGCAGCAATCCTTGGAGTGCTCAAAGACGGAGGTTATGTCGGAGAGTACGAACAGATTGACGAAGGTAAGGGGAAGAAGACCCTCAGAGTCAACCTTCGTTATTCTACCAAGGGTGTTCCGGTTATTAAAAAGATCGACAGAATGAGTAAGCCAGGACGAAGATTCTATGTCGGTAAGGATAAAATTCCTTACTACAAAGGGGGCTTAGGTCTGGTTGTATTGTCTACATCAAAAGGAATGATGAGTGCTCAACAAGCCCGCCAACAAGGAATCGGCGGAGAAGTTGTTTGTTCGGTATTCTAGAGGCTCGCGGAGAACTATAAAATGTCCAGAATAGGAAAAGCTCCAATTACTCTTCCCAAAGGTGTTAAGGCAGTTGTGTCTGGCAATTTGGTGAAGATTGAGGGGCCGAAAGGAAAATTAGAAAGAGCCTGTCGTCCAGAGATTAAGGCTGAAATTAAAGAAGAGGAAGGCGCACAGGTGCTAACCTTTGAAAGAAAATCTGACAGCAAAGACGCTAGGGCCTTCCATGGCATGGAGCGTGCTTTGGCCAGTAACATGGTGCAAGGTTGTCATGAAGGCTTTGAAAAGATCTTAGATGTTAATGGAGTTGGTTACAAAGCTGAGATGAAGGGAAAGGACCTTAACCTTGGTTTGGGTTATTCTCATGACATTAAGTTTAAAGTTCCTGATGGAGTAACGGCTAGTGTTCTTAAGGAAGGTAGAGACGTAGCCGTGAAGTTAGAGTCTTGTGACAAACAACTTCTTGGTCAGGTTGCTGCTCAAATCCGTTCATTACGCCCACCTGAGCCTTATAAAGGTAAAGGGGTTAAATACCGCGACGAAGTCATCCGTCGTAAAGCTGGTAAGGCTGGTAAGTAGAACGTCGATATTAGATTTATATATAGGGACCAGGAAAATGGGTAAAACTTCACAAAGAATCATAGGTAGAAAACGCCGTCAGCGTTCTCTGCGAAGAAAGCTTCAAGGTAGCACTGAGCAACCTAGGATAAGCGTTTTTAGAAGCCTTAAGCATACTTACGCGCAACTTATTGATGATACGGATGGGAAGGTTATTGCCACTGTTTCTTCTAAGGGAATTACTGAAAATTCCTCTAAGTCAGTAGATAGCGCGAAGGCTGTTGGTAAGAGAATAGCTGAGATTGCAAAAGAGAATAATATCGAAAAGGCCGTCTTTGATCGAAACGGATATCTTTACCATGGTCGAGTAGCGGCTGTGGCTGAAGGTGCAAGAGAAGGCGGGTTAGGCTTTTAGAGCTGAGTTTCTGGTTCAGAAATTTTAATCATCAAGAGGAAATGAGAAATGGGTGCTAGTTACAAAGTTCCTAACGACAGAAAAATTCATCCCGCGAGTTGCGGAGAGTTGACCGACAAGGTTGTATTTATCAATCGTGTTGCAAAAGTTGTGAAAGGTGGTCGACGCTTTAGCTTTAGCGCTTTGGTTGTTGTTGGTGATGAAAATGGAAATGTTGGGTACGGCTTGGGTAAGGCTAACGAAGTTCCTGACTCTATCCGGAAGGCGGGTGAGGCTGCTAGGAAAAGATTGATCAACGTTCCACTAGTTGGTGGAACTATTCCTTACGAAGTCATTGGCCGAAGCGGTTCAGCTAAAGTTCTTATTAAGCCTGCTTCTCCGGGAACGGGAGTAATCGCAGGTAGTGCCGTTAGGTGCGTAATCGAGAAAGTAGGAATCAGTGATGTACTTACCAAGTCTTTTGGAACTCAGAATCCTCATAACGTTCTGGGCGCGGTCTTTAATGGCTTGCTTCAGTTGGAGACACCTGAAGCGGTAGCTATTAGAAGAGGAAAGGAGCTTGAAGAGCTAGATTATCACCCATACGGCGTATAGTTTTCAGGAGAAAGGACGTGGCTGAAAAAATTTTAGTTAAACAAGTGCGAAGCACAATTGGACAAAAAAAGCGTCACTCAGACACTTTGAAAGCTTTGGGACTTGGTAAAATTGGAAGAGTTCGGGAGCACCAAGCTTCAAGGTCAATACTTGGGATGGTTCGCTCCGTAAATCATTTGGTAGAGATAGAGCGACCGTAGCAGCGGTATTGCGCTGGGTAAAACTTAGACTTTAGATCTATTAGGGAAAAGAAAGATGAGCGAAGAAGCTAAAGAATTAAACTTGAGCGGATTGTCTCCTGCGGCGGGATCTGCGAAGCCTCGCAAGCGAAAAGGGATTGGTGAAGGAAGCGGTAACGGTAAGACTTGTGGTAAGGGCCAAAAAGGTCAGAGAAGTCGTTCCGGTTTTGGGCTGATCAGTGGATTCGAAGGTGGTCAAATGCCTTTGCACAGAAGACTTCCAAAGCGTGGTTTTACCTCAAGGAAAAAGGTGCTCAAAAAGAATCTTTTCAAGCCCGTAAAGTTGAAGACCCTAGCACATCTAGTAGGTAGTGGAGACATTACCATTGAAGTCCTCAAGGACAACGGGTTGATGAGCGGGCGTCAAAAAGTGAAGCTTCTTGAAGGCGCTGAATTTAAGGAAAAAATCGTTATAGAAGCCCATGCAGCTTCGGCCTCTGCCAAGCTGGCAATTGAGGCAGCCGGTGGTGAGCTTAGAATCATTAAGTAAGTTTTACCGCCTTTGCTCCGGTCTTTGTAGTTGGGTGTAGTATTGAATGAATTAGAACCCCATCTTCGGTGGGTTAAAAACGGTAGATAAGCTAGATGATCATCCCGGGCTTTCAAGACGCAGCTAAAATCCCAGAACTTCGTAAGAGAATTTTCTTCACTTTAGGGATGCTGATTATTTATCGTATTGGCGTCTTTGTTCCTACTCCTGGAATTGATGCTGAGAAATTGAAAAGCTTGTTTGAGCAAGCTTCAAAGACTCTGTTTGGACTCGTTAATATGTTTTCAGGCGGGGCGTTGGAGAATTTTTCAGTTTTAGCCCTTGGTATTGGACCATACATTGGGGTCTCAATTGCTATGCAAATGTTGACTCATGTAGTGCCCCATCTAGAGGAACTTCAGAAAGAAGGTGCGTCGGGTAGGAGGGTGATTACTCGATATACTAGAATAGGAACGGTTGTTCTGGCATTGATACAAGGCTTCGCTCTCAGCGTCGCTTTGGAAAGCCAAGGTGTTGTTTCAAACCCTGGCTTTGCTTTTAAGATTATTACTGCGATTACTCTTTGTGCAGGTGCTTCTTTTATCATGTGGCTTGGTGAGCAAATTACGGAGCACGGTATTGGTAATGGAATTAGTTTGGTGATTACAGCAGGTATTCTTGCGAGTATGCCTAGTACTCTGTTGCAAACTTTTGAGCTGACGAGAACGGGCGAGATTGACCCAGGAAGCTTGCTTCTAATACTCACTTTTGGAGTGGCAACAATAGCTTTGATTGTTTGGGTTGAAAGGGCGCAAAGGCGAATTCCGGTGCAGTATCCTAAAAGAGCAGTAGGTAAAGGGGTTGCCTCTGCTACAAATCAGCACCTTCCTCTTAAGGTTAACTCTTCGGGAGTGATGGCACCGATTTTTGCATCTTTGTCCCTGCTCTTATTCAGTACACTTTTTCAGTGGTTCGCTACGGACTCTATGCAGAGCTACATAGCTTTTTTCGAGCCAACTAACATAGTTTACAATGTGGTCTTTACCATAATGATTATCTTTTTCTGTTATTTTTATACCTCGATAACAGTTGATCCGGAAAAAATGGCTGAGAACTTAAAGAGTCACGGTGGATTTGTTCCGGGTGTAAGGCCTGGGAAGGAAACAGCTACTTACCTGAGTAAAGTGCTCAGCATGCTAACTCTTTGGGGTTCGATATACGTTACAATCGTTTGTATTGCTCCGACTTTGTTTTACATCAACATGGGTGCTGCTTCGTTCTCATATTTCTTTGGTGGAACCGCTATTTTAATCACTGTGGTTGTTATGCTTGATACAGTGGCTCAAATGGAATCTCACTTAGTTGCTCGAAACTACGAGGGCTTCATGGAGAAAGGGCCTGGGAAGGTCCGGGGACTTTCTAGAGCGACTCACGTCAAAGGTCGATTGATTCAAAGGTAGCATCCGATGAAAATAATTTTTCTGGGACCACCGGGCGTTGGAAAGGGGACACAGGCTGCTCGCCTTGCGGATGCCCTAGGTATAGCTCACATCAGTACCGGAGATATGCTTCGAGCTGAAGTTGCTAGTGGAAGTGAGCTTGGGAGTAAAGTTAGAACTTTAATGGATGAGGGTCAGCTCGTTCCGGATGAAACCATAGTAGAAATCATTGAAAGTAGAACTCAGCAGAGTGACTGTATCAACGGTTGTATTTTGGATGGATTCCCGAGAACGGTTCCTCAGGCTGAAGCTCTTAAAGAGATGTTGGCTGCCAGGGAAGATGGGATTAGTGCTACTTACCTTTTTAATCTTAGTGAAGGTCAGCTTTTAAAGAGATTAGAAGGTCGAAGAGGTGCGCAGAATAGAAAAGACGATTCTGAAGTTGTGCAAGTTGAAAGGTTGAAGGTTTATCAGGATAAAACAGCTCCACTTATTGATTACTACCGAGAAGAAGGCTTGCTACTTGAAATAGACGGGAACGGAACAATTAACACCGTATACTCTCGACTACTTGAGGCGATAGAGAAAATGCTTCCCCCAGAGGAGGTCAACGCTGGAGAAAATTAACTCTAGTGTAATATTTGTCGGTCTTGACTATGGAACTTAAATCCAAATCTGAAATTGATATCCTGCGTGAAGCAAACTTGATCGTGGCAGATGTTTTATCTGAGCTCGAGGCTATGGTTGAGCCTGGGGTTACCACTAACCAGCTGAATCAAAAGGCTGCGGAGCTAACTAAAAAACACGGAGCTAAAAGTGCGTTTCTAGGTTACCCAGCCCCTTCTCCTGGAGTGGAGGCTTTTCCTGGTCTGATCTGTGCTTCTCTAAATGATGCCATTGTTCATGGAATTCCAAATGACGTCCCTTTGAAAGAGGGAGATATCCTTAGTGTCGATTATGGATGCGAGCATAAGGGATTTTTTGGTGACTCTGCCCGGACAATTCCTGTGGGAGACATATCCGACGAAACTCAGCGGTTATTGGACGTAACCAAAGCTTCTCTTGAAGCTGCTATTGAGCAGTGTCAGGCAGGTAATCGTATAGGAGACATCTCCAATGCAGTTCAGACGGTGGTAGAGAAGGCCGGATTTGGAATTGTAAGAGAGTTTGTTGGCCATGGTATTGGTCGGAATATGCACGAACCTCCTCATGTGCCTAATTTTGGGCGGCAGGGGCAAGGGCGAGTGTTAAAGCCAGGCTTAGTAATAGCAATTGAGCCGATGGTGACGATTGGCTCATTTGAGACAAAATTGCTTGAGGACGGCTGGACGGCGGTAACTAGGGATGGTAGTCTCGCAGCCCATTTTGAGCATTCTGTGGCAATTACAGCCGATGGGCCAATTGTGCTCAGTCGGCCTTAGTCGCATGTGCGGGCGGAGAGAAAGTTTTTTTAATTAATTTTAGCCTCTTGAAGAGATGGCGGAAAGTTATATTGCAGAGATATGAAAGTTCGAGCTTCAGTAAAAAAGATTTGTGATTACTGCCGAGTGATTAGACGAGGTGGAAGGCTTTACGTTATTTGTAAACGTTCGCCGAAACATAAACAAAGACAAGGGTAGAAGTTGCTTGTCAGTTTCTTTGAAGATTATTTTGAGACTGTAAACACTGACCAAACTAATTTTCGATTTTAATTTTTACGTTTTAATTTATTACCAAGGATAGTTTTTAGTTATGGCGCGTATAGCCGGGATAGACCTTCCAAGAAATAAGCGAGTGTCAATTGGGTTGACCTATGTAGTTGGCATAGGAAAAACCACTGCCATGAATATTCTCCAGGAAGCAAGGATCGATCCGAATACCAGGACAGATGATTTGTCAGAAGATCAAGTCGGTGAAATCAGAAAGATCATTGATGCTGGAATTTCTGTTGAGGGAGATATTCGTCGCGAAGTAACGGCTAACATTAAAAGGCTTATGGACCTTGGTAGTTACAGAGGTCTTAGACACCGTCGAGGTCTTCCGGTTAGAGGGCAGAGCACTAAGACCAATGCCAGAACTCGTAAAGGACCGAAAGGTAAGCAAGTTACTGGTAAGAAAAAAGCCACGAAGAAATAGTTGAGAGAATAGAAAGAGAGAGCAATGGCTGAAAAGAAAGAAGTCAAAAAGAAAAAGGTTAAGAAAAAGAATATCCCGGTCGGAGTTGCCCATATTCATGCAACCTTTAACAATACAGTTGTGACAATTACTGACCCTAGTGGAAACGTTGTCAGTTGGTCGAGTGCTGGATGTCATGGTTTTAAGGGGTCTAGAAAATCTACTCCTTTTGCCGCTCAGGTTACTGCACAGCGTGCTGCCGAATTGGCAATGGAGCATGGAGTTCGTTCAGCGAATGTGAACTTGAAGGGACCTGGTTCAGGAAGAGAATCGGCTCTGCGAGCTCTACAGGCTGCTGGAATAAGCATCACTCAGATTCGTGACATTACTTCAGTTCCTCATAATGGCTGTCGCCCAAAGAAGAGAAGAAGAGTTTAAGAGTCGCCTGAGAAAAAATTTAGAGTTTAATTGGATTCGGTTGGCAAGTTTTGTGCCCCGAAAAAAACAGACAGTAAGAGAGTAAAGCATGCACCGCAACATAATCCGAGACCTTATTCGTCCTAGAAGAGTTGATAGTGAGTTTGATGAAGGCAAGTATGCGAAGTTCGTAGCCGAGCCTCTCGAAAGAGGATTTGGTACAACTATAGGCAATAGCATGAGAAGAATTCTTCTCTCTTCCTTACCCGGTGCTGCTATTACTAACGTTCAAATTCTAAACGTTAAGCATGAGTTTTCTACGATCCCTGGCTGTGTCGAAGACGTCACAGAGATAATTCTTAATCTTAAAGAAGTGATTATCGACCTAGGGGACAAAGACGAAGCCGAGCTTCGGCTTGAAGCAAGTGGACCTGCTAAAATCAAAGCGGGACTTATTTCTGGCGATCCTTCAGTTACTATCGTTAATCCAGATCACCATATCTGTGAGCTAAACCAAGACGGTCAAATTGAGCTGGTTATAACTGCTCGAGTAGGTCGTGGTTATGTTGTTGCTGAGGAAAACAAAGGGGAAGAAACTCCGGTTGGAAGTATTGCAATTGACTCTGTATTTTCTCCAGTTAGAAAAGTTAACCATTCAGTAACAAATGCTCGTGTTGGTCAAAGAACTGACTACGACAAGCTTACCCTAGAGGTTTGGACTGATGGTAGTATGGCTCCTGAAGAGGCTATGAAAGGAGCTGCTTACATACTTCGTGATCAGCTTAGTGTTTTTGTTGGAGAAGACGTACCGGTTGAAGAAGTTAAAGAGGTGGTTGAAGAAGATAAGCCTAAGTTTAACGAGCATCTTTTTAAGAGAATTGACGAGCTTGAGTTGAGCGTTCGTTCTTCGAACTGCTTAGAAAATGCTGATATTAAGTATATCGGCGAATTGGTAAGTCGTTCTGAAGCTGAGATGCTAAGAACTAAAAACTTCGGTCGTAAATCACTTAATGAGATCAAAGAGATCTTGAGTGAGATGGGACTTTATCTTGGATATAAGATAGAAGGCTTTCCAGGAAGAGAAGAGCTAGACAGAATTGCTGAGAACTCAGGTTCTTTAATCTCTTAAATTTTAATTTTTAGATAACGTAATCCCGAGAGACAGTCATGAGACATCAAAAGGCGTTTAGAAAACTTGGTAGAACTCCTTCTCACAGAAAAGCCTTGTTTAGGAATTTAGCCACATCTCTCGTGTTGCACGATAGAATTGAGACTACTTTGCCAAAGGCTAAAGAGTTGAAGAGAGTAGCAGATAAGTTGGTAACTCTTGGAAAGAAGAATACTCTTCATGCTAGACGACAAGCCTTAGGTTACTTGTTTGAGGTGAAGAAGCACGATCCTAAGTCTAAGACTAAAGGTACTGCTGTCCACAAACTGTTCACTGAAATTGCTCCTCGTTTCGCAGAAAGAAACGGAGGCTATACACGAGTGCTTCGAACAAGAGTTCGTGAAGGTGATAAAGCTCAAATGGCTATTATTGAGTTCGTTAGCGAAGAAGTAAAAGCGAAGGACACTGGTCGAAAGAAGCGTAGAGTTAAGAAAACTCCTGAGAAGAAAGAGGCTAAGGTAGAAGCTAAAGCAGAAGCTCCTGAAGAGAAGGCAGCCGAAGCAAAAAAGCCTACCAAGAAAGCTGAAGAAAAGACTGAAGCTAAAGAAAGCTAGACTTTCTGGCTGCTCCTTAAAAATAGTATTCCCAAATAGAACCCAGAGGCGCCGTGGCAATGGAAAACAGTAACATTCTTGCTGGTAAGAAAGGTATTATATTTGGCTTAGCCAATAAGAAGAGTATTGCTTGGGGAATTGCGCAGGCTATGAAGGAGCAAGGCGCCGAGCTTGCCTTCACTTACTTAAACGAAGCTTTAGAAAAAAGAGTTCGTCCCTTGGCTGAAGAGTTGGGAGCGGAGTTGATACTGGAATGTGACGTTCAAAACGATCAGCACATTGAAAATGTTTTCAATGAAGTTGAAAAAGCCTGGGGAGGCTTGGATTTTGTTGTGCATTCGGTAGCTTTCGCTGATGGAGCAGATTTAAAGGATAGATTTCACAAGACTTCTAGGGATGGTTTTAAACTAGCCCTTGATATTAGTGCATACTCATTGGTTGCGATCACTAATCAAGCAGCCAGACTAATGAAAGAAGGTGGCTCTATAATGACCTTGAGTTACCTAGGAGCTACTAGCGTAGTACCAAACTATCGCTTGATGGGAGTTGCTAAGGCAGCCCTAGAGGCAAGTGTCCGAGAATTGGCTGCTGACTTAGGGACAGATGGAATTAGGGTTAATGCTATCAGCGCTGGTCCAATTAGAACATTAGCGGCCTCTGGAATTGCGAGTTTTAAAACCCTTCTTGGTCAGTTTGAAGAAAGAGCTCCTTTGAAAAGGCTGACCACAATAGAAGACTGCGGAAAGTCTGCTATTTATTTTGCTAGTGATCTTTCTTCCGCAGTAACAGGGGAAGTTCATTTTGTAGATTGCGGTTTCAGTACTACTGCTCTTTAGTAGAAATTTCTCCTATCCCTTTTTATTTCTTTCTTCCGCCACATTTATTGCATGGCCTAGGTTTGGTGCTGTTCTAGGGTTTTGGTAACCTTCTGGTATGACCACTCGTATTGGTTGAAGTTAGTTAAGTTTATTTCTAGAACTAGAAAACAAAATTTATGTCCGGCAGTTTGTTAAAAAATAAATGGGACGAGCTTCCAGCGGAGTTTCAGACTCTACAGCAAATGTATGGCCGAAATGAAGAGGGTTGTGGAGCTACCGTTGGAGCCATGCCTCGATGCGATTTTGCTTGTCGCGGTTGTTACCTTGGCGATGAAGCAAACCATATACCAGCAGCCTCTCTAGAGGAGATTAAAGGGCAAATGCGCCTTTTAAGAACTTATCTTGGTAAATGGGGAAATCTTCAGTTAACAGACGGTGAGATAACCTTGAGAGATCCAGAGGAGATACTTTCAATTCTCCACTATGCGAAAGAGATTGAGCTAGTGCCAATAATTATGACTCATGGGGACCATTTTCGAAGGAATCCTGAGTTTCTCTATAGGTTAGTTAGAGAGGGAGGGCTTAGAGAAGTAAGTATTCATATTGATACCACCCAACGAGGACGTTTTGGGGGACAGTATAAATATGCGACTTATGAGAGTGAACTAATGCCTCTAAGAGAGGAGTTCGCCGAGCTTATTCGAAGTGTAAAGAAGGTAACAGGAGTGAGGCTTAGAGCTGCTTCTACTGTTACTGTCGGTGAGCAAAATCTTAGCGAAGTCTCATCAATCGCTAAATGGTTCGCCGCGAATAGCGATGCTTTTAGAATAGTCAGTTTCTTGCCTGTGGCTCAGGTAGGTAGAACAGAGTCCCAGGTTGGTGATCTTAGTTACCAAAATGTTTGGAAAGAAGTGGAGAAGGGCCTTCAAGGTACGGCTCCAGTTGGAAAGGAGTATTCTGACAAATCTCAATGGTGGATGGGTCATCCAGAGTGTAGCAGGTTTGTTTTTGGTTTCGTTTTAAAGAGAGAAAACGGTGAGCTCAGCTACAGAAGAATGTCGATGGCAGAAGATCAAGCTGATAGAGACTTGCTTGAAGAGTATTATAGTAAATGGTCGGGACTTAGCATGAGAGGGGGCTCTAAGTTAGATAAACTTTGGCAGGTGCTAAAAATGATTGTTTCTAGACCCTCTTTTTTCTTCAAATCTTTGCCTAGGTATCTTTTCCGTTTACTTGGAGAATATCAACCAGGGGCCAGGCTGTCGTTGGTGAGAGACTTGATTCTAAGGCGCTCACGGTTAAGCAGGTTTACAGTGATTACTCATCACTTCATGGATAGTAGGGAGCTTGCTACTCCTCTTGGGCAGGAGAGACTTAAGTATTGTAGTTTTATGGTTCCTTTCAGAGGTGAGCTGGTGTCTATGTGTGAGTTTAATGCACTTGGTAAGAGGTCTGAGTATTATAGTGATCTTGCTAATCAAAAACTGAAAATAGTCAGAGACAGAGTATGAAGATAAACTTTTCTAAACTAAAAATAGTCGATGTTTTACTACTTCTTTTATTCAACAGTGCTTGCTCTACAGTAATAAGGCCTGAAGTTTATCAATCTGAAACAGCTGTTGATAAAGTCTTTGCTCACCAACAATACGACAAGGTTCTTAAGGAGTTTGTTAATGAGGACGGTCGAGTTAACTATTCAAAGTTGAAGAAAGAGCGAGTCGAGCTTGATCAATACTATGCGGTAATAGCCACCTATAGTCCCGACAGTCACCCAGAGTTATTTCCGACGAAGAGTCATGAGCTGGCCTATTGGATCAATGCTTACAACGCTGCAACTATCACCACCGTGCTTCGTTACTATCCCATTGATAGTCTGTCAGATGTGGAGCCTCCATCTTTGGCTTTTTTCTTCCCTGAGCTGAGCGGCTTCTTCTTTTTCCAAAAGCAGGTTTTCGGTGGAAAAGAGATGAATCTTTACAGCTTAGAAAACTCGCTAATTAGAGAAAGATATAAAGAACCTCGAATTCATTTTGCTCTTAATTGTGCTTCTATCGGTTGTCCAAGATTGCCAAGGTATGCCTTTGAAGGTGATAAGCTCGAAGAACAACTGGAGTATGAGACAAAGAAGTTTTTCTCTGAGCAGAGAAACTTTTCTATAGATAGGAAAAATAAATTAATTAAATTGTCTCCTATATTGGATTGGTTTTCCGAAGATTTTGGGGATATTCGAGAGTATTTGAAGAGCTATGTCTCTTTGGAGCAAAAGCGCTACTTGGATGATTTAGCTTATCAGCTTCACTATGTTGACTACGATTGGGGACTCAATAGTCAGTGAATATCCTTATTGCCTAGTATAATTTGCAGTGGCTAAGCATTTAAAAACTAAGTGAAAGACTGCAATTATTCACTTAGTTTGCGGTGAATTTGACCTTAAAAGTCGCCCTGATAACCTTCTAGATAGTATGAATTAGTACTTTCTGGAGAATAGATATGGCCAAGATTACTGAAGTTGAAGGAATTGGACCTGCGAATGCTGAAAAGCTTGAAGGTTGTGGTATCACCACTCGTGAACAGCTTTTAGAGCAATGCGCGGAAAAGAAAGGAAGGGTAGCAATTGCTGAGAAGTCTGGAATCTCTGAAAAGCAGATTCTGAACTGGACAAATAGAGCTGATCTTTGCCGAATCAAGGGCGTGGGCGAAGAGTATGCTGACCTTTTAGAATGTGCGGGAGTAGACACTGTTCCTGAGCTTGCTCAAAGGAAGTCGGAGAACCTTCATCAGAAGCTTGAAGAAATAAACCAAGAGAAGAGTTTAGTTAGAGCCCTTCCTTCTGGTGATCAAGTTGCGAAATGGGTAGAAGAGGCTAAGACTCTACCTAAGAAGGTCACTCACTAACAGCTCCTCTTTTGATGCGAGCGGTAGATTCTCAAGAATAACCGCTCGCCGCTTAAGTTTAAATGAAATTTTTCAGTTATCCAGATTTCAGATTTGGATAAAGCTCGCTTCGATCAGCAAAATAGACTGAAGTTTTCAAGAATAGGGTTCTAACTAACCTATGTTGTTAGAACCCTATTGGATACGCCTATCGGTGAATTATCTTACACCAAAAGTCTCAATCTCTCTTGTGTAGTCTGCAGTATGCTCAACCCTAGCAATCTCAGCAAAGAGAGCTCCAGAACTGTCATATAGCCCTTTAATATTCATAAACCCTCTAGGTAGTTGTTTCGACATACTTATTTAAGCTGTAGAGCATGACATGAAGAGATTAGGCAATGAAAATTTGGACAATCAAATTAAAAAAGTTATGTGTTTTAAGGTTGTTAACAACCTTAAATTGGGTCGCTTTACTCTTTACTAACTTCCTACTTAGGGAGAGCTTATTCAAGAGTCTGGGGATAAGTTTTTGACTAATCCTTTTCCTAGCTAGTGGAAGTGTGAACTGGATCCATTTCAATAAAATAGATGTTTGAAATATTGGCGCCTCTTGGAGTGGCTAAAAATCCATAAATATTAAGGAAATACGATTTTTTTATTATCCCATTATATATTGTGCTAAGTTGCCGACAGTAATTAGGCATGAAATTGATTAGGTAAGAATTTATTAGGAGGGTTTCTCGTGAAAAAACTAATTTCTTTAGCAGCTGTGGCCATGTTTGTAGTTTCAACTTCAGCTTGCACACCGAAGACAGCGGGGCAGGATACAGCGTATATCAACGCTAATAGAGGACAAGAAGGCGCTCAAATAACAAGACAAGAGGCAAGACAGTACCGTAGGCAACAGGCGATCGCTGCTGATGAGGTTCGTCTTGAGAATATGAAACGTCGTCAAACTACAGATGCAATTCATGAGAATGCTTCTGCTGCGCGACACTCAGTTGGTGCGATTCGAAGCATTAGAAACTTCTTCAGAGGATGGTAAAAATGAGAATATTTTTATCTACATTAGTTTTAGCTTTTTTTGTGACAGGGTGCGCTAGTTATTACCCTACCCACAATATTGCAGCTAAAACTACTCACGTTCCAGAGGAAAAGCCAGACAAGTATGAACATCCGCCGGAAGATTTGCGGTCAGTTGTTGGGCGTGAAGGTTGGTATAGTTACGGGGGGTATTATTACCCAAGCCGTGCCTACTACAATCGCTATCGCCGATACTACGGTTACTGATAGTAGTTAGAATCAGAGTGGTAGAAAAAGAGTCTTCAGTGTTTTTCTGAAGGCTCTTTTTTTTGAGTTTTAGGAATGCTCGCAGTCATCTGCGATTTCGCATTCTTTTTCACAGACTGGCGGCCAGGCCTTTTTACAAAATCCACGCCCAGCGGTTTTCCACCAGTTATATAAACCAGTAAGAGTCAGTAATATTAAAGCTAGGGCAGTCAAATCTGCTAGAAAAACTCCGAGGCGCCCAAAAAATGCGCCGGAGTGAATATCTAAAACAACTCTCCAAAGGCTGATACCGTCCCCTCTGAAGTTTTTAAGAATCTTATTTTGATACTCTTGAGGTAGGTAATTCAACTCTCTAGTTGGAAAGGTAAAGGGATCTGCTGGAGTGAAACTGTCTTTACTATCGGAAAGTTTAAAAACTCCTTTTGGGTTGGATACGAAAATAGAACCATCTTTTTTCGCTATTTCAGTTGAAGTAGGGGGTAAAGCTTCTGAGCCAAGCTTATCTATCAGTTGGTTTTCTTTAGCTGAGACTAGTAAAAGATCCTTCGAGGTAAGTATATGATGGATTTTATCGTCTGATAGGAAACCAACTAACTTACCCGAGGAAGATGTAACTTTCTCGCCATTTATAAATATCTGTTTGCCAAGTTTGCTTGCCCAGACTTTAGAGTCTTCGAACGAGACAATTGGTTTATCTGGAACCATCCCGTACTGATTGAGGATAGTTGAGTTTGAAATCTGCGTGCTATTAAGGCTGAAACTATCGGCATGATTCAATGTTATTCCAGTAATCGATATCAACAGAACCGGAAGGGAAATGATCACCCCAATAAAACGATGCCAACGGTAACTGGCCTTCAGCGTTTTGTTTTTTTTGGGTTTATAAATTTCTAGTTTCATGAGCAGAGTAGTATTATCTTTTTTTGGACTCACCATCCAGAAAGAGCGCCAAAGTAGCCATTTTCTTCATAGATCTGACTGATAAGGTGGCCCCCGAGATGCCATCTATGTTCCCATTGAGGCCACGGTCCGAGTTTAAACCAAGACCAAAGAACTGGTTCAAAAAGAAGTTATGCCGTACTTCGTCGCCATGGCTTTCTCTGTAAACTAGAACCTTAGCATCTGAAATTTTTCCATCTTCCACCACAAAGCCGGCAGTAATGAGTTTTGTTTTTCCGATCTCTTCTAGAATCCAAACAGTTTTTCCTTCTTTTTCCCAGTAGCGCGTTCTCAATTTTCTAGGTTTTCTGGAGAGAATTTTAGTGACTTCTTTTTTTCGGTCTCCAAGCATCATAAGCGATCTTACTTCTGGAGAAAATCCACCAAAGGTTTCTAAGATAAACTCTTCAGGAGGTTGGTAGACTCTTTCCGCTAAGCAAGGTGTCGCGTACAGGTAGAATAGCGCAAGTAAAAACGCTGAAAACAGTTTAAACTTTAGAAGGAACCTCTGCACCTGGATCTGTTCTAATTTTGATTTATCTAAGGTTAACTAAAATTGGTAGCCTATCCCTAAGTTAAGCCTATTGTCGTCTTCGCCAGTGGCTGAATCTATGAAAGCAACATCTGCCTTAAGCACCACTCTTTCGTGCGGCCAGAAGTTAAGACCAACATCAACTTGTTCATTCTCCGAGTCTTCTTCTGAGTTAGCGCTATTATCAAAAGCATTGTAGCGAGCAAACACGCCGAGGTCACCAAGGCCGGTCTCGAACCGAAGTGATGGCTCTACATACCAACCAAACTGTTCATCCGCGCCAAGCGCTGCAGCGTCATCGCCGTTGATATCCCAATACGCGTATAGGGCTCTAATACCGAATATGCCACGTCTGAAGTTGAGGTTTCCGTTTAGCAGTAGTGCATCTGACTTGTCAGAGGCCTCACCTTGAGCAAGGTCGTTTTGATATTGAGCTGTAAAGCCTAAATCTATACCACTGAGTCCTTTCCACCTTAGACGCCCGGTTACAGCAGCGTCCTCTGCAACAGCCTCAGCAACTCTTTGTCTACCGCTTCTAGGAGTAAAAGTGTCGGTATCGACCATCAAACCAGAGTGAAAAGCCAAGTCATAAAAGAAACCGCTTCCATCCCCCAATTCACCTCGAGCTCCTAGCCCGCCTTCCCACCATGTAGTTGGAATTATCGCATTCTCTACAGGATTTCTTTCTACACCAAAAAAAGTGTCCGGTTCATGAACTTCATTAAGAATACCTACTGGGATCAAGAAGACGCCACCGAACAAGCGGTTGTTTTCATCAAGATCAAACTCTATGTAAGCCTGTTCAAGTTCTACGGCACCTGGGGCTCCATCCGCTGCAAAAGAGTGCTCAACTTCGAGCTCAGAAAAGAAACGAAGTCTGTCTGAGAATTGGTGGTTGATGAATAGGACAAAGCGGTGAAAATCAATTTGGTCTCTTTCACCTGCGTTATAGTGAAGTTCTCCATAGCCACCTAGCTGAGTGTTATCAGCCCAACTTGAGTCTGAAGAGAAAGTTGTTCCTTGCCCTTTACTTTCAAGTTCCTCAATTGCAGCTTCGGCCTTTTCGTCCGTCTCAGCAATTTTTCTCTTTAACTGATCAATTTCTTTTCTGAGCTCCAGAACAGAATTAGATCTGTCAGGATTAGAACTGGCTAAATCTTGATTTTGTGCGTGGGCAAGGCTTCCAGCTGCTAACGTTGCTGCGAAAATAAGGGTTCCTAAACCAACTCTGTTAAACATACTAAATTAGTCCTAATATGTATAGAATAAATGTAAATCGCCATATCAAAGGGCTAGAGACTGCTCCTGATCCCCAAATTTGTGCCGGGAGGTTTAGCCTAGTCAGCTTAGACTAGTCAATAGCCAGTTCGGTATATAAAGGAAAAAAAAGATATGCTAAGTCGTTGACTGGATTTTAAACCATATGATAG
Organism: uncultured Bdellovibrionales bacterium; assembly: GCA_964510575.1. Lineage (GTDB taxonomy): Bacteria > Bdellovibrionota_C > UBA2361 > SZUA-149 > CALKYB01 > CALKYB01. Next base: position 95,754 of record CAZECN010000003.1, on the reverse strand, counting down.
TCAAGGCACTCCCAAATACTGGGAATTCCTGTAGGTAAAACCCTCTAATAAGTCGCTTATAGAGATGAAGACAATTTCCAACTTAGCACTGAAGAATCTAGTACTGGAAAATGCCGATCGTGAGCAAACTCAGTTGGCTCCTGATATCTCTTTGGTGGAGAAGGGTAGGGTTCAAGAAACCTTAGATGGAGTTGCTGATGGTAGAACTGTTGAGGTTAGCTCGGTAAGTGATCAAAACCCGAGTCTTTCCAGAAAGCTGGCTGCTATGGGAATCGTAAGCGGTGGAGAGCTTAAAGTTCTTGGTCGGGCGCCCCTAGGTTGTCCAATTTCAGTTTCAACTTTGGGTTACCAGCTTTCTCTTCGACTCTCGGAAGCGAGCCAAATATTAGTAGCAGAGAGATAGTAGTAATTCTTCGATGTCCGCGTCAGCCCAAACCGTTAGAGCCGTAGAGGCGGTTGAGCCAGAAAACCCACTAGTTCTTCTAGCAGGGAACCCTAACTGCGGTAAGACAACAATATTTAATGCTCTTACGGGTCTTCGCTATAAAGTAGGCAATTATCCCGGAGTTACGGTTGAGAAGAAAGAAGGGAAGCTAGAGCTTCCAGAGAACCTATCTTGCCGGCTAGTGGACCTTCCCGGAGTTTATACTCTTAGTGGTGAATCAGTAGACGAGCAGGTTGCCTCCAGTACGCTTGCAGAAGGTTGCGAACTAGTAGTTATCGTAGCTGATGCAAGCAATATCGAGAGAAACCTCTTTGTGGCCTCCGAATTAATTGATTTAGGGCAGCCAGCAATCCTAGTCTTGAATATGAGTGATTTGGCGGAGGAGCGGGGAATAAAGATTCGCTCATCTCTGCTGTCAAGCAAGCTCGATGTTCCAGTAGTTAAGCTGTCAGCCAATAAAAAAGAAGGCATAGAGCAGCTTAAAGCAGAGATTCTTTCAGCAATAGCCAATCGGAAACCCTCCTCTAAAGCCCTTGCCTGGACCAATCGTTCTTCTGGCCAGGTGGTTGAGTTTCCAGCTGAAAAGCATAGCAAGGATTATTCAAAAATTGCTTCTCTTCGTTACGCTTGGATCAACAAAATTGTGAAGGAGAGCGTAGTTTTTGAAGCGCCCAATTTAAAGAAAACCAGAGAGGCGATAGACCGCTTTGTTACCCATCAAGTTTCTGGACTAGTGGTCTTTTTCTCTTTGATGGCTTTGATCTTTCAGTCAATTTTCACTTGGGCAGGGGCGCCTATGGATTTAATTGATGGGAGTATTGGAGCTGCGGGTGAGTTTCTTTCCTCAGTTCTACCAGCTGGTCAGCTTAGAAGCTTACTTATTGATGGTGTGTTGGCTGGGGTAGGGAGTGTTTTGATTTTTATCCCACAAATAGCAATGCTTTTCTTTTTCATTGGCTTGCTTGAAGACAGTGGATACTTAACACGAGCTGCCGTTGTAATGGACCGTATCATGCGAAAGTTTGGACTTCAGGGACGCTCCTTTATTCCAATGCTCAGTTCTTTTGCCTGTGCCATTCCCGGCATTATGTCCACTAGAAGTATCCCTTCTTTGACTGACCGCTTTGTTACTATTCTCGTGGCTCCTTTGATGAGCTGCAGTGCAAGGCTTCCGGTTTACACCCTGCTTATTGCCGCCTTTATACCGGCAACTATGATTGGTGGAGTGGTTTCCGTTCAAGGCCTGGTTATGCTTTCTCTTTATCTTTTAGGAATTGTTTTCTCTGGACTAGTTGCCTGGCTTCTTAAGGGAACTTTCTTTAAAGGAGAGCCAGCTCTATTCGTGATGGAGCTTCCTCCCCTTAAGTTTCCTAACCTTAGCTTAGTACTTAGGGATGTCTGGGAGCGCGTTTGGGTATTTATCAAAGATGCTGGAACGATTATATTTGCTTGCTCGATAGTACTTTGGTTTTTGGCCAGCTATCCGATGCAAGGAGGAGAGGCTCCACCAGTTGCGGAAAGTTATGCCGGACAACTAGGTAAAGCTATTGAGCCTGCGATTGCGCCGCTTGGTTATGACTGGAAGATAGGCATCGGCCTTTTAGCTTCGTTCGCGGCAAGAGAAGTTTTCGTGAGCACCTTAGCAACTGTCTATAATTTAGAAAGTGAAGGAGAGGCAGCTGAGTCTCTAACTAGTCTTCTTAAAACTGAGTATTTGAGTGGGGAAGGACTTGGTCTTGCGGCAGCCCTTGGTCTTTTAGTGTTTTATGTTTTTGCTTGTCAGTGCATGTCGACACTAGCGGTTTGCAAGCGTGAGACAAACTCCTGGCGCTGGCCAATCTTTATGTTCCTTTATATGACTGCTCTTGCTTGGGGCGGAGCTTTTATCACATACCGTGTTGCAGGTTTACTGTTGTGAACGCCAATGCGGAACAGTTGATAATAGGAGTTTTAGTAGCTTTGGCGGCGCTCTACCTATCAAAGCAGCTATATTCTCATTTCAAAAAATTAAAAGGCCTAAGTTCTTCGAAAAAGGCGGGCGGTTGTGGTTGTTCTGATTCGAGTTCTAATTGTCACTAAATAGCTTGGCTAGTGTGAGCAGCCCTTTTTGTTCTTCGAGCCGCAGCCACTGGATATGCAACTTTCGTTGCCGTGTAGAACTGGGTCGTAGTCGGACTGAGGCGCCTCTTTGCTGACTCTCCGCTCTAAGGAGAGAATCCCTCCGAAAATTTTTCGAGATACAGAGGCCGCTGGATCAGTCCCTCCAAGCTCTTCTCCACTTAGCGAGCATAGCTCTGACCAGGTTTTGATCTCTTGACTGATCCCATGTCGGACACTTACCGAACGACCGTTAGCTTCACAGAAGTATTCGTAATCAATTGCCATTGCTACATTCGGGAGAGGGTTTGCATGCCAAGCATATCTAGGCAATTTTCAAGGACTGTTCCTGTGGCATCAAAAAGAACGAGCCTTGCTTTGGCTCTGTTTGGCTCCTCACCTGTTACTTTAAGTTCCCCATAAGCTTTGGAAAATAATTTAGCTAGGTCCAGCGAGTATTGAGCGAGGTAGAAAGGATCATTTTCTTCGACAACTCTTTCAAGGGTCTTTTGTAGGTCAGCTAGTTGCATTAGCAGCTGCCAAGCCGACTCTTCAACAAGTAAGGAGGCATCGAAAGTCTCTTCTTGAAGATTTTCGGCCTTCTGCTTAATTCCATTAATTCTCGCAAGGGCGTAAAGAAGATAGGGGCCAGTGTCGCCTTGAAAGGCGAGTGCATGTTCCCAACTAAACTCTACATCTTTCACTCTGGTTTTACTCAAAGTGGAAAAAATAATTGCAGCTTTGCCAACTGCTTCAGCTACCACATTTTCATCTAAACCTTCGGGCCTTTTACCGACTTGCTCGCGGTAGGCCTTCAAAGCTCTCTCTGAAGCCTCGTCGATGAACTCGTTTAGTTCAATAAAACTTCCACCCCCTCGAGTTTTCATACCTCTGACGTGACCAAAGGAGGCATGGATTATTCGGTCCGCATAGTCTGCGTCTAACTTCTTTAGAATAGCAATCAACTGGTTGAAGTGCAGAGCCTGCGGTGCTCCCACAACGTATACGGCCTTATCAAACTTAAATTCTTCTGCTCGGTATTTAGCTGTTGCTAAATCTCGTGTCAGATAAAGAGAACGTCCGTCTTCGGTAGAAATTCTAGCAAATCCGAGCTCTTCTCCAAGGTCTACTCCGAAGGCTCCTTTGGAGTTTTCAAGGACACCTGCTTTTTCTATGTCCTGTTTTACGTCTTCAAGTTTATCAGCGTAAAAGCTTTCACCAATGTAGTGATCGAACTGAACGCCAAGCCTTGCATCAGTTTTCTTTAAGTAGCTTAGAGAGATTTCACGACACCAACTCCAGAATTCTTCTGCGTATTTTTCGCCCCCCTCAAGATCAACAAAGAACGCTCGAGCTTTTTCGTTTACGTCGGGGTATTCTTTTTCCTCTGCCGAAAGTTCTTCAGGGGTTTTTTCTTGCTTTTCTCGAAGTGAAGTAGCCTTTCGGTAAAGTTCAACCAGGGCTTTCACTGTTGGATCAGTGGGTTTCCCCCAAAGTTCACAACCAACCCAAACAAAACCAAATTGTGTTCCCCAGTCACCTAAATGATCTACTGAAGTCACATCGTAACCAAGTGAACGGTAAACTCTGTCCAAGGAGTTTCCAATTAACGTCGTTCTCAAGTGACCAACATGATAGGGTTTAGCAATATTGGGACTGCTGTATTCCAGAACAACACGTTCTTTCGCAGATTCTTCAACAATAACACCTTCTGAAAACCTACCAATGAAGTGCTGAAATATATCTGCTCGTTTATAGGCAAAGTTCAAGAAAGGTCCAACTGCTGTGACCTTATCCACAGCGGCGGGGAGAGTCATATTTTCAGCAATTTCAGAGGCACAGTCCGCAGGGGACTTCTTAAGAGCTTTGGCTAAAATAAAACAAGGGAAGGCAATATCACCGAATTTCTTGTTTTTTGGCTGTTCAAGCAGGGGCAGAACATCGCTTACAGCTAAGCCGTTCTCACCTGCAAGTGCTTTCGCAATTTGACTGTTTACACTACTAAACATTCTGTAAATGACTAGCTCCTAGGCTAGCTCCTGAATTAGTTTCGACCAATTGTTTGGCATGCCAAGCAGTTGCTGGCCAATCAGCTGAATGCTTTTACTGTTCCCTGATGACAAGAGCCTCAGCTTAGGCTAAAACCCGAAAAATCAGGGGTAGCTAAAACCACTTTAGGGTGGTTAAAGACCCCCTTTTTTTATTAGGGCTGACCCGGTTTTTACCCGAGGTCTTGCTGGGGAGAGATTAGTGTGCAGAGCTCTCCTTTGCAAATTGAATGTCCGTTTTTGGTTAGTCTTTTGCTGAAAGGCGAAGGGCTAACTCTGTGTATGTGTTTTTAACCGAGAGAGTTTAAAGCTCAGATGAGAATATTTCTGGCCTGGACCTTATTCATGACAGTGGCTGTGGTGTCTGTTGCTTTGATGGCAGGAAAGATGGCTACTCCAGCTGTCGCTACAGACATGAATGATTCAACTGAGTCTGGTGCCTCGGAGGAAGCAAATAAGCATTGGGGTAAGGCGGAGAAAAGAAAAAGAGCTGGACTATGGAGAGATGGAAAGGCTGTTTTCTCTGACATCCAGTTGATCGATACCTTAGGTCTTTTAAAATATGCGAGGGGTTACAAACCTGAGCAGCCAATTAATTTCAGTCACGTCATTCACGTTCAGAAAAACAATATGGAATGTACCTACTGTCACAGTGGGGTTAACAAATCACCATATGCGACCATTCCTGCCGTGGACACCTGCATGGGCTGTCACAAATTAGTTAAAACTGAGTCTGAAGAGATTAAAAAACTTACAGAGTATTACGATAAGGGTGAGCCTGTTCCATGGGAGCCAGTCCATCATCTTCCAGAGCATGTTTACTTTACTCACGAGCGTCACATTAAGGCCGGTATTGGCTGTCAGAACTGCCATGGCCAAGTTCAGGAAATGGAGAAGGTAGAGAAAGCCTCATCTTTAAAAATGGGCTTTTGCGTAAGTTGTCACCGAGAGAATGGTGCTTCAATAGATTGTGCGGTTTGTCACCAGTAGAGTCGCGAATAGAGATTTTTAGAAGAGTTATTTGAGCAGGTAGCTAAGACAGGTATCAAGTTTATGTCAGAGAAGAAGGGTTATAGTCGAAGGGACTTCCTTAAAGTAGTAGGAGCCACCTCTGGTCTGGCTGCCAGTGGTTGCGCTGGTGACATTCCAGAAAAAATTATTCCTTACGTAGTTCAGCCTGATGAAGTTGTTCCGGGAGTCGCCGCTTGGTATTCCGGTACTTGCGGTGGCTGTGACACTAAGTGCGGAGTTTTGGTTAGAACTCGTGAGGGAAGGGCAGTTAAGGTCGAAGGTAACCCCAAGCATCCAATTAACCAGGGAAAGCTTTGTGCTCTTGGACAATCTACTCTTCAGACTCTCTACGACCCAGACCGTGTTCGTGAGCCATTGGTTCGTGAGGCGGGTGGAGGAGCTTTCGCCCCGGCAGATTGGAAAGCTGGAATAAAACAAGTTGCAGACGCTATTAAGGGAGCGGCCGCTGGAAAAGATGTAGTTTTGTTGACTGGCCGTTTAAGTGGATCGCAAGCTTCGATTGTTTCAGACTTCTCCAAGCAGTTCCCGGCCCTAAAGCATGTCGAATACGATATTTCTGGGCAGGATAGTGTTGATCTAGCGGCGGAGGCTTCTTTTGGTGAGGGTTCTAGAGTTAGTTATGATTTCACTGGAGCTGAAACAATCGTTAGTATTGGAGCTGATTTTCTTGAAACTTGGATCTCTCCAGTTGAGTTCTCTCGCCAGTGGAGTGAGAAAAGATCTGACAGTCATCATCCAAGCAAATTTTTTCATGTTGAGCCTCGCCTATCACTGACCGCCGCTAATGCTGACAAATGGGTAATGAACGCCCCAGGTTCAGAACTTAAGGTTCTAGTAGAGCTACTGAAAGCAGTGGGAAAAAAGAAGGGTGGCGTTGGGAATGCAGCAGCATTGGTTTCTAAGGTTGAATCTCTAACTTCGGGTCTAGAGTCGGGTGTAGATCAGTCTGTCATTGATCAGATGGCTAATTCGCTAGCTGCGTCTAAGACTTCAATTGTAGTTGCCGGTGGCCCTGCAGCCAGTGGTGAAAATGCTGTTACTGCGGCGGTTCTTGCAAATGCAATAAACAGTATCCTTGGTAATGTTGGAAAAACAGTTTTAGTTTCTAAGGGTAGCGCTCCGGTTAAGAGTTCCAGAGAAGCTGTGGCTGAGCTGATTGCAAACGCTGGTAAAGTTGCAGCATTGATCGTCTCAGGCGTTAACCCAGTTTACAGTGCGCCAAAGTCTCTTGGAATTGAGAAAGCTCTGAGTAAGATTCCTTTTATTGCTACCTTGGCTGTTAACTTGGATGAAACAGCTGGTTACTCAAACGTAATATTGCCAGCGAGTACTTCTTTTGAGTCATGGTCAGATGACAACAGTCGTCCTGGGCTTTACTCTTTGAACCAGCCAGCTATGCAGCCTCTTTATGAGACTCAAGGCTTGGGTGACACATTAGTTTCAATTGCCGCGGCTTTAGATCATCAGTTTGGTGAGGCCGAAAGTTACCTGGAGTATATTCAAGCTCAGTGGAAGGCTAGAGCTGGTGAAGCTGATTTTGATAATCGCTGGAACAAGTTTGTAGAGCTGGGTGGTGACTGGAGTTCTGCTTTAGAAAAAGGTGCTGGAGCTTCTTTTTCTGGACAGGGAGTTGGGGAGCTTAAGGCTAACAAAGCTTCGGCCAGTGAGGTATTGATGGCTTTTCCTACAATCGCTTCCATTGACGGTAGTTCTGCTAACCGACCTTGGTTGCAAGAACTACCTAACCCATTGACTTCGGTTGTTTGGGGAAGCTGGGCTGAGATTCATAAAGATAAAGCCAAAGAGATGGGAGTTGAAGAGGGTGACCTCATTCAAGTTTCCTCAGAGCACGGAGCTATTGAAGTTCCTGCTTACCCAACTAAGAACATTCACCCCGCTTTAGTAGCTGTTCCAATAGGGCAGGGTCACCGTTCTATGGGGCGTTACGCCAATGGAATTGGGGTTAACCCTCTTTCCGTTTTGGGAAGTGACGGTTCTCGAGTGGTCTCTATCGGTGGAGTTCGTAAGGGTTCAAGCGATGATGCTTTCGTTAAAACTCAAGAGTTCACTAATCAGTTTGACCGGGGAATTATTCGAACGGTTGAAGCAGGTGAGCACAAAGGCGGTCACCATGGGGAACACAAAGATCACCCCGAGGGTTGGACTCAACCTGACCAGCACCATAAAGGCGGCCATCACGATCTTCTAGCACTTGGGCCACAAGACGAGCCTAAGCAGATGTACCATCAGATGGAGCACGTTAATTATCGCTGGGGAATGTCTATCGACTTAGCCAGTTGCACAGGTTGCTCTGCTTGCGTTGTAGCCTGTTACGCTGAGAATAATATCCCTGTTGTTGGTAAGGAGCTTTGTGAAGAAGCCAGAGAAATGTCATGGCTTCGAATAGATCGTTACGAAGAAGAGGAAGAGGGCGCTGATAAGCCGGTTACAGGCTTTCAGCCAATGATGTGCCAGCATTGTGGTAATGCACCTTGTGAGCCAGTCTGTCCTGTTTACGCCACTTATCATAACGAAGAAGGTTTAAACGCGATGGTTTATAACCGTTGCGTTGGAACTCGTTATTGCTCGAACAACTGTAGTTATAAAGTTAGGCGTTTCAACTGGTTTCATTACTCATGGCCAGAACCTCTTGATATGCAGCTCAACCCGGATGTGACTGTTCGAACAGTTGGGGTTATGGAGAAATGTTCCTTCTGTGTGCAGAGGATTCGAGAGGGAACAAACAATGCCAAGAACGAAGGTAGGAAAGTCAAAGACGGCGAAATTCAAACCGCTTGTCAGTCTACTTGTCCGACTGGAGCTATAACTTTTGGAGACCTGAACGACGAAAGTAGTGAAGTCTATAAGAATTCAAAAAGTGATAGAGGCTATAAGGTTCTAGACTCTCAAATTAATACCCAACCTGCTGTTACCTACATGGCTAAAGTTACGCCAGAGGGAATGGGTTCTAAGAAAAAAGAACATCACGAGGATGGTAAGAGTGGGGGGCATCACTAGTTTAGTGGCGAGATTTCGATGATTAAGCTTTTTGAAGATCCAAATACTGATTACGAAAGAGTTGACCGGGATATCCTAAAGACTCTTGAGCCTCCAGGGGCAACCTGGATGATTCTTTTTGCCACTGCTCTTTGTGGTGTGGCCCTCTTGTTCTTTTCCTGGGGTACACAATTATACTACGGAATTGGTATGGCGGGGATTACTCACCCGATCATGTGGGGTGTTTATATTACTGACTTTGTATTCTGGGTCGGTATTGCTCACTCTGGAACTTTGATTTCTGCTGTTCTCTTTCTGTTTAGAGCTAAATGGCGAGTTCCAATTTATAGAGTAGCTGAGGCCATGACGGTATTTGCTGTTGCTACTGCAGGGCTATTTCCAATCATTCACCTTGGTCGTCCTTGGAACTTTTATTGGCTACTGCCTTATCCAAACCAAAGATACCTTTGGGTAAACTTTAGAAGCCCGCTTCTTTGGGACGTATTTGCTGTTAGTACTTACCTGACTGTTTCGGTACTCTTCTTTATTATTGGATTAATTCCGGACATCGCCGCTGCTAGGGATAGAGCTAAGAGTCCGTTTAGAAGAACCTTATACACCTTGACCTCTTTAGGTTGGCAGGGAAGTGATAGGAACTGGCGTCACTATATGGCCGCTTATGGTTTCTTTGCAGCTCTTGCTACTCCGCTGGTACTTTCGGTTCACTCGGTTGTATCTTGGGACTTTGCGATGGGTAACGTGCCTGGCTGGCATACTACCATCTTCCCGCCATACTTTGTGGCTGGAGCTATTTTCTCAGGATTAGCGATGGTGCTAACCATTATTATTCCCCTGAGAAAGGCCTTCAATCTGGAGAACTACCTGACTGAATGGCATTTTGAGAAAATCAGTCAGCTAATTCTTTTTACCTCTGGGATATTGACCTACGCCTACACCATCGAGTTCTTTGTAGCTTGGTATAGTAACAATACTTATGAGCGTTATCAGTTTTGGTTCAGACCGTTTGGAGAGTACGCCTTCGCTTTCTGGTTGATGGTGTTCTGTAACTGCGTTGCTCCCGCCTCCCTTTGGTTTAAATGGTGCAGAACTAATCTCGTATGGTTATTCGTTCTTTCTATTTTTATCAATATTGGAATGTGGTTCGAGCGTTTTAATATTATCATCCAATCACTTTCTAGAGAGTTTCTACCTTCTAGTTGGGGTGGATATAACTTTTCATGGGTTGAGGTCGGAATAACTATTGGATCTTTTGGTTGGTTCTTTATGTTCTTCCTGGCTTTTATCAAGTTGTTTCCTTCTTTTGCATTGACTGAAATCAAGGAAACCATTGAGCCACCGACTCGAGAGGGTCATGATCATTAAATTTAAAGGAGACGCGGCCTAAGGGCCTGCCACTGGAGACAAGATGGCTGACGAGAATATAGTTATTGGTTCCTTTGAGTTCGCAGACGATACTCAAAAGGCAATTGTGAAGTTAAGAGAAGCTGGCTTTGATGAAGTTCAACTTTTCTCTCCTCTTCCTAACCATGATTTGGAAGATGAAATGTTTAGAGGAAAGAAGAGAAGCCCGGTGCGACGCTTTACTTTGTTAGGTGCCCTAACAGGTTGTTTAGGAGCCTTTCTTTTTACCTCTTTTATGAGCGTTGACTACCCAATCAGAACCAGTGCCAAGTCTCTGATTTCTGTTCCTGCTTTCGTCGTCGTCGCTTTTGAGTGCACTATTTTGTTAGGAGCAATCTTTACTCTAGCCAGTATGGGGCATTTTGCTCGAGTTCCGAATATTTTTCAAAATCCGGCGCACCGGCCAGAGTTTAGTAACAATCGCTTTGGTTTAGCGGTCAAGGTTCCAAGAAGTAAAAACGAGGATGTGGAGGAAATTTTCAGCAATCTAGGAGCTGAGAATACGGAGGTGCAATATGTCCGCTAGGTTTAAAAATCCTGTTAAGGGAAGGAAAGGCAACTCTACATTACTGGCCATGGTGATTTTCATTACTTTGGTGGTTTGTTTGTTGAGTAACAAGGCAAGTGCTTTGCCTTGGGACATTGATATGTATAAGCAAGAGTCCTACAAGGCGAACGAGATTGCTCGAGCGCCTGCCAAGGGAACAGTGCCTTTGGGTTTTACTCCTTTTAAGATGACCAATGATGAAGCTGGCGAGAAGTTAAAAAACCCTCAGGTTTTCGGAACGAATTCTGTTTGGCGTGGTCAGAGGCTTTACAATGCTAACTGCTGGGCTTGCCATGGTAAGACAGGATTAGGGGACGGGCCAGTTGGACTTGAGGGTTCGCTCGGTGTTCCGAACCTGCTTACAGATTTTTATAAAAACAGTCCCGAGGGGAAAGTGTTTGGTGTCATTTACAACGGTGGTTCCAACATGCCTCGCTATGGCTTTAAGTTTTCTCATGCCGAGATTTGGGACATCGTAAATTATCTAAAATTTCTTCAGGGTAAGGACGTTGGAGGAATGAAGCGTCCAACTCGGAAGGTAGCCAAAGAAAAAAGTAATAAGTAGCTTTTAAAGCAAGTCTTAGGGCAATTATCAGGACTAGTAAAAAATGTCGCATTCTCCATCTCCAGTAAGTTTAAAAGACGCAAAGGCGATTTGTGAGGCAGGGCCGCTAAAAGCGCCAATTTGGCTTAAGGCTTTATTGTTCATCCTCATTCTGGTTGGAGCTGCTACCTTCTTTCTTAAGTATGGTGGAGATAAGAGAGCCGCTTTGGTTAGCTTGCAAGTTAACTTTATTTATTGGTTCTTACTTTCAGCCGCCGCTAGCTGCTTTGCTGCTGTATTTCAGATTTGTAATGCTCAGTGGTCAAGACCTTTGAGAAGGGTCTTTGAATCAGCTCACGTTTTTCTTTTGTTCTCTGTTCTTCCGATGATTGCTCTCTACTTTAATGCTGGAGAGCTTTTTCAGTGGGTGCATGAGCCTGCTATTGGTAAGGAAGGATGGCTTACTCCCAAGTTTCTATACTCTCGGGACTTAATTGCAATTCTTATTTTTGCTTTTTTGGCTAAGAAGCTTATCTCTTACTCGCTGAGTAGAGACATTGGGGCAATTAGAGGTGGGCTAGTAGACCTTTCTTCAGATGCTAAAGAACGCTGGGCTGATAAGCGTTACGATCGATACGTTTCTGGTTTCGGTAGTAATACAAAACAAGCCATTGCTGAGATTACAGGCAATATGGGCCGGCTTTCACCAGTTTTAATCATTGTCTATAGCTTGGTGATGTCGCTGGTAGCTTTTGACCAGATAATGTCAGTTGATTATCACTGGTATTCAACTCTTTATGGCGTGCTTTATTTTATGGGTGGAGCCTACCTAACTTTTGCCTGGGTTGGAATTTCAGTTCCCTGGCTTAGAAAGTTTCACCCTCTGTTTAAGGCAAAGATTGAGCGAAGAACTTTGCATGACGCGGGTAAACTCCTTTTTGGTTTTGGAATTTTCTGGGCTTATATGTTTTGGAGCCACTACCTTCCAATGTGGTACGGTAATATTCCTGAAGAGACCGGCTGGGTGATTATTAGACTACGACAAGAGCCTTGGCATACGCTGGCTTGGACAGTTTTTGGTGCTTGTTTTGTTGTGCCATTTTTTCTGGGTTTAAGTAGGGACGTTAAGCAAGTTCCTTTTCTTCTCGCAGCGACTGGAACTATTGTAGCTGTGGGGCTTTGGCTTCAGCAGTATATATTGTTTGCACCGACTCTTTACCCGGAGAATATTCCACTAGACCTGATGGATATTGGGATATATGCGGGTTTTATGGGAGCTTTCCTTCTCTGCTGTTTCTCTTACTTAGAGAAAGTTCCACTTATGCCTTTTGGGGATCTTTACGCTGAGGTTTAGCTCCCAATTTTTTTAGCTAATTCCTCAGCTGGGTTTGCGTAGAAGCCGTAATGCTCGCTACTTTTCTTGCTTTCTTTTAAGGCTTCAAGCTCGGATAATAAGTTTTTCTTGGTTACTGATTCGTAGTTTTCTGCAAAAGTTTTTGCTACCTCAGGTCTGGCAGCTTCGATCACCGTGGCCAGGTGTTTAATTTCATCAAGATTCTGTCCGTTTATAACACTAGAGACCCAGCTAATTTCTTCAATTGTTTCTGGATCAAGATTAACACTTGTTTCAGCTGTTTGTCTTTCTTCGGCTGAAGTTTCTGTTCCGAAACTTGGTATTACGCTTAGTGGTTGATATTGATGATTCTCTTGTGTCTCAGTACTTGTCGGCTCGCCTTGAGAGTGGAGCTTAAATGTCTGGGCATCTTTTAAGTATTCTTTTACAAGTTTCAAATCTTTCTTAGAGAGCTCGTCCTCTAAGTCCGTGTAAAGATCGTCTCCTCCATTAAACGGGATATAACTAGTGTCTAGTTTACTGTATGCGTAATAGATTTTATCGATTTGCTCTGGACTTCTATTTTCTAAGATGTTCTTCACTCGGTCGAAGTTTTCAGAATCGAGGGCCCTATCTAGAGCGTAAGCATCTGCATCTGCCTTCTTACCTTCTGCCCTTAGTTTTAGCTCTTTAAAATAACGCGGGATTTGTTCGATAGAGTCCACTTTATCGTATAGGGTTTGGCCTTCATGCTTAGCCTTGTAGGCAGCTAGTAGTTCTTCGGTTTGGCTTTTGTCTAGCTTAGCTATGGCATCGTTGATCTCAATCTTGTCAGCTTTCGAAACCCAGCGCTCATTTAATTTGCTCTCGACGAAAGAAAGAGTTTCACCTACCAAGGGTGTTAATTCCGTAGTTGAGTCAAGAGCAGTTACTACTTCAGCTTCCGGCTCTGGTTGAGGATTGACTGTTTGTGCTTCCACCTCGGCTTCAGGCTCCGCTTGAGGTTTGACTGTTTGTGCTTCCACCTCGGGTTTCGGTTCCGCTTGAGGTTTGACTGTTTGCGCCTCCACCTCGGCTTCCGGCTCTGGTTGAGGATTGACTGTTTGCGCTTCAATACTTCCGGTCTCAAGATAGTTCTCTAAACCTAAGAACTCCCTAGAGTACATTGCCGTTTGAGGACCAAACCTTCCGTCGATTAGAAACTCTTCAGCTTGAGCTTTTAGAATAGGATCATCTCCGGCTTTCTCAATAAGCTTAGCTTTGATTTTTTCTTGTATTCTCACAACTGCAGTTTCAGTTGCCGGCCCATACTTGTTTGCAGGAGTGCCTGTATCGTAGCCGTGTTCTTTAAGAAAACCAGACAGTACTTCAACCTCTGGACCCTCTAGACCTCTTTTTAGAATTTTTGAACCGTTCAGTATTACACCAGCAGCGTCAGCTTTAGCCGTATTTGTCGGCCTGTAGCCTGGCGTTACTGCAGGAGAGTTTGTCGTCGTCGGTGTAATAATGCCGGCACTCGCTGGGGAATTTGTCATCGTCGGTGTAATAATACCGGCGGTTGCAGGAGAATTTGTAGTTGTCGGTGTGATAATGTTGGCAGACGTATTTTGAGCTTGCTGGGTTTTCTTTTGTTCTTGCGCCAAGACGTTATTAGCTCTTCGGTCTCTTAGTTCTTGCGCACCCTTTATATGTCCCTGTCTTGAAACTAGCTCGGCTTTTGCCATTTTCACTAAAGCCTTATCCCAAACGTTATCTGTAGGTCTATTGCCTATAGTTCTACGATTGTCATCTCGATCTGTTGGGATTTTTTGGGTATCCCTATAATTTCGTTGGTACCCATGAAACTTTTGGCTTTGAATTGCCTTGGGGATCTTTTGGCCCTTTGCGAGCATTTCAACTTGGTCTACAGGTATAGTGGTAAGTATATCTGCTGCCATTTGGTGGCGAGCTTGGCTGACCTGTTTACCGTTCATCCATTTACCAGCTAGAGATCGAATTATTTTATGATGACCATTGTCGGCAAGATCCTTCATAGACACCTTTCCCTTCTTCGCCTGAGCTAGAAGAGCTTTTTCGTTTTGATTTAGTTTGCTTGCATCTGAATAACCTTCAGGCATAGGAAAGCCTCGGCTAATATCGATGAGGTCTCTTTGGTAGGCCTCTTGAATTGGTGCCATTTGGCCTTCTAGCCCTGACCTTCGGACTTGCTGCTCTTGGGATTGTTGAGCTTGGTTAGTATTTTGTGCGACAGCGGGTGTTGTCATTTCTAATATCCTCTGAAAATAAACCTAATTTACCGACCATGATTATATTATGGTCAATTAAGGATAAAACGTTGCATTACCTAGGAGGTATGCTAAGGCACTGAAAATACGGCGAAAAAGAAGGGTTTATCGGCTCAAACTGCCTTTGGCTTTATTGAACTGGCGACTAGAGCGCCTAGAGGGGGATAATTGGTTTTTATCGTAAACTTCGACGAAAAGCTCTGCAAGGCGTCGGTCGAGGTGAGGATTCTTTCTTTGGGCCGTTTGCCAGGCAAGCGGAGTATTGGAATGTCCAGCACGTTTATAGCCACTACTAAGGGCTGTCAGTGCGTGTCTGATATCATAGCCAGCTAGTTTCATGATTTTTAGACCAGCCCGATCAGCCTCGATCTCATGCTGATCGGAGTAAACCAAAGACGGTGCTTGGTTAGCCGAAGAAGAGTTTTCCTTTAAAACTTTAGCTATGGCGTTTTTCGGATGGTCAAGAAGCTGATGGGCAAATTCGTGGCTAATTACAGAAGCAAGCTCAGCCTCGCTTCCTAACAACTTGAAAAGCCCAGTTGTGATGAAAACTTTTCCCCCGCCAGCCGAAAAAGCATTGGGTGTTGCTGAATTGACTAGGTGGACCTGCCAACTGAATTTCTTTTTGCTGCTCAAACCACTCTCTGAGATAGCTCGGGAGAGACGGGATTGAATATCATTAATTAGGATTTTCACCTCTGGGTCTTCAATAATTCCGTATTCTTGTTTCATCCAAGCCATTGTGGATTCAGAGGCAGCAATCTCTTGGTTTTCGCTAATTGAGTGAGAGGAACAAGAAGTCGAAAGTAGTAATAGGCCGCTCAGCAGCAGAGAGTGAGAAGTAGAGACGAGTTTTAGGGATTTAGAGAATTGCTGATGCATAGTTTTGCTAAGAATAAATTAGATCGAAAGCTTATCTGGGAGCAGGCTCAGGTGCAAGTTTTGAGCCCTTTTAAAAAGTTATAAACAGGGTGGAACGACCAGTCTGAAGTGACTCGATTGAGACTTATTGAGAATAGTCAGCTATTGGCTCTTATTCTTCTAGTTGGCTTGGGGCAGGGGTTATTCTTGATCAATCCCAAATCGGCCACTGTTTTTTCTTTAGTTCTTGTCGTTGGACTATTTTTCACAATTTTTAGGATCTCTCGCCTACCTGTTTTTGTTGTTTTAGCTTCATTCTCTCTTCTTCTTTTTCACCTTATTTTTTCAACCGATAGTATCGATAAAGTAAGTGCCAAAGATGAACCTTTAGTCCTTGGGTTGGACCAAGCTGCTTACCGAACCTATGGTGGGGCATATAGAGCTAGCCTTTTTGGCGAGGGTTTTGAAAAGGTCTTTGCAAATATCCCTGCCTCTTCCGATCACTGTCTTGGTAAAAACTCTAAGCTAAAAATTTCAGGAAAACTTGTTGTTTGGAGTAGTCCTAGCACCAGGCCTTTGCCAAGGTCATGGGAGGGACATCTTTACCGGAGAGGTTATCAAGGGCTACTTCGGGTTAAATCAGTAAAAATTATAGAGATCACCACCCAAGGCTGTCCAAAGCGAAAGAGAAGGTTTATCCAAAACCTTTTTAATCAATTCGAGGGTAGTGAGGAGGCATTAGGAGTCATACTTGCTGCCACTTTAGGTGAGCGTAGTTTGCCCGGAAGCAGAGTAACTGAGCTGTTTAAGAGCACAGGGCTTAGCCATTTACTAGTTGTTTCAGGCTTTCATACTGGGGTTGTCTTTGGTATGGCTTGTTGGCTGTTTACCCTGCTTACAAATAGAATTAATTATTTCCATCTTCTCCCTCGAGCAGTTCTGTTGTCAGGTCTGGGATTGGCTGTTAGTTGCCTGTACGTTTGGCTGGCAGGAGGTGAGCAAGCAACCTTAAGAGCTCTTTTCATGCTCTTCATGTTTTGCTGTAGTAGGATTTTGGGAGCTAGGCTTACCAGCCTGAGGTCGCTCCTGCTAGTGGCTCTGGTATTTTTATCTTGTTGGCCAGGGGCCTGGTTGGATATGGGACCACAGCTAATATTTTTAGCCCTATTTGGAATAGGCATAGCAGTGAAGCTTTCTCAATGTATTACCATAGTCTCCGTTTCCTTGAGTAAGGTTATTACAGCTTGCTTAGTCAGTTTTTTTGCATGGCTCTTTACTGCGCCGGTTATTTATATTTGGACAGGTCAATTTAGTTTACTTCAGCCTATCAACAATCTTGTCGTCGCACCTTTGTTCTCTTTGTTTTCAATAAGTCTGGGACTTATTGGGCTTTTGCTGATTTTTTTTGATCTGCCAGGCGGTACACTAGTTTGTAAGCTGTCAATTGAAGCCACTGAGCTAATCATCTATTTGATGGAGAGGTCGGATATTTTGGGTGGCTAATGCCTGTAAGGATAACTTGATATACCCCGTCTGCTTTAAATTCTGACTTTTTTCGTCCGTCGTGAAGGGGTATATGCAGAGCGTAGCACAGCCAAACAACAAATATACCGAAGCCTGAAATATGCCTACAATAGAGAAGCTCTTGATAAGAAAAATTATAACTTTAGCATTTTTAGTGTGTTTTATGATTTTCTTGCGAAGCTTCGTTTCTCAGCATATTTTTAGACGGGGTATAGGAGTTTAATGGCTTTGCTATCGCAACGCGTATACTCAACCTGATTTAAATTCCGTATTTTAGATATCCAGACGGGTTGAGTATATTAGCCATGCGTTAGCATGGCCAGAAAACAGATACTGCGCCAATGTAAGATTTAGAAACACTGAATTTAAAGTGGTTTCAGTATACACCATATTTTTCTTGCCCATAACAGAGGTATGGTAAAGCTAAATACAAACAATAGTGCCGAGGATATTTTATCAGAGACCGAGTCTAGTAGTAGTGGCCTTTCAGGCACTACTTTACAGGAGGAGCTAGACAAAATAAGAGGGCACGTGGAAGAGCCAGCTCATTCTGTGGTGGACCCTTCGGTATTGTCCTCTACAACACTTCCTAGTCTTCTTCTTCCGGGGTCTTTGCAAAAACTTTTTAACCAAGCTCGAAATCAGCAAGAACAGCTGATGAGTCCTGTTCTTTACGACAAGGATCGTCGAGTATTTACGATAGATAGCTCGAATCAAGAGCTAGCTCATAGCAAGGACTCAACTCAGGAAATGATTCGGCCAATAAGCAATGACGAGTTGATGTCGTTTATGTCAGTCGAAAAAATTCGGGAAAGTGAAATCCCGTATGATAGAATTCAAGAAACTATCAATAGGATGAAACTTCAAACAGTTACTCCAGAGTTGGTCGTAGTGATGGCTGTGCTTGAATCAGAGGGCTTGGATATTGCCCCAATTTGGGATCAAATAGCTGAGGATGGCAGTATTGTTGAGTCTAAGTAATTAGTGACCATTTGGAAACTTGGCGGAATATCTAGCTTTGACGTTTCTTGTTTGAATCTTCTTAGCTTTAGTTGATATTTGTTTTTGGGAACTTGCCAAATCTTAGCTTCCTGCTATAATCCTCTGTTAAGCAATGAAAAACCTTTTAAGGCGGTCCCGCGAGGCTGCAAAGGGTCAAATGAACTATCTGAAAGCGTGCTCCCTGGGTTCTAACAGGGTTGGGGCGAGGCCACAGTCTGAGGCCAAAAATCCTTCTTTTTCTAATATTAAGTTTTCCACAACATGCTTTTCCACAGCTTGTTTGAGTGAACAGGTCCGTGGGCTTGGATTTTATCAATCTGCTTCCCAAGGAAGCCAATTATCTAGGAGAGTCTCGTAATGTCGGGTGAGGGAAAGAAATTTGATCGAAGTGTCTGGACTGAATTGATGGATGCAGAGCAGGTGGATCGTTCAATCACCCGTATGGCCCACGAAATACTAGAGAATAACAAGGGTGGAAAAAAGCTCGCCATAGTCGGCATTAGAACTAGGGGCGAGACTCTGGGTCAGCGGATTGTCTCCAAGATTAAAGAAATTGACGGAGTTGAGATTCCTTTTGGAGTAGTGGACATTACACTCTATAGAGATGACCTCGGGCAGGGAGCCGACCAACCTGTGGTCCAGGGAACAAGCATTCCCTTTCACGTTGATGAGCACAAAATAGTCCTGGTGGATGATGTTCTGTTTACCGGGCGAACAATACGAGCTGCGCTTGATGCTGTTATAGACTTTGGTCGCCCGCAAGCTGTTCAGCTAGCGGTTCTTTGTGACAGAGGTCACCGAGAACTTCCAATCAGAGCTGACTACGTTGGTAAGAATATTCCGACTGAAAGAGAGCAATTCGTTAGAGTGCATTTAGAAGACCACGATGAAGAAGAAGGAGTGTTTATTCATAAGTCTGGGAAGTAAGTATCTAAGGGGCTTTTAACTTAATCATGAACAGCGAACTTAAACATCTGCTTGGTATAAAAGGTCTGGAGAAGGAGCAAGTGCTAGCCCTTCTGGACAGTGCTGATCAGTTTGTTGATGTTAATAAGCGAGCGGTTAAGAAGGTTCCAGCCCTAAGAGGAAAGACCATAGTAAACATGTTCTTCGAGGCTTCGACTCGAACCAGGATGAGCTTTGAGCTAGCTGGTAAGAGATTAAGTGCGGACGTAATTAACTTCGGAGCTTCTTCTAGCAGTACCTCCAAGGGGGAGTCCTTAATCGACACCGCCCTTACAATTCAATCTATGTCGCCTGATGTTGTGGTGATGAGGCATCCTGCGAGTGGAGCCTGTAAGTTAGTGGCAGACCATTTGCCAGAGACTTCGGTGGTTAATGCAGGTGATGGACTTCATGAGCACCCAACCCAAGCTTTGCTGGACGCCCTTTGTATTAGAAGAAAGCTGGGAACTTTGGAAAACCTGAGCGTTAGTTTTGTAGGAGATGCTCTTCGTAGCCGAGTGGTTCGCTCCAACATTTACTTGCTTAAACTGTTTGGCTGCAGAGTCAGATTAGTTGCTCCGCCTACGCTAGCAGTTACAGAGTTTGAAGGTATGGGGGCTGAAGTCTTTCCGGATATGAAACGGGGGATAGAGGGGGCTGATGTAGTGGTCTCTCTTCGGATGAAGCACGAGTATCAAAAAGATATCTACATACCTTCGCTTGAGGAGTATTCCCGCCTTTACTGTATTACCGAGGAGCGGCTTAAGGATTACGCCCCAGACTGCATAGTGCTCGCCCCCGGACCTATTATTCGAGGTACTGAAATTTCCTCTGATGTAGCTGATGGCCCTCGGTCGCATATAGAAGAGCAGGTGGAGTTGGGAGTTGCGGTTAGAATGGCAGTTTTATTTTTACTTGCTACGGGTGCTGATAACAAAGGGAGGGACTCTTCCTCCGAGGCAGGAATTAAGGAGCTAGTATCTAATGAGTAGTAAACTTCTAATTAAGGGAGGGACTCTGCTGGACCCTGCAAAGGGTTTAAAAGAGAAGGGAGATCTTCTCGCAGTTGATGGAGTTATCGAAGCTACTGGAAAGCCTGGGGCCTTCGACTCTGAAAGTGAAGCAGAAGTTCTGGACGCATCCGGTGCTTTGGTAACACCTGGCCTAATTGATATTCATGTTCATTTGAGAGAGCCAGGATTCGAGTGGAAGGAAACCATTGAGTCTGGTGCGAAGACCGCGGCTGCCGGTGGATTTACTTCTGTCTGCTGCATGCCTAATACCAATCCAGTAATCGACACCGCTCAGGTTGTGGAGTTTATTATTGAAAAGTCAGCACTAGCTGGTGGAGCAAGAGTGCATCCAATTGGTGCGATCTCAGAGAAATTAAAAGGTGAAAGTCTGGCTCCAATGGTTGAACTTTGGGAAGCAGGTTGTGTTGCCTTTTCAGATGATGGTTGGCCAGTTTGGAATTCTGCTTTGATGAGATGTGCTCTAGAGTATGGCAAGATGATGAACTTAGTTCTTGCCTGTCACGAGGAAGATACTTCGCTTAGCAATGGGTTTTCAATGAATGAGTCCGAGCTAAGTGTAGAGCTTGGCTTAAAAGGTATGCCAGCAGCTGCTGAGAATGTGATGATTTCAAGAGATATTGAACTTGCCTTACTAACTGGAGGTAGAGTTCATTTTTGTCACGTCAGTACGGCTCGTGGTGTGGAACTGATTCGAAGGGCCAAGAAGGATGGTGCTAAGGTGACTGCTGAAACAGCGCCTCACTACTTCATCCTTGATGAGACCGCTGTAACTGAATACGACACCTCGGCTAAAATGAGCATGCCTCTTCGCAAACAGGAAGACATTAAAGGTCTGCTTGAGGGATTAGCGGACGGAACAATCGATTGTGTGGCTAGTGACCATGCTCCGCACGAGGAGGATTCAAAGAGAGTTGCTTTTGGTGACGCCTCCCTTGGTATTCTTGGCCTACAAACCACTGTTCCTCTGTTGCTGGAGAAAGTAAGAGAAGGTGCCCTAAGTCTTGAGAGGGCGATTGCCTCTGTTACAAGTGATGCTCGAGCTTGCTATGGACTTGAGCAGGTGAGTTTAGAGAAGGGCTCAGTCGCGGATATTTCTGTTATTGATCAAGAGAGTAAAATTACTTTTGGCAAAGAGCATAATCTTTCCTTGAGTTCGAACTCCCCATTTTTTGGACGCGAGCTTCAAGGGCTAGCCAGATTTACGGTTGTTGCGGGTCGTAAGGTGTTCGATTCGAAAGGCCTTTATAGTTAATAGAGTCAGTAAAAAGAGACAGTAAAAGTATAAAGCTGAGAGGTATAAATGAGTAAGACTAAGGAAGCAGTTTTAGTTCTAGCAGATGGAAAAGTCTTTAGAGGAGAGGCTTGCGGGCATATTGGTGAGGCTAGTGGGGAAGTTGTTTTTAATACTTCGATGACCGGCTACCAGGAAATTTTAACTGACCCTTCTTATGCGAACCAGCTTCTAACTTTTACTTACCCTCATATCGGTAACGTGGGTTGCAACTCAGAAGATGTTGAGTCTTTTGCTACTCATGCCAAGGGTGTGATTGTAAGAAAATTTTCTAACCTTAGTAGTAACTACCGCTCGGAAATGAGTTTCCAAGACTGGCTTGAGAAAAATGAGCTAGTTGGAATTTCTGGAGTGGATACTAGAGAGCTAGTTCTTCACTTAAGAGATAATGGCTCTCAGATGGGAATCGTCTCCAGTTCTCGAACTGATGTTGAGGCTATTCTCGCCGATGTAAAAGCTCTGCCAGGAATAGAAGGCCAGGACCTTGTCAAAGAGGTTACTTGCAAAGAGCCTTACACATGGTCTCAAGGAACGTGGAAGAGAGGTCAGGGATATAGCGAACACGCAGGGCCTGAATTCGAGAAAAGAAAACACATTGTTGCCATAGACTTTGGCGTTAAGTTTAATATTCTCCGCCTTTTGGTTGACCAGGGGTTCAGAGTAACTGTGGTTCCAGCCAGCACTTCAGCTGAGGAGATTGAAGCTCTTAAGCCAGATGGTGTTTTTCTCTCTAACGGCCCAGGAGACCCTGCAGTTGTAACTTACGGCATTGAAACGGTTAAGGCTCTTAAAGGAAAGTATCCGATGTTTGGAATTTGCTTAGGACACCAAATCTTAGGCCATGCTTTGGGTGCTCCGACTTTTAAACTTCCTTTTGGTCACCGTGGAGGTAATCATCCTGTTAAAGATCAGAAAACAGGTAAAATTGAAATCACTGTTCAAAACCATGGTTTTGCAACAGACGCGGAAAAGGTCCCAGCGGATCTGAAAGTTTCGCACATGAACCTCAACGATAAGACTGTTGAAGGGTTTTCAATTGATGAAATAAAGACTTTTTCTATTCAGTATCATCCAGAGTCTTCACCGGGGCCAAGAGATGCTGAGTATTTGTTTGCTAGATTTGCAGAGATGGTAGAGCAGGGGATTTAGAGATGCCACGCAGAGACGATATTAAATCAATTTTAGTTGTTGGTTCAGGGCCGATTGTGATTGGCCAAGCCTGCGAGTTTGATTACTCAGGAACTCAAGCCGTTAAAGCGCTCAAAGAAGAGGGTTACCGGGTAATCTTGATTAACTCTAACCCGGCTACAATAATGACCGACGAAAATTTGGCCGATAGAACTTACATCGAGCCGATTACTGCCGAGTTTATTGAAAAAGTCATTGAAAGAGAAAAGCCAGATGTGCTTCTGCCTACCATTGGTGGGCAGACTGCTCTTAACGTTACTATCGAGGTGGCTGAGAAAGGAATACTTGATAAGCATAACGTTGAGCTGATTGGAGCTGGTATTGACGCCATTACCAAAGCCGAAGATCGCCAGTCTTTTAAAGAAGTAGTTAGTTCCCTGGGACTGGACAGTGCTAAAAGTGAAATCTGTCACACCATGGAAGAAGGGAAGGCTGCTGCTGAAAAAATTGGTTACCCACTTATACTTAGACCATCACGTACCCTAGGTGGCAGTGGCGGTGGAGTTGTCGAGAATGAAGGAGAGCTTGAAGAAAAGCTGGCTTGGGGCTTTGAGTGCAGTCCAATTAGTGAACTTCTAATTGAAGAGTCCCTTGTTGGCTGGAAAGAGTATGAGCTCGAGATCATGCGAGATAAAGCAGATAATGCAGTTGTTATCTGCTCGATTGAAAACTTGGACCCAATGGGAACTCATACAGGGGATTCCATTACAGTTGCTCCTGTGCAGACGCTAACTGATAAAGAGTATCAAGACTTAAGAGATGGTGCGATTGCAATCATGAACGCGATTGGAGTTGATACTGGAGGCTCTAATGTTCAGTTCGCAGTTTGTCCAAAGACAGGTCGACAAATTGTAATTGAGCTTAATCCTCGAGTTTCTCGTAGTTCTGCTTTGGCTTCTAAGGCTACCGGATTTCCTATAGCTAGAATTGCAGCGAAGCTTGCAGTTGGCTACACGCTGGACGAGCTTCCAAATGATATTACCAAAAAGACTCCTGCTAGCTTTGAGCCAAGCATTGACTATGTTGTTGTAAAGATTCCACGCTTTACGTTTGAAAAATTTGAAGGAGCTGATTCTACTCTTGGAACTCAGATGAAGTCTGTGGGAGAAGCAATGGCAATAGCTAGAACCTTTCCTGAGGCATATCAAAAAGCATATAGATCTCTTGAAGTTGATAAGACAGGCTTGTTTGATGGTGAGTATAATGAGCAGGGGGAGCTTAAGGATCTTTTAAAAGAGATTAAGAATCTTAATCCGGTTCGACCTCTACAAATTGCCTCTGCTTTGGCTCAGGGAGCGTCTATTGAAGATTTAAACAAAGTGTCAGGTTACGATATTTGGTTTTTAGATCAAATGCAGATGATCGTAGACATGGAAAAATCTCTTAAAGGTAAGAAAATTGGAGATGTGTCTGGGTCAAGCCTGCTCGAGGCTAAGCAGCTAGGTGCTAGTGATGCTAGACTTGCCTGGCTAATGAATTGTTCTGAAGACGATGTTCGCGAGAAGCGACACGCTGAAAAGATCAGACCGGGCTTTAAGAAGGTTGATACATGTGCGGCTGAGTTTCAATCAGATACTCCTTACCTTTACAGCACCTATGAGAATCAGTCAGATGCTCCTCCAACTGATAACAAGAAAATTATGATTCTTGGGGGCGGTCCTAACAGGATTGGTCAGGGGATAGAGTTTGATTATTGTTGTGTGCATGCAGCCTTTTCATTGGAGGAGGCTGGGTACGAAACGATTATGGTTAACTGTAATCCTGAGACTGTTTCCACTGATTTTGATACTTCTGATAGATTGTATTTCGAGCCACTTACTCTTGAGGACGTGCTTGAGGTTGTGGCTCGTGAAAAGCCGGACGGAGTAATAATTCAATATGGTGGTCAAACCCCACTTAGACTTTCTGCAAAGCTTAAGGAACTGGGAGTGCCGGTGATAGGAACTCCACCGGAGGCAATTGACGCTACAGAGGACCGTGAAAAGTTCAGAGACCTGCTCGATAAACTTGGTTTAAAGCAAGCTGAGAGTGGAGTAGCTAGTAATGAGGCAGAGGCTGTAGAGGTTGCCAACCGAGTTGATTATCCGCTGATGGTTAGACCAAGTTTCGTGCTAGGTGGCCGAGCTATGGCAATCATTCATAATGAAGAAGAATTGAGGAAGTATATTAACGAGTCAGTTTCTGTTTCTTATGAAAGACCTGTTTTGTTGGACCGCTTCCTAGATAACGCTGTTGAAGTTGACGTGGATGCGGTTTGCGACGGTGAGAGAGTCATAGTAGCGGGGATCGTTGAGCATATTGAGCGAGCTGGGATTCATTCAGGTGATAGCTCTTTCATGCTTCCTTCAAAGAATCTTTCTAGAGAGGTTCTCAGTGAAATTGAAAGTGCTGCAAAGTCTCTAGCTAAGGAAGTTGGAGTAAAAGGACTGATGAATGTGCAGTTTGCAGTAGTCGGTGGCTCCGAGGTTTATATAATCGAAGTTAATCCAAGAGCCTCAAGAAGTGTTCCCTTTGTTTCTAAGATTACTGGTATTCCTTGGGCTAAAGTTGGAGCTAGGGTAATGGCTGGGGAAAGTCTCAAGCAGCTTTCAGAGTCTGGAGTCTACGGACAGCTTTTACGCTTTGAAGACTATCAGGCTAGTATTGCTGGAATTCCTTATGTCGCAGTTAAAGAATCCGTCTTTCCTTTCGTTAAGTTTAGAGGGGTTGATGCCATGCTTGGGCCAGAGATGAGATCCACTGGTGAAGTTATGGGAATAGATACTTCTGTTGAGGGTGGTTTTATTCGAGCCCAGAAAGCTACTGGAGTTGAGCTGCCGCTAAAGGGTAAGGTCTTTTTGAGTATTAAGGATGCGGATAAAAAGCTCGCTATTCTGACTGCTAAAAAAGTTGCTGAGCTGGGCTTTGAGATTGTAGCAACTGAGGGCACGCTAAAGTTTCTTAGCAGCCAGGGGATTGAAGCTACGCAAGTGAACAAGGTGAGAGAGGGATCTCCTCATATCGTTGACGCCTTAGAATCAGGAGAGATTGAGATGGTTATCAATACTCCTGAGGGAACAGGTCCGCTGCTTGATTCTAGGTCGATTAGAAGTACAGCGACTTCCCTTAATATTCCTTTGTTCACTACTGTCGCGGCTGCGGAAGCTGCCGTATTGGCGATAGAGGCGGCTAAGAAAGGAGATGGCTTTGGCGTTAAGTCACTTCAGGAATACATTGCAACAATTGATGAGTCTAGCACCGTTCAGCAAGAGTTGTTTCAGCAATCCTAGCTGGTATTTGCAATACTAGTTAAGGTGAATAGCTCGAGCCGACTTTGGTTGAATAAACCTGATGCAAATCGGCTCGAGCTATATCTCTTAAAGACGATTAGCTATTTCTGTTAGATTAACAGAGCAAGCGTTTGGCTCATATTGCATGACGAAACGACGGTGGTCGCCTAAGCCATCGAAGTAGCCTTTATGGATCATAGGCATCACTCTAGCGAAAGTATCGAGAACTTTTTGTACATGCTCTTGTTCCCATTCGCTTAGAGTGTAAGGTAATTCCTCAAGCTCAGGTCCAGTGATTCTCCGAATTGCTTTAGGTTGGAGATTAACTCGATACTCAGTTAATGCCTTTACGAGATCGAAGCTTGTTACTGACTTGCTCATGTCGTGACCATAGAACTCAGCTATTGATTCACTACAAATGACTGAAAAGCCTTCCTCTAGGGCTTTTGTTAGCTCATACTTGGTACTGACACAGCGCAAGTTTGCGTTTGGCAGTCTGGACTTAAGAATTTTAGTCGTTTGCCATGCCGCTCCTCGCTTGTCTCGTCCTGGAACAATTCCCATCCTTTGTTGGTTGGGTATGAAGAAAGGTTCTAGAGCGTCAACCAAAGCGTAAACCCCAGAATCAAATCCCATTCTAGTTCCCAGATCTTTTGAAACACCAAAATCATGAGTCGTCTGGATTAGGCAGGTATTTCCCAATTTGCCGTAGTACTTGAGTGCATTGCGGCTACCATCTCCTCCAAAAATAATGAAAATGCTCTCTGGGTTTTTAGCTTTTTCTTCTAAGAACTTGTCCTCTCTTAGAAGGCTTCCCCTGTCGATTTCCACTTTTCCAGGATTAGTCGTCGGTCCTAGCACTTCGTATCCTAGTTCTCTAATAACTGGATGGTCTCTCAACATCTCTACAAACTCAGAGCAGCCCCTTCGTTTGCTTCGGGCGCATATGCACCAGACTATTGGTTTACTCATGGCTCGGTCCTCCCGGTATGCCATATTTAAAAAAAACCCTCAGTTTAACCTTTTTCAAAGTCGACCCGAGGCCATGCAGAGAGCTTAGAAACTAAAAAATTTATTGTTTTGTGGAGTAAAGAAAAGAGTCTCTGCGAGACCACGGGACTTAAGTCTACCGGTAGCGATGATGAGAAATATCAAAGCCGAATTCTATCAAAATACATGAAAAGTATAAAGATTAGGAGAGGGGTTCCTAATAGTTTGAATCTATTCAACAATGATTGGGTAGCGGTTGCTTAACTAGCAACGAGAGGATCTCTGGAAGGGATAGGATCGTCTCTAAGCTACTAAAAAAGAGGACACTGATACAAATAGTCTTAAGGAATAAACCAGCTCAAAAGCGAACTGGTTTTTCCCCTTGTAAAAAACGCCTAGACTTTGACCTTAGGCAGCTAGTGCTCTCTCAATAGCCAGCGAATTCTCTACGAATTTAGCAATTGCGGCTTTTTTACCTTTACTGGCGTAAGCTTCCAGTACACCACCCATTCCAGCTCGAGAGAATGAGGTACTGATTTTGCCAACCATATCTGGAGCTTCAGCTTTGGAGTGAGATACGATAGCCTCTACTCGTCTTAGAGCCAGTTCCGTGGATTGACCGCCGCTAAGCAGTTTAAACCCAGCAAAGTTTCTTTTGTATTTTTTAAAGAGTGTGACGGTTCTTTCAGCGATGTGGTCAGGGTCGCCTTCGTCATTGGCACCGGGTTCAATCATATTGGTTTTCAATATGACACACTCGGGTGGGATCTCCCATTCTTCCAGCGCCTCCATAAGATAACCAATCATTTTGTCCATCATCGAGTAAGACTCGCCGATACCATGGCTTCCGCCAAGACTGTCTCTAACCAGTTCCGGTTCAACAAATTGAACCAGTCCTTGATCCAGTGACATTCGCGTGAAAATTGCGAGCTGGCGCGCAGCGTTCTGAAGAGCGGCGTCTGAAGCCTGGACTGTAAATGGATAACGAGCTTTGGTAAAAACTGCTCCAATTTCAGCTGCTTTCGCGTGCATCT
This sequence comes from uncultured Bdellovibrionales bacterium, assembly GCA_964510575.1. Classification (GTDB taxonomy): domain Bacteria; phylum Bdellovibrionota_C; class UBA2361; order SZUA-149; family CALKYB01; genus CALKYB01. The sequence continues at coordinate 67,866 of CAZECN010000003.1, read as the reverse complement.
CCAGTAAGTCGCCAGACATGTTCAGAATATGCTGATTACTTACATCGAAGCCTTTAGCGTCGTTTTTCACACCGGTTAAAACACCTGCTTCGAGGAGTCGCCTAACCCATGTCTTGACATTTCTCCATTCGAAAATGTCCGTCGTTTGGATAAGTGAATTATAAGCGGAGTCTTCCTCCATACAGCCACGCATGAACAGCTTTCTATAGTCAGGCTGAGAGAGGTCGGAGTAATCGAGCCCCACTAATTTCAGCCGGTCTAGAGGACCACTTTCGTCGCCTGCGTAGGTTGGCGCTGCCATGATTTTAGCAGCATTGTCTGCTGCTTGTTGGTTTAGGTCTGTCATTTGAGTTTCCTTGGTTTCAACTAGTTGAGACCAGACCGATTAAGAAATTAATCAGGCCTGGACAATTCAAAAGATTCTGAATTGTAGCGGCCTGTTAATTTTTAAAATCGGCTAAAAACCTTCGTGTATCAGTGTTCTCCACTGGCCAAAGCACGCAGCTCTGTAGGTCAGCGGAGAAACATCAGATCTTCACTACTCAAAGAAAGGATTTTAGTGGGTAGAGGAACCCAATTGCGAATAAAGCTGTATTTTAGCCGGAAATGGATTTTTTTCAAGTTTATGCCGTTACTATTATTCAATTGTCGTATCTCTTGAAATCGAGTCGGATTAACTCTGATAAGATCTTTCAGTTCGGGGGGTTAGGCAAAAAATTAAAAAGGACCCGGATTGACCATTGAACGTTGTCAAAAACCAATCCGGGGAGTCGTCTATCATGAGTGCATAGGCGGTTACTATGGCCAAGGGCACTTAGACTTACACTGCTATGTTGTTTCCACGAAGCCTTTTCACGTCAAGACGTAGTTGATCCATTTCTTCGACAGCTCGGCCGCTAAGATCAAACACATACCCACCAGTTTCGTACCTAGTAGTGCACTCTACTCGTCCAGGAACTTTCAACTGCTGATCCTCGAAGTTTTGTCTTTCATCTGGTGATGCATTGTAAATAGATTGCACCAATCCAAACACGATGTCTGCCACTCGACTTGCATAAAAATTATCGTCACTGGACAAAGTCATGGCTTCTCTTAAATCGTTTCCAGTTATTCGGTTAATCCGATTTTCGGCCATATCAAGTTGTTTTGAAAGTCTCAAGGTTAGATCCAACCTTGAAAGAGGTTGATAGCGATCTCTTTCGTTTGGCATGAGAAGGATATGCTCTGGAATTACAGCCAAAGTTTTTGCGTTTCTTGCAAAATGTTCTGTAATATCTTGCAGGTTTTCACCAACAAAGACCCCTTTGTTTGCTGCCAGAGCAGTTTTTAAAGTAGCGGCTTTGCCAGGGAGGATTATTACTTCCGTATGCTTATTTTCTCCCAACAGTCTATTCAGCGTTTCGGCGTATGAAGTAAACCCGAACTTTGCTGAAGAATCGACGTCGTCTGACCATTCCCAACTGTTTTGAACAAATACAACTTTTGCGCCATAATCTCTAGCCCAAAGGTGCATAGTTTCTGAAGTGCGCTGGCCTCCGGATACCACAAAGATAACGTCTTTATCGTCGCTGAGGACTTGTGTTAGAGCTTCAGTTTGGGATGCCAATGGGCTACTTTCATTCACTATCTCAGTCAATGCCGCTGAAGGCCCAAAAGTGTCAGCAATGGGAGCAGTGAACCAGTCTTTGTTTCTGGCAATAGAGACTGCGGATTGCAGACCAACGCGTTTGCCTCGGTCTTGAAGTATAATGATTTTCATGAAGTTCTCCGTTTGGAATAAATACCTGTAATTAACCTCTATATTTGGTCAACCCAGGGCCGTTCAGAGCTTCAATGCATTGTATTTAGTCTGAAAGGTCCTAGGACAAATTTTTCTACTGAACCAAGGTAAATTATTTTTGATAGAGAGCGACGGAGTAGGGAACCTGCCTACTTGCAATTTAGACTTTTTCTCGAGCAGTAGTAACGGGGATGAAGGAGACGTGGTACTGCCAGAGGATCAAAAACTAATACCTAGCCAGTATATCAGCTATTGATTATGCACCCAAATAGCCAGTAATTAGCCGAAAACAGGGGCGTTAAAGAGGGAGGAGAGGATGCTATGTCCTTAAAAATAGCTTTAGCATAGAATTAATTCAGTAGATTTTAGGAGTTTTTTAGCAAAGTTTATTGCTTAACCTGAACTTGCCAGTCCAGTAATGCTCTGAGATAATAAGGGTTCCCGAATAATTGAATTGTTAAACAATCTTTGGAGGCTGAAATGGCTGACAAGACTCCGATGACTATTCAGAGTCATGAAAAATTAACTGAAGAGCTCTATCAACTAAAGACTGTGGAGCGGCATGCAGCTTCTAAAGCTATTGAGATAGCGCGGGCTCACGGTGACCTTTCAGAAAATGCAGAATATGATGCTGCGAAAGAAGCTCAGGGAATGCTTGAAGCTAGAATCAGACTTCTAGAAAATAAAGTTGCTACTGCTCAGGTCGTAGACATTAGTAAGCTCTCTGGTGACAAAGTTATTTTTGGAGCCACGGTGTTGATTGAAGATGCTGATACCGGAGAGGAGAAAACTTTCACTATCGTAGGAGATGAGCAAGCTGATGCAGCGAAGGGTATGATTTCCTTTGCTTCTCCAATTGCCAGAGGCTTAATTGGAAAGTCGGTTGATGACATGGCTATTGTAGCTTTGCCGGGCGGAAAAAAAGAGTATGAGATTCGAGAAGTCTCCTTTGTAGTGCCAAGTTAGATTATTCTGCTAGCCTTTTTACAATTGTAGATAGTTCCTTGGTAAGTGCACGCGCCGAGTAGTTCTGCTTAATCCAATCTTTATTGGGTTTGTAAGTTTCCGATAGATTTTTCTTATTCTTTATTAATCTTTCTAAAATCTTGGCGATATTTTTTGGATTGTCTGGTTCAGCTAAAATTCCTAGTCCAGACTTTTCTATAATGTCTTTGCAGTCTGACTCTCCGCATAGTGCGAGAATTGGCTTTTCGAATTCAAGGTAGTCGTAAAGCTTACCAGGGATATTTAAGGGCCTTTGCCCATATTTTTCAGATTCAAGGGGTAAAAATAAAAGGTCAGCTTTGGATAGCTTATCTCTTGATTCATTATGAGGGAGTTTGTCTGATATCTCGATTATTTTTTCGAGATTATACTCTTTTACTAGGTTTTTATTGCCCTCGGCTATTTTTCCCCAAAGTTCAATTGTAAGTTCTTTGGATAATGTAGGACGTTTTTCTGAAAGCAGTTTTATGGCTTCAATCAAAAACTTTCCGCTTCTCGTTTCAGCTCGGATGTTCTGATTACGAAAGTTTCGTAGCCAAGACAATGGAAAGCTCTCAACCGGCCTTTCTCTACAGCTTTCAATATCAGCTAAAAGTCCTGCGTAAGCTATGGTTAGTTTAGAAGCGGACATCTCACGCTATCCCGTTGGTAACAACCGCTATTTCGGCTTCAGTCTTTAGGTTGCGACTGAGGTAGAGTTTTTTTACCTCAGGGGTATTCACTACTAAGTGATCGGCAAGGTAGAAACAGACTTTTTCTATCGCTCGGCTGAGTAGCCAGTGCAGTTTTCCAGGCCAATGCCACTGATAGCCGTCGGTGTAAGGGTCTCGCAGGTCACATATCCACTTTGCTTTGGTGAATAATTTTACAAACAAGCCTGTTAGCATCACTGAGTGCGGCGAAGCGGAGGTCAAAACAACTTGGATATGTTCTTCTCTAACGATTCGAATAGCTTTTGGTATTGAGCTGATGCTCCACCAGGCTTGCTGTGAGTTCATAAAGGGGAAAGTTAGAAAGCTAAGGTAGCTGAAAATCCTTTGAGGAAGACGCTCCCTTAGTTTAGCAACGATTTTATATGGGAAGCGGGTAGGGCTTCTAAAGACTTTCAAGCTTGGGTCTAGCGTGTCCAGTCTACTGTCGTCTATGCTGTGTCTAGCTCTATCCGATTCAGTTAGTTCAACGCTGAGGATAGATGCTTCGATATCAAACTCTGAGAAATGACTTAGGAAGTTTAGGGGGCGCGAAACGCCACCTCCAGCAATTGGGGGAAAAGGGTAGGTGATGTACAAAAGCCTCGTGCTCATTCGCCAGAAATAGCATTTTTTTCGACTAGTTGTCCCTGATTTTTGGAGCCATATTTTTCCTTTGCTCAGATCTGCATCTAATGAGAAAATCCGCCGTAGAATTGGAGAAAACTTATGAGATCGTTTCTTAGCCTACTTTTGATTGCGCTTGTCTTTTTATCTGCTTCATCAGCCGTTGCGGATGGAATGCCTGAGGGGGACAGAATTTATTTAAAACCAGGTAGCCTTTCTGGTGGGGATTCTAGAAGACTTCCTCCTAGGTCTACTTACGAGCAACCCAGAGATTACCCAGCTAATGGCTCCAGATATGATGAGAGGTCTTACCCTAGAAGTGGTCAGGAATTTAACCAAGTTCAACAGCCTCTCTATCGCCCAGAGGGTAGGATAGGGGACTTGGATGACGTCAATAGGCGCACAGCTGGGACGATGATTACCGGCGCCGAGCATGATGTTTTACATAAAATTCTTTTCTACATTCCGAACAGAGTAATTGATCTTTGGGATATTTTTAGAGGAGACGTGGGAGTTGGTTCTTCTGGTGGAGCTGTGATTCGAGCTACCCGCTATGGACAATTCGGTTATCGTTATGTTGAGCCTTTGGCTTTTAGACTTGGGCCTCAAGGACGACGCTTTCCTTTTTTTATAGAAAGGGACACTGAGGGCGGAGCGGGAGCCGGTTTTACTCAGTCTACTTCCCGGCATGTCACTCCATACGAAGTTGGTTTGGGCCTTGATTTATTAATCGTGGGCGCATACGCAGGCCTTTCTTTTGACGAGGCCTGGGATTTTATAACCGGCTGGTTTCTTTTTGATACTAAAGGCGACGACTTCTAGATTTTTCTAGACTGCCGAGAACTTCATCCCGAAAGCATCGGCGACCGCTTTATTGGTTATTTCTCCGCCTTTCATGGTTACTGATTTTTTAATTGGCTCGAGTGTTTGAATAGCCTTGTCGACTCCTAGGGAAGCTATTTTTTCTATCCAGGGAAGAGTTTCTGCAGTTAAGGCTAGGGTTGAAGTTCTTGGTACCATTGCTGGCATGTTGGCCACGCAACAGTGAACAACTCCCTCTTCAGTATAGACCGGGTTGGAAATTGTGGTAGGTCGGCTAGTTTCGGCAAAACCTCCTTGGTCAATGCAAATATCGACTAAGACCGATTTTGGTTTCATCAGTCTTAAATGTTCCTTGGTGATAATTTTAGGAGCTTTGGCTCCAGGTACTAAAACAGCTCCAATCAATAAGTCTGTGTCCGCTAGAGCTGCCTTTAGGGTGTCAGTAGTAGATAAGGAGGTTTTGACCTTAGGCAGCTCTTTCTTAAAATTATCTAAGACCGCTTCGTTAATATCCAGAACAGTAGTTTCAGCGCCCATACCGACAGCGATCTGAGCAGCGTTTCTTCCAGCATTGCCACAACCAACAACAAGAACCTTAGCTGGTGGTACCGTTGGCGTTCCGCCCAGAAGGATGCCATATCCGCCCTCACTAGCTTCAAGAAACCTAGCTCCGTTTTGAACGGACAGCTTTCCAGCTATTACGCTCATAGGTTCCAGAATAGGTAAGCTACCTGTATCGAGGGTGACCAGGTCGTAGTCCAAACCAGTAACCCCAGAGTCTCTCATAGCCACGGTAAGGTCTTTGCTGGCAGCAGGATGGAGAAAAGAAAAGACTGAGAGGTCTTCACGTAGAAATTTGTATTCTTCAGGATGTGGTTCTTTTACTTTTACTAAGAGTTCGCAGTCACCCCAAACCTGTTCTAGTGGATCGACCAAAGTCGCGCCAGCCTCCTGATAGAGAGTATTCTCAAATCCACTAAGCTCTCCGGCTCCGGACTGAATCAAGACTTGATGACCAGCTTCTAGGAGCTTTTTAGCCCCCTCAGGTGTAAGGGCGACTCTTCTTTCGCCTTCTTTTAGTTCTTTTGGAATTCCTATTTTCATGATCTTGATTTTTGACGGTTTTTTCTGCTAGGTCAACGCCTTCTTTTCTAATGAAGATTGCCCCAGAGGGAGAAGCAAATGGCTGCAAAAGTAATTGATGGAAAAGCATTAGCTAAGTCAGTAAGAGCGGCTTTGAAGGATCGTTCAGCTGAAGTAACCGAAAAGCTCGGGCGTTCGCCCAAATTAGCTGTAGTTTTAGTAGGAGAGGATCCAGCCTCTCAGGTTTACGTAGCTTCTAAAAGTAAAATGGCGAAGCGTTGCGGCATTGAGCCGGTGGACATTAAACTCCCTGCCGATGTTTCGGACCAGGCTTTGCAAAGTCAGTTGGAAGAACTTTCGAACGACGAAACTGTGGATGGCATCTTACTTCAGTTGCCGCTTCCAAAAGGACTAGATGAATACAGTGCCCTTTTAAAGATAGCTCCCAACAAGGATGTTGACGGACTTCACCCTGCCAACCAAGGTCTTTTGATGAGAGGCGCCAAAGCTCATCGACCTTGCACACCGAAGGGTTGTATAGAATTAATCAAAGAGGCTAGAAAAGACCTAGGTCATTCTGAAGACTTGTCTGGTTTAAACGCAGTAGTAGTTGGTCGTTCCGTTCTGGTTGGAAAGCCCGTGGCATTTATGCTGCTGGAGGAAAACTGCACTGCTACCGTGTGTCACTCCCGAAGTAAGAATTTAGAAGAGATTTGTGCTGATGCTGACATTTTGGTTGCCGCTGTTGGAAGACCTGAAATGTTGGGCCTATCTTCAGTTAAAGAGGGCGCTATTGTAATTGATGTTGGAATTAACCGACTTGATGATGGAAGATTGGTTGGTGACGTGAATTACGACGAGGCTTGTGAGAAGGCTGCCGCGGTGACTCCAGTGCCAGGCGGTGTGGGTCCAATGACTATTGCAATGTTACTTTCTAATACGGTGGACGCTGCTCAAGATAAGGTCGCCTGAGAAGTCAGCTAAGTCGAGCTTGTTGGGGGATCATATCAACCAAGTTAGGTAAGGGTTCAGGTAGTTTTGGTCGAGGCGCTCAAAGGCTGAGGAATGAGTCGTGTTTATGACACGACGCAGTGAGGAAGCCTGCTGAGCAACGAAGAGAAGAGCTGCCTGAGCGCTTACCAAGTTAGCTTGACAGTTCGGTTACCCCACTCTTTGGCAGCCACCTCATCTAAGCCCATGTAGATGTCGATTTTCTTGGTCCACCTTCTTGCCATCTTGTCAGCTACCAAATACTTGCCAGGTAGTCCTTCAATTTCAACGACGACTCCATCGACTAGTCCCAGGTCAACAAGGTCTCTGCTAACAGAGATTACTTTATTTCCTGGTTCAAGCTTGTGCCCCCACGCAGTAGGGGCCTCTTGTCCAGTGTATGGTTCAGGCAAGGAGTTGTAAGCAGTTGCCGCGACAACTAATGTTTGCTTACCAGTTACTTGAGATGAGCCTAAAAGCTCGAGCCCCGATAGACTGAAAATTGCAGCCAAAGTTAAAATTACAGCTTTTTTCATTGTTTTTCCCTAGTTGTTGTTTGACAACTACCTGGACAATAGATCTTTCGGATAGCTTAAGATAGTTAACTGAAATAAGTTCAGTAGTCTTTGCGGTTTTCTAGGCTCTTCGAGTTCTATAGGCTCCTAAGTTGTCTTTTTCCAGAGCCCCGTACTCATGACATGGCTGTCAGTAGCTGCTATACAGAAGCCCCATTCCTGACCATTTTGGGACTTTATTAACAACCTCTGGAGTTGCGGGATTTTGTCTGATTCTGAAGAAACTGTTGGTGAATTAAAGCGGACTTGTCTGTTCGACCTGCATAAAGAAGCCGGAGCCAAGCTGATGGGCTTTGCGGGGTGGGAAGTCCCTGTTCAGTATAGCAATCTCAAAGATGAGCATCTAAAAGTTAGAGAGCAGGCGGGCATTTTCGATGTCAGTCATATGGGCGAAATTTTATGTAAAGGTTCGGCTGCTCAGTCCTTTATTCAACGAACTTGCAGTAACGATATTACTCGAATTTCCGATGGTCAGGCTCAATACACTCTTCTTTTAAATGAAGAGGGCGGGGTAATTGATGATTTAATAGTTTATCGGGTTAGCCAGCAAGAATTCTTTATCTGTGCCAATGCTTCTAACGTGGATAAAGATTTTGCATGGCTGCAGAGCCAAAACTCTGAAGGAGTTCAACTAGAAAATCAAACAGCAGATTTCGCTCAAATTGCTCTGCAGGGTCCCTTAGCAGAAGGTATTTTGCTAAAGACTTTTCCTGAACTTAAAGATTCTAGCCTTAATGCATTTCCGTTTTTCAGTTTCCGAAAAATGGAGAAAACGACTTTTGGCTCTGTGTTAATTGCTCGCACTGGTTATACCGGAGAAGATGGCTTTGAAGTGTTTCTTCCTACAGAGAAGGCGACTAACCTTTGGAAAACACTCTCGGAGAATGGGGCTTTCCCAATTGGCTTCGGGGCTAGAGATACCCTTAGACTTGAGGCTGCCCTTCCTCTGCACGGTCATGAGCTAAGAGAGGATCTGCCGGCTCTTACGGCCAACGTTTCATGGGCGGTAAAGCTCGCTAAGGGTGACTTTGTTGGAGCTGCTTCGCTTCGCTCTATTAAGGAGCAAGGATTGAAGCAAAAGCTAATAGGCCTTGAAGTCTTGGGCCGAGGGTTGGTTAGAGAAGATATGAAACTGCAGGACCTAGAAGGGAACTCGGTTGGTTGGGTAACTAGTGGTACTCAAACGCCAACGGTTGGCAAAGCCATAGGTCTGGCGATAGTTGATAAAGAATTTTCAAAGCCTGGGATTAAACTTCAGGCGGATGTTCGGGGTAGATTGGTTGACGTTCAAACTGTGAAAATACCCTTCTATAAGAAAAAATAAGCATAAGAAAAGTTAACAGCATGGCACTTAGTGACTAGGAGAGGCCGGTGATTAAATTTACAAAAGACCACGAGTGGATAAAGGAAGTTAATGGTGAATATGTAGTTGGGATTACAGACTATGCTCAGACTGAGCTAGGCGACGTTGTCTTTGTAGACTTACCTTCAGCAGGTGCTGAACTGGGGCAAGGTGATACAGCCCTTAACGTGGAGTCAGTGAAAGCCGTTAGCGATGTCTATGCTCCAGTTGCGGGAAAGGTTACAGCTGTTAATGGGGAACTAAACGATTCTCCTCAGTTGGTTAATGAATCTCCGTTAGAAAATGGCTGGCTAGTAAAAATGGAAATTTCTGATGCATCGCAGCTTGATAGTTTGATGGATGAGAATGCTTACTCGGCTTATGTCGAGGAGCTTTCAAAGTAAGTCTCTTAGTTTAATAAGTAGTTGTAAACTCGAAACAGGCAGTAAGAAAAATGGCAGGTTTAGCAGTGGCCCAAAAAAACCAGATTGAATCTGAAGCGGTAAAGAGAGACATGAGTTTTGTCTCTAGGCATATTGGACCCCAGGCAGCTGAGATTGATTCAATGCTCTCCAGTCTTGGCTGTGAGTCGCTTGACCAACTAATTGATCAAACAGTTCCAAAACAAATATTGGACCGAAGCCTAATGGATCTAAGTCCAGCTGCTGGTGAGCAAGAGATAATTGAAAGGCTTAGAAAAATTGCAGCAAAGAACCGTCCAGGTAAAAGTTACCTTGGACAGGGTTATTACCCCTCTATTACCCCACCAGTAATTCAAAGAAATATTTTAGAGAATCCTGGTTGGTATACCCAGTATACTCCTTACCAAGCTGAGATAGCGCAAGGCCGTCTTGAAGCTCTGCTAAACTTTCAAACCATAGTTACCGATTTGACTGGCATGGAGCTAGCCAACTCATCTCTTCTGGATGAAGGTACTGCTGCGGCTGAAGCAATGGTGATGTGTTACCGTGCACAGAAAGAAGATAGAACTAAGTTTGTAGTCTCAAACCGTCTTCATCCACAAACCATTGCAGTTATCAAAACTCGAGCTGAGCCACTTGAGATTGAGTTAGATATTTGTGAGACGCCCGAAGATTCGCTTGATGCAAATACCTTTGCGGCAATCATTCAATACCCAGACAGCTATGGCCGAGTTGAGGATTTTTCATCTCTTTCTGCTAAATGCAAGGATTCTGCTTCAAGACTGATAGTTGCAAGTGACCTTCTGGCTCTGACTCTGCTTGAAGCTCCAGGTAATCTTGGGGCAGATGTTGTTGTCGGAAGTGCTCAACGCTTTGGGGTTGGGCTTGGGTATGGTGGCCCTCATGCAGGGTTCTTTGCAACTAAAGAAGAGTTTAAAAGATTCATTCCTGGCAGAATCGTTGGAGTCTCTAAGGATAGAAATGGAAAACCCGCTCTTCGTTTGGCTCTCCAAGTAAGAGAGCAGCATATTAAGCGAGACAGAGCGACTAGCAATATCTGTACTGCTCAAGTTCTTTTGGCGGTGGTGGCATCAATGTACGGAGTCTATCACGGACCGGATGGCTTAACTAAGATTGCTAGCACCGTGCATCAGAAAACCCGCCAGCTGAAAGAAGCTTTGAAGAAATCGGGTATTGAGGTTTCTGAAGGTCTATTCTTTGACACTTTATCTTTTAAGGTTTCTAAGAGCGAGTTGCCAGCTATTCGTTCAAGAGCTGAAGATAGAGAAATTCACCTACGTTACTTATCTGATTCGGAGATTTGTGTTGCCCTGGATGAAACAGTTCTTGCAGCGGATCTCGAAAACCTACTTCAAGTTATTGTTCCTGAGGCAGAGTTTAACTTTAGTGCTGAGCTTGGTGAACAAACTCTATTTGATGCTGAAGGGTCGAAGCTTAAGAGAACGAGTTCTTTCATGCAGGCTGAGGCGTTTAAGCGTTACCAAACTGAAACCGAGCTTCTCAGGTATATGAATCGCTTGCAGTCCAAAGACTTGTCTTTAACCGCTTCAATGATTCCACTTGGCTCTTGTACGATGAAGCTTAATGCCACTACTGAAATGCTAGCTGTAACTTGGCCTGAGTTTGCTGGTATGCATCCCTTCATTCCAGAAAAATTCGCTGCTGGTTATAAAGAGATGATTGACGAGCTTGAGCGAGACTTGGCTGAGATAACTGGTTTTGCTGCAGTTTCATTGCAGCCTAATGCTGGGTCTCAAGGTGAGTATGCGGGACTGTTAGCTATTCAGGGTTGGCATGCATCCCGAGGTGACACTAAAAGAAATATTTGTTTGATCCCTGAGTCTGCTCACGGCACCAATCCTGCCAGTGCAATTATGGCAGGAATGAAAGTGCTGCCGGTTAAGTGTGATGAGCAGGGAGATATAAATCTTGAAGACTTAAAAGCAGGCATTGAAAAAGCAGGAGATGCTTTAGCTGCTTTGATGGTTACCTATCCTTCCACTCATGGAGTTTTTGAAGAGGCTATTAAAGATATTTGCTCAATGGTTCATGATGCCGGTGGGCAGGTGTATATGGACGGAGCTAATATGAATGCTCAGGTTGGGCTTTGTAAGCCGGGAGACCTCGGAGCAGATGTTTGCCACTTAAATCTTCATAAAACTTTTTGTATTCCTCATGGAGGAGGAGGACCAGGTGTTGGCCCAATTGGGGTGGCTGCTCATTTGAGTGATTTTCTTCCGGGAGATCCTCTGGCAACTGAACAAGGAAATGTTGGTCCTGTATCTTCAGCTAAATTTGGTTCTGCTGGAGTTCTTCCAATTTCATGGTCCTATATTAAGTTGATGGGAGCAATGGGGCTAAGGAAAGCCACTGAAGTTGCTATTCTGAACGCTAACTATATTGCCAAGAGACTAGAGCCTCACTATCCCGTTCTTTACAAGGGAAAGAATGGCTTTGTTGCTCATGAGTGCATTTTGGATCTGAGAGCTTTTAAGAAAAACTGCGGTGTGACGGTTGAAGATGTTGCCAAACGACTAATGGACTATGGCTTTCATGCCCCAACAGTTAGCTGGCCAGTGATTGAAACTTTGATGGTCGAGCCAACTGAAAGTGAATCTCAGGCTGAACTGGACCGTTTTTGTGATGCAATGATTGCAATCAGAAAAGAAATTGCTGAAGTCGAAAGCGGAGAAGCTGATAAGCAGGACAACCTTTTGAAAAACGCTCCCCACACAGCTCTTGAGATTGGTGGCGATGAATGGAGGCACAAGTATGCTCGCAGTCGAGCTGCTTGGCCGGTTGAGGGGCTTAAAGATTTTAAATTCTGGCCGGCTGTTGCCAGAATTGATTCAGCCTATGGAGACCGTAACTTGGTCTGTAGTTGTGGTGGAGTAGGGGATTACTCTGAAGTTTAGCTGATCCTCTTTGTTCGCCGAGAAAATGCTCTTTGAAATCTAAATCGAGTTAGATCTAATTTGCTTCAAATCGAGCCTTTGTTTGGATTTGAGGCAACGAGGGAAAAGGTTTTTGTGAGCTCCTGCAGATTTAAGTTTGCCGGAGCCCACAACTAAAAGAGATCATTCTTATGAGTGATTTGAAAGGAAATTTTATATTTTTTTATATTAGTGGATTTTACTGGCCGGAAGGTACTGCCGATTTTGCTAAAAGTTTAGGATTAGAGATTGTTAAATCTGAATCCGATACTTTTGCTATAAGAGGTGCTATCTCAGAGCTTGATAGTTTAATTGGAGGTAAGTTGAATCTATCTGATGAGCTGTATCAGAGGAATGAACACTCGAGTCTTAATGTTCGAACTTTGGAATTGATTCCAACTCGCCTTTATTTTTCTACTCTTCAGAGTGATCCCAATGAAGTTTTTAATGACAACTAGTGTAATCTCCTGTGCTTGGCTTTTTGAGCGCAGGAGAAATATACAAACTTTCTAATTGATTTAAAATTGGTTTATCCTTTGTTGTTTCATCATTAGAATTTTATGATCTTGTTCCTTATCGATCGTTAGAAGTTTGTGAATATCCGAGTTTTGCCTTTCAAATTATTGCTAGTGATCTTTTCAGCTTGTAAGTTCTAAGCTGCGAGGGTTAGCTATTGCAGGATCTTAGAAATAGATCCTAGCTCTCAAGCAACCTAATTTACAATAGAATATTGAGTCCTAAGGATTGGCGCCAGAATGCGCCAGTAATACAACTCTACTTTTTGAGAATAGTTTTTTGCTATATACTGAAACCACTTTAAATTTCATCTTTTGCAACGGCTCACATCAGGTTTCAGTATTCGCTTTGCGTAAGCAAAGCCGGTAGACAGATATACCCTGTCTAAAAATATGCTGTGAAGCGAAGCTTCGCAAGAAAATCACAAAACACACTAAAAATGCTAGAATTTTAACTTTTCTTGTCAAGAGCTTCGCTCTTGTAGTCATATTTTAAGTTTCAGTATATTTGTTGTCCGGCAGTGCTACGCTCTGCATATACCCCTTTACTATGGGTATAGAAAAAGCCGAAATTTCAAGTAGACGGGGTATATTCAAGAGGTAGAGAGAGTTGATTGTAGGTTTTAAAAGGTGCGGCCTGGAGAAGCAATTGCTTTTGCCGGCCGTACCTTACCATTCTATAAAACTAACCGAGGGTAACTTTATGTCGTCAGTCTTACGAACATTTACACTTAGAAATATTTCCTTTTCGCCAAATAGCTTGAAAGCTTCATTACCTCTTATACCCACTGATAACATTGGAGTTGTTCGTCCCGTTATTGATGACGAAGGAGAAGTCGATACTGCGTTTTTCTTAGCTTTGAGTGATTTGCTCGACCGAAATGCAGGGAGTTTTGATTTAGCGTTGTGTAACCAAGTGCGAGTGCTTTGCTTGCAAAATGGATCGGTTGTTTTCACAGTGCCATCAAGCCAAGCTTGTAGAACTTCAGAGTTGCTTGAAATGGATGACTCTGATTTTCCTGACTACTTTGAACAACTAGGTAGCCAAGTGTTCACTGAATATTAACTACCTTCTTTTGGACAAAGCCTAGCTTTAACTGGGTAAGGAGGTTGAACATAGAAAACTCTTTAGGTTATGCTCAATCTCTCTACCCTCCAAATATCTCAGTCTTTTAAAGAAGCCCTGTGGCCATAAGAAGCCAACGTTTTTCCCGACCGGTATCTCCGTAACGCACAGACCAGCTTTTCGCTTTAAAGATAAAGTGAATATTTCCATCTGCTGCCTTGGCTGATTCAGGAGGGTTTTGGTCCCAAGTGCCGTGCTCTCCAGCTTCTAGCATTGTCGAGTCAAACTTTCTTAAGCCGGAACTGTCTTGAACAGTTGCTCCAAGTAGTTTTCCCTGAGGAGACATAATTGCCTCCACCACAGCAAAACCATGGATTCGGTTTATCTCTCCTCCTGAGAGGTTGGTCCAGCCAAGTTGCTTAAGCTTTCCAAAAACTTGTAGCGCCACTCGTCTGACAAAAACAGCATGCCTGTCAGCCTTCGCATTGAGCAGGGTGAGTTGCCCATCTGGAATATTGGGCAGATGAGCCGAGGAGCCGTAACGGCTCAGGCCACCAGGTTGAGATAAGCGTTGAAAGGGAACGGCCGATCGAAGTTTGGCCTCCCGGACTCTGTCTGACACTTTTTCGTTCTTCTCTGGATTTTCTTCTTGTTTGGAAGACTGTTTTTTTGCAGTGGCGAGCTTATTTTGTTCGAGTTTTGCAAACAGACTAGAGCTATCGAGTTTTAGTTTGGGAAAAGTTTTTTGAGAAGATACCTTTGCTACTGGCTTAGACTTTTTTGGTTTTTCCTTGGCCTTGCTTACCTTCGGCTGAGCCTTGACGGGTTGAGGCTTTTTAAGGCTTGGTTGTTTGCTCACCGGTTTAGGGCTAACAGCACCTGGGACTATAGCTTTTCCCTGTTCGGCATTTCCCTCCTCAGCGCCTTTCCTTAGAGACTCTTTGGGGACTAAGCTGTTTTTTCCGGCAAGCTTGCGAGCCACAGATTTCTTAGTTTCTGGGCTATCAGAGTCTGGGACGATAATCTTTGGAGCTTTGCTCTTAGGTAGCTCAACCAGTTTTACTTCAATAGTCTCGGGAGTAGGGGTTTTTGAGCTCTCTAGCGAGAGAGCTCCCGAGAGGAAAAGTGCTACGTGCAAAAGGACAGAAAAGAGCAGGGCAGGGGCTAAGGAGCCAAAAGGAGAGCCTGCTTTCTGTTCGAAATTTTTTTCAATACGCCTGGACAAATATGCACCAATAAACTACGGTTTAGCTGACTGCCATTATAGCAGTATATTGCAACACAGTCTTTTCAGATTAGGAGCTTTCATGTTTGGACTCGGACCTTGGGAACTAATTATTGTGCTAGTGATTCTAGTGCTGCTCTTTGGCGTCGGGAAACTGCCTGAGCTAGGCTCTGGTCTTGGCGAGGGAATAAGAAATTTCAAGAAGAGTCTTAACGAGACGGACTCGGATAATGACAATAGTAAGATAGAGCCCTAGTCCTAAATTAACTAGTGCTGTGTTCTCCTGCCCGAACGCTGTAAATCCTAGCGCTATACCAGCTCGCCTCTCCGGGGGGGTCTAGCATAACAACTTTAAATCTTTTTCTGCCTCCGTTGGCGTTAAGATCTTTAGCGTTTCGCGAGGGTTTCTTTTGCATTTGTTTAATCGTGTCAGCTTGCAGGGAGTTAATGCTCTCTGCTTCTGCAAGGTTTCCTGAACTAAAGGCAGTCTCTCTCCTTATCTGATGCCCTTCGCGATTGAATAGTCGGACTTCAATTACAGCATCTTTGATCGTTGTTGAGCTCGCGTTAAAAATTTCTCCTGAAAAGTCGAGCAAGACAGTTCCGTTGTCTAGCATCCGTTCTTTGGAGCTCAGGCCTACGATTCGTAATCCGGGAGGAGGAACGGCCTCAATGTCCCCAGGAGTTAGCGCGAGGTAACTTTTTATCACCCCAGGAAGTTTATCCATCTCTTGGCTCAGTAAGAAAATTGTAGCCAAGAGTAGAAGTGGAATAGTGCAGGATATAGCAATTTTTCGCCATGTATCTCGAAAACATAGATTAGAGCTAGCTACATAGTTGCTGTTTTTGCCCGCTGACGAGGATGGGTAGTAGCTGCCTGGTAGCTCTGAATCTGAAGAGCTGGCATCAGTGTAATCTTTAATTTGTTCGAAGTTAGCTTGGCCGCCGGTTTGACTGGAGTCATAGACTTGTCCTGGAAGCACGGGCATTTGAGGGGATGGCCAGTTCGCAGCCGGTCCACCGGGGAAATTACTTTTAATGGTGGTGCGTTCAATTTCGGCTGCTAAGGATAGGTCGTCAATTGAGAATTGTCTTAATAGTTCAGATTCACTTTTCTCGGATAATTCTTTTTCCGACGAATCATCCAAACTAAGTTTTTCGGCAACCTCTAGGTTGGTCTCTTCGTGGTTTGTCTCTTGGTATAGTGAAGGTATTACGAATTCAGAGGCTGTTTCATTAAATGGAGTTTTAACTTCTGGTTGATGAGAAGGCAGACTGAGAGACTCTTCAAGCTCATCTTCTATTGAGAAAGCTTCGAAGCCTTCATCTAGGTCTTCTTCGTCAGTCGAATTAATTTCGTAGCTAACTTCCTCTACAGCTTGAGCCGGATTGGACATTGCTTCCAGCAGACTCATCTGTTCCCCTTCTTTGGGTGGCTGGGCTAACTGCTCGTTAACATCGGCAACGGTTTCAGCTGTTTCCTCGCTGGTGGCACTGTTTAGTTCAAAATAGTGGTCGCAACGCGAACAGTGAAAACGTGGGTTATCGCTGCTTTCAACTTTGGCACCGTCAATAGAGTACCTTGTCAGGCAATTTGAGCACTGGACGATCATCTAGTTACTTGCTCCTCGAATGCAAATAAACTTGGGATTCTTTAATATCTTACTTTAAGCAGATTATTGCTGGCTTGAGAATAGGAAAACTTACCTAAGCAGCTATAATTTGTAGTTTTTGTGAGAGGATTGGATGGTCGTGGCTTACGTTTTCCCTAACTAACTGCTACAAAAGCACCGGAGAAAAATGGCTAAGAATCAAAAACAAAAGACAGAGGCTAACTTACTGCCGGGCATCAACGGGGTTGAGGAGGTGCTGAGGCATGCTCCCGCAAGAATAAAGTCCCTATATATCTCAGCGGTTCGGAAAAACGATTCCCGTTTGAAGCAGGTTGTAGCAGCTGGGGAGCACCAGGTTAAGTCTCGCGTGCTCAGTGAGAGTGAGTTTGATGAAAAGTTCGATAAGCTCTCCTCTCAAGGGATTGTGGCAGAGTTGGATGGTTCGGGTCAGAGCTCGTTCGAGGATATCCTTCTTGGCCTCGGGGACAGTGCCAAGCAACCATTCTTTTTGCTGCTTGATCAGATCTCCGATGTTCATAATCTTGGTAGTTTGTTTCGACTGGCTGCTGCTGCAGGCTTGGCCGGATTAATAATTCCGAAAGATAATGCTGCGAGGGTTAGCCCCGCGGTTCGAAGAATTAGTATGGGAGCCACGGAGTTAGTGCCTTGGGCATCAGTGGCAAATCTGAGCAGAGCTATTGATGATTTAAAAAAGTCTGATGTTTGGGTCTATGGAGCAACCAGCCATAGTGCGCTTGGGGATCGAGAGACTGTCTCTATATATCAATCTGCACTACCCACTCCACTTGCTCTAGTTCTGGGTAGTGAAGAGAAGGGGATTCGCAGACTAACAGAGAAAAGTTGTGACGGTTTGGTCAAGCTACCAATGTCCGGAAAACTTGAGTCGTTGAACGTGGCTCAGGCTGGAGCAGCTTTGGTTTTTGAGATTTTAAGAGCAAATGGCTTGCATAACTGATAGCCTTAGCTCCCAAGTTAATTGTAGCCTAGGTAGTCAAAAGGGACCGGTCGAGCGGGAATGTCAAAAGATAAGAAAAAACGAGTTTTGTCAGGGGTTCAGCCTTCAGCTGGGCAAGTTCATATTGGCAATTACCTAGGTGCGATGAAGCGTTTCGTGCAACTAGCTAAAGAGCACGAGACTTTCTTTTGTGTCGTTGACTTGCATGCTCTGAATACGGTGAAGGATGCTAAGGAACTTAGAGGCTATACTCATTCTTTGGCTGCGGCCTATCTTGCTATCGGCATTGATCCGGAAGAGACGGTTTTGTTTCGCCAGTCGGATCTTCCCGAAGTTTGTGAGTTGTCTTGGATTTTAGCCTGTAATTTTCCTTTGGGTCTACTTGAAAGAGGTCATGCTCTTAAGGACGCACGAGCAAAAGGGGATAAAGTAGATTCAGGGTTGATGTATTATCCGATTCTAATGGCAGCAGATATTTTGCTTTATAAAGCTAATCTTATTCCTGTTGGTGCTGATCAAAAACAACACATTGAAATGACTCGTGAGATAGCTCAGAAGATGAACCTGGCTTACGGCGAAATATTTCCTGTGCCTGAACCGATGATTGAAGAGGCAACAGGGATTATTCCGGGCTTGGATGGAAGAAAAATGTCTAAAAGCTATGACAATTACATTGGCTTGTTTGAGACAGAGAAAAAACTTAAAAAGAAGGTGATGAAGATTGTCACAGACTCGTTGGGAGTTGAGGATAAAAAGGACCCGGAAAGTTGCAATGTTTTTAAACTCTACAAACTTTTCGCTGATCCGTCTCAACAAGTAGCCTTAGCCGATAAATATTCCGCAGGTGGCATGGGTTACGGTGAGGCCAAACTCGATCTGTTTGAAGTTATGAACCAAGAACTTGCCCCATTAAGAGAGTCATACGAAAACTGGATTTCTAGACCTGATGACCTAGAGGATGTTCTTCGTCAGGGAGCCAAGAAGGGTAGAGAAGAGGCAGCAGCTACTATGGCCGAACTGCGAAATGCTATTGGCATAGGGCCTCTCTCCTAGTTTTTCCAAAGTTTTGTCCAGTTGATGATTCCAGCTTGATTGTAAGCCTTTGCCAGTCGAAATGGGTAAGAATTTGATCGATCCTGTCTAATCATTACTCGTGATTCCAATCACTTAGAACTTATTTTGAAGCGGCAGCCTTTTTTTGGCAGATTAGGGGACGTAAGCCGGTAGTTTGTTTTAAGAGCCGGTATGTTTAGGAGTAAATTGCATGTCTCAGCGTCTTGTAGAAAAATTGATGGCCTCGTTTGAAGAGCTGGAGAAGTCAATTGAATTGACTAGCGGTTCTTTGAGAAAAAAGTCGGGAGTGCCGGTTCATATCATGCAGCACGTGGAGCAATATAAGCGCATCGTTGGTAAACAACGCGCTTTGGCAAAGCAGTTAGAGGTTCATATAGAGCGTCAGGATTGGAAAGAGGTTTCCCGTCATGTAAAACTGATCAACGGTCTTTCTTCGATGATACGTGACGACGCTCAAGCTTTGTTAAATGGTGAGGAGCCGGGGGTTGCAGTAAACAGCACCCGCCAAGCCCTTCAGTAGTCATCCGGCGGTTTTTCTCTTCGTTGCCTTGATAGGCTCTTCCTCATTGCGAAGTGCCATAAGCACCTCTCATTCGTCAGGCTTTTAGTTGCCTACTTAAAAGCAAGGTATGAGAACTAAAAACCTATAAAAATAATATCAATCTTAATTTCCCCCCTTTATAGATTACTTCATTTAACCTATAGTAACGCTCGGGATATTGGCTCTCTATGGCCATTACCTTCGTCTTTGAGTGACTAAGAGGGAATCAGGGATTAATTTTGGACCAATCTTCTAGTATATCGGGCCAGCTTCAGGCCAATTCAGGTGTTTCTGCTGAGCAGAGGCTTAGTAATGCCTTTAGACAGGAGGAGTTTGATATCAAGCTTCGCTTCTTTGAAGGGCCAATGGATTTGTTGCTTCACCTTGTTCAGCAGCGAGAGGTCAGTATCGAAGAAGTCGAAATGACTGAGCTCGCCGAGCAGTATCTTGAAATCGTAACCCAGGCCAGTTCTTTGGACCTAGATCGAGCGGCAGAATACTTGGTGATAGCTGCGACGCTGATTGCGTTAAAAAGCCAAATTCTTCTTCCTAGTGAGAAACTTCCAAATAGTTTGGAAGACCTTCCAGATGACGTAGATCCAGAATATCTAGAAGAGCTTCGCGCTAGAATTCGGGAGTATGAAATCACAAAGAAGCAAGCCCGATTTTTATCCGCTTCACCTCAATTGGGAGTGGACACCTTCGCTCGCAGAGGAAAGACAGAAGTACCACCTGAAGTAGAAGATGAAGATATTGAAGTTACCAACGATGGGACGGACTTGGGTCGAATGTTCGTTAAGTTGTTGAACAGGGTAGGCGAGACGATCAAGTCTTACCGGGTTAAACTCGAGCCTATTAACGTAGTTAAGATGATGATGAGTACTTTGGATACTCTGAAGTCTGGCTCCATCAATAACTTCACCTCGCTTCTTAAAATTAACTCCTCCCGTGGTCAAAAAGTTAGTGAAGGGGCTGCTAAAAGTGTTGTGATTGGTAGTTTTATATCGGTCCTTGAATTGATGAAAAGAGGGCTAGTATCTGCTGTTCAAGAGAGTAACCGAGGGGAAATTCGTCTTAGTTTGAAAATGCTTGAGGCGGATGAAAAAGAGCTTGAGCAAAGTCTAAAAGAAGAGTCGGATGTGGCGGAAGCCTATAGCGGGTAGTTCCGCATCAGCTAAAATTTTTAAAGAAATAGGTAATAATAGATGTCTAGCAAAGAGCAACACGAGGACGAGCAAGAAGAAACTGTTGAACAGGAAGTGGAAGCTCCGGCAACCAGTTTGAGCTTAAGTTCGAAGATTAGCGCAATACTTCTAGCCTCCTCTAGACCAGTCTCAGTTTCAAAGATTGCTAAAGTGTTAGAGCGAGAAGCTGAAACTGTAGAGGCAGCTTTGGAAGGCTTAGTGGACCTTTACGATGATTCTATTCATGGCTTCTCTCTGAAGAGTATCGCCGGAAAATGGCAGTTGCGCACTGCACCAGGGCTAGCACCGGTAATGAGACGGCTACATCCACCAAAATCTAGACGGCTAAGCAGGGCAGCGGCTGAAACCCTATCTGTTATAGCTTATAAGCAGCCAGTGCACCGAGCTGATATTGAATCGGTTAGGGGAGTAGACGCGCTTCCAACCTTGAAGACATTATTAGACGCGAAGCTGGTCAGAGTAGTTGGAAAGGAGGATACCATAGGTAACCCAGCTCTCTACGGAACTACTGAGGTCTTTCTTGAGAAATTTGGACTTAGCGACCTTTCAGATTTACCGACCCTTGCTGAACTTGAGAGGATTGAAAATGATCCTGGGGAAGCTAGTTCTGGAGCTGAAGATGATTTAGAGCTTGATGCTGAAGAGCAGGAAGGCTTCGAGCAGCAAGCTTCAGTAGGCTAGTAAAGCTAGCCCCCTCTTATTTAGGCTAAACTTGTCTGCCGATACTCTCATTCGCATTAACCGTTTTTTAGCTCAGGCTGGACTGGGCTCTCGTAGAGGGGTGGAAGCTGCGATAGGTGAGGGGCGGGTCTCAATAAATGGGAAGCTCCTGACCGAGATGGGAGTCAAAGTTGACCCTGTCAAAGACACAGTTCTTTTCGATGGAAAGCAGGTAAAGCCTGAGAAACGTGCCATCTATATTTTTAATAAGCCAGACAAAGTTATTTCGACCTTATCTGATCCTCAAGGTCGGCCTTGTGTAGCAAATTTTTTAGAAGAGTTTTCAGTTAGACTCGTTCCCGCAGGGCGCTTGGACTACGATGTTAGTGGTTTACTGTTAATGACAAACGACGGTGATTATATAAATAAACTTCTTCACCCGAGTTTTGAAGTGCCGAGAACCTACTTGGCAGAAGTGAGTCCAATTCCTAATGCTAATTTGTTAAAGAGGCTAATAAAGGGAGTTGAGCTTGAAGACGGTTTTGGAAAAGCCACTGAAGCTAAAATTCCGACAGTGAGTCGTTTAAAGGATGCGGACCTTAGTGGGCGTCCAGTAGTTGAAGTGACAGTCACTGAGGGGCGAAATCACTTTGTGAAGCGACTTTTTTCTGCTTGTGGGCACCCTGTAAAAAAGCTGGTTCGAGTAGAGTTTGGCCCCTATAAGCTTTCCAATCTAAAAATAGGCCGGTTCAAGAAAGTTGAATTTCGGGAGCTTTCCTAGGGTCCTTGAATAGATGGGCTTGACAGTTTAGGGCCAATACAGCACTATCCCCGCGCGGGGTAGAGCAGTCTGGTAGCTCGTCGGGCTCATAACCCGGAGGTCGCAGGTTCAAATCCTGCCTCCGCATCCACTTCCTAGTTAAATACTGAAACCACTTTATTTCGTACTTTATAAGTTCTTTCATGCGGTTTCAGTATAAGCTTTGCGAGAGCAAAGCCATTGTTACCTCGTCAAAAAATATGCCGTGAAAGCCCTATTCATATTTTATTAATTTCTAGTGATTTTTCTCTTTTATAAATTTATAAAACTTGGGAAAGCTGATTAGCTTAAAAAATAAGGGGCAGTCTTGGTAAAAACATTAAGAAAAACATCATCTCAAAGACAAGCCCCATATCCATCTATCATAGTTGGAGATCTCCGTGTTATACTTGCTCTTTCAGCAGCAAGGCGATTCTGTCAACGGTGAGTTCATGTCTAAATCCGCCACCTAATATGTCTCGTTCTTTATCTATTTCATACTCTAGCGTTGGACATTGGAAGGCTTTGTTGAAATGATGGGCCAGAACAAGCTCAATTTTCCAACCTAATTCAGATAGCGAACAACTTGGACTGTATAGCTCAAGGCAACCGGACTTGGCGAAAGTGAAATGTATCTTCTCAGCGGCTAATCGTCCCTCGTATATAGTAGGGTTCATGAACATCATTCTGTACACCTCGACTATTGTTACTAGTGTCCAGAACTTCTTTGGTAACACTACTATTAGCTTGTCCAAATTATCGAGAATGCCCGCTTCACAGAGTGCTTCTAAGCCACCTGTATAGTTCGTGGCCCTGTTTCTCGGGGATAACTTTGAGGTTACTTTTTTTAAATTGATCCCTTTTGGAGGGATGTAATCTTTGTCGTAACTTATTGTAAAAGTCGACATACCTTTCTCCTTTTTTTGCTTTCTTGTCCCAACCCAAACGATAATTAGGGTTGAGGCAAGAAAGCGAACAGTGAGTGAGAGAAGGATTATTAAAAACCCTATTTTAGACTGCCCCTTATTGTCTTTTAATTTTCTAAAAAGATAACAAGGAACAAAAAAATTCTACTGAAAATTCGGATATTTAAGAAGATTCGATAGGAATGAAAGAGAACAAAGGAGAAGTATCTTTGATTTATTTTTCTAGTAATAATCAGGCGGATATTATGTTAATTGGGTAAATTAGTAAAGAACTATGTCGGGATCTATCTCGTCTAAGTTATAAGGCTTTAAAATCCTTAGCATCGCTTTTCCCTTTTGCTCAAAGGGTAAAGATTCTATTTGAAAATGAAGCCAAAGGGCTTTTAAAAACCTCCGCCCCTACCTGTGAAAGCGTAGGGGGAGTTTTTATTGATGAATGTCATAGGGGTTGCCCATGCCGGTTGCTTCCAAGCGATATTCCAATAACTCAGCAGCAGAAAAATCAGGCTGAGGAGTTAGATTATGTATGCTTGTCTCATAGTAGACTTGCATATAATTTTGGAACAACCGGCACCAATAGGGGCGAATACCAGAGCCTTTAATTTGGGAATATTGCTCGAAGAACTCTAGATGTTTTGCCAATCTTGCGATTAGCTCACTAGGTTCATGACCAGTTCCGTTGACTCCACGCTCTGCTTTTCTTGTATCTTCCAGTAGAATACTAAATTGGTTGAAAAAAGAGCACTGCAGGGCGAAACGACCAACTCCAGAATTTGATTCGAATAGGTCTCGAATTTTGTCTCTTTGAGCGTTCTTTTTTTGGTCAACGGTCATAGATGCCTCTGCTTCGCGATCTTTAGTCATTGCTTTAACCGCAAGACTCAAAGGACCAAGCCATTGTTCAACTCTCTCAAAATTCCAGCATTCAGGAGCTTCTTCCAAGTTGTCATGCATTAAGACCACGAGGAGAGTAAGAAAGTCGGCACCAAGGGCAATAGCCAATAGGACTGCAACGATCAGATGTTCGATGTAGTGAACATCGGGCTCTTCATCTCCAGCATCACCTTTTTTACGAAATTTTCCAGCCTTGAGAAGTGCTTTGTGAGT
This sequence comes from uncultured Bdellovibrionales bacterium, assembly GCA_964510575.1. Classification (GTDB taxonomy): domain Bacteria; phylum Bdellovibrionota_C; class UBA2361; order SZUA-149; family CALKYB01; genus CALKYB01. Next base: position 43,870 of record CAZECN010000003.1, on the reverse strand, counting down.
CGCCTCAAGAGCAAGTACAAAATCTCGACGTGAGAAAATAAAGGCAACTTTTTGTAAGAATCTAAACTCTGCTCTGCTTAAAGAATTGACCCTTGAAATAGTAGAGCTATTGTCAGAGAACTCGGTGGACAAAATCGACCATATGTACTCCCGAGCAACAGGTATTTCCCGATACTCTCTATAGCGCCTAAGGATCGGTTTTGATGGGTTCCTTTTAATATCACCAATCGAACTAAGTGGTAGAATTACCCCAGTCTTTCGACCCAGTTTTTCGATACCAAAAAGAGTTTCTAGGACGGGAAAGGTATCATAACCACTATACTCCTCAGTGCGTGCCGTAGTGTTAACTAAGTTACTAAAAACACCATCTATCAGCATTTCTCCTTTACGGACTTTTTTCTGAACTTTAACTGGACCATCTCTATTAAATAACATGAAAAACCTCCGAAAAAATTAGAAGCTTGAATTAGCTTCATTTTCAAAATTTATCTTTGCTGACTACCCGCTTCCCTATGGCAAGGGAAAGGAAACTGGGTTGGAGACCAGTGTATGGAATAAAGAGCTGTCTGCTCTGGCTTGAGCAGGGGGATTGTTTTTTGGCACCGTTTTCAGTTGAAAACCTCTCTTGGATGATTAAGTTCAAGAGATAAAATATAGCTGAATTACTCCCACTTTTCGGTGCAAAGGAGCATATAATATATCAGAAAAGACTAATTATAAAGAGGGGACGGTTGCGGTTGCTCTCTAGTCAAGTAATTGAAATTAAACTGAAAGACTCAACTCATAAGCCAGTCTTTTGGACGGCTTAGCACTTCTAGAAGACGGGATTCGGCAGAACCAGCCTCAGGTTGATGGTTATACTCCCAACTAACAAGTGGAGGAAGGGACATCAGAATTGACTCTGTTCGGCCGCCGGTTCTAAGACCAAATTGAGTGCCGCGGTCATGAATCAAGTTAAATTCAACGTAGCGACCTCTTCTTAGGAGTTGAAAATCTCTCTCCCTCTTGCCGTAATCAAGTCCTGTTCTTTTTTCGACGATGGGTAGGTAGCAATCATTAAAACCAAGGGCCATTTCTTTTACGAAATCAAAGACTGCCTCTGGTTGGATGTCATTATCTCTCCCTAGGTAGTCAAAGAAGACCCCGCCAATTCCTCTGTGTTCTCCACGGTGAGGAAGGTAGAAATACTGGTCGCAAGCTTTCTTAAAGCTCTGGTAGTCGGCTAGTTCGTGCTTGTCGCAAATGTTTTTCAGACTTTGGTGGAAGTGTACGGCATCTTCTTCGAACAGCACATAAGGAGTTAAGTCAGTTCCCCCTCCGAACCATTTCTTTTCACCTACCTCTAAGTAACGAAAATTAGCATGAACTGTCGGGACCATTGGAGAAAGGGGGTGGAAAACGAGAGATACACCAGTGGCGTAAAAGGGAAGTTGTTCATTTTTTCCCACAAGTTTTTGGCACATCTCAGCTGCTAAATTGCCGTTAACTTCAGAAAAGTTTACTCCAGCCCGCTCAAGGATAGCGCCGCCACTTAAGACGCGACTTCTTCCTCCGCCACCTTCCATGGTTGTGCCACTAGAGCTAGTTTCCTCCCTAATCCAGAGATCCTCCTGAAAACTAGCTCGGCCATCAGCCGCTTCAACAGCCTTGGAGATTTGGTCCTGAACGGTCTTAAAAAAACTTGAAGCTTTTTCTTTCACAAAGTTGGTTTCGAAGGTTTATAGTATACCGAATAAGTGGGAACCTAACATAGACTGTTACTAATGCCGAAATCAAATTCAATTTGTCTGGGGAGTTGATGTCCAAAGCATCTGGAAATTCATTGTTGAAAAAAACAGTCTCAGCGGGGCCTCTATTACCTTTGGTCTTGATAGCTTTGTTCGCTGGAAGTTTTGTTGAACTGGACCTATCCAAAAGTGAACACCATTACAGGCGGATGGTTGATTTTCTTCATCTACCAGTATTTTTTATCTTGGCCTGGCTTTTGACAGATTGGCTTTCTGGTAGAGAAAAAAGTTTGTTTAAATCTGCTCTTTTGGCCTTCGGTTTTTGTGTATTGCTTGGAGCTTTGACTGAAATTTTTCAACCTTTTTTCGGCCGAGAGGGGAGTTTCTCGGATTTTTGGTTGGATCTTTTAGGTTCACTAGCTGGAGCGGCTTTCTCCTTGGCTATGAGTTCAGATAGTTCCAAAGAGCTAAGGGCTTTTGCTTTTCTAATCTTACCTTTTGCGATTTTTCTGGGAGCCCAGCCAGTCTATGAGGCTTGGTCCCAGTGGAAGTTGAAAGAGAAATACTTTCCTGTTTTGGCAAATGTACAGCCCGAACTTCTCCATTGGTGGAAACCAACCAACGAACAAAGCGAATTAACAATTGGAGCACAAGGGCTTGAGGTGAGGGCGATTGAGGGTGGTGCTGTGTATGAAGCCTTGGGTCAGAATTGGTTGACTTTGCGCAAGCTGTCAGTTGCAGTGTTTAATCCAGGAGATAAGTTTAAGTTAAACCTTAGAGTAGATGATGACCAAGATTGCAGTGAGTTCTCCAATAGGTTTAACAAAGGCTTTGAATTGCTCCCTGGTCTGAATCAGATAGAAATTCCTTTGTCTGAAATTTCCAGTGGGCCAGAGAATCGAACTTTGGATTTATCCACTGTTCGGTTCCTTTACATATTTGTTTTAGGAGGAGGGTCTTCGGGAACTAGCAAAAAGAGAACTTGGGAAATCAGAGAAGTGAAGCTTCGTTAATTTCCCCTAGTTTTGTAACTTCATTAAGTGATAGCCCATCGCATCAGTAAGATTTGGTGAATTTTCTTCTAGTTCAAATTCCCCAACCCCAATCTCGTAGCACCATGAAGTAAGCTCGGCTTTATTTAAATCGCTACCAGTAAAATATATTCTTCGGTTTTGTTGGTGAATGAGAGAGTTCGAGAAAATTTCCTTTGAACCCATGCATAGTTCGAAAGCTACTTCCTCTGAGCCTACTTTTAAGCACCAGGTTTTCTCGGCGAGCTCCCTAGAGACCTCTTCAACTCCACCACAAGCGTGAATTGCTCCGTCTTTTAAAACTATAATCTTGTCAGCTAGGCGTTCCACTACGTTCATTTGATGGCTCGAAATTATTAAGCCCATCGAAGTCGAAGCTTCCATCATTATTTCAGCCAAATAACTGGCTTGTCTTACATCCAGACCGTCAAAGGGCTCGTCGAAAAAGAATAAAAGAGGATTGCTAATAAAACCAACAGCGGTTTGCACTCTTCGGCGCTCACCTTTGGAAAGATTTCGGCCTAGTTTTGAAAGTAAGGGTTCAACTCCTAACTGTTCGAGGTACTTCCGTCCTTCTCCAAGGTAGTATTTGGCATTGTTCTGCTTAATTCTACACCAGAGCTTAATATAGTTCTCAACCGTAATATCTGAAAACACAGAGCCTCTCTCTGGTGAATAGGCCATATGTTTTTCAGGGATAAGAATAGTTTTATCTCCCCAGGAATTTGTTCTGCTAATGCTCAGAGAGCCTGCGTTGCCAAGAAGGCCAAGCGCGGTTTTTATCAAAGTGGACTTGCCAGAGCCGTTGTGACCAACAACTGCAACTACTCTACCACTTAGCTTTAGAGCCTCAATCCGGAGAGCCTCCACTTTCTCATATCTGGCTACGAGATCTTTAGCCTCTATGGTTATAATATTCCGCTCCTCTTGCTTCGTATTTTTCATATCTGTCCTAAGTGTGAGGCAAACCAGTCAGAGTTGCTATTCTTAAGGCGAAGAAAGAAGATTAGACTTAGTAAAAGATGGATAAAGACTACTCCAGGATCTGCCTCAGCTATCGGAGAAATTAGAAGAGGTCCTAAGCCGAGGATCGGCGTTGCTAAAATTACTCTAGCGAATTGAAAGCTAAAATCCATATTACTGAAAATAGCGATGCCCCAGAGCGCCAATCCAAAAAGACAAACAATAATCGGACTATACTGATAAACAAATCCAGTTATGCTGTGTCTTTTCTTTAACTCGGCCACCGAGGAAATCATTGTTACTAGAGAGAGGCTGGAAACTATGGCCAGAAACCAAAGAAGGAGAAACCAGCCTGAAATGCCGAGTGTCTCTAAAGGACTCTCGCTGAGCAGCTTGTTGTAAGAAATAATCGTTACAGGAATTGCAGCAAGCAAGAAACAGCCTACTCGAGCCGCTGTAATTACCCAAATAGAATTATAGAAAGATTTTTTACCGCAAGAGGCAACTAGAGGAAGTAGGGCATCGTTCTTAGAAAAATACTGCAATACTTTCGTGTGAGCCTTGAGAGCAAGCCAGAGTGTCAGTAGGACCAAAGTAGCTGCATTAAAAATAAAGAGGAGGTGAGGGAGCAGACTACTAAGGCTAATGATCAGAGGATTGTTTCCGGGGTATAGATTGACTTCTCCTTCAAATTCGGAAGTTTTCTCTTTGTCTTTTAAAAAGTCTACGTAGTGTTGCCCCTGTTCCTTGCTTTGAAAGAACTCCTTGAGCATGTAAATAAGCATTCCACGCAAGGAGTAAATACTCATTTCGTTTTTAGACGGATTCATAACCAGAGCGGCAGTGCAACTTTTGCAAATATGAAGAGCTCGAATAGATTTTCCAAAATGCTCTAAGTAGGAGCTAACATCGAAAGTCTCGGGACTATCAGTAAGAACCGCAGCATCGTATCTACCTTCGTTGCATCGCTCTGATAAAGGCTTGTCGGAACCCTGCCAACGACAAACCACTGGATTCAGTGGTTCATCTTTTCCGTGGATTATTTGGGTCATCCAAGTGTTATGATCTGCTTTGGAGTGCAGCCGTTCTTGAAGCTCCGAGGCTCGGCTATTGTTAAACTGTAGATAACTAATAGAAATTGAAATTTGAAAAAGAGAAATGAATAGACCTAGCACTAGAGGCCAAAATAAAAGGGCTAAGAACAGTCTAGGGATTCTGATGAATGCAAGAGCTAGTTTGAGTGAGGTCATACTTATTCATTATGGCTGTTTTGCCAAATAAAGTTACCTCAAGTGCTTTGAAAAGGCACGGAGCTGCAAGACTTTGAAATGATGGATTTTTTATACTCCGCCTACTATAAACTTCGGCTTTTTCCGTGCCTTTCGTAAAGGGGTATAAGCAGTGCGTAGCACTGCCAGACAACAGATATACTGAAACCTCATGGAAGTGCCTAGAAAACACGAAATTTAAAGTGGTTTCAGTTTATACTGCGCCGCTTTTAAATGCCACGCTTTATTCAAATTCGGTTGAGTATACTGCGATCTAGATGAACCTAGGGATGTCTTCTACCAGAAAATCTCCAGCGATCTAGATCTTCATTTAGCTTTTTCTCGTAATCATATTGAGATTGACCGAAGGAGTTAGCAAAAGCTTCTTGAGGAGTGCTGCCATCTCTAAGTTCTAGCATATAAGTTCTTAGAGCACTGAAGCCATGTTGGTTTACCAAGCTGCGAGCTGCGAATAGTGATTGAGCATAAGCTGTGGGAACAACCTCTTCATCAAGAAGAGTAAAGCCGTGATTTAACCAGTCTAGGGGAATAGCTTCATTTGAAGCTAACCAATCACGCAGAGCTGGGCCAAGTAAACTATTTGGCTTGCCTTCGATTAGTTGAGCTACTCCTTCATCCAACCACGCTGGGCAGCGGTGTCTGGTAACTTCAGCAAGAAAAGCGTGAACATATTCATGTCTTACTGCACGAACTAAGTCTTTTCTTTTTTCAATGTTATGCGCAGTTAAAGGAATACTGATTTCGCCGCGGTAATACATGGCATTTGTCCACTCCGGGGCACCAGTCATTCGCGTGAACTCTTGAGGTGTAAGAAACCTTAATGTTACTTTTTTGACAGGTTGAAGCTTAAACAGCCTACTAAGTTCATCGAAAGTATTATTGAGAGTTTTGAGGGCATCTTGGGCTAGTTCGGTGTATTTTTTGTCAGAGATTGCCTGAACTGGTTCCCTTTCTGAGCCAATATGAAGTGTGAATCTAGGAGTATCGTAGGTTTGGTAGATTTCTTTCCCGTGCTCGTTAGCTTCTGCGCCTGAGACGCAAAGTCCAAGGGTAATAAGGGCGCTGAGTGCAAAGCTGCCAGGAAATTTTTTAAAACCTTTCAATTGTCCTCTCGAAACTAAAAACCTACATCTGGGCAAAATAGGAGCTAAAAGCCATTTGAGTTATTTGCCTACTACTATTGTATCGGCTTAGGGCCAGCAAATCTTGTGCCTAAAATGCTCTTGAAGTTAACCACCTAGAAATACAGCTTTATTTAGTATAAAAATTTTGCATCACTGCGTAATATTCCTTCATTTAGCTTGAATTGACATGTAATTGCTCAGCAATTACAATCTGCCCGCCTTGAGGACCTAGGGCTAACCTGCTCAGTTCTCAATTTTGAAAAAGGGAAAACCCCTGAAACCGATTTTTTTGGAAATTTGAAATGACCCCAAGAGTTAAAGAAATTTTAAGTTGGTATAGTTCAGAGAACCCAGGAGTTCTGACTAACCTCAATCGCCTGCTTTGTACCGGTAACCTGGCTGGTACAGGTAAAATGGTTATTCTTCCAGTTGACCAAGGATTCGAGCATGGTCCAGCAAGGAGTTTTGCAATTAACCCAGAGGGCTACGACCCTTCCTATCATTTTCAGTTAGCGAAGGACTCAGGTTGTAACGCTTATGCAGCGCCTCTTGGTTTTCTGAGTCAGGGTGCTGCTGAGAATGCTGGAGAGATTCCTTTGATTCTAAAGCTGAATAACTCTGATTCTCTTTACTCTGGTTCTGATCCTTGTTCAGCGATTACTGGTAGTGTTGACGATGCTCTTCGTCTGGGTTGTGCCGCAATTGGATTTACTATTTATCCAGGCTCGTCAATGAGAGGGGAGATGTATCAGCAAATCAGAGAACTCTCTGAGGAAGCTAGAAGTGTTGGAATTCCAACTGTCCTATGGTCATACCCACGTGGCTCTGGAGTTAGTAAAGATGGAGAAACTGCAATTGACGTAGTGGCATATGCCGCTCAGATCGCAGCCCAGCTTGGAGCCCACATAATTAAAGTTAAGCCTCCAACAGCGCACATCGAGCAAGACGCTGCTAGAAAGGTTTACGAGAAGGAGGGGATTAAAATTGATTCTCTTAGTGACCGAATTCAACATGTTGTGCAGAGCGCGTTTGGTGGAAAAAGAATTGTAATTTTTTCCGGTGGTGCAGCCAAAGGAGAAGCTGAAGTTCTTGAAGAGATTAAGGGCATCGCCGCCGGTGGTGGTTTTGGTTCTATTGTTGGGCGAAACGCTTTTCAACGTCCGAAAGCTGACGCAGTTGAGCTTCTTGAAACAATTCAAGGTATCTACAAAGCTGCCTAGGAAATTGTCTTAGGCCTTGAGAAGGGGTAGTGGCTGCAATAGGCATTACCCCTGTTTAAAATAACAGCGCTTCTTGCAGTTGCTAGTTTAATTTTACAAACCGATAGAGAACTCGAACTAGGGCTCTTTCCCTTCATAGGTGAGTTTTGCAAACATGAAGACTTGTACTGCCAAGGATCTTAAAGAGCGTTTAGATAGGAATGAAAAAGTCCTTTTGATTGATGTGAGAGAGGATGAAGAGGTGGCCCAGGGTATTATTGCCGGGGCAAAACATTTGGCTATGTCGACTCTTCCTGAGAGCTTGGACAATTTTAAGCAAGTAATTGAAGCTTTCTCAGGTGACTGTATCCTATACTGCAAAGCCGGAGCTAGGAGCGAGAAGGTCGCTCTTTTTTTGGAAAAGGAGCTAAGCCCTGAGCTAAAAGATAGGGAGCTAGTTAACCTCTTGGGCGGCTATCTGGACTGGGAAGACACTAAATAGCCTTGATCTAGGCAAAAGCTTGGGCCATATCTTGTTTTCCACAAAGTCCTAAATTTACAGCCTGAACCTGATAAAATACTTTCTAGCAGTTATTTCTTCGTGTTATACCTCTTAAAGGGCTGATAAATCGGCATCTTTTTCCTGTTCAGACGATTCTAATATAGTAGAGAGTTGTCAGAGCATGGTTGTTGAAGCACCGCTTAATCTGGAAATGAGATTTTGGTGCCTCGAAGCTTGATAAACTGCTTGGCTGACTCAGTAAGCGGTTTTGATGATTTTTTAGTTTAGAAGTTTTTCGATTGAAATTAACGTTCAGACATTTCTTAGAGGGTCTCGATGGTTAGAAAACGTTTAAATAGCAAGAATTTTATTGCTTTTGGTGCAGCTCTACTTTTTCTTGGGTATGGAGCAAGTGCCTCTGCTCAGGATCTTTATCCGCGAGACAATGGTATATTTAGCTACCATGAATCGCCTAGGTATAGAACTTCAGAAGAGCATCCGCTTCGTCTGCTGGCTTATTTGTTGCACCCGGTGGGTTGGGTAGTAAGAGAAGGTATTACTAGACCTCTTAGTAACTTCACTTCGGGCTCTAGATTTAATAGAAGCTTCTTTGGTTTCAGAGAGCCTTACGATTATAGAGAGACTATTTGTTTTGACGCTAACGGTGCTATTCCTGATTGTAAGGCAGTTGCTCCTTTGAATGCCATCGGGGGTTATGGTGGACCATTGGTTGATGGAGACTCTTCAGTTTCTGAGCGACAAGTTTACATTCCAGACATCGCTTTTGACTTTAACCGTTCAACACTTAACGCCCTAGGCCGCGGTAGAGTAAGGCAAGTCGCACAGCTTCTTTCATCGGTTCCTGATTTGGATATCGTTGTTGAAGGTCATGCTGATGTCAGAGGTTCTGACAAGTATAACCAAAACCTTGGTCTAAAGAGAGCTAAGCGAGTTATTAGCGAGCTAGCTGAATTGGGCGTTGACCCGGCCAGACTTGCTCCTAAGACCTATGGTGAATCCCGACCAGTTTTTGCTGAAGGGGAAGAATGGGCTTATGCGGTAAACAGAAGAGTTCAGTTTACTGTCGGGGGGGATCTTGAGGATGGTGCAGAAGCTGAGCTTCCGTAAAATCTTTTAAGGACTTCACGTCTGTAAAGAAAAAGCCGTCCAGAGGACGGCTTTTTTTATGTCGTCATCTGATCTAGTAGATTTTTGAAGTAGCTAGGTAAAGTTCAAGCCTCCTCTGTGTATACTGAAACCACTTTAAATTCCGTGTTTTCGAGGTACTTCCATGAGGTTTCAGTATAAGCTTTGCGTAAGCAAAGCAATTAGACTACGTCTGGCTCTTGCGGAGCAAGAAATAGCCTGACGTAGGACTATAAAACAAATGCGTTTAGCATTTGCTCCTCGTTACCTTGCCTAAAAATATATAGTGAAGCGAAGCTTCGCAAGAAAATCATAAAAATCCAGTAAAAATGCTAGAATTCTATCTTTTCTTGCCAAGGGCTTCGCCCTTGCAGTTATATTTCTGGTTTCAGTATACTTGTTGTCTGGCTATGCAACGCATGGCCCAGTAATCAAACTCTTTAAGGTTTAAAAAGAGGTTATTTATGAGTGTATGTTGGAAGGTTATTCGTTGGGGTTATTCCAGCCTAACAGCCTTTTTACTTTAGCGGTAATGCCAGTTTTTCTACTGTTAGCGTTAAGGCTAATCAATCTTCTAACAGTTTCACTCTCCGCCATTAGAAGAGTTTGTTCTCTTTCAAGCTGTAGCTCTAGTTTTTCCACTCGCTCCCTGAGCCAGTCTCTTTCCGCTTTTAAAGACTTAAGCCGTTCTCTAAGGTGAGCATTGATTTCAATTAACTCTAAAGAACCGTTGGTATCATTTGATGGCCTGGGATTAGAAAGAGGAATCGGTCCTTCCTGATCAGAAGAACTGGTTTGGGAGTTCTTAGCGGACTTAGGAGCTGAATGAATATGATTTGCCACTCCAAGTGAACTTTCCCCTAGTATGATCTTCTCTTCAAGCTCTGAACTGGAGCCGGATTCTGGTTGCCAGGAGTCCTCGTCTATTTGGAAAATTTCGCTTAACTCTTCTCGGGATAGGCATTCCTGTCCATTATCGTCAGTTATGAAATCTAGCAGACCGTGGGCTACATATTTCCTCAGTGTTTCCTGAGTGACTCTAGCGAGCGAAGCGCTCTCTTCTTCTGATAACAGGTCTAAGGCTGGTTGCATATTTATCTCCCTTACCACTCTAAAAACAAAAGCTGGTCCGCCATGTGGGTAATTTACCCAGATGCCCCTAAAGGCACCAGAAAAAAATGTGTTGTACGCTCAGCTAATTTGGTACACTATGTAGGTCGGTTGGTTCAGGTAACCTAAAGATGGTTCATTACCGGCAACAACTTACGAGGGCTGTTTAACGATTTGAGGGATATCTAATCTCTTGGCGTTGGATTTTAAAATTTCGAGGGAGGCAATTTGGATAATTTAGACGGTAAGCTTGGAGAGAAGCAAAGTTTGCTTGGCCGCATTCCTGATAAGTCTCAGGCGAGGCTCTACATTAGAGACGAAGTTGAGTTTAGCGCCAGTGAAGTTCGTGTAGTTATGCAGAAATTGTTTCCACACCGAAAGTTAGTTTTGTCTCAATTTACTTTTTTTATGCAAGTTGGGATTGCTAGACCCTCTGGTAAAAGTTTTAGGAGAGGGCGGCGTTGTTATCGGCTAGAAGATTTACTGCCGATTGCAACGGTCTTGGCTCTTAAGGAAGAGGGGATTCCGTTTAAGAACGTCCCGGATTTACCGGAACTAGTGCATAACGCTGCGGCCAAGGTGTTTTCAATAGGTAGCGGATGTCGACTTTCGGGGCATGGCAGTAAAATTGACCTAATTGTGCCAGGAGCAGAACGTTTTGGTACGGGTGCTCTTGATTCACTATTGTCGGCTAATAGCTTGGGCCTTCAGCAAATGTTTTGGTCTTTGGATATTGGTCTTTTGGCTGAACAACTTCAAGTTACCGCTGCTGAAGCCTTAATGGAGAATAAGCCAAAGTTTGCCGCTGCCTAAGGCTTTTTTGGTTTAGGTGCTAATTAACCTCTTGGGATTTCACGAACTTCCATTATGGAAGTCGTTCCCGTTTTTCGCGCAGTTCTGCCAGCTGTGACTACGACCCTTGAGCCTGGTTTGTAACCATATTGATCTCGAAGTGTCTCCAGAGCTGCACTTATTTCTTCCTCTGAAGAGCTGCTATCCAGAGGAACAAACACTGGCTCCACTCCCCAAAACAGCGCCATCCTCGCCAGAACGTGCTTCATATTCGTAGCCCCAAATAGCGGCTGTTTAGGACGATACTTGGATAGAAGTCGCGCAGTGCTGCCTGACTGAGTTCCAGCAATTATCGCTTGGCAATTAATTTTGTCAGCGGCTCCGCAAGCCGCGTAGCAAATAGCATCTGGAACCGCGTTGCGGTCTGAGCTTTTATACGGCTGAGGCTTGTCTAGTAAAAACATTCTTTGCTCTGCTTCCACTAGAATTCTTGACAATACCTCAACAGTTCTCGCTGGATGTTTTCCTACTGCTGTTTCTTCAGAGAGCATCACAGCATCCGTGCCATCCATTACGGCAGTGCAGACATCGCTAACTTCCGCCCTTGTAGGTCTAACCTCTGTAACCATAGACTGGAGAAGTTGAGTTGCTGTAATTACAGGAGTGCCTAAGAAATTCGCCGTATCGATAACCAACGATTGTGCACCTGGGACTCTTTCTAAAGGAAGCTCTAGTCCTAAGTCACCTCTGGCGACCATCATTGCATCCGTGGATTGAGCAATTTCATTAATGCAGTCTAGGCTACCTGCTCGCTCAATCTTTGAAATCACCGGAATGTCTTTGCCAGCCTCTTTAATCAATCCTTTGAGTTTTTGAACATCAGCAGCGGACTGAACAAAGGAAAGGGCTATATAATCAACATCATTTTTAATAGCCCACTTGAGATCTTTGAGGTCTTTCTCTGTTAAAGGATCCAAGTCCAACTTGGACTCTGGAACAGCAATACCTGAGCGAGAGCGAAGTAGTCCGCCGGCAACAATTTTACAAACTACGCTATCTTTCTCTACTTTTTCAGCTAGCAGTACAATTCTTCCGTCAGCTAAAAGAGCTCGCTCGCCGGCTTTGATCACTTCTACCGGATCAAAAGCCTCAACATAAAGAGTGTTTTCATCCCCCGTCTCTCCACCAGTGCCATGTGCAAGCCTTATTGTTGCATCGTCTGAAAGTCTGACCTCCCCGTCTTTTATAGGAGTGATTCTAACTTTTGGTCCACACAGGTCTTGAAATACTGCGATAATTACATTGAGTTCTTTGGCGACACTTCTAACGGTCTTTAAGGTTTCGGTGTGTGTTTCGTGGTCGCCATGAGAAAAATTTAGTCTAGCAACATTCATTCCGGCAAGAATTAAATCTTTCACGGTCTCGCGATCACAGGAAGCAGGTCCCAGTGTCGCTACTATTTTGGTTCTCCTCTCGGGATATTTTCGAGTCATTTGTTTAGTTTATGAATTGGAATTAAAAGACGAGGGGAGCATAGCCCGCTTCTTTCCTTTAGACAAACCTCTATTAAATGGCGCCTTTATTACTGGTTGGAGATGTCTTTCACCTTTGGAGGTAAATTCTTTGAAGTAGCCGGTTTGGGGTCCTCTTCAGGTGCAGGAGCTGGTTTTCGTGAACCTGAAACAGTAGTCTTTTCTGCTACAAACTCTCCTTTGAAGAAAAGTTCGAAGTCGTTACCAAGCCTTTTAACATTTCCTTGGTCATACTCCTCTGAATTAGCAGATTTAAGCTCCCAGGTTCCCATTAGAGCCTCTGTGGCCTTATCAAACTTAGGTTTGAGTGAGAAAGTTACGTCTGAGCGACCAGTGCCTTTACCATCCTCGAGATAGGCGTAGCCCTTGGTTACTATCGTGGTAGGTTCGATGTCTTTAGGTTTTTTCTTTGGCCTTTCCAGTGAAGTTTCGAACCTTCTGATCCAAGCTTCTCTTTGAACACCATTCACCAACTCTTTTTTTGTTAGTTTTTTAGAAGGATCCTGTTTGATCAGAGTTTCCATTTCAACGATGCGACCAGTTTTTTCATCTGCCTTTATTTTTACTAGCAGGTTGAGAGATCCTACCTTTTGTTCAACTTTCCAACCGGCGAGAACTACAGGTTTAGAAATCTCAGCTTGTTCTTCAAAGGCTGCGCCACCTTTCTTCTTTTTCTTTTTGCTTTTAGCAATCGCTTGTCGCTGGCTTTCTAAGAGTAGCTCGACACTTCGTTGGTTGAGTTGAAGTGCAGGCTCCGGAGCAGCTGGTTTAAGGAAATAAAATCCAGCTCCACCAAGTAGTAGTAGAGCGCCCAGACCCGCTGCTATTCCGTTTTTACCGATACCTTTTGAAGTAGAAACTACCTCTATTGGCTCCACCAGCGGAGACCCTTCATTTAAACTCTCCTCAGGAGTTGGTCTTCTGAAAGCTGAACTAGTTTTTTTGTCTGACTCTTGATTTATCGCCTCTGTGCGTTTTTGCTCAGTTGCAGGATTACTGGACTCTCCAGCCACCACTTCTTCTTGTGCTAAAGCGGCAAGGGCTTCAGATGGGAATGTGCTTTGAGGAACTATGTCCTGAGTTTGCTCAACCTCGGTCGCTACTGGATCTGGAGTTTTAGGAGACGTTGAACTCGCTTCAGGCGCAGTGTTTTGCGCTAAGCTAATATCCTCTGTTGACTCTGGGCTGAATGCCATAAGTTGTTGTTCCAGCTCTCCCATTAAGTCTTGGGTATCTGGATCTGCAACTGGCTGGGTCGCAGCTGACTGGGGTACTTCTGGACTAGCCGTTTCAACAATTTCTGCATCTAGCTCGTCTTCATCATCTTCGAAACGTAATGATGAAAGGTCGAACGAATGATCGTCTTTTGGAGCCTCTTCAGTTTTAGCTTGGGCTGTCTCTATAACTTGCTCAGCTTGAGTAGTTTCTGCTTTAGCAGGTTGAGCTGCAGCGGAGTTAATTGGAGGAGCTGCTATAGTCTTTGCCTGAACAACATTTTGTTGAACAGGCTCAGCTTGAACTGGTGCGGCCTGTGTTGGCTGGACTGCTTGTTCTTTAGGTTGACTTAGGGTTAAGCCATTGTTGGCTGTAGTGGAGTCGATAGGGGCGCTTTCAGTGCCCTCGCTCCCACCGAAGTCAAAACCTTCCAACTGTCCCAGTTCTGCCTCTAGTTCAGCAGTCAGGTTATCTAGGGTGTCTTGATCGGATGCAGAAGTCTCACCATTTAGAAGATTTTCATTAAGGAGCAAGCTGTCTTTCTCAGCTTCTACGCTTTGAACTTCTTGTTGAGCTTCCAGTCCAAGAGATTGATTTAGTTCCGCTTCTAAATGGTCATTAACCTCAGCTGAAACAGGTGCTTCTAGTTGAGCTTCCAGTCCAAGAGATTGATTTAGTTCCGTTTCTAAATGGTCATTAACCTCAGCTAAAACCGGTGCTTCCTGTTGGGTTTCAACCCCAAGAGCTTGGTTCAGATCGGCCGTTTCAACAGTGAGATGGTTGCTGGCTTCGGGAGATGCTGGTATTTCTTGCTGAGCTTCTAGTTTAGAAGCAAGTTGTTGAGTAGCCAGCTCTGCAGCAAAATGAGGGTTTACGATACTTTCATCTGGTTCGGCGCTTAAACTCGCAACTTCTGAGTTAGTTGCTAGAACTTCAGGTTCAGCTTCTAATCCCAATCCTAAAGCTTCGTTTAAAGTATCCCAATCATCATCTGGGTTGGAATCAATTGTTTCAACAGAAAATTCTTGAAAGTTTTGAGCTTGGGAGCTTTGGATTTCTTGAGTTTGAAAATTTTCAGTGGCTTGTTGTTCAGGTTGTTGTTTTTGCTGCTCTGGTTGTGTGCTTTCCTCAAAGGCCAGTCTATTCAGCTCCTCGGGGTCGGGCAGTAGCTCAACCATCGCTCCAAGCTTTTGAAAGACATCAAGGTAACTGTTGGCTTGGTCCTGATTTAAATCTTGTTTGATTATAACTGGAAGGGTTGAGAACATTTCTTCCAAGGCTTCAACTGGCAGGTTGAGCTTAGAATGCAACTGATTCTTAAGGGCTTGGCGTCCTTGCTCAGAGGGGTCTTGGGCGTCGTGTAGTATTAAAGTAAATTTACTCATTTTCGAGTTAAAACCATTCTAGTTAGTTACAGTTCTCTTTTCGGCTAGATTGAAAAATCTCTTAACCAAAATCTTCTGGCCCATTTTTTCTCTTAATCTAGAAAATCTTAGGGGCTAGCAGCGATAGTATTTAGAGTCCTTTTCAGTGAAGAGGGATGCAGTTAATTCTAAGAGCAGATCGAAAAAAGCAGCGTAATATCAAGTACTTAGACTATGGTTAGTTCAGAATATTCAAATTTGGGACAAAGTGCCTCTTTCAACAAGAGGCTACGGGCCTGGTTCATTGATAATGGTTTTAGTCGAACTTCTAGGAACAGAGCTAGAAATCACATTGAAAGTGGGAGGGGTATTAATCAGCTGGCAGTCTCGAGTAGGGCCACTGATAAAGCTGAAGCTGAACTTCCATTACTAGAGAAACATAGAGTGAGTATTGTTAATTATCTTTCTCCTCATTTTCCTTCCAGACTTAAGAATATTGAGGATGCCCCGCTGCAGTTATTTGTGAAAGGAAATTTACCGGAGTCAAACCTAGAAAATCACCGAGCAGTAGTCGCTATTGTAGGCACTAGGCAAGCCGATAATTTTGGGAAATGTTTAAGTTCCGGTCTGGCTAGGGAACTTAGAAGAAACGGAGTCCAGGTAGTTAGCGGACTGGCCCGTGGAATTGATGGAGCAGCGCATCGAGGTGCTCTTTGCGACCTTACCTCGCTAATTGATAGGTTAACTGGCCCAGGCATAGCTTGTTTAGGAGGTGGAGTGCTTAGAGTTTACCCCAGAGAAAATCAGAATATTGCAGACCAGCTTGTGGCAGAAGGAGGCGCATTAATTTCAGAGTACGGATTGTTTGAAGCTCCGAGAAAACATCAGTTTCCAGAGAGAAACCGGATTATAAGTGGCCTTGCTGATCTAGTTGTAGTTGTTCAGGCTGATTTGAAAAGTGGCTCAATGATTACGGCGAATTTAGCAGCTGAGCAGGGTAGAGAGGTCGCAGTGTTCCCAGGGAGGGTTAATGAAAAACTCGCGGCTGGAACCCTGGAGCTTGCAAGAAACGGGGCAACTCTAGTTCGCTCGTGCGATGAAATTTTAGAGATTTTAAACTTGGAGCCATTACCTTCTAAGTCTAAGATTGAGCCTGAACTTTCAAACTTTAAACGTAGGGTAATCAATTTTGTAGCAGAGAGTGGGAGCGTTCATTTTGATCAAATTGTTTCAACCTTTAGCGAAGATTTGGAGGTTTGTTACCGGGTACTGGGGGAATTGGAGTTGAGTGGATGGTTGGTTCAGGAGCCCGGCGATTTTTACGCGTCAGGAACCAAAGCAGCCTCATTGTAGTTCGTAGAGTGAAAAACTGCACTCTTAACTAAGGCTTTGCTCAGAGTGTGATTCTACGCTATACAGCCGCTCTGAGAGAACTCTCATGGTGGTCGTAGCTCAGTTGGTAGAGCTCCGGATTGTGGTTCCGGTTGTCGTGGGTTCAAGTCCCATCGGCCACCCCAGTTTTTCCTTATCTAGTTCCTTACCAAGAAATTTTCCTTAGTTCGTCAGAGAGCAAAGTAAACTACCAACCAGAGAGATGGCCCTTGTTGCTGCAACTACTGTTTCCAGGAACAAAGTCACCAGACAGTTGAGGATTAGTAACGGCAGAGCCAGCATCGTGACCAAGTCCCTGCCATTGACTAAAACTGTAGAGTCCACCGGTGTTTCTGCCGCTACCCCTACTTGAAAACAAGTTAAACATGGGGGCCCGATCCGTGTTGTAGTAGCAATTATTGGTAAAAGATAGGTTTCGAGGATGAGTCAAATTAAAGTCATCGTCATCGAGATAAGTTCCAACGTTTACTGTTCCAAAGGTGTCTGAAGCCGACTGTGAGTTGACAACAATATTGTTCCTAAAAGTCAATTTTCCAAGAGAACTATACCTTTCAGTCGGTCTATAGTTCAGACCTCCAGTATTAACCATTGTATTATGCTCCACTATGTTGTCTCTTAAGTGAGTGGGGCCACCAAAGTCTCTAAGCTCAATAGGTGCACTATCTATAATTAGGTTATGGTGAATTCGGCTTCGGTGAGAACCGGAGCCAATAGCGTTAAACTTACAGTTCCACATTATATTGTGGTCAATTTCTGTCGTCTGATTTTCGTAACCCTCTAGGTCAGCAGTATGTTTGTAAGTTACGCATCCTGAGCCCAAGTTGTGATCTATGCCTAAGGTATGAAACATCACATTGTGGTCAATTCTTACGTCGGTTCCACGAAAGATAATAATATTACGATTATTTTCCGTCCCCACACCACCGGTGTCCTCAGCAATTCGATCGTAGTTGTCATGAAAAATATTGTGATGAGCTCTGGCGTTTCTTGTAGTCGCAAATTGCAGTCCCCCTGGGTTGTGATTATCAACCCCTTCGTTGTTGTGAATCCAATTATTGCTAACAGTAACATGCTCAGATCCAGAAACGTTTACTGCATGTCCAAAGCTTTTAGTTACTTCAAACCCTTCGATGTTAAAGCCTTTAGATTGATGAATGTGTATGGCGCTAGTTTCTAGTGATGAGGTTAAGACCGGATGGGCGCCAGGGTAGGCTTTTAGTGTAATTCTGTTGGTAGCTGTCCCGTCGTCGTAGAAACGGAAAAATATATTTTTCTTGTCACCGTTGTAATCGTAGGTTTCGCTGTAAACCCCTGACATGAAGTAAACAAAGTCACCAGGTTTTAGTTGAACCCAACCAGAGGGCCTTTGACTGGAGGTATAGTAGGTGGTGATATTTCGTGCTGTTTTGAAAGGTTTATCGAAGCTTCCTGAATTTGAGTCAGAGCCAGTAAGCTTAGAGATATAGTAACATTTACCGCTACCGCTAGCTTCACAGAGAGGTTCGCAAGAGCAAGCGGTGTAGGAGCCATTAGCGTTACAAGTCTGAGTACCTGTTCCACAAGCTGCTCGACATTGTACAGAGGTTCCGGGGTAGGTAAATCGGTTGGAGTCGTTACAGTCTTGGGAAGCTGGGAATCCGTCCATATCTTTATCGAGCCCAGGGCAGAGTCTGTCACTACCGTTACAGTCTTGATCGATTCCATCACCGCAAATTTCAGCTTTTGGCTGACATCCACCGGAAGAGGAGTTGACGACTAAAGGGGCTCTCGGAAGCTCTGCTTGAGCGTTGAGGCCGGAAATTACAGCCAATAGAATCAAAGCAAGTAGTTTGGTGAAAATTTTATAAGGACGGAACATGGGTCTCCTGAAAAAAGTATCTTTTAAGCCCCTCCAACAAAAAATTCTTCGTTTAAAGAATAAAAAGCACAAGGCTAGGTTTTCGGGTCTGTTACTTTAGACGGTGACAAACCTAGGGACGGTGCAATTTTAGCACTATTTTACTTGCCAAAGCAAATCATTGAGATATGATTTGATTATTAAAGCTAGTTATACCATAGTGTTAGCTTGAATTTAAACATAATATTAGTCACCTTTATTGGTTGGTTTGAGAATTAGTCTTAACAAGAGGTCCCGAAGCCATATTTTAAGGTAATCTTCATTGATTCAGCTGCCGGTCTTTGATATCCCTTGCCCCCACTGCGGGAGTGGTGGAACTGGTAGACACGCTAGACTTAGGATCTAGTGCGCCTAGCGCGTGGGGGTTCGAGTCCCTTCTCCCGCATATTTTTTTCTGACCCCTCTTATATTATTTTAGTCACGAAGCGACTGGGCCCGAAGTGGTCAACCTCGACTGAGAGTGAAAGCTCCTCAATTCTTTTAAAGGAATACAAAGATGAGTGCGAAAGTATCGATCGAAGAAACTGGCGAAGTTTCCAGAGATATTAAAATATTAATTCCTAGAGGCCAGTATGATGAGAAATTCTCTTCTGGCGTTAATAAAGCCGCGCAGCAGGCCCGCATTAAAGGATTTCGACCCGGAAAGGCTCCTCGCCAAGTAGTTGAGAAAATGTATGGCGATAGAATCCAGAATGATGTTCTGGAGGAACTAGTTTCTCAGGCTTACCGAGAAGCTCTAGACGATCACAAGCTCAACGTAGTGGGTTATCCAAAAATTGACATCAAGCCTATTGAAGAAGGGAAAGATGTCGAAATTTCTGCTGCTGTAGAGTTATACCCGGCGCCGGAGATAAAGGATTATAAAAAGCTTAGCTTTGAATGCGAGGTTACAGAGTATACTGACGAGTTGATGGACTCCGAGCTAACGCGAGTTGCTGAGATGTTTGCATCAAGCGAACCGGTTAAGCGGAGTAAGGTAAAGAAGGGGGACTTACTTAAGGTTTCTTACTCGGGAACAATAGATGGCGAGCCTTTTGATGGTTCTGAAGCCAAAGAAGTAACCATTCTTCTTGGAGCAAGTTCAGTGCCTGAAAACTTTGAAAAGGCCATGATCGGCCTTGAGAAGGAGAAGGAGCAAAGCATTGAAGTTGATATGGCTGAGGATATTGCTAACCCAGCGATTGCCGGCAAGAAAGCTAGCTATTCAATAACAGTGCATGAAATTAGCGAGCGAAAGATTCCTGAACTAACCGATGAGTTTGTCAAAGAGAAAGAAGTTGCAGATGATCTTGCTGCACTTAAAAAGCAGATTAAAGACACAATTGATCGGGACATCGAGCGAAGAAATCACCAAGCCAAAGTGGAGGGTTATTTTTCCACTTTGCTCGAGAAACTGAAGTTTGAAGTTCCTGGTATTCTTGTAGATGAAGAGATTAGAAATATCCTTTTTGAAGCCAGACTATTAGACCCCAATGATAAGAAGTCTTACCAGATTAGCGTTGAAGGTTTCAGGGAGAGTCTCGGGGAAAGAGCTGAGATGCGTGTCAAGCAGGGAGTCGCCCTTGAGAGGATTGTCGAACAAGAGGAAATCGAGATAGGGGACAAGGACGTTGACGAATGGCTAGAGAAAGAAGCTAAACAGTCTAGTGTGGGAGTTGACGAAATAAAGAAGATTTATGATTTGCCGAAGTCGCTGGATCGGTTAAAATCTCACCTTGCTCGTGAAAAGGTGATGGAAAGCCTTCTTGCCGATTGCAAAATTCAGGCTTCGAAACCTGAAAAAGAGGATAAAAAGAAAGGTGGGAAGAAAAAAGCTGCTGCGAAAGACAAAGAGTAGGCTTTTAACCTAGCCAAAAACTGAACTGAGGAATCATAGATGAACTACGTACCATACGTTATAGAGCAAACCGGCCGCGGAGAGAGATCCTACGATATATACTCGCGCCTGCTTAAAGACCGCATCGTGTTTCTTGGCTCAGAGGTTAATGACGCCGTAGCTAATGTTATCATTGCTCAATTCTTGTTTTTAGAAAGTGAAGATCCTTCAAAAGATATTTTCTTTTACATTAATTCTCCTGGAGGATCTGTAACAGCTGGTCTCGCAATATACGACACAATGGAATATGTCTCCGCTGACATTTCAACTTTATGTCTCGGACAAGCTGCCAGTATGGGAGCTTTTCTTCTTTCTGCTGGAACAAAAGGTAAGCGCGCAGCTTTGCCTCATGCTCGAATCATGATCCACCAACCATCGGGAGGTTTTCAAGGTCAGGTAACTGATGTTGAAATTCATGCCGAAGAAATGAAGAGACTCAAGAAGGGACTTAATGAATCTTTCGCTAGGCATTGTGATAGAGAGGTTAAGGAAGTCGCTGCTGATACTGAGCGTGACAACTTCATGTCCGCTAAAGAGGCTAAGGACTACGGAATAGTTGATTCGGTAGTATCTAAGAGACCTACTCCAATTAAAAATAGCTAGTCTGTTTGATAGGTTACCGTTGGTGCATGCCTAGAAAGTAGCTTGGCTTGGCTGCGAGCCTCCGGTATAATAGATACTCAGATTAAAAACCTCTTAGGAATTCACCTTGAGTAAGTCCAGCGATAGAAATCAGTCCGGTTTAGTTTGCAGCTTCTGTGGAGCTAGCCAAGATGAAGTTCGAAAGCTAATTGCTGGTCCTGGGGTTTATATATGCGACCAGTGCATAGATCTTTGTAACGACATTATTCTTGATGAAGTTGCGGAGGAGACTACTGGCGAAACCTCAATCAGTATTCCAAAGCCAAAAGAGATTAAAGCCTTCCTCGATGACTACGTTATTGACCAAGAGGATGCCAAAAAAATCCTATCTGTAGCGGTATACAATCACTACAAGAGGGTTGAAGATTCTAGCACTAAAGGTGGAGTTGAGTTAGCCAAGAGTAATATCCTTTTGGTTGGGCCGACTGGCTCGGGTAAAACCCTTTTGGCTCAAACTCTGGCCCGGCTAATTGATGTCCCTTTTACGATTGCTGATGCTACCAACCTGACTGAGGCTGGTTACGTTGGTGAGGATGTAGAGAATATAATTTTAAATCTTTTGCAGGCAGCCGATTATGATGTTGAAAAGGCTCAGAGAGGGATCGTTTACATTGACGAGATCGATAAGATTTCTAAGAAGTCTGAAAATCCTTCAATAACTAGAGACGTCTCGGGTGAAGGAGTTCAGCAAGCTTTGCTTAAAATAATAGAGGGGACCACTGCCAGCATTCCCCCAAAAGGTGGTAGGAAGCATCCACAGCAAGAGTTCCTTCAGGTTGATACTTCAAATATCTTATTTATTTGTGGTGGGGCCTTTATGGGGCTTGAGGATATCATCTCTAAGAGGTCTTTTGGTAACTCCATGGGCTTTAGTTCCAAGGTTCAACCTAAGGCGGATAAAAGTGATCTTCTTTCGGAGACTCAACCTGAAGACTTACTCAAGTACGGTCTGATCCCTGAGTTTGTTGGAAGGCTGCCCGTAGTAGCCACCCTTAGAGAGCTTTCAGAGCAGGCCTTGGTCAATATTTTAAGTAAACCTAAGAATGCTTTGGTGAAACAATACCAGCGACTTTTCGAAATGGAGAACGTTGGACTTAAGTTTACTGACGAGTCCTTAAAAGCTGTTGCGAAGCTTTCAATAGAAAGAAAGCTGGGAGCAAGGGGACTGAGGGCGATACTTGAAGAAGTCATGCTAGACCTGATGTATGAGATCCCGTCAGACGAGGATATCAAAGAGATAGTCATCTCGGAGGAAAGCATCTCTCGTGGCGAACAGCCCTTGGTCGTTTACGAGCACAAGGCTGAATCGGCCTAAAACAAGCTACTTTTAAGATCGCTGGCGAGATTGCCGTGTCGAGCTGATGGGGAGGTATTTAGACACTAGAATAGTGCTTTTATTCTGTGGAAAAGAAATTGTATCAACTTCCTCAGAATCAGCGTCTTAATATTTAAGTGTTTCTTAGGCCTTCACAGTCCCAAGGAAAAACTTAGCTAGTCTAGATTCTTTGCTGGCCTGTTGAATGGTCCTAGTTTAGTCTTTAGGTAGATGGTTTTGCCAAATGGCTTTGGTTTTATTGGTGAAAGTAGTGGTCTGTGTTGTTGAAGCTATAGGTAAGTAACAAGATTTATATTTTGGCGTTATTTCAGGTATTTTTATGAGCGAAGAAAAAAACGAACAAATCGAAAACCCGGTTCCTCTCTTAGCGTTGAGGGACATTATTATATTCCCTCAAATGGTGGTTCCACTTTTTGTGGGTAGAGAGAAAAGCGTTCGTGCTCTTGAAGAGGCTGAGAAGCAGAAGAAGCCGATTATGCTGGCAGCTCAAAGAGATGCCAAAACTCATCACCCTGGTCCAGATGATATCTTCGAGGTGGGAACCTTGGGAGAGATCATGCAAATGATGAAGCTTGCTGACGGTACCGTAAAAGTCTTAGTCGAGGGTAAGAAAAGAGCTAGAATTGATAAGTTTGTTGAAACTGAGGATTACTTCTTGGTTGATGTGAATGAGTTGCCTGAGGATACAGAGACTGACTCAGAGCTGAAAGCTTTAATTAGGTCAGTAAAAACTTCTTTTGAGAACTACGTAAAGCTGGGCAAAAAAATTAGCCCTGAAATGATTCATCAGATTAACTCAATTGATGATCCATTTCGACTAGCTGACCAAGTAATAGTTCATCTGAATATTAAGCTAGAAGAGAAGCAGGATATCCTAGAGACTGACAGTAGCTCAGCTAGGCTTGAAAAGATTTACGGTCATATGAAGTCCGAGATCGAAATTCTTCAAGTTGAGAAAAGAATTAGAACGCGCGTAAAGAAACAGATGGAGAAAACTCAGAAAGAGTACTATCTGAACGAACAAATGCGTGCCATCCAGAAAGAACTTGGTGAGAAAGACGATTTCAGAAATGAAATTCAAGAGCTTGAAGACAAGTTAAAAGCCAAGGAAATGCCTCAGGAAGCTCGGGAGAAAACCGAGAAAGAGGTTAGAAAACTTAAGATGATGTCTCCGATGTCAGCTGAGGCAACAGTAGTTCGCAACTACGTAGACTGGATGATTAGTCTTCCTTGGGAGGAGTTTTCCGAAGAGAAAATTGACATTCACCAAGCGGAAGCCGTTTTAGATGAAGATCATTTTGGTCTATTCAAAGTCAAAGAGAGAATTCTTGAGTATCTAGCAGTTCAAAAACTAGTAGGTAAGATTAAAGGTCCTATTCTTTGCTTAGTTGGACCTCCAGGTGTTGGTAAAACCTCCCTTGGTAAATCAATTGCTTCTGCTACTGGTCGTGAGTTCGTAAGAATTGCTCTTGGTGGTGTTAGAGATGAAGCTGAGATTCGTGGACACAGACGAACTTACATCGGGGCGTTGCCAGGTAAAATCATTCAATCTCTGAAGAGAGCGGGGAGTAGTAATCCGGTATTCTTACTCGACGAGATTGATAAGATGTCAGCTGACTTCAGAGGAGACCCAGCTAGTGCTCTACTTGAGGTTCTTGACCCTGAACAGAATGAAACTTTTAACGACCATTACCTAGATGTCGACTACGACCTATCAAAAGTAATGTTCATCACTACCGCGAATAATCTTAGTGGAATCCCAAGACCACTTCTAGATAGAATGGAAGTTATCAATATTGCGGGATACACTGAGCTTGAGAAAACCCAGATAGCTAAGAAGTATTTGATTCCTCGTGCTTGTGAGAAGAATGGTCTTGAAGAGAGCCAAGTTGAGTTTAAGGATGAGGCGCTTCTGGGGATTACTAGACATTATACAAGAGAAGCGGGAGTTCGTAACTTCGAGAGAACTCTTGAAGGTGTTTGCCGAAAAGTTGCTGTAAACCTCGTAAAAAATACAGAGGGTGATGAAAAGTCTAGTGAAGCCGAGGCTGAAAAAGATAAAGGGCCAATCGCGACAATTACCCTAGATAATTTGGATAACTTCCTCGGGGTTAAGAAATACAAATACGGTAAGCAGGAAGATGAGAACCAGGTAGGTGTTACTACTGGTTTAGCTTGGACAGAGCTTGGTGGAGAGTTGTTAGTTATCGAGGTCTCCATTGTGCCTGGAAGAGGACGCTTGATCATCACTGGTAAACTCGGCGATGTAATGCAGGAGTCTGCTCAGGCTGCGATGATGTATGTTCGTTCCAGAGCAAATATTCTGGGATTGCCTAGGGATTTTTACTCTAATATCGATACTCATATTCACGTTCCTGAAGGAGCTATCCCAAAGGATGGTCCTTCAGCTGGTGTGACAATGGTCACAGCAATTACTTCTGCGATTACTGGTATCCCAGTAGATAGAAATATTGCAATGACCGGTGAGATTACTCTTCGAGGTCGAGTGCTACAAATTGGTGGTTTGAAGGAAAAAATCCTTGCCGCTCATAGAGGTGGAATAAACAGGATATTAATTCCTAAGGACAACGAAAAGGATATCGAAGAGATTCCAGCCTCGGTTCGAAAAGGAGTTGAGATTATCACTGTGGGTCATGTGGATGAGGTCTTGAAAGAGGCGTTAGTCATTAATGATCATCAGGATTACCAGGATCTTTTAGAGGCAAGGGATAATCGATTTGAAGAGCTTTATGTTAAGAAGGCTCCAAAGGTTACAGTGCCGGGGGAGGGTGATGACTCTTCTCCAGACCTAGTTACTCACTAGGTTTTCAATAAGACGCTCCCGGCCTAGCATTTTGCAGGTCGGGAGCATTAAGCTTCCGCTTAAACTCTATACAAGTATTTCTCTTTTACTAGTCTTGAACTCTTAGGAGCCCATTATCGGACGGGTTTTCTCAGCCTTCTTTATGGCTTCTTCTGAGAATTTTCTTTTTGGGAGTCCTTGTGAAGTTCTAGCTCCTACCTCTGCCATCTCCATATCAATCGGACTATCAACCGAGCTGGTTATGATCTCCTGAAGTCCCATTGCATTTTTTTGGGTTAGTCCCACAATTCTTGCAAACTCATCAGAGTGGTTAGTGGGAGTAGAAACATGAAGAACATAGATTCCGAATATAAGGTCTAACCAAGAACGGTCTAGGTATACCTCAGTAATTCTACTTAGAGGGAAGGATCCACGTTCCTTTAGGAATAGCCCTTTACAAATTACTAAGTGACCAGCTTCGATCGCGTAACGATACCGTGTTTGATAAAGCTCTTCGTATACGAACTTGCCTATGCAGGTGACAATCGAAACAAATAGGAGAAGTAGAGCAACAGATTGCGTTGTCTCCAAAAATGAGCCGCTAATGGAACCATCCAGTGAGGACACAAATGAAATTACTGCCCAGTTCAAAGCAATCGCTAGCAATACCCAGGGCAACACTCTTTTGGCTATACGTCGTTGTGATACAGGAAACATCTTGCGAAGGTCGGTTGTACCTTCCTTGCGCATTTCTATTACCTTGTCATCTAAAATTCTCATTACTTCAAAGACCTCTGTCCAGCTTTTAACTCCTTAACCCTACTCCTAGTTTGGAATAGTTCAAGAGAAAAATTATTTCAAAAAAAGCTTAGTTAAATCAACAGCTTGGTTCTAGTTTCCACGCTAAATTTGCACTAACCTTTAGAAATTACTTAAAGACTTGTCTCCTCCTATAAAATTAGCCTTCTTTATATAAATGGCTATTTCCTCTGTCTTTACACTAAATTTAACAATTTGTCAACTAAAAAGGTCGGAAATTAAATCGTCAAAAACACTAGACTAGTTCCAAATAGTCCTCGAATTCCCGAGAGGCTCGCCCTACTTCTACAACGCCTGTTAATAACTCTGCCAGGGTTCCACTCTCTTCAAGAGTGACTCTTGCCCGGGTAATTATTCGGTCCAGCCTTTCTCTGCTTTCTCCCCTGTATCCTATACCTTCCATGTCTAGCTTAAACTGGAGTGCGAAGATCGAGGCTTTTAGCTTTGCTTGAGCGTCAGAGATAGCTTTAGCCATCTCTGCTGTAGTTTCTCCTTCCCGCAGTTGTCTTCTTAATTCCTGTTCTTGGCTGACCTTGGCTTTTTCAGCATTTTCCCGATTATCATTTTTCTTATCGCGACGAGCTTGTTCCCTTCTGTGCTGGATGTTTTCCTGCTTATGTTTCTCAAGTTCTTCTCGATCTAAACCGGAGGTAGGGAGTATATCAATTTTCCTAGCCTGACCAGTGTCAAGATCACTTGCAGAGACATGAATTATTCCATCTACATCGACTTCGAAACACATTTCGATATTAGGAGCCCCTCGCGGTGCTGGGGGAATGTCACTAAGAGTGAACAAACCTAATGATTTATTCTCCACGGAATAGACTCCTTCACCTTGAACAACGTGAACATTTATCGAAGTCTGGTTAGGACTCGAGGTAGTAAACAGCTCTTTATATTGACATGGAAGCTTACTGTTTTTCTCCAGCATTGTAACTACGCGACCGCCCTGAATTTCTATTCCAAAGGCCAAAGACGTTACATCTTGCAGACTAAGGCCTTTGAGCATTCCTTGAATAAGTGCCGCCTGGACAGCTGCTCCGTCAGCTACAGCCGTATCAGGATTTATGTCATCAATAGGTGGTTTACCAAAAACTCTCTCACAGTTCTTCTTTATCAACGGCATACGGGTCATTCCACCGACCAAAACGACTTCATCGATAGTGTCAGAGCTTACCCCAGCATCTTCCATTGCCTCGAGGCATGGTGCGTCTAAGGCTCTTAGTAAGTGAGCGAAAATCTTCTCTAGCTCCCTTCGGTTGATAGTAACTTTTAAATCCTTGGGTAGAGCTCCAGATTGGCCTGAGCTTACGTTCTCAACGCATACTTCGGCACTCATCTCATCGGAAAGTTTGTGCTTGGCATCCTTTGCCGCCTTTTTAAGGCGTTGCATTGCTGCCTTGTCATTAGTTAGATCAATGCCCTCTTGATCTCGAAATATTGCAAGTAGGTGGTTAACCAGAGCAAGGTCAAAGTCTTCACCTCCTAGGTAGGTATCACCGTTAGTAGACTTCACTTCGAAGCTACCGTTGTATAACCCGAGTATAGTTACGTCGAAAGTTCCTCCACCGAGGTCGAATACAGCTATTATTCTTTCTTCTGTGTCTTCCTCTTCTTCCGAGGATTGTAGAAGATCAAGACCATAGGCCAAGGCTGCTGCGGTTGGCTCGTTTACCATATTGAGTATTTTTAAACCTGCGATTTCTCCAGCATCTTTCGTAGCCTGACGCTGAGCGTCATTAAAATGAGCAGGAACTGTCACAACGGCCTTGTTTACGGTTTCGCCTAGAAAATTCTCTGCTATTTCTTTCATGTGAGAAAGTACCTTAGCTGAGATCTCTTCTGCACTTGCAGGCTCTCCATCCACCTCAACCCAGGCATCACCGTTTTCAGCCTCTACAATTTTATAGGGTAGCTTTTCCCTGGCTTCTCTAACTGCCTCACTATTGAACTTGCGACCTATTAGTCTTTTGATAGCGAATATTGTGTTGAGTCGATTGGTTTCAGCTTGATCCAGAGCGGCTCGACCTACAACAGGCTCTCGATTTGAATTGTAAGCGAATACTGAGGGTTGGGTGGTTTTCCCTTCTGAGTCTGCGATAACAATTGGTTTTCCATCGTCACCCATTACCGAAACACAGGAGTTTACTGTGCCTAGGTCAATTCCTATGACCTTTCTGCTGACCTGCTTGTCTTTTGTTTCCTCTGACATAACCGTAAAAAAATAGTGTTAAACTCAACCTCTTTCCTTGATCCTGTTATGCTGGTTTAATCAGGAGTGTATCCTAATCTGGCGGGAAAATAGATAGTATTTCTAAATACTTAGCTAGCCAGAGTTAGTTCTTAGAGCTAAATTAGGCGTTCACAGCCTGTTTGAGAGGCATGATAAATCAGGGATACCGTGAATTGTTGCTCAGGTGTAACATTCTCCTAGGAAATTAAGTTCTATCGGAATCGCGCTAAATGAGTTCAAGACTTTTAATTCTATTTTCTACTGTGCTTTTTACCTCTTCTTGTACAGGGCCAACTCCTATCGCTGGCTCAAATGCTGAGACGCCAAAAGGAAGATGCGTGGTTAATAGGGACTGCCCACCGGGTTTTCGCTGCCAAGAAACTTTTTGTCAGGATATTTATTATCCCCAGAGAAGACCGCAGTAAGCTATCGTCCACAAAACAAACGCTCTAGCGGTTAACCATCTCGTTTAGTTGGGTTACTAATTTGGAGTGAAAATGTCTTTTGGCAATTTCAACTAGGTCGCTTCTTGTGGTCAGACGGCTTTTGTCTGTTAATCCAAGTTTTCTTTCGGCAACTTGAATTCGATTGATCACACTACTGTCTATACCCACTTTCATCTTAGATTTCAGCTTTTCTAATTCTTCGGTTTTGTCTCTCAATAATTTATGTAAAGCCTCAGGCTCCATCTTTAAGTAGGAATTAAAAATTTTATTATAGTCGTTATTCTTACAAACCAAGGGGGGCTCAGTGGAAACTTTTTTGCTGTTTAAGGAAATAATTGGACCAGGCACTATTTCGCCGTCAAAGGTTTCTGCAAATGAAGCAGCAGCCACAAGTTTGCCTTCTGAGGTCTCTAGTGCTTCTGATGGTATTACGGCCCGCGATAGCCATTTTAAAACTCCAGCCTCTGCTTTTGTTTTTTCTAGGGTGGACCTTACTCTAATGGTTCTCTGTGTCCTGTCATCAGCCATTAAAATGAACCAGCTGCTACGAAGAGCTTCATTGGAGAAAAACTCAACCTCTAATTTCTGGTTCTGAGCTAAGGCTTGGCTACTAAGCAGTAAGCTCAAGAGAAAGGCTAACTTGAATCTAAAGTATCTCACCTTAATTTCCTCTCAGAAATAGTGGGAACAGGGCTGAGCTCGGACTCAAATTTTTTCAATAGTTTAATTTGACTGTCCAGTGCAGCAATATCTCGAATCACTCTTTCATTTTGAACGCGCTCGCCACCTTTCTTATCCAGTTCTAGCAGCAGCTTTTCATTGCAATCCTGATCCACTTGATAAGTAGCTGAGGTAAAAGCCTCCCCAGATCGGAGAACAATTTGAATTTTATACTTCAAAGAACTTTCAGGGGTGGGGAATTTACCAAGAAAAGCCCCTACGCTTTTTGAAGGAAGAAGGGGTAAAGCATAGAACCTGTTGTCTATGTCGATGAGTAGTCTAGTTTTTCTGGCTTTGAACTGATCATCTATGACCAAAGCAAAGGCACCGTTTTCTCCAGGTGCAGAGCCTAGCGCGATCTTGTGGCTAAAAAACTTATCGGAGAAAGAAGGAGGAGGCTTTTCTGCCAAAGCATGTCGAATAAATGACGGTGTAGCAGAGAGAGTGATTCCAAGCAGTAAAAGTATCTGTAGTAGTCTTTGCACTTTAACGAGACGAATTCCAAGTGAAAAATATGAACAGTACAAATATGGAAATAAGCACCGACCCAGACACTTGTAGAAAAATTCTGTGAGAAAGGCTAGAGAATAGCCCACTGGCGAACAGTGCCTGTGGAAAGATCTAAGTAGGACCCGTAAATTCTCTTCTGAGAGCTGCTCTCATCTAAGGTCATTAATAACTCTAGTCCGGCAACCCCAAAGCTAGTTTCTCTTTCAGAAATTAGCCTGCTGAATCCCACAGGAGTTGCTGGCGTGCCAGGAAGCCCAAGTTTTATTGAGGACTGGCTGCTCTGTAAGGCTGTGTTGATTCTATTTGTGGAAAAGCTGAGATGTTCACCAGGGCCAAAGAAATCATAAAAAACACCAACTCTGCGGCTGAAATTCGACAGATCCGGATAGTCCGAGCTTCCCGTCGAAACTGATTCCAAATATTCAGACTCGATATTAGCTTCTTGAAAGCTATCACCGCCAAATGGAAAAAATGTATATCCAAGTACGAAAACAGCAGCTAAGGCAGTTAGATACTTTAAGGGTTTGAAGCTTTGCTCTGGAACATAAGCAACAAAGACTTTTTCTGCTGAAGCTTCAAGGCGTGGGCTACTGGCGTAAACAACTTGTCCTTCCACAACAACTGGCAGCAGGTCAGGGTTTGGAAGAGCGTCCTCTTGAAGATTGAGCGAAGCTGGTTCTTCAACCACAGCTTCAGCAACCATTACATTTTCGGCAAGTGGCTCTTCCTTCAGGGCCACCTCCTCTCCTTCAACCATCTGGGACAGGTTATTCGAGAGCGAAGAGCGTCTTTCGACAACTACCGCCGGGCTATTTACTTCTTTAAGAGTTTTTCGCGTTTGAACCATGAATTCCTCAGCTGTATGGAACCTTTTACTGGGGTCCGGATGTAGCGCTTTATCTAGCAGTATATCCAAGCTTCTAGGAGCATCTGGTATAATATTAGCGATTTGAGGTCTAGTGTTAGAGAGCTTTTTTTGAAGAGACTCGGTTAAGCTTACTCCCTGGTGAGGAGATTGGCCGGTTAGGAGCCAAAAGAGGGTTACTCCAGTTGAGTAAAGGTCAGATGAAGCTGAGCAAATACCTTGCTCTAGGAGCTCTGGGGCCAAGAAATCGAATGTGCCCACACCTCGCTCAGTGTCCTCAATAGGAAGATCTTCAGAGGGGATAGATGCAATACCAAAGTCGGCAATTTTAGTTTCACCTTTTTCGCCAATAAGAAGATTCTCAGGCTTTATATCTCGGTGAATAATCCCTGCTCTGTGAATTACCTCAATTCCAGCTAAGACTTCAGAGATTGCAAGTAGAGCCTCTTCAACTGTTAGCTGCCTTCCAAGTTCTTTGATTCGATCATTGAAATCTCCGCCAGGGCAGAATTCCATCGATAGATAGTACAGATCTTTAGTAGAAACAAAATCAAAAAGCTGAACAATATTAGGGTGTCTACAAGAGAGCATCGCTACAGCTTCTCTTTTCATTCTCGCTCTGTTTAGTTCCGGGTTTTTTGAGCTACCTGTTAAAACCTTCAAGGCTACTTCTGGGGAAGCAGTTTTGTGTATTTTGCTTGGCAGCCTGTTGGCTTTGTAGACAACGCTGTGCCTGCCACGCCCAATGGTGCGCTCAATTTCGTAAGCTCCGTCAAAAACTGAATTTTGCTTTTGGTTGAGTGTTTTAAGAACTGGTGTTGATTTGTTATTCGTTGACATTACCTGCTTCTGCTAAACCCCTTAAAATGGCACCTTTGAACTGCAACATTGTTAGTTTACCTGTAGTTGAAACCGGACTCAAACTGCTGAAAACTTTTACGATTCTTTGGTCTACTATTGTCTCTGTAATCTAATCGGAAATAGCGGGGGTTTTGATTCATAAAAGAAAAAATAGGTCATTTCAGGTGGTTAGCCGGGCGGCATGTGTTAGCTTCTGTCGGTATCTATAACGAACTATACGAAGGAGTAAGCTTTGCATGGAATATACCCCGTCTGCTTGAAATTTCGGCTTTTCCTGTACTTGTCGTAGAGGGGTATATTGCAGTGCGTAGCGCTGCCAGACAACAGTATACTGAAACCTAAAATATGCTTACAAGGTGAAGCTCTTGACAAGAAAAGATACAATTCTAGCATTTTTAGTGTGTTTTATGATTTTCTTGCGAAGCTCCGCTTCTCAGCATATTTTTAGACGGGGTAACGGGGAGCAAATGCTAAACGCATTTGTTTTATAGTCCTACGTCAGGCTATTTCTTGCTCCGCAAGAGCCAGACGTAGTCTAATGGCTTTGCTTACGCAAAGCTTATACTGAAACCCCATGTAAGATTTAGCCAAACACGAGATTTTTAAATGGTTTCAGTATTTCTGCATACGATGGTCAGGGTTGCTGACTTAGAAGCATCTTTGGACTTTTATTGCTCCAAGCTTGGTTTGGTGGAGGTTAGGCGCTCTGAGTATGAAAAGGGCAGGTTTACGCTGGTTTTTTTAGCAGCTCCAGGGGACAAAACAGCTGCTGAGAAGAACAAAGCGCCACTGCTTGAGCTCACTTATAACTGGGATCCTGAGGAGTATCAGGGTGGCCGTAACTTTGGACATTTAGCTTACAGAGTAGAGAATATTTACGAGACCTGTAAGCAGTTGAAAGAAAAGGGAGTTGAAATCAATCGTCCGCCTCGGGACGGCTACATGGCTTTTATTAAATCTCCAGATGGTATTTCTATTGAGTTGCTTCAAAAAGGTGAGAGGCTGGCGCCTGAAGAGCCGTGGGCTTCAATGGAGAATAGCGGAACTTGGTAAAGCCAGTTTGTAAATTGTTCTCCAGCCAGGTCTTTTCCATCTAGGTATTTTCCAACCAGATTATCAATCAATGATAGCCATGGCTGGACACTTATCTGACCTTTTATCTTATAGCCCAACAGAACTTCCAGCTATAAAGCCTGTCGTCCAGGCACTTTGAAAGTTATAGCCTCCAGTAATGCCGTCGATGTTCAGTACTTCTCCTGCGAAAAACAGCCCAGGTGAAAGTTTGCTCTCCATAGTTCTGAAATCAATTTCTTTTAGGCTTACTCCACCGCAGGTTACGAACTCTTCCTTAAAAACGCCTTTGCCTGAAACTTTAAATACGGCGGAGCTAAGCTGTTCAATTAGCTTGTCAGTCATCTTGCTACTTAGTGCAGAGTAGTTAAGAGTATCTGGAATGTCTGCAGCATTAACTAGTTTGGCCCAGAGCCTTTTAGGAATAGCCACAGCTGGAGTGGATGGGATAATTTTTTTAGGGCTTTTATTCCTAATTAATCCGATAGCGTTTTCAATCTCTTCTCTACTTTTCGCAGCGAGCCAGTTTAGCTTTAGTTTGGCTTGATAATCGGCTTGCTGTAGCTCTCGAGCTGCCCATGCCGAAAGCCTAATGATTGCTGGCCCAGACAGACCCCAGTGAGTAATCAGCAGCGGTCCTTCTTCGAAAAATTTCTTGGCTCCAGGAACGCTTAATTCTAGCCCGACGTGCTCAAGGCTAAGACCAGAAAGCCCTTCAAGCCGAGGGTCTTTAACTACAAAAGTAAACAGGGAAGGGGAGAGTGGTTCAATTGTGTGACCAAGCGATTTAGCAAGGCTGTAGCTAAACTCGGTGCTTCCTGTGGCTAGAACGATTAGATCAAAGTCATCTGACTTAGTCTGCTTTTCTTTTTTGATCTTTACACTAAAGTCGCCACTATCGTTCTTTTCTATAGAGCGAACTTTGCTATTGAGCATTAGCTCGATATTTAGTTTTTTCCTTAGTGTCTCAAAGCACTCGATGATAGTTGAAGAGCAGTCCGTGGTTGGAAAGATCCTTCCATCCTCTTCGGTCTTGAGATGGACTCCACGCTTCTTAAACCAATCGATAGTGTCCAGAGGTTGAAAACGGGAAAAAGCTCCTCTGAGCTCTTTTTCGCCTCGAGGGTAGGCCGCGGTCAGCTCCCTAGGCTCAAAGCAGGAGTGGGTGACGTTGCAGCGGCCTCCGCCGGAGATCTTAACTTTTCGAAGTGGCTTTGAGCCTGCCTCGGCAATGACAATGCTAGCGCCAGGTGATTTTTCAGCAGCAGTTACTGCAGCAAAGTAGCCACCTGCACCGCCGCCGATAACCAGAATTTTCATTTTCTTGCTGATTTTAAACTCAATTTAGAGGGGGTTTTACCGTTAGCAATCTTGGTAGATTAGGTAAGATTAGAGATACTAGCAAGCATGGTAGATTAATCTGACTAACAGAAGCCTGATAGTAAAAGAGCTATTCCTACATTCTGGCAGGAATAGCTCTTGTTTTTTGAAAGCTTGTAGTGGTTTCTCCAATAGGCGCTTTTTTTCGCTTATTCCTGAGTGAAGCTTCGAACAAATAACTCCTGCCGCTTGTAAGTAAAAACAGGTGTCATTGGTGGAAGCTTGTCAGAGTCGAAAAAGTCCTTATCAAAACCATAGTCTCGGTTAGGAGCGGAGTCGAATCTAAAGTCCACTATCCCATTATTTTTTTGAGGTTGTCCAAGAGATACGAAAGCTCCTCGATAAGTTTGCAATTTACCTGACCATTTTTCATGCTTCAAAAGAAAATTTTGTAAGCCACCGTTTTTAGCCCCGTTGCTGATTCCCGCGGTACCGTTGGCTCCTCCGGTTATAGGTACTCCTGAAATCAAAGCCATATTATAAGTTGTGTTGCTAGCAGTTCGAGGACTGGATTCTGGGTTAGCTGGATTTACATCTACCCAGGCGTTTGAGAGTGCATTAAAACGGTCACTGAATATAGCCGCAGGAATTTTATTTACTGCATTATAATCACCAATCACGTAGATTGGTTGACTGGTTACAACTGTCAAACCTTTTGGCTGAACCCCTCCGCCTTCTGGAAGAAGTTCTCCAGCATTTTTAATTCTAACGGCGTAGTTATTACCCTGATTCAGACTATCAGGGCCATCTATTCCAAGGTAAATTACCAGGCCACCTAAGTTTGTTTTAGCGAGTCCTCCAGTAACCCAGCCTTGATCGCTGGCACACTTAAGTAACCAACGCATATTTACATCGAAAGTCAGTACCTTCCTTGGACCAGGAGCGATATCAGTCTGGAAATCATAGTGTGCAAGATTACGCCAAAGTATATTTACATCAGTGCCGTCAGTTTCTGTAAAAGCACAAGAATGCGCTAAGTCGTCGGTCTTTGCCGTATCAACTGAACCATCAACATTTCTTATTTCGAAACTATCTACAGTGTTTCCAGCGGTGAGCTTCATCACTGCTCGAATGTCTGCATTGTCCCAATATGGAGTCGCGGTTCCTGCAGGCACGTCAGGCCCCATTTCAAAAGCATCTGGCCCTGGAAGCTCGATCTCATTAGCGCCATCCTCAACATTGCCATTGTATCCATCTATTTGAGCTTGAGACATAGCGGACAGATTTGACCCACAGTTCGGTATATTTTTAAAGCCATTTGGGTCAAGGATCTGAGGCCTATTGCCAGCACATTTGTTGTTAAATTTTCTACCTATAAATAGATCGCCGCCAGCAGAGACTGGACCATCAATTTTAAGACTATTGTTTCCGCCTCCGCCAACCGCAAGAAAAATATTTGAGTTCGAGTGTATCGGTCCATCTAAGTGTAAATGTCCGGCATTGTAAACTTCTATGTCGTCTTCAAAGAAAGCTAGAAATTGAAATACAGGAATCTGGCGAACTTTCATTCTTAGTCCTACGATTGCCTCTGTTCGGTCAGTCTTGCCTTTGGAAAGAGCTTGAACATCGTAACGGTATTCCAGAGCTGTCAGTCCCGGGAAAGGATCTCCGGGAGGAATAACTACGGCCTCTGGACTTCCCCCAGTTATGTTATCCACGTAGGTCGTTACGGTTCTATCGTTTATTTGAGTGTCTCTGCAGGCGAAGTCTAGAGTTCCTACGTTAGTTCCTTCGCAGGCAGCGATTGAGTTTGGGGATGAGCCACTTGGAATTGGAGCATCTCCTCCTGGAACCTGGAGTGCGTTAAAAATGCCAAGAATTTCTTCAGCTCTAATATTTAGACCAGCCTCTGCCGAGAAAAAACCAGCATTAGAAGCGTTGTAGGCAGAACTCATTTTCAAACCAAAGCGAGTTGACTGAAAATACGAAGCCAAAAGCAAGGTTAAAACAACGATCATAAATAGAACGCTGATTAGAGCAATACCTGACTGGTCTTTGGAAACTGCCAATTTCATATTAGTCCTTTGATATTAAGTTACGCGGAAAAAATGTATTAGTTATCGACCTTGAAACTGATTTTTGGGAAAGCTCAGCTGTTCCTTCAAGAATAACTCGGATAAAACTAAGTTCAGTCCAGTCGTCCATAGGCCCTAATTCGTTGACCACAGTCCCATCGTTCATCACTAACTCAACCTGCAGGTCATCTACTCCTGAAATAATTGAGTTTGGAGGATCATCATTGATTTGAACTTGTAAGTTGGAATCTACTAAACTAAATCTCCATTCTTCAACGAAGTATAGGTGAGAGGAGTTAGCTGGGTAATCCCTACTCCATCCAGCTGAGGAGGCATTAATTGTTCTAGTGCCAGTAGATGAAATATCGTCCTCTGAGGAGTAAGTGAACTGTTCTCCAGTGTCACCGACAAAATCCCAAATGTATGCCGAGACTTCTCCCCCTGCTTGAATTCGGAAATCCCTCCAAGCGTTGTAGGCTGCCTCTGTATCATTAAAGCTACAGCCTGCTTTTCCAGGAAGTGAAATTTGAACGAAATTGTCTCCTGATGCTCCATCAACGCAAAGCCCAGGGGCGTGATCAAGAAGATTCTTTCTGATTATAAGGAGGTCTGGATCTCCATTAGCACCGTTCTCTAATTCAATAGCTGGAAAACTATTTGAGAGAAGCTCGCCAGCTTGACGAATTTGAACTCCCATTAGGTTCATGCCAGCACGCAGCCGGTGGGCAATCTCAATACGAGTAATATCCGTTTCATATAGGTTACGGGTTGCCTGAATAGAGCCCACTGCCATAGCTACCAATAACAACCCAAGTACCATGGACACCATCAGCTCTATAAGCGTAAAGCCGCGATTATTCGAATAAAGTGAAGACTGTCTCAAGATCATAAAGAGTCTCTCCATTAAAAGTGGCTTCTGCAGTGATATGACGTGTTGAGTCAGCTTTACACAGTGAAGCTTCCAAACAGTATGTGACGGTTACTTCAAAATCCAGGTTGTCGATGGCCACAGTTCTGGGGGCATCTGATCCGCTCATTGGTAAAGTTGATGGGTTCTCTGCACGAAGTGAATCCAAAACAAGCTGAGTAGCGACAGAAGCCCCAACTTTTTGTTCAGCCTCATTGTTTGTTCGTGCTTGCGTGAGCACTGAGGAGAACATGGTTCCCATTGCAATTGCGAAAATTCCTATCGCAACCATAATTTCAATTAAGGTAAAACCTTTTTCATCCATCATCTTACTTCAATTGCTCCGCCTAGTTGTAGTTCTATTGCTCTCGTGGCTCGATCATCTCGAATCTCTACCAAGAAGTTTTGATCCCCAAGGCCTAGCTGATTGATGCAGTAGGGCCATCCTGGAGCATTTGGATCCGCAGGAGGGTCAATGAAAGTAGCTCCTCTTGGTAGTGTAAAGGTCCACTGAGTCTCACTAACTTGGTCAACTGAGTTGCAAGTATCTCCAAAGGTTACGATGATGGAATTATCCCCTGCACGACTCATTGTGTAAGCTGAAGTTGTGGAGATCGCCTGTGCTCGCATGGTCTTGATGTATGCCAGAAATTGGAAAGCACCATTTTGAGAAGCAGAGTTTAGCTCTTTAATTGCAGGTGGAATAAAAAGTAATAGTATCGCGAGAATGGCTACAGAAAATAGCGTCTCCAACATGGTGAAACCATGTTCGTTGTCTGTGTACCTAGTTTGTTTTTCCATCTACTCCACCTCAACTGGATTATCTTAGAGAGGATCGGCAGTTTGGGATGGAAACTTTAGCAAATAGTTTAGGGAGCTTAGCTAGGGGTTTTACCTAAACTACACTAGGGGCAAGGCGCTATGTTTTGGCGAACAGGTTGATGATACAAGGGTTATTTTTTGAGGCTATAAAGCTGTTACATGTTGATACATTTTTTTGACATAGGTAGAGGAAAGATATTTTGACTAGATAGTCTTTAGCGACTATTTTTCCAGCCAGTAAAATATTATTTCGGCAATACGGGTAGGGGTTCTTCGAAAGTCCATCTTCTTGAGTCTGACCTACTTTTTAAGGTTAGCCAAGGCTCCAGAAGGCGGACTGTTCCTTTTCAGATGTTTTTTCCAACAACAATTGGAGATGGTTTTATGACAGAGTCTAAAAATACAGAGTCTAATAATACAGGGTCTAGTAATACAAACCTAATACTAATCGGCGCGAAGAACTTGAACTAGCTATTGAAGCCACGGGTCTTACTTTAGATGTTTTGTTTAACTCTTATTGGCAAGGCAAAGTGCCGAAAGGGAAGCTCAACTGGAGTCTTTTAGAGAACCCTGAGCTTTTTCCTGCCACTTTTCAAAATATTAATCCTAGTGAAATTGAAGTTCATTCTGCAATTCTTACGCCAGAGGATATTCTTTTCTTAGCCCATAGTAGTGATCAAGCTTTTACAGGATGGACCTTGGCTTGGTGTCGCTCGTTAAGTAGGGAAAATAAAAATGAGTTACAAGAACTTCAGACTTGGACTTTGAGTAACTCTGATAGAGAGGCATTTACTTTGGAGACGATGTTCATTGCGGCAGAAATTGTTTTTGCTAGTCGACTTTTCGCTACTTTGCGACCATTAGGTTTCAATTAGCTCTATTTTGATTGTATCAACTTAAGAGGGGGCTGGTTCTGATTCTTACTAGCTATCATTGATGTTTTATTGTTAGGAGCAGTTCCCCCCTTACTCGATCTGTAGAGCTAAAAGGGCACAACTTGTATTTGTCATCAATATGGTAGAGAATGCATGTTCAAGCCGTTCTTTTTCAGTGATAGCCCTAATATCGCTCCTTAGTTAAAAAGCAGTAGAAGTTCCTGTCTTTAATTCACCCAAGAAGCTCTTTGGTGAGTAGTAGACTTTTTAAGGTTTTTTGTTTGGCAATTCTGTGGGGCCCTTGTTCCCGAAGAGCGTTCTTCCGGGCAGCTCGCTTCAGAGAATTGCCAAACAACACAGGAAAAACAATGCTGAAATCAGAACTGGAGTTTAGAGACGCGAACGGGAACGATATTATAGTTTCCGCTTTGGAAGATCTTCCTAGAAGATATGAAAGCAGATTAGTCGATGTCTCTAACCGAAGACTAAAAGAAGTCTTAGCAGGTGAAGCTCACTACGTTGAGGTCAGGATTGGCGCTGAGGATTCGTTTGGAATGGATAAAACAACCGGCTTAATAGGAATAAGATTTCAGTGTTCCCATCAACGTCCCACAGCCGCTTATCCCTACACTTTCGAGCAGTTTGAGAAAGGATTTACTGAACTAGCTGATGGCGATTACGTTGCCTCTGGTAAGTTGGTTGTTCTCAGGCTTTTTGATGGGGATGAA
This sequence comes from uncultured Bdellovibrionales bacterium, assembly GCA_964510575.1. Classification (GTDB taxonomy): domain Bacteria; phylum Bdellovibrionota_C; class UBA2361; order SZUA-149; family CALKYB01; genus CALKYB01. The sequence continues at coordinate 4,678 of CAZECN010000003.1, read as the reverse complement.
GTTTTGATCGGAAACAAAACCTATCGAAAGTTTAAAGCTATTCTTATCTTAGAAGTTCCAGGCGTGTTTGATCACCACGTAATTCCACGCGGTCAGGATCTGGATGATATTCTCGGTAGCGATGAAGTCGAATAGGTAGCAAAGGGCTTTTTATAAAAGGAGACAATCTTGTCTCCTTGGGTTGTTATTTAAGTCTGCTACTCTATCCTTTGAAACCACTATTTCTTTGAACTAATATCGGAAAAGTAGAAGTGGGTACTAAGAAAAAACGGCTTTGTTCTTTACCGTCTCACCAGTGTCTCTTGGAAGAAGCAATATAGAGACCTTTGATGGGTCTTTTGCTTGGAACAGTTAAGAACCTTTAAAGAATCTGATTATAATGATAGAAAATCAACTTTCTGAGTAGTTTAGGCTGTAAGTTGACCTTTTCCTACCTTTAGTTCTCTACAAAAAAATTAATCGTAGAAAGTAACCCATAGTTGAGCCTTCGAGTTGCTCGGTTGTGGGCTGCTTTCTACGCAATATGGTTGAAAGTTAGTAAGTCCTCCCTTTCTAGAGGGGAGAAACTATTTGGTTTTACAACTTAAGGAGACAGCTATGGCTGCTCGTTTGATGACTCCGTCAGAAGCTATTGCGCTACAGCTTAAGAAACACGGTGTTCGCTATGCTTTTGGCATAATTGGTAGCGCTTTTATGGATGCGTCGGATCTTTGGCCGGCAGTGGGTATTCAGGTCATAGACACCGTGCATGAAGCAAACGCCGGTTTTATGGCTATTGGAATCGCCATGAAAACCGGTGAGACCGTTCTTGTTACCGGCCAGAATTATCCTGGCATTACCAACTACCCAACAGCTATTGGATCTGCCCGGTGGGCAAATGCTCCAGTGCTGCTTTTTTCACCTGAGCCAGGAACACCGGTCACAGGTAAGGGTGGTTTTCAGGAAGGCAATTATGCTACCGGCCAAATGGATATTTTCCGACCTTTGGTTAAGTGGCAGGAACTCGCAACTAACCCGACCAGGATAGCCGAGACTCTCGCCAGAGCACTGGATGCTGCTCAGCGACTGAAGGGCCCAGCTCAGGTGGATTTTTTCCGTGATCAACTCTACCTGGAAGCAGGATACGAGTATGAGCCACGGGAGCCTGTAATTCCAGCCATCGGAGCTGGAAGCCCTGACGATGTTGCCAAAGCAGTTGAGATGATCGCCTCAGCCAAAAACCCGGTAATTCTGGGTGGCTATGGCGTCATACTATCGGATGGACAACAGTCGATGGAAAGTTTGGCCGAGTTAATTGGCGCTCCAATGGCAACATCCTACCAACATAATGATGTTGTTAATTTCGAGCATCCTCAGTCAACGGGACCATTGGGTTACAATGGACACAAGGCTGCCATGAGGTTGATCAGTGAGGCTGACCTTGTAATTGCCTTAGGCACACGCTTGGGACCGTTTGGTGTGCTCCGTCAATACGATGAAGATTACTGGCCAACTGATGCCAAGATAATCCAAATCGTCAATGATGGAGAGGTTGCCGGAAAGTCATGTCCTGTGGATTTGGCAATTCTCGGTGATGCGCGCCACACGGCTGATGCATTGATTGCTGGCCTACAGGGTATAAAGTTAGCTGGTGAACCAACAAAGGCTGATCGTCTTGCCCGCATTACCAGTGAAAATGCTGTCTGGGAAGGTGAGCTTGAAGCCTGGACTCATGAAAGCGACGCAATTTCTGTTGCTGAAGTGGCGAAAGCTGAAGCGGCTGGCGAGAAACGTATTCATCCACGGCAGCTTTTGTGGAAATTGCGAACTCTCCTGTCTGGTGATGAGACCGTTGTCACTGACATCGGTAATGTCTGCGCAGTTGCTAATGCCTATCTACGGTTTAAGAAACTGCGAACCTTCCTGCATCCCGCGACGTACGGTGCCTGTGGGTTCGCCTTAGGAACTGCAATGGGAGCGAAAATCGCTTGTCCTGAAGAAACGGTTATCGCTCTTTCTGGTGACGGTGCCTTTGGTATTTCCTGTAACGAGCTGGCAACTTGTAGTCGAAAAGGTATTGGTATTACGGCTGTTGTGTTCTGCAATGATATTTGGGGCGCAGAGCAGAAGAACCAACGTATTTGGTTTGGAGATCGGCGTGGAGCAACTGAGTTTCAACCGGTCCGTTATGCTGCAATTGCTGAGGCTATGGACTGCAAGGGGGTCGTAGTTGACAACCTTGAGGACTTTGAGAAGGCCTTTTTGCAATCTGTTGCGGACCAGGCCAAAGCTATTACCACCGTTATTGAAGTTCGTGTTCATAAAGAACTTGGTGCGCCTTTCCGTGAAGATGCAATGCAACATGCCAGGCGTTTGTTGCCGGAGTTTGCAGACTATAATTCTGTAGACACCACTGGGAACGCAGCTGCTATGGGTGTTGATCGTCTTCAGACCTAGCTTGTTGGTGATTGAAGCTAATATTCTTTTAATTTAACCAAGGAAAATGTTAGCCGGGAAGTAAGTCCAGTCCCGGCTATACATTTTATTCGTATTTAAATGAGGTTTTCTAGTTAACGAAGAAGGGAAAACGTAGAAAGCAGCAAATTTTTAACTTCCTTTGGAGTATTCATTCTTTCCTTATAGGCAGCTGTTCCTAAAACTCCTCAGAGCAGGTTCTGTGAAGTTCGCCTACCGTGGGCTACCGAGTGTTTGCCAAAAAACTTAAAAACGTCTAACAACAGGCCCACTTTTGGTCTGTTCTTGTTTTCAACTGTCCCATCAGTGTCCCATATGGCTGAATTCTAGATTTATGACCTGTGGAAAAGATTGTAACTATATATAATTTTTAAATTGCATCCGTAGCTCAGCTGGATAGAGCAACGGACTTCTAATCCGTAGGTCGCAGGTTCGAATCCTGCCGGGTGCACCAAGTTTTTTAGTAAATTTACCAGTGGGTGGGCTTTCCAAATTTAATGGCGAATAATTAAAAATTATAGATTGTTCACCAGGACTCTCAAAAGAGGGAACTAAGTCCCAAAGATGTATTAACTCCAGAGGTTTCCTACCTCGCCTGTAAGTCTTACGACCATGGCAGTAAGGAGTATTCTAAAAGTCTCGAAAGAACCAATTGTGCTATGGCAGGGACATTGATCAATTGCTACCTGACCCTCAGCAGTAAGCGTAATATTTCCTTCCACCTTCTTCCCGTCTTGATCATAGACAGGTTGGATTGTAACTAGTTTTCTTCTAGCCATTGAGTTTAGTAACTGTATAGTAACACTAGGAGTCTGAAAGCCATGAGAATCCTCTTCAAGAAGCTGGATCATTTTGGCAATCGAAAGGGTATTGTGTTTAGCAAGAAAAAGCAGGGCAACGGTTTCGCTTTGTTGATTGTTCTGAACAGCTTGGTTTCTGCCTCGCCGGTTCAGAAAACAAATCAGTTGGAGAAAAGTACCGAGAGCCACGCCAGGTAAATAACCTAGAGTAGCCAAACACTCTAAGAAAAAGCTCCTAGGTTGAGGACCAGACATTCGGGATGAAGCCATAACATTACCTCGTTTTATTTTACCACGGACACTGGACCAAACCGGGGAGCAGTCCAGTATCCGCTACCAGAAAACTGAATAATTCGTATGATATTAGCAGTTTAGCTGGAATGATTTTTTAACAGGCCAGGATCTAAGAAAATAAGAAAAAATGAATTGAGCTGTATTAATTTAGAACAGGGTTTGGGCTCTAGATCATCGAAAATATAGTGTATTTGTTAAGACCGCTTTCCGTGGAGAGGACGGTGAAGGCTTTTTAAATGGAAGTTTATCTCAGTGGATGATGACAAAAAAATATGTCGTAATCTTGATGACGACGATGATGTAAGTAAAGCTACGGTCATTTATACTCCGGATATGTTGCCCGCTGATTTGAGGGCTTTGATCCCGGGAGCTGACTCGGCTTCCGAGTCTAAAGAAACTGCGAGGTCTAAGAAAAAAGTAGAGCCTCGGAAAACTGGATCTAAGAGGGTCAGTCAGCAGTCTGCAGTGTTACAGAAACCAGAGTCACGGGAAACAGACTTGCAGGGGGTATCGTCACAGAATGTCTCCAGGATTAATACGGGCCATTTTAAAGAACATCAACCCAGTCCAATTTACAAATACCGCCGGCACTTGATAATTGCTTTTGTTTTTTTAGTTCTTGCTGTTTTGAGTAATATAGAGAGAGCAAGAAGAGTAAAAGCAAGAAAAATAGCCTGGGAGAAAGAAACTCAACAGCTGGAAGAGGGTTTGGCTAATGGTGTTTCTGAGGGCAGCTTTTCTCAGAAAGAGTCTCTTAAAAGAGAAAATCCCGTGGCGGATACTCAACTGGCTGAAACCCTGCAAAAACATAGTTCTAGTGACATAAACAGTAATCAAGCTATGCAGGAAAAACTTTTGGCAGGGATTCACGCTAAGGCTCTTTCCACTGCTAGAAAGCAAAGTTTGAAGGGAAATCAAAAGCAAGGCTCGAAGGGAAATCAGGGTAAACCATCAGGAGTTCTTTCTGGAGTTCCACCTGCCGGAGTTGAGGGACTTAAATTGGGTGCTGGTAGTGCTGAGGAAGAGCAAGAAGAAAGGGTATCCGATGGTAGCTCTGCCGAGAGTCAGAGCCTTGATTTTATCGATGGCTATGGTTTCTCTGAAGAAGAGAGATTAAAATCTTCTGATAG
>CAZECN010000002.1:155007-161662 GCA_964510575.1 uncultured Bdellovibrionales bacterium | reverse complement strand
CTATTTTAAAGTGAACTAACATCACAATTTACTTCAGGATAATTACCGTTTCTCTGTTTTTGATGATACTTTTAGATACCCAAAAGTAGGCAGTAGGGGGGCTACAGATCTAGGAAAATCCGAAACAGCATGGGCGAAAGATATAAAGAAGATTCCCACTTTTGGGAGTTTTTTGAATTAAACAAATTGGTATTTGCAGAGCTGAGATATCCATCCACTACTATGCAACCAAAAGACCTGGGCTTCCTAGACGACCTGTCTCAAAACTCAAGGAACTTAGCCGAACTTAAAAAGTGAGGACGATTCAGGATCGGCTCTGTGGGGTATGGAAGGATGCCTGTTAGCTAATACATTTGATGGCCCCAATCCCGTTCAGTAGATGATAATACGAATTTCTAATGCTTTTAGTTGGCAGTAGGGGGGCTACAGTTAGAAACAAGGGATCCAGCTCTGAGGAGTTCTAGTTATTTTTTCGGAAAGAAACCAACTTCTGCTAAATTTCTCATTGTCTCCGGGCACTTTTCTTTAACCTTCTCGATTACTTTAGAATTCAAACTATCCATTATCCCCTCAACCGTCTCTTCTCTGAAACTGTTGGAACCAGCAACTTTTTCTACAACCCTACGCAAGACTTGCCTACTCTTTTTCCACCTCGATAGGAGTTGGTTGCCCTGTTCTATATCCCTCTTTCTACAAAGATATCGTGCTTCAGAGTTTATATAAGGCCCTATCCAGGCATATGGATCCTTATTAGGTGGACAGGAATAAAAATTTAAACAAACATCCTCTAAATTCTCTTGTCGCAAATTATTTTCATACTCTCTGCGAAGCTTAAATCCTTCTCTAGATAGCCTGAGCGCTTTTAACAAATAACCTCGGCATTCCAACTGCGGCATTTCTTTAGCAAGGTCTTCAATTTCCTTTTGATCTGCCCCTATCAGTTTCATTATCTCCTCCTTAGATTTGCTAAAAACAGAATCAACAAATCTGGCATATTCTTGATTAGAAAGATTTTCTCCACCCCTAATAAACTGATAATCCTGCGGTCCTAGTGAATTTCCATACATCGCGAACGGGGTCGAACAAAAAGCGCTCTGAGAAGAAGAGTCTTGGTAAAGCCCTGCATGATTAATCGGTCGTTCTCCGTGCGCTAGTGATCCAGAGGAGCGAAGCCCTGAATAAATATTCGCTAAGCATTTTTTAAATTCGACGGTACTGAATTCCATCAAAATATTAACGAAATAACTCCCAGCGGATGAAATTGACAAATCGCTGTGCTTGACACTACCTCCCAAAAAACTGGAAAAGTTACTCGAGATATATATTTGAGAGTTTTCTACGTCTAACTTTCGAATGAAAGAAGCGTCTAGTTCGCTAAACTCTATACTACTATTTCTTCCTACTCTAAGTAATTGAGATACACTTACGCCAAAAGCTCGTCCCTGACTCACTTTTAAGTCAGCAAGATCCAATGCTTCAAACTCACCAATGTTTATTTCAAAACCATTAAACTCACTACTCTCTAACTGGGTTAGGCCAATATTTACATCCAACAGTGACAAGTTTTTAAACACTGAATTTTTAGCAAACCAAGAGTCAAAGGAAAAATTAACAATCTTTACCTTATCAAAATAAGAATTTTCAATATCCAAATACTTTGCTCTACCTCTCTTTTTTTCAAAAGATCTACCTATCTTTTTTTCAAAAGAACCTATATCTACGTTGTTTAGCGATACATTATTGAATCTATAGTAGTTTGGGTAAAGAATTGCCTGACCATCAGTTTTAAATTTATTGGAGACCTCATCTCCATTCACATAAATAACTGGGACTAGCCATTTTAACGCTTTATTAGTGCCTACAAGCTTTGCGCCATTTACTTTCCCTACCGTCAAAAAAATGAAACAGCAGGAAATGACTAGGAAGTAAAGAATGGAAGATTTCAAGATATTCTTGACCCAAAGCAGAGGTGAAGATTCGGACTCAAGTAAGCTTATCACATGGCACACAGAGCTTATTGTTACTACTTGAAAAAACAGGTGTGCGACTACAAATAAAATATAAATAAAAGCTAGGCTTGAAACCAGTTTAAGTAAAAATAGCAAAATTAAACAGTTTGCAATGACAGGAGCTAAGAACGACGTAAAACAAAAGTAATCGAAGATCTTTTTACCCGTAAAACCACTTCCAGGGTGAGGAAATAGAAAGTGGCCAGTTGCTGTTCGTTTTTTTGCTGGAACACCATCAAGAAAAGATTCTACATTGAATAAATTTAAGACAGCTAACACATTAATGAAAACCGAAGACATCATTAAATTAGCTGAAATTGGTAAATTCAAACTGAGTCCATAAAACTCTGAAGTTTGAGCTCTAACATCAATTAGATTAAAGTCACTAAGAAAAGGAAATGTTGAAAAGAAATAGGCTAGAAAAAGACAAAGAGAAGGGAGAACAAGCCTCATGGAACTTTTCTCGCCTAAAAAAGTAAAACTTAGTTTTATATCTTCACTATTATTAACTTGAGAAACTTTTTTTGCCTCTAAATCAAGTGCAATAAGCTGCTTTTCGATAACTTCTATACGATCGTTAGTCTGTAAACCCTCTTCATTTGTAAAAAATGATTTTATATATCGCCTTATTTCCAAGCCTTATTTCTCAAAATAAAAAAAAGGGTTCGATTTTCGTTACCCCAAAAAAAGAGCCGATACGACGCGCCCGTTTAGTAGAGAGGCAACAAGCGATACCTCTCGGATATTAGTTACATGAGCTAAAAAATTCCAAACCTACCCATCCGTAACACACCCCTCCGAAGCCGAAGCCACAGTCTTAATATACTTATAAAGCGTCCCCTGCTTGGCTTTAAACTCCGGAGTCTTCCAACCAGCTTTTCGCTTTTCAAACTCCTCGTCAGAAACATCCATATCAATACGATTAGTCTGCGCATTAATAGTAATTTTATCTCCGTCTTCAACGAGCGCAATCGGCCCACCAACTTGAGCTTCAGGAGTTACGTGGCCAACAATAAAACCGTGCGACCCCCCTGAAAATCTACCATCAGTTAAAAGCGCAACGTCTTGTCCAAGACCTGCACCCATAATAGCACTAGTAGGAGTAAGCATCTCCGGCATTCCAGGGCCACCCTTTGGTCCTTCGTAACGAATCACAATAACGTCACCTTTTTGGATCTTTCCATCCTCAAGGCCCTTGAGCATGTCTTCCTCAGAATCAAAAACTCTAGCAGGGCCAGAAAACTCAAGTCCTTCCTTACCAGTAATTTTTGCCACTCCACCTTCCGGAGCAAGGTTCCCTTTTAGAATTCTAATATGACCGGTTTCTTTAATTGGCTTGTCCAGGTCTCTAATAATATCCTGCCCAGCTTTTAGTCCCGGAAGTTCGTCCAGGTTTTCAGCCAAAGTCTTACCAGTAACTGTTTTGCAACTTCCATCAATCAAGCCTTTCTCAAGCAACATCTTAAGCACAGCTGGTGTTCCACCTACGTCATGTAAGTCTGCCATTACGTACTGACCGCTTGGTTTTAGGTCAGCAAGAAAAGGAGTTCTCTCAGCAGTGGCAGCAAAGTCTTCAAGTGTAAGCTCTACTCCCACAGCATGGGCCATCGCAAGAAGATGAAGCACTGCGTTAGTGGATCCACCAGTAACCATGATCGCAACCATTGCATTCTCAAAGGCCTGGCGAGTCATGATGTCCCTTGGCTTTAGGTCCAGCTCTAAAAGAGTCTTAATCGCTTCACCTGCCTTAACACATTCTTTAAGTTTGGCAGGATCTTCAGCTGGAGTTGAAGAACTATAAGGTAGGGACATACCCATAGTTTCAATAGCTAGAGCCATAGTGTTTGCAGTATACATTCCGCCGCAAGCCCCAGCTCCCGGACAAGAACTCTCTACTATTTCTTTTCTGTCACCATCCGAAATACTACCAGCTAGAAACTCACCATAACTTTGAAAAGCTGAAACCACGTCAAGCTTAACTCCTTTGTGGCAGCCTGCTTTAATAGTTCCACCATAAACCATAATAGAAGGACGGTTCAGCCGACCCATGGCAATCAAGCAACCAGGCATGTTTTTGTCACACCCAGGAAGAGCAATCAGTCCATCATACCACTGAGCAGCAACCACTGTTTCAATTGAGTCCGCAATTAAATCACGAGACTGAAGAGAAAAGCTCATCCCGTCAGTTCCCATTGAAATTCCGTCACTAACTCCAATGGTGTTAAACCGTAGTCCCACCAAGTCAGCTGCCTGAGTCCCCTCTTTAACCTGACCGGCTAAATCCAGAAGATGCATGTTACAGGTATTACCCTCATACCAAACACTAGCGATTCCGATCTGAGGCTTCTTAAGATCTTCCTGGGTCAAGCCTGTTCCAATTAACATCGCTTGAGATGCGCCCTGAGATTTAGGCTCGGTAATTCTTGAGGAGTATTTGTTTAGTTTATTAGCCATGGTGTCGTGTCTTCTAGCTTAAGTTCTCAATTATCTTGTTAGTCATTTCAGTTGTAGAAAGCTTTTCACTTTCAGCGGAAGCAATATCCGCAGTTCTAAAACCTTGCTCAAGCGACTTCTCTACTGCCTGGGTGATGCTGTCAGCTTCCTTGATTAAACCGAAAGAAAACTTGAGAAGCATTCCAGATGAAAGAATTTGAGCGATAGGATTTGCTACCCCCTTTCCTTCTAGCTCAGGGGCTGAACCACCCTGAGGCTCATACATTCCAAAGCCTTCGCTGTTTAAACTTGCACTTGGCGTTAAACCAAGTGAGCCAGGAAGAACTGCTGCTGCGTCAGAGAGAATATCTCCAAACAGGTTCGCTGTAACAATAACGTCAAAGCGGCTTGGGTCTCTGATAATCTGCATCGCTGCATTATCAACGAACATGTCTTCAAGCTCTACGTCAGGATATTCAGCAGATACTTCCTTTACGACTTCCCTCCAAAGCCTTGAGGTTTCAAGAACATTTGCTTTGTCCACCGAGACCAAAGACTTTCGCCTTTTACTCGCTGCTTTAAAAGCAGTGTGGGCTACGGAAGCTATTTGGTCTTCAGTATACTCAGCAGTATCAATGGCAACTCTTCTACCATCTCTAGTTTCTCTTCGGTGCTCTCCAAAATAAATATCTCCAAGAAGCTCGCGGACAATCAGCATGTCCACTCCCTTCCCTGCAACTTCCTCTCGAAGTGGGCAAATATCAACTAGCTCTGGGTAGACCTTGGCAGGCCTGAAGTTAGCATTGAAGTTAAAGGCTTTTCTTAAAGCTAGAATTGAATTCTTCTCGCAGTCCTTCCACTTAGGCTCGTGAGCCAAATCAATTGGGCCACCGATAGAGCCAAAAAGAATTGCATCACTCCCCTGGCAAACTTTTAGAGTCGCATCAGGAAAATGGCTTTGATGATCATCCCAGGCAGCTCCGCCGATAAGTCCTTTCTCGTATTCAAAGCTGTGACCATTTGCTTGTGCCACTGCATCGAGCACCCGAACGGCCTCGGCGCAAACTTCTTCTCCAATCCCGTCACCAGGTAGTAGGGCAATTTTCTTGTTCATTAGTTATTAGCTTTTGTAGTGTCGTAAAACAGGTTGGCACTTCTCTTTTCAGCAAAAGACTTAACGCTATCCTGCTGAGACAAGATATAGTCCAAGTCATCAAGTCCATTTAGCAAACAGTGCTTTCTAAAGGAGTCATAGTCAAAATCTACGTTTTCTCCAGCAGCAGAGCTAAATTTTTGCTCTGCTAGAGAAATCTGGGCTTCTTCTTGACCAGACTGCGAAGCTTCAAGAAGCTGGTCGACTATTTTCTCGTCGGCTTGGATTAGCAGCAAACCATTCTTTGCACTGTTACTAAAAAAGATATCAGCAAAGCTCTTGGCAATTACTGCTTCTATTCCTGCACCCTTGATTGCCCAGACAGCGTGTTCCCTAGAAGAGCCGCAACCAAAGTTAACTCCAGCAACCATTATTTTGGCACCTTTAAACTTCTCCTGGTTAAAGCTGAACTCAGGATCATTCTTTTTAAGGTCAGCAAACAAGCCTTCTGCAAAACCTTCCCTGCTAACGCTTGTTAAGTAGCGAGCAGGAATGATCTGGTCAGTGTCTACGTCGTTTCTGGATACAGGAATTAACCTGCCTGAAATTTTATCTACTTTATCCATCTCGTCCTCTAATTATTGAAATATTCCTGGCCGGAAATAATTTTTCCAGCGATCGCGCTTGCTGCCACAGTGGCCGGTGAAGCCAGGTGAGTAATACTCCCTGGCCCTTGCCGTCCCATAAAGTTTCTGTTTGAAGATGAAATACACCTAGCTCCTGCAGGCACCTTGTCATCATTCATTCCTAGACACATTGAACAGCCGGGCATTCTAAAGTCGGCTCCCGCTTCCTTAAAGACTTTATCCAGTCCTTCCTTCACGGCAATCTCTCTAACTTCTTCAGAACCGGGGACTATATACATAGTGACCCCATCGCTGATTTTCTGACCCTTTAGCACTTCAGCCACCAAGCGAAGGTCTTCAATTCGACCATTAGTGCAAGAACCAACAAAGGCCCATTCAATCGGAGTGCCTGAAATTGCAGCGCCTGCCTTAAGGCCGGTGTAATCCAAGGCTCTTTCAAAGCCCTTAATTTGGCCGTTAGTGAAATCACCTGC
>CAZECN010000002.1:151439-154907 GCA_964510575.1 uncultured Bdellovibrionales bacterium | reverse complement strand
ACACCAAAGGCCAGAGCACCGAAAGCTCCGTGAGTAGAAGTATGGGAATCCCCGCAGACAATAGTAAGTCCAGGTTGAGTTGCACCAAGCTCTGGTCCAATTACGTGAACAATCCCCTGGTTACCGCTACCAAAGTCATAGAAAGGAACATCGAACTGTTCGACGTTTTTTCTTAGAGTTTCCACCTGATTTCTACAGGCGTCATCTACAATCTGAAGACGAGTTTGGCTGGTAGGAATACTGTGGTCCACCGTGGCCAATAGTTTGCCTCGATTATATACGTCAATGCCTCGGGCTCGAATTACATCAAAAGCCTGAGCTGAAGTAACTTCGTGAACCATCATTAGGTCAATCGCAAAGATAGCTGGATGACCTTCTTTTTGAGCAACTACGTGCTCGTCCCAAATTTTATCGACAATATTTTTAGCCATTTTTCTTAATCCGATAATGGGTGTCTACATAAGCTAAGTTAGCAGCGTTAATTAAAGCCTTCATTGCGGCAATCTCTAAGTCTTGGTCCTCGCCCTGCCCTTCGAATACATTCTCCTTTTCATCTTCAAGAAGAATGGTTGAAACACTAGTTGAAGAAATCCCTTCACCTGAAGATTCACTGCGATAATTCTGAATTTTTAGTCCTGGGTAATACTGATCAATCGCTTTTTTTAGCGCTGCCAAAGCAGAGTCTTTTCCAGTGGAAGAGGCTGAAAAATCTCCGTCCACTTCAAAGAACCTGCCTTTTAGAAAAATCTCAGATTTATTGGAGCTTCTTGAATAATCAAAGCTGCTAACATTAATTGGTTTGCGGTAGTCAAAGTAACCTTCAAAAAGCTCTTTATCTGTTATTCCTTTTCGCCGATCAGAGAATCTGTCTTTGATATACTGAGCAACGTTTGCTTTCTCGTCCTCTTCACAACGATAACCAAAAGATTCGATGATGCTCTTTGCATGGTTTCCGCCACTAAGAGGGCCGAAGATCATTGAAATCTCTTGCCCTACTTCTTTGGGATCGAAAGGTTGGTAAGCCAAAGGGTTTTTAATCACTGCGTTAGTGTGTCCACCCGAAGAGTGCCTTGCTGCGTTATATCCAGAAACCGGCCAGTGAGGCTGAGAAGGAAGCATTCTGTCAGCAACAAAAGCACAAACTTCAGCGATCTTTTCTGTTTCAATGTCAGTATAGAAAGGCTCTTTTGAATTTCCACAAGCAGCGAAGTGCTTAATCACCATAATGCACTGCTCAAGCGAGACGTTTCCAGCTCGCTCCCCTACTCCGTTGAAGCAACCTTCAATCTGCCTGCATGGCCCATCAAAAACAGCGGCCAAAGAGTTATGAAGAGCTAAACCAAAGTCATTATGACAATGGGCTGACCAAGTAACTTCGTTTCCTGGAAACTTCTCGTCAATAATTGCAGCATGCTTAGACAAATTCTTTACGAAATAATTCTCGCCCTGCAACCAACAGCCACCACCAATAGTATCGGGGCAGTTAATCACTGAAGCTCCTGCACCTACAGCAGCTGCGATTAAGTCAGTTACGAAATCAAAGTTCCCAGCCATTCGGGAATATCCCTCAGGGCTAAACTCTACTTCTAAGCCAGCCTTAACCGCTTTCTCGACGGCTTCACCCAAGTCGACTACCAAGGCAGCTTTGTTCTCTGCTCGCTCTTTTCCTAAAGAGGCTTCCATTAACTTTGGATCTACTGGCAAGTAAACGTGCATGCGAGACCTGCCAACCTGAGTTACTGGCTGCAAGGCGTCGATGGTTTTCTCAACCTGCGCCATTCTTAGCTGGCAAAGGCCTGCCACAGTTGGACTGGACTTCTTCTCACCGTAAAGGGATGCAATTTCTCGGACAATTTCAAAATCAACTTTACTGGCACTTGGAAAGCCAGCCTCAAGCACATCCACTCCAGCCTGATGGGCTAGCTCGGCATAGGCGAGGTTCTCTTCAAAGTTCATCCCAGCACCAGGGCACTGCTGACCATCACGAAGAGTGGTGTCGAAAATTTTAATCTTTCTTGAACTGTCCATAGTCCTTACTAATATTCCACCAAATCATTCTCCAAACCCAGCAAGTTCCAAATTCCTTCAGGCGAAGAAGGTTGTTCTTGTCGAGGCTCTTTTGGACCGACGAGCGAGTCGTATTTAACATACGTCGCCAGTGAGGAGGTCCAAAAAAACGAAGAGAAGGGCCACCTTCTTCGCCTGAACAGGGTAAAAAAAAAGCCCCGCTATTAAGGCGGGGCTTTTCTCTCATATTTTGCGCAATAGAGCCCCGTCTTAGCTGATGCTAAGGAGCAGGAGGCTGTTTACTGGCAAAATCACTGTGTTCATGAGGGTAATAATGAAGGATTCTGAGAGAAAGTCAACCTGTTTGATGCTGTAAGCGCTCAGCCCTCGCTCCTCTACGTTACTAAAAAAGCCTCCTCCGCTGCGACCTGTGTTACACACGACTCACTCGTCGGCGTTTTAGAGCCTCGACCAGCGTGACCTGAACGCTTACAGAGATTGGAAAATCAGACGAGGCTTGATATAGAATCAAACGGCTTTTAGAGACTTAAATTATCTGAAGAATAGAAAGTAATTATGGAAACGACCAAATTCATCTGGCAGAACGGCTCTTTAATTCCCTGGGAAGAGGCTAAAATTCACGTCCTCACCCATTCTCTTCATTACGGCGGTGGCGTCTTTGAGGGAGTGCGAGTTTACGATGCTGAGAAAGGCCCTGCCATCTTTAGACTTAAGGAGCATACGGAGCGGCTGTTTTATTCGGCAAAATGCCTAAAGCTCGAACCTAAATACTCTGAGCAAGAAATGAATGACGCCATTCTGGAGACAGTGAAAAAGAATGAGCTGAGACATGGCTATATTCGCCCGCTTGTATACTACGGCTACGGAAAGATGGGCTTGAATCCTAAAGGGGTAGAAACTGAAGTGTCTATTTCCTGCTGGCCGTGGGGCGCCTACCTGCCACACGACATGGTAGACCTTAAAACCAGTAAGTATATTCGAATTCATCCTAAGTCTTCTGTAACTGACGCTAAGATTACAGGTCATTACGTTAACTCTATTATGGCTGTTCAGGAGTTAGAGGGCAGTCACTACCATGAAGCTCTATTCTTGGACTTCGAAGGTAACGTAGCTGAAGGACCAGGAGAGAACCTGTTCATCGCGAAAGGCGGAAAAGTCTACACTCCACCTTTGGGAACTATCCTTGCTGGAATTACCAGAAGCACCGTGATGGAGATCATGGAGAGCAAAGGTATTCAGGTAGAAGAGAAGACCTTAAAGCCTGATGATATTACATCAGCAGACGAAGCTTTCTACACTGGAACAGCTGCTGAAATTACTCCGATTAAATCCTTGGATGACAAAGTGATTGGCAAGGGTGAGATTGGTGAGGTTACTAATACAGTGAAAACTGCCTACCTCGACTGCGTGCATGGACGGCTTGAAGGGTTTGAGAAGTAT
>CAZECN010000002.1:81780-151339 GCA_964510575.1 uncultured Bdellovibrionales bacterium | reverse complement strand
GAAAACTGCCTACCTCGACTGCGTGCATGGACGGCTTGAAGGGTTTGAGAAGTATCTTTCCTACACTTAGGCCCTGAGGAGGACTCTGTAGAAATAACAAAAAAAAAAGCCCTCTTCCGAGGGCTTTTTTTTCGCAAAATTTTAAGTAACCGTTAGATAGATTCAACGATTGAGTTGAAAGTCTGACTTGGTCTCATAATTTTTTCGACCGCATCGTTATCAACTCTGTAGTAACCACCAATATCAACTGGCTTTCCTTGCACAACAGCAAGCTCTTCAATGATCTTAGCTTCGTTCTCAGCAAGCTTCTCAGCAATTGGAGCAAACTTAGCTTGAAGCTCAGCATCTTCACTTTGTGCTGCAAGTTCCTGCGCCCAGTAAAGAGCCATGTAAAAATGACTTCCTCTGTTATCAAGCTCGCCAACTTTTCTTGATGGATTCTTTCCAGTTTCAAGAAGTTTAACTGTAGCTTTATCCAAAGCATCGGCAAGAACCTGAGCACCTTTTCCTGAGCCGTTGCTATTAGCAATATGCTCAAGTGAAGCAGCTAGTGCAGCAAACTCACCAAGAGAATCCCATCTAAGGTGATTCTCCTCAACTAGTTGCTGAACGTGCTTAGGAGCAGAACCACCAGCTCCAGTTTCAAACAATCCACCACCGTTTAGAAGTGGAACAATTGAAAGCATCTTTGCACTAGTTCCAACTTCAAGAATTGGAAAAAGGTCAGTCAGGTAGTCTCTCAATACATTTCCAGTAGCTGAGATAGTGTCATTTCCTTCTCTGATTCTTTTTACAGAATGCTTGGTGGCAGCCTCTGGAGCCATGATATCAATATCAAGTCCGCTCGTGTCATGGTCTTTAAGATACTCATTAACCAATCCGATTAGAACTGCGTCATGAGGTCTATCTTTGTTCAACCAAAACACTACTGGAGTGTTTGAGAGTCTAGACCTTTCAACTGCAAGCTTAACCCAGTTTTTAATAGCAACGTCTTTCGTCTGGCACATTCTCCAGATATCACCCTGAGAAACAGCATTCTCGAAAACAATTGAACCATCTTCAGCCAGAACTTTTACCGTTCCGGCTTCTTCGATTTCAAAAGTCTTATCATGAGAACCATACTCCTGGGCTTTCTTGGCCATCAAACCAACGTTCGACACTGAGCCCATTTTAGTTGGGTCGTAAGCTCCGTTAGCTTTACAGTCATCAATCGTTGCCTGAAAAACAGCGGCGTAGCTACTGTCAGGAATTACAGCAATTGTGTCTTCTAGCTTACCGTCTTTGTTCCACATTTGACCTGAAGAACGAATCATCGCTGGCATTGAAGCGTCGATAATTACGTCACTTGGAACGTGAAGGTTCGTGATTCCTTTGTCAGAATCAACCATTGCAAGCGAAGGACCGTCAGCAATTGCAGCTTCAATGTCAGCAAGCACTGGAGATTTTTTGTCAGCTGGAAGTTCTTCTAAAGCAGCAATAAAACTACCAAGTCCGTTATTTGGATTAACTTCAGCTTCAGCCAAAACCGCAGCGTGTTTTTCATAAACGCCAGCAAGAAGCTCCTTAACGCAGTGGCCAAAGATAATAGGGTCAGCCACTTTCATCATCGTAGCTTTCATATGAAGAGAGAAAAGAACTCCTTCCTTCTTTGCTCTTTGAAGCTGCTCACCGAGGAAAGCTTTAAGTTTAGCAGCGTCCATGAAAGTTGCGTCTACGACTTCACCATCAAGAACTGGAACCGCTTCTCTTAAAGTTTTTCGACCTGAAGCAGATTCAAAAACAATCTTTAGATTCTGAGCTTTTTCAATACGAGCTGATTTTTCGTTAGAGCGAAAATCATTTTTACCCATTGTGGCTACTTCAGTTTTAGAGTCTTTAGACCAAGCACCCATTGAATGAGGGTTACTTCGAGCAAAGGCCTTAACAGCAGCAGGAGCTCTACGGTCAGAGTTACCTTCACGAAGAACTGGGTTCACCGCACTTCCTAAAACTTTTTTATACTTAGCTGTAATGTCAGCATCGTCATTAGGATATTCAGGAACTTTGAAGCCTTTCTCGTTTAATTCTTGAATAGCTTCTTGAAGCTGTGGAACTGAAGCACTAATATTTGGAAGCTTCATAATGTTGGCTTCTGGCTTAGTTACAAGCTCACCTAGATCAGACAGCTCATCTTTTTGTCCACCAGGCACTGCTTCTGGAAAATGCGCCAGAATTCTACCAGCAAGTGAGATGTCACTTAGTTCAACCTCAATACCTCTACTAGCTAGAAACTTTCTAACTACAGGTAACCAAGAAACTGTGGCTAGTGCCGGAGCTTCGTCTGTGTGAGTGTAAATAATCTTTCCCATCTTATTCTTCCTAACTTAATTGGCCCTCTAAAGAGGCGTTTGGTACTTGAATCCATAAATCTAGAGCACAGCTAAAAACCGCAGCTCTGGCATGGGAAATTGCCCTATAAATCGTATAAATTCAAGCCCCTGCAGGAGCTAAAATGTATTTTTTTCCAGACCCAAAAAGACATTTAGTTGCAGACACTTAACTCGTTCATAAAATCTTAAGGATGGGTTGTAGCTGGACAAAACAAACAACCACAAGGGGCCCCAGTACAATTGATACGTTCTTACTCGTATATTGACTGTGAGAATGTTTTGGACTCTACTGCGCGGTCCCCGTTCTTTTCAACACCCCTAGTTTCAGTAGAAGTCTTTCTAACTTTCAATAGAAAGTAAGTAATGAATCAAAGGTTTTCTTGGCTATGTTTAGAGAAGAAACAGTCTTTGCTGCTCGTAAGTAGCAAAGGCTGTTTCAGCTTTGTTCGCTCTTGCGAACTGACATAGCCCAACTCACTGACCTTTGCCGTTTCAGGCACTGGTTATCTTTTTTTCCGAATGGAGATCCTTATGGATTATCGAAAGTATTACTCAACTTTAATTGAGAGAATTGATGCAGGCCGAAATGCCCTTCAACGACCTCTAACACTGACGGATAAAATCCTTCTTGGACACATGCGTCAGGCGCCATCAAACCTTTCAGCTGGTGAATCGATAATGCTCTACCCTGCTCGTGTAAATATGCAGGAAGCAACGGCCCAGATGGCTGTTCTTCAAGCTATCGCCGCCGGCATGAAGGGTTCTGCTGTTCCAGCGAGCTTCCATTACGATCACCTTGCGCTTTCTACCAATAAGGGAGCAGAGGCTGATCTAAAGCGAGCTGGTCAGGACCATGAAGAAGTTTTTGATTTTCTTGAGCGAGTTGGAAAAGCTCAGGGAATCGATGTCTGGAAACTTGGAAGTGGAATTATTCACGATATCGTACTTCGTGTATATGCAATTCCCGGTATGTTTGCAGTTGGAACAGACTCTCATAGTGGTCACGGTGCAGGTCTCGGAGCTGCAATTCCTGGAGTTGGCGGAAACGTCGCCAGCAATATCATGCTCGGCAATGAGTGGATGATTGATAAACCCAAAACCCTTGGAGTACATCTTGTCGGCCAACTCTCTGCCTGGGCCACACCTAAGGAAATTATCACTGAACTTTGCCGAATTTTAGGTAGAGAAGGTGGTAAGGGTTATTCTGCAGAGTACTTCGGACCTGGTCTTGATTCAATTCCCGCAACGGGAATTGCTACCTGTGGCAACATGGGTGTTGAGCCTGGTTTGCGATGGTCAACAGCCAGCTACACTGCAGCTATGGGTGATTTTCTTCGAGCAACTCAAAGAAAAGACGTCGCCAGTATCGTAGAAAAAAACATCGGCTACTACCGCCCAGATGTGGAAGTCTTACAATATCCAGAAAGTCACTACGACAAGGTAATTGAGATTAATCTCAGTGAATTAAAACCGCAGATGTGCGGACCTTTCGATGTCGGGGTAGTAAGATATCCAAACGAGCTTGAAAAAGCTGTCAGCAGCTGGAGTCGATGTGAAGTTGGAGATGGAGATACAATTGTTCAACAAGCAAAGGACGGTGGCTTACCTCCCCTGAGCTATGGACAAATTGGATCTTGCACTCAGTCTAGTTGGGGCGATCTACTTCAGGTGTCTCAGATAGCTCAATGGGCTCTGGATAATGATCTGAATTTAAAAGTGCCTGTCCATTACAGTCCAGGAAGCTCTCAGCTTAAAATCACAGCAGAAGAGTATGGCTTACTTGACCCGATGCGAAAGTTGGGAATCGTAATAACTGCTCCGAGCTGTGCCGCCTGCATCGGTAAGTGGGAACGACCTGAAGACTGGGTAAAAGGCACTGCAAATACTGTAGTTGCTTCGTTCAATCGACCTTTTGCCAAACGGTTTGACGGTGATCCCTCGACCATACCATTGGTAACTTCACCTTTGATGGTTATGCTGGTTTGTCTGTCCGGAAAAATCGGATTTGATCCCTCCAGTGGTAGCCTTGAGGGCACACAACTGCCTGAAGTTCCCACCTCCAATGGTATTCCGGAAAACGGGTTTCTCCCCTTTCCGGCTCCAGTGTATGAGTTTAACTCTGGATACAACCCAGATGTGGATCTTAGCACTGATCCAAACAGCGAGCGTATTGCTCTTCTTGATCCTTTTACAAGGCCAGAAAAAGCTGATCTAGGCGACGCAGTAATTCTTTTTAAAGGTGCTGAAAACGAGCCATTCACAACAGATGGTATTAGCCCTGCCGGTGCCTGGTTAAACCGTCGCGGACATCTGCCAAAGATATCTGAGAACTACCTCACCGGTGGAACTCTAAATGTCTTTACAGGTAAAGCTGATGGAACGGTCCTTGATTTACTAGGTTCTGACGGCGCAACCGGTTTGGCTCACGATGTTGCTTTAAAATACCGTGACGCAAAGCAACCTTGGATCGCAGTTGGTGACACTATGGTTGGTGAAGGTTCCTCAAGAGAACACGCCGCCATGACACCAAAGTATCTCGGTTGTAATGGTGTCTTCGCACGCTCATTTGCATCAATTCACCAGGAAAACCTTCGTGAAATGGGTGTTCTGGCGATGGTGTTTGAGAACTCAGCCGACTACAGTGTTTTCGAAGCTCACGACAAAGTTAATATTGTCGGCATCGAAAATCTAGCTGTTGGAAGTGAAGTCTATCTGATGGTTCATAGAGATGGCAAAGAACCTGTTCGGGTCAATCTGGTCAACGACATGAATCAACGTGCCATAGATAACTTCTGGTCAGGTGGTTGGTTGAATAAGGCTCTGGACGACGGCAAGGCAGCATAGAATAAGCCTGCTAAAGTCTATATAGGAAGGTAAATTATCTCGAGGATTCTCCCCCGAATCCTCGAGAATTTCTTCTTAATGAGCGTAACTAATCGGAGGTTTATATTATTGTAATATACTTTTAAAGGTTCGATTTTTTACTTACTCTCTATTTAAATTTTGAAAAATATTTTTGAAAAAAATTGAGGAAGTTCAGGAGAAGCAATAACCATAAAGCTACCAAATCGGTAATTTCTAGAACCCTGGTTACTATCAAGAACTCTTCCTGTCATATTAAACATTCTCCTTAGGCTGGTAATGCAAAATACACTACCAGCCTTTTGGGTTGCAGTTTCAAATGTCCAAATGCCGGTTTCGATTTAGGCAGCCATTGAGTCAATGATGCCGTTAAACGTTTCACTTGGTCTCATGATTCTTTTAACCAAGTCTGCATCAGGTCTGTAGTAGCCTCCGATATCGACTCCCATTCCTTGAACAGCAGTAAGCTCTCGAATGATCTCATCTTCGTTCTCAGCAAGAGCCTTGGCAATTGGAGTAAACTTAGCTTGAAGCACAGTATCATCATCTTGCGCAGCCAACTCCTGAGTCCAATAAAGAGTCAGATAAAAATGACTCCCTCGGTTGTCAAGCTCGCGGACTCCTCGTTTTGGACTTTTGTCCTCCTCTAGTAAAGTCCCGACGGCTCTATCCAGTGTCTCTGCATAAACCCGAGCACCTATATCATCCGTAGTGTTGGCTATGTGCTCGAGTGACGCTCCAAGTGCCAAAAACTCACCCAGAGAGTCCCAACGCAAATGATTCTCCTCACACAATTGCTGGACGTGCTTCGGCGCAGAGCCACCTGCTCCTGTTTCAAACAAACCACCACCTTCCAGTAACGGTACGATTGAAAGCATCTTGGCACTGGTACCGAGCTCGAGAATCGGGAATAAATCCGTTAGGTAATCACGTAAAACATTACCAGTTGCGGAGATAGTGTCCTTACCTTTTCGCATTCTCTTAAGAGTATGCTTTGTGGCTTCAACAGGGTCCATGATTCTGATATCGAGATTATCCTTAGGATGATTTTCAAGGAAACCTTCAACCAGGCCAATAAGTATAGCGTCATGCGAACGATCGCTATCTAACCAAAACACCACCGGCGTCGACGAAGCTCGGGCGCGATCTACAGCTAGCTTAACCCAGTTTTCAATTGCAACCAGTTTCGTCTGACACATGCGCCAGATGTCACCTTGAGCTACTCGATGTTCCAATAAAACTTTGCCGTTACTCCCGATCACCTTAACCTTACCAGCTTCAGGTATTTCAAAAGTTTTGTCATGCGAACCATACTCCTGAGCCTTCTTAGCCATCAGACCAACATTAGGACAGGTGCCAATGGTAGCTGGATTCAAAGCACCGTGCTTTTTACAGTCTTCGATACAGGCTTTAAAAACTCCGGAATAGCTGCTGTCTGGAATCAGGGCTCTGGTCTCTTGAAGAGAACCTTTTCGATTCCACATCAAGCCACCAGCACGAATCATCGCTGGAATACTTGCATCAACGATGACATCACTGGGAACATGTAAGTTAGTTATTCCCTGGTCAGAATTCACCATTGCCAACTCAGGACCGACATCAATAGCGGCTCCAATTGCAGCCAACACCGGTTCAGACTTGTCTTTCGAAAGGCCTTCAATTTTGGCAATTACACTTCCCAATCCATCGTTAGGATTGACATCTGCTTCTGCCATAGCATCAGCATGCTTCTCAAACACATCCTTGAAAAACACCTTCACAGCATGCCCAAAGATAATCGGGTCAGCTACTTTCATCATCGTCGCTTTTAAGTGAAGAGACAAAAGAACGCCTTCAGTTAAGGCATGCTTCCGCTGCCCTTCTAGAAAGATACGCAACTTCTCAGCACTCATAAATGTGGCGTCGATCACATCCCCGGCTTCAACTGGCACAGTTTTCAAAGTGTCAATTTTACCTGAGTCAGAATAAAAAACGACCGTTACACTTTCCGCCTCTGAAAACTGAACAGACTTTTCATTGGAACGAAAATCTCCATCAGTCATTGATTGCACTGAAGTTTGAGAATCTTCAGCCCACTTTCCCATAGAGTGAGGGTTTTTTTGAGCGTAACGTTTAACGGCTCCAGGTGCTCTTCGGTCAGAGTTACCTTCTCTAAGAACGGGATTAACTGCGCTGCCTTTTATAGCATCATACTTCGCAGTGATTGCAGAATCTTCATTCGGATAATCAGGTAAATCATAGCCTTGTGCACGAAGCTCGGTAATCGCCGCCTGAAGCTGAGGCACTGAAGCACTGATATTAGGTAACTTCATAATGTTGGCTGCTGGCGTCTTTACTAGTTCTCCAAGCTGCGCAAGGCCATCGACCTCATCATCAGAAAACGCAGCAAGTATTCGGCTGGCTAAAGAGATGTCCACCAGTGTTACATCGATACTGCCGGGGCGAAGAATACTTCGAATCACGGGCAGTAAAGAAAAGGTAGCTAAAGCTGGAGCCTCGTCGGTGTGAGTGTAAATAATTGCAGATTGAGTCATAATAACTTCTCTTTGGTTAGGGCTTCAGAACGAAGCCAGGAAAAAGATTAAAAAAACATCTTGGGTTAACGCTCTCGACCTCTATGGACCCAGAGCGTCAACCACTAACCTTTTACTTCTCCCGAATTACTTCCTGAATTTCCTCACACCTAAAATTCAGATCTCCAAAGGAAACCGAAAAGTGAAAAGAAACTCAGAAAGTCGGGAAATTTCTACACTAAAGGACTTAGAAAAAGAGCGGCCAGTTTAAACACTAAAAAACTAGGCTTGGAATTATATGCCTCTAGATTTAGAAATCAATGGGGTCCAGCCCTACGAAATGAGGTAGTTGTTGATGAACAATAGCCAAAATCATCTAGGAGAAACTAGGCCCAAGCAAGGCTAATTCTGTTCTTACCTAACCTTTTATTTTTTCTCCTATTATATGTATAATCCCTCTCCGAGCAGGCGAGACCTGTCTGGAAAGTTGATATGTGACTGTAAATATTAGAAAAATGCAGCTAAAAGCTTTGAAATCTTCCCACCCACTGACTGACCGTAAGGTTAGATTAGGACGTGACGCCTTCAAGCTCCCTGTTACCTCTAATTTCCTCTGCATTTCAGCCCTGCTCAAAGTTGTCATCTCTGTAGTTATTACTCTGGTTACCAACCCGGAGACTGTTCCGGGCATAGCGACCACCGCGGTTATTTAAAACCACTAGAAAAACCAGATTAGAAAAAACTATTAAACTACAGAGGCGGCTCTCAAAGAGCCAAAAACAAAAAAGACTATGGCAACTAAAACAAAAAAAATAACAGGCTCGCGGGCAATTTGCGAAGCTCTGATCGCTGAAGGGGTTGAAACCGTTTTTGGTTACCCTGGTGGGGCAATCATGCCTCTCTACGATGCACTATACGATTATCAAAAAGAAATTCGGCATATACTTGTCCGGCACGAGCAAGGTGCTGCACATGCTGCTGAAGGCTATGCTCGAGCGTGCGGCAAAGTTGGCGTTGCAATTGCAACCTCAGGTCCAGGTGCGACAAACCTAGTGACCGGAATCGCAGACGCTATGCTCGACTCTGTTCCAATCGTTTGCATTACTGGTCAAGTTCCTAAGGCCGTGCTTGGAACCGATGCTTTTCAGGAAACTGATGTAATTGGAATCACTATGCCAATTACTAAATGGAACTATCAGGTCACTGAAGCTGAAGAGATTCCTGAAATACTGGCTAAAGCTTTCTACATTGCTGCTAACGGTAGGCCTGGCCCTGTGCTGGTAGATATTACCAAAAACGCTCAGTTTGATGAGTTAGATTTTTGCTACGAAAAGAAGACTGAACTAGCCAGTGTTGATATTCAGAGAGAGCCTGAAACTGCAGATCTTGAAAAAGCAGCCGAGTTAATTAACGAAGCTAAAAAACCATTAATGTTCGTTGGCCACGGAGTTTTAATCTCTCAGGCCGAAAAGGCTTTGGCAAAGTTTGTAGAGAAAACCGACATTCCAGTAGCAAGCACTTTACTTGGTCTTTCTTGCTTTCCAACCGACCACGAAAACTATGCTGGCATGCTCGGAATGCATGGAAACTATGGACCTAATCTTCTAACCAACCAGGCAGACCTGATTCTCGCAGTTGGTATGAGGTTTGATGACCGCGTCACTGGTAATCTTGAAGTTTACGCCAAGCAAGCAAAGATCATCCACGTTGATATCGACCCAGCGGAAATAAACAAAAACGTTACGGTTGATGTATCTTTAATCTGCGAAGCTAAATCTGCACTCGAAAAGCTTTTGCCTTTAGTTGAAAAAGCCAACCATCAAGAGTGGTTCGGTTCGTTCAGGGACTGCGCAAAGGAAGAGCAAGCTAAAGTAATTGATGGCGACTTAAAGCCCAAAACGGCTGGTAAGATTTCAATGGGGCAAACCATTGACCTGCTCTCAAAGAAGACAGACGGTAAAGCTATCGTGGTTCCAGATGTAGGGCAGCACCAAATGATGAGTGCTCGCTACTATCGCTTTAAAGAACCAAATAGTTTTATTTCCTCTGGTGGCCTGGGCACGATGGGATTCTCTCTACCTGCTGCGTTTGGAGCTAAGGTTGGAGCACCTGAGAGAGAGGTTCTTGCAATAATTGGCGACGGCAGTTTCCAAATGACTCTTCAAGAACTGGCAACTATCAGGCAAGAAAATATCGCTGTAAAAACCATCATCCTAAACAACAACTATTTGGGAATGGTTCGCCAGTGGCAGGAAATGTTCTTTGATAAGAGATATTCTTTCGTGAACATGGACAACCCTGACTTTGTTAAAATATCGGAAGGGTTTGCGATTCCCGCAGCTAGGGTCTCCGAAGAGTCTGAGCTTGAAGCAGCAGTAGATAAAATGCTTTCAACGGAAGGGCCTTACTTGCTTGAAGTAGTGGTAGAGAAGGAGGAAAACGTTTTTCCAATGGTTCCTTCTGGTGAGTCTGTATCTAATATCAGGCTTGAGTAGCGGAGGGGTTGAGAGATGGCACAGTTTTTTACATTCACAGCAATTACTGAGAACAGCCCAGGTGTTTTACACCGAATTACCGGACTGTTCACTAGACGAAAAATTAACATTGAAAGCCTTTCAGTATCTGAAACAGAAAAGAAAGGAATTTCTAGATTCACTATCGTTGTCGAGACCGAAAAAGATCTTGCTGACATTGTGGTCAAACAAATGCGCAGGGTGATTGAAGTGGTAGACGCCTATGTCTGCAGAAATAGTCACCTGGTTTTTAGAGAAGTGGCTTTAATTAAGGTTGCAACAGACTCTTCTGAGAAGAGGTCTGAAATTGAAGATCTTACAAACAGGTATAATGCTTCGATTTCGTATGGGGACAATGAACGGTTAATTGTGGAAGTGACTGGCACCGACCAGGAAATTTCTGCTCTGAACCTTTTACTAGAACCTTATGGGGTTGAAGAGTTTATTCGCTCAGGGCGTGTTGCCCTTTTAAAAGGAAAACGTGTTGCTGGAGAGCGTTATCTAGACAACTAGTTTTATTAAACATCATGGAGAATGAAGACAAAATGGCAAAGCTAAAGTTCGGTGAAATTGAAGAAACAGTAGTTACTCGTGACGAGTTCTCTCTGGACAAAGCTAGGGATATCTTAAAGGACGAAGTAATCGCAATCCTTGGTTACGGAGTTCAAGGACCTGCTCAAGCTCTTAACCTAAGAGATAACGGTTTCAACGTAATTGTTGGGCAAAGAAAACCTTCTGAGTCCTGGGACAAAGCTGTTAAGGATGGATTTACTGAAGGTAAAGATTTGTTCACGATTGAAGAAGCCTGTGAAAAAGGAACCTTCCTTTGTAATCTTTTATCAGACGCTGGACAGATTGCTGCCTGGCCTACAATTAAAGAAAGACTTTCTGCAGGGAAAACTTTGTATTTCTCTCACGGCTTTGGCTGCACATACAAAGAGAAGACAAGCATTGTGCCACCTACGGACGTTGACGTTGTTCTAGTTGCACCAAAAGGTTCAGGAACTAGTGTTCGAAGACTGTTTGAACAGGGTAAAGGAATTAACTCTAGCTACGCTATATTCCAAGACGCCACTGGAAATGCCAAAGAGAAAGCTATTGCTTATGGTATCGGAGTTGGTTCTGGTTACCTATTTGAAACTACTTTTGAGAAAGAAGTTTTCAGTGACCTAGTTGGTGAAAGAGGCGTTCTAATGGGAGCCTTGGCTGGAATGATTGAAGCTCAGTATTCTGAACTACGAAAAAGAGGCCATAGTCCAAGTGAAGCTTTCAATGAAACTGTTGAAGAGCTAACTCAAAGTCTTGTTCCACTCGTTGGCGAGAACGGAATGGACTGGATGTATGCCAACTGTTCAACTACTGCTCAGCGCGGTGCTTTGGACTGGAGACACAAGTTCAGAGACGCTGTAGCTCCAGTGTTCGTAGACCTCTATGACCAAGTAGCTGATGGGCGAGAAGCTCAAGTAACAATTGACGCTAACAGTAAGCCAGACTACCGAGTTAAGCTCGAAGAAGAGCTTAAAGAAATCAGGGAGTCTGAGCTTTGGAAAGCTGGGGCTCAGGTTAGAAAGCTTCGACCGGCAACCTAGCACCGGGCCCTTTTCGTCGTTTCTTTAAACGTATCGAGATAGGCTTTAAACAAGACCAGGGTGTTTTTGGTTAAACACCCTGGTCTTTTACGCTTCGAACCATGGCTCAGGATCTTTATAAACTAATAGACTTCGTCACTAGAAAAGAAGTGACTGCGGAAGGTTTTGTCTACACCGGAGACAATCCTTGGGAAGTTGTAATGGATCTTGAGCAGGTTAAATCCTCAATCAATGAGGAATACTTCCGAAGCTCTCCCCCCTACGTCTCTAAATACCTGCCCCTTATGCCGGTTAGAGACCACGGTCAGTTTATATCTTTAAAAGAAGGTTCGACTCCGCTTATCAAAAGCAAAGTTATTGGACCATCTCTTGGCATTGACCTTCACTTCAAACTTGAATCTCAAAACCCTACTGGCTCTTTTAAAGACCGTGGTTCTGCAGTTGAACTAACAGTAGCCAAAGAACTAGGAGTGCCAGCTATCACAGTTGCCTCTACGGGAAACATGGCAGCTTCTTGCTCCTGTTACGCAGCGGCGGCTCAGTTACCGTGTTTTATTTTCGTTCCAGAGGACACACCTGCTTCAAAAATTTCTCAGTCGATCGCTTATGGCGGGCGTATAGTCCAAGTTAAAGGAACCTACAGTGATGCAGCTAGAATGGCCCGCACTGTTGCCGAACAACTAGGCTTCTATCTTGCTGGTGACTATGCTTACCGAGTTGAAGGTCATAAAACAGCAGCGTTTGAGCTGCTCGACCAAATGTTTTTTGAAATACCGGATGCGATCATCGTACCAATCGGTTGCGGCACCAACATGGCGGCTTATGCCAAAGGCTTCAAGGAATACAGGGAACTAGGCTTTGTTGACCGTGCTCCAGAGCTAGTTGGAACTCAAGCCTCAGGCGCTTGTCCAGTAGTAAACAGTTTCAATAAAGGCATCAAAACAATCGAACCACTAGCTAGCGTGAACACTCTTGCTGGTGCGATTGGTATTGGAAACCCACTGGATGGAGTAAAGGCACTAGACGCTATATACAGCACAGGCGGCTATGCAGATGCTTTGACTGACACTGAAATGCTTGAGGCTCAGTATCGTCTCTCTAAAGAAGAGGGTCTGTTCGTAGAAGCCAGTTGTGCTTCAAGCGTTGCCACCCTGATTAAAGAAGGGAAAAATGGTCGCTATGCTGGTAAAAAGGTGGTCGCGGTTCTAACTGGCGGCGGGCTAAAAGATCCAACCACTATACTTAAGATAGCTATCAAGCCTCCTACTATCTACCCTGAAGTTGAGAATTTCCTTTCTCTTTACGAAGGGAAATTCTTTGAAGGAAAAACTGTTTCCTTTACTGAAAAAGACGAAGTTGTTTTTGACAAAATTCCTTCTGAACAAGAGATAGAAAAAGCCTTACTTAAATACTTTGAGACTGTCTGGGATAAGCAAAGTATCGCTAGAATTAAAACAATAGTTGAAGGCTTTTTAGCAAAAGGCAAAACAGTTAGCTTTTCTGACCTACAGGACGTTGCTCAAGATGTACTTGAAGCTCCGGAGGCAGATAAGGAAAAAACTTTAAAAGTCCTAGATTTTCAGGTGCTCACTGAAAAAGACAAAAAACCTCAAGCTTCCGTTAAGATTTCTATTTCTGGGGAAGAACTAGAAGGAAAAGGAGAAGGAGTTGGACCAGTAGATGCCCTGATCAATGCTCTTAGGGCTGCTGGTCGGGATAAAATGAATTTTAGCCTAACTGATTATAAGGTTGATATCCGAAACCGTGGAACCAATGCAGTAGTCTTTGCGCAGTTAAAGCTTAGTCAGAATGAAAATAATTCCTTGGGCACTGGGACATCACCTGACATAATCCAAGCTTCACTTGAAGCTTTCGAAGAAGCATACAACGGATTCAAATGATTATTGTTACCGGAGGAGCCGGGTTCATCGGCAGCGCTCTTGTTGGACACCTAAACAGCAAGGGCATCACTAATATCTTGGTCGTCGATAATCTCGGCTCTACCGAGAAATGGCAGAATCTCGTTGGCAAAGAAATTATCGACTACGTTCATAAAGATGTATTCATCGAAAGAATTCGAAATGAAGACTTTAACTACAAAGTCTCAGGGGTCATACATTTAGGGGCATGCTCTTCAACTACTGAGAGAGACGCTGACTACATGATCTCCAACAATTTTCACTACAGCAAAGACCTAGCCCGCTGGGCTATTGCCAGAAATTACCGCTTTATCTATGCATCAAGTGCGGCAACTTATGGTGATGGAAGTCAGGGATTTTCAGACGATACGGACTCGTTAAAAGATCTCAGACCACTTAATGTCTACGGCTACTCAAAGCAACTGTTCGACCTTTGGGCACAAGACTCTCGCAATTTCGACAAGATTGTTGGTCTTAAATTCTTTAACGTTTATGGCCCAAATGAAGATCACAAAGGCGACATGAAAAGCGTGGTCAATAAGGGTTTTGAGCAGATTCGAGAGACAGGGGAGCTGACTCTTTTCAAGTCTCACCGAGAAGACTACGCAGATGGCGAGCAAAAAAGAGATTTTATTTACGTTAAGGACTGCGTTTCCTTAATAGCAGAACTACTCAAAAGCAAAGCGATTCACGGACTGTTTAATTTGGGAACTGGTGACGCCCGAAGCTTTAAAGATCTAGGCTTGGCTATCTTTGAAGCTATGGGGCTTGAGCCAAATATACGCTACGTAGATATGCCCGAGCACCTGCAAGATAAATATCAATACTATACCGAAGCTAAAATGGACAAGCTTGCAGACATAAGCCACAAGCTGCATTTAACCTCGCTTGAGGAAGGTGTTTCAGACTACGTTAAGAAC
Source organism: uncultured Bdellovibrionales bacterium (assembly GCA_964510575.1). Classification (GTDB taxonomy): domain Bacteria; phylum Bdellovibrionota_C; class UBA2361; order SZUA-149; family CALKYB01; genus CALKYB01. Next base: position 136,654 of record CAZECN010000002.1, on the reverse strand, counting down.
TATCTCCTTACCGGAGATAGGTTATAATTCTGACTAGAGCTTCAAGGAAGAAAGTAGTTCACAAGACTGAATCTTCACATCTTGTTTTTTATCAGTAGCACATTCCACCACATCTTTTTGACCTTTTAAGAACATTTTAACTTCTCCCTTATCACGGTCGACACCAGTAAGAATATAGCCTTGCTTGTCTCGTAAAACCATCAACTCTTCTGTTTCCTCAAGAGTTTCAGGTGCTCCATTGTTTGTCAGGCAGACTTTATCCTTTCTAGTGGCGGGCATTATACCTTCAAATCTATTTCCGAAGTAGGAAATCTCCAAACAGCTTTCACCATTATTCCAGGCAATGATTTCTGAGAAACCATCTCTATCCAAGTCTACTGGAAGAACATTATCTCGACGATCAATGTCCAAAACTAACTTGCCACTAGAACCATCAGCTGCTTTCATTCCGAAAAGACCTTTCTTATATACATAGTAGCCTAGATGAAGCTTACCATTCCAAGTGAAAGTCTTTGGCGGATATTCCTTTCGACCAAACATAAGTGGCTTGAGTTCGGTTTTTTTACCCGCTGCAATTTCTCTTAACTGCTCAACCTTTCCAGTTTGCCAAAAGCTATGAGGAACACGGTGAAATAGAGCAAAACCTTCTTTTTGGAAATAAAGTCTTGATTCTGGCGGAGTATAAAGCCCAAGAATCTCTGGAGATAGCTCGGTGCTTTTAGAAGATGTAGATGAAACCTTATTAATATCAATTAGATGTATCTCGTTACTTCCTGGCCGGGAGAGAATAATATCTTGAAGCTTATCTCCAGTGCCTTCCGAAACAAACAGCTTATCAAAAACCCCTTCGACTTTTCCAGTCATCTTCGGATCAACTGAAAAGACTTCACTACCTGCCTTCTTTCCTGCAACACTTATCTGCCCTGAAGACTTTTCAAAGAAGACTAATTCATCAGTTCCGTCTGAGTTAATATCTCCAGCTTCAATTTCAAACCTGTCGGCTTTTGCTACGGCTTTATCAGGTTTAGCAAAAGCCAAGTTACTAGCTAAAGCAATCGCTGAGATACAAAGAAAAGATATTGGTAGTTTATTGTTCATTCCAACTTCCTTAGTTTAGCTACTCTCTAGGATATAAGAGAACATCAGTGGTGCCACGATAGTAGCATCAGATTCAATAATAAAACTGGGGGTATCTTTATCCAGTTTCTCCCATGTAATCTTTTCATTGGGGACAGCACCACTGTAAGAACCATAAGAAGTAGTGCTATCAGAGATTTGACAGAAATATCCCCAGAAAGGAGCCCCCTTACCTAAGTCCTGCCGAATTAAAGGAACTACACAAATTGGAAAATCTCCAGCAATACCGCCACCAATTTGAAAGAAACCAATTGAACTGTCTTTTGATTCCTCAAGATACCACTCAATTAAAAACTGCATTTGCTCCGTGCCACTTTTAACTACGGAGTGAGACTTAAGATCTCCTCGAAGCACATCAGCAACAAAAGAGTTTGCTGTGGTTGAGTCTTCCCAGCCTGGAGTCCATATAGGAAGATTCTTTTCTGCGGCAGCAAAAACCCAGCTATTCTTTGGATCAATTTGAAATTCCAATTCACCACTTTCAATTAGCTGATATATATACTGATAAGGAAAAAATCTTTTTCCTTCCTGCTCAGCTTTTTGCCAAAGCGATCTCAGATGAGCGTCTATCTTGAACATCGCCTCTTCTTCAGGAATACAAGTATCAGTAACTCTATTCATTCCTCGGTCGCGAAGCGCAATCTCGTCTTCAGCTGTTAAACTCCTGTAGTTAGGAATACGCTCATAGAGATCATGGGCAACTAAATTGAATACATCTTCCTCTAGATTAGCTCCGGTGCAAGAAATCCCATGAACCTTATCCTGACGAATCATTTCGGCTAGGGTAATTCCCAGCTCAGCTGTGCTCATCGCACCGGCTAGCGAGACAAACATCTTTCCGCCACTATTTAAGTGCTCGCAGTAGGCTTTAGAAGCACTTTTTAAAGCTGCCGCATTAAAGTGCCTATAGTTGTGATCAATAAACTGCTTAATACTCAATGCTTACCCTCTACTTGGATTTAGCCTTGGCCCAAGAATCTCTAAGACCAATTGTTTTGTTAAAAACCAAATTACCAGAGGAACTATCTTTAGCATCAAGACAAAAGTAACCTTGTCTTAAAAACTGGTAGGGAGTACCTCCCTTACACTCCAACAGAGAACTTTCAGCTAGACAACCTTCAATCACCTTCAAAGAGTCTGGGTTGATGTTTTCTTTATAATCTTCTACCCCTTCAGAGGGATTTTCTACAGCAAATAAACGATCATATTCATTTACTGTAATTGGTTTGGCGTCCTCAGTAGATACCCAATGAATCGTTCCCTTAACTTTCCTTTTGTCTTCAGACCAACCGCCTTTTGTACTGGGATCATAAGTACAGCGTACTTCTGTCACATTTCCATCAGCATCTTTCTCAAAACCAGTGCAGGTCACATAGTAGGCGTGGACCAGTCTTACTTCCTTACCAGGTGTCAGCCTAAAATACTTTTTAGGGGCATCTTCTAAAAAATCTTCTCTTTCAATCCAGAGCTCTCTAGAGAACTTAATCTTTCTTTTACCAGCATCGGGATCATTTGGGTTATTATCGGCGTCTAGCTCTTCAATTTCTCCTTCAGGATAATTTTCAACTATGAGCTTTATTGGATCTGAAACCACCATTCGTCTTTGAGCAACTTGGTTCAGGTCCTCTCGCAAACTAAATTCGAGCATACCTATGTCGACCGTGCTGTTAGCCTTAGCGACTCCAATGCTCTCACAAAAATTTCTAATAGCTTTTGCCGTATAACCTCGCCTTCTTAAACCAGCAATAGTAGGGAGGCGAGGATCATCCCAGCCTGCCACATGCTTATCTTCAACTAATTCTAAAAGCTTTCTCTTACTCAAAACCATGTAGTTAAGATTTAGGCGAGCAAACTCTATCTGCCTAGGATGATGAATATCTAGTTCATTTAAAATCCAGTCATAAAGAGGTCGATGATCTTCAAACTCAAGAGTACAAAGAGAATAAGTAATTCCTTCAATAGAATCTGAGACGCAATGGCAAAAATCATACATTGGGTATATCGACCAATCATTGCCGGTATGATGGTGACAAGCTGTTTTAATTCTATACAAAGCCGGGTCTCTTAAATTGATATTTCCAGAAGCCATATCAATTTTAGCTCTAAGCAAATGCTCGCCTTTTTCAAACTCACCAGCTTTCATTCGCTTAAAAAAATCAAGATTTTCCTCGATGGATCTTTCTCGGTAAGGGCTATCTTTGCCAGGCTCTGTGAGAGTTCCTCGATACTCCCTCATTTCTTCAGCTGATAAACTACAGACATAAGCCTTGCCAGCTTCAATTAGTTTAAGAGCATGCTGGTACATCTCTTCAAAATAGTCGGAAGCAAAATAGACTCGTTCCTCTGGTTCAAAACCAAGCCACTTAAGGTCTTCTTTAATCGACTCAACGTACTCGTTATCTTCTTTAGCAGGATTACTATCGTCGAACCTTAAATTACAAGTACCCGAGTACTCAGTAGCCAAACCAAAATTCAAACAAATAGATTTAGCGTGTCCAATATGAAGATAGCCATTTGGCTCCGGCGGAAAACGGGTCGCCACTGGCTTGCTCTTATTCTCAGCAAGATCTTTATCAATTATCGTCTTGATGAAATTGTTAGGTTTACTTTCTTCTGACATACCTTCGGCCTAGCATTATTAGTAAGGCCAATAGTTGCCACAAAACACCTAAATCCACCAGTATCTAAGGTCCCCAACTGGGCTTTCTAATCCCTCTAACTAAGTCTTAAAACCACCGCAAAATAGAGGAAATCGAGGAAGCTTTTAGTCTTTTCTAAATAATGCCGAAGAACCTTTAGTCAGGAAAAACCCCGGGAGGAGCTATTTTCGCTTTAAAGATTAGCGAGGCTAAAGGAAACTAAAAAAATGTTAAAGAAAGTATTAGAAGTAAATGAAATAACCGATCAAACTTTAGAGAGACAAGTCTACGAAGCCTTACAACAAAAAAAATCTTTCAGTAAAAAGAAGTGGATTCCATTTCTGGCACTGCCATTTTTTGCTTTCCTAGTCTTCCATTATCATTTTGCAAAAAACTTTGAACTAATGCGTTTTGCAGGAGCAGTTTCATGCTTTTGCTCATATATTGCTCTACTTTATCATCAAAGTGAAAGACAACTGGCTCTTTTTGAAGAGTATCTAGAACGAAAGAAGGTTACTCCAAAGAATTCTATTTCGCCAAAGTCCTAAGCTCCTCCAACTCAGACTTAAACCCTCCAGAAAGTATGGGGAACCGGCACCAAGTTCTAGGATCGAGATTTTCATCATCAAGATGAAACGATGGAGCGTAACGCTCTCGTTTCCATTGGTTTCGACACCAAAGTACAAAAAATTTATCGACCCAAGCACAGACTTTATTTTTATCCCAGCCATAGTCGGACTCGATAATACTTTGATAGACCTCAAGTGGAGTCTGACGATCTCTAATTGCAAACCTTTCAATCACATCCAAAACTTCATAAGGCATTAGGTCAGACTCATCTAGCTGACTTCCACCCGGGCGAAGTTCTGCTGTAGGCTCCTGACTATTAACAAAAGAAAGAGCTTTAACTGGTTCGAGATCAGCAGGCCCTTCTTTCTCTACCCACCTTAACCACTCTCGAAGGAAGGCCTTGTCGATACCACCTATCGGGCTAAGCCCCCCACAAGTATCTCCATCCATTGTTGTATAGCCAACTGCGGCTTCACTTCTATTGCTAGTTGCCAGCAAAATGGAGTTTCTGAGATTGGCAAGAAGCCAGGCCGAAGGGCCTCTGGTTCGAGCCTGAATATTCTGTAAGGCCAGATCATCACTATCCCAAGATAGTTCTCGCCCCAGAGCCTGCTTCCCTAGCTCTTTATAAGACTCAACAATCGAGTCGATCTCAAATTCAAAATAAGAAGCTCCGGCTTCTGAAGCGACTTCCCGTGCAGCATTTCGAGTAACTTCTCCACTGGAAGATGTTGCTTGGTACACACAAGCAAGTAAGTCTCCAATTAACGATTTAATATCAGATGCTGGACTTTCCCTATTAGGACAAAGCATGGAGGACACTTCAGCTAAGCCAAATTCTTTAACCGCTAGCTGAATGGCATAATGAACCAAGACAGTGCTTGCACAAGAATCCGCGCCACCACTAATTGAGACTACATATCCAGCTGCACGAGATTTTCTTAGATAATCGAAAAGACCTAGAGAAACGGCTCGGGTGAATTCTTCATGTTTAGTCAGCGTCGATTGTTTCTTGGAAACTGTCTTTTTACGAGAATCAATAGCCAACAGTTTTCCTGCACAACTAATAACAGCGTGGTCTTTAGAATTCTTAGCTTTAAGCTCTCGCTCCTTAAGATCTAAATCTGCGACTGTTAAGTTAACCTCTGCAAAAGAAAATCTCTTCCCCTCACTTACCGTTTCACCTTGGCTCGCTGCAATCGAAGCACCATCGTAAATTACTCTTCCAGCTTCATTTCCAACAAGGTTAGAGTAAACATAGGAACAGCCATAGTCTTTCGAACTCTTCTCGACTAAATCTTTTACAAATTCGTATTTAGCAAATGCGAAATGACTAGCACTGGGGTTGATAACCAAGGAAGGGGCATCACTGAAACTATTAAGAGGACGATTCTCGACCCAAGCATCATGGCAAATTTCAAAACCAATACTAACACCTTCGATATCAAAGCTAATATCACCAGCTGGTATCTTTTTATCTTCAAAATCTATTAGAGTTCTGAAGCCTGGCTTAGCAGCGGAAAACCACCTTGTTTCATAGTGCAAACCATAATTGGCGAGATTTTGCTTCAGGAAGAAACCTTTAATTTCTCCGTCCCAAAGAAAAGCGGCTGCATTAAACAGTTTGCCTTCAATTGAGAGAGGAAGTCCGACTACAACACCAAGATCTTTCGTGAATGCCTTCAAGGCTGAAAGTTCTTTCCTAGCTCGAGCCTCAATACCTGGAAAGAAAAATGCATCTTCAACCCCATAGCCACTTAAAGACAGTTCAGGAAAACAGACCAAAGAGGCTTTCTCTTCTCTTCCTTTCTCTATTCCCTCTTTAATTCTAGCCATATTACCAGGCCAGTCCATTGGGGTTTGATTCAAAGAGACTATGGCAACTCGGGTTAGGCTCATTAGTAAAACACTTAAGACTTGGGTCTAACCGACGGGCTCCAAACAACAGAGCGTTCACCCTTAGCGAACTTTGTCCAGGCAACAAGAATTGCCAAGTTGGTTATGATAAAGAATAAAGGGATCTTAACAAAAATTTTGTCTCTAAATTCTTTCTTAGAGTAGCCCAACGCTGCCAATCCGTAGAAGGCGAGCATCAATAAAGTCATTAGTTGGTAGAACCAAGAACAAGTGGCTAAAATCAAAATACCGATACTCGCGATTATCATATTAATCGGAACCAGCCATCTTGCAATCTTGTGACTGAGCAACTGCCAAACAAAAACTGGATCCCGGCTAATCAAAGAACTATCCCAGCCTTTAAAGAAAGTAGCTATACCTCTAAGTACCGTCCTAACCTTCCTTGAAAACTCCTGCTCTTCCGTTTTAACGGCGTGGTACCTGCACTCGATATCATCTGCCTGCACCCCTCGCAGTCCAGCTTTGCGAGTCTGAAGCAGTAGAGCAAAGTCACTACAAATATCCACCTGCATATCAAGGCAAAACTCTCTTTTTACAGCAAAACCTGAGCCGCTCAATCCTATCAGACTACAAAATTCACTCTCGAGTTTCCTCAGCCACATTTCATACTTAACGTAGAAACCCTCTCCGCTTCCTCCTTCCTCAGACTGCACCACCACGTCGTTGGTGCTGACAGCTCCAACAGTAGAGTCTTGAAAATAATTTGAAAATTTAACTAAAGCATCTTTGTCTAACTCAGCTCGTACATCAGTGAAGAAAACAATTTCTCCCTCAGCCTGAGTAGCTGCCATTTTCTGAGCTCTCTCTTTTCCACCCCTTTCTTCAGACCGAACTAATCTAACTCCTTTATCAGACCAGGATTTTACGATCTGATCTGTCTTATCTTCACTAGCATCTGAGGCAATAATTACTTCTGCTTTTCCTTTGGCTTCAGATTCATAGTACTTTTTCAGCTCAATACAGTTTTTTATTTTCTTCTCGATACCTGATTCTTCATTTCTGGCAGTTACGATAATCGAGAAATATGGGTGCTTAGGAGTTTCAGGCGGAGTGAAGGGCTCCTTTTTAGGCAAAAAATTTAAAATAGCCGGATAACCAAAATAGGCATAAAGAATCGAAATTATTGAGAGCCAAGTAAGAAAACAAATCATCTTTGAATAGCCTTTTTAATTATTTGAACTGTTAATTCTATATCTCTATCTTTAACATTTCTATGAACTGGTAAGGTCAAAATTTGATCAGCGACCTTAGATGCTCCTACTTGCTCGGAACTAATAATCTTATCATCAATCTCTTTGTAAGAAGGTAAGATTCTTGGATATGAACAGCTCACTCCTAAACCGGCAAGAGTCAATTCTTTGTATAGCTGATTACGCAATTCAGAGCCCTGGGGAACCATTACTGGATATCTTATGGGCGAGTTCGAGGCCCTAGGCTGTTCAGCTCTTCTGAGCATTGGCTGCACCAAATCTAAATCCCCCAAAGCGTCTACCCATTTGGCCGAGTTCTCAGCATGCATAGAAGCTCTAGATTCAATATGTAAAAGCTGGCTAGCAGCCACAATAACTTGGCCAATAGAAAACTTCCCAGTGTCCACACTGTCACTATAATGAGTTTGCCCCAGACCTAAAAAAGGAAGGGAAGACGGGATGCGATAAAACCATGGGCTTTGCAATAGCCAAAACACAACTGACTTTAAAGAGTCGCTGACTATCGGCTTTCCGCTTGATGACTCTTGAGAAAAGTCTAAGTCTGAGTCTTTGGGCACTAGTAAAGCGCCTCCACCCAGTCCAGGAAGAGATTTTCCTCTACCAAAGCTAAGCAGACCAAAAGCATTGTTTCTAGCACCAACTCTTTTACCAGCTGATGATGAAAGAGCTGCCTGACAACTATCATCAAGAACAATTGTCTTCTCAGAAACACTTTTAGGAAAACTATCAGCCAAGCCAAAAAGATTAGATAATAATAATAAATCAGAAGAAAGGTGCTGCTCTTCAATCCTAGGCTCTAAACTATCAGCATCAATATCAAAGAACCTAAAACTAAAGTTCTTTTCTGCCAGACAGGCAATCAAGTCCGGGCAAGTATAGGAAGATAAACTAACAACGGGCTTTTTGTGTTTTTTGCTGATCTGTTCTGCGAGTGCCAACAAACCCTTTTTTCCACTTGAGTAAAAGTAGGCTCTGCGATTAGGGAAAAAATCCCCCACTCTCTCTCCAAACCACTGCAGAGCAGACTCGTCATCACCCTCTTTCCAATGACTATAGAAATTGCTGAACACCCTCAACGGACCAGCGAATCCTCCACCGGGTGGAAGCACTCTCAAAGAGCGTGGCATGAAAAATGGTTGGTTGATTGCTTGTTCTCTCAATTTAGACTAATATCATCGGTAATTATTGTTTTTGCCTAATTAACCCTTGAATTCGTTGAATATTTTCCTCAAATCAAGTGTTATACTGGTGTTATAGTTTACCTGTTAAGGCTCCGTGTCAAACTCGATATCAATTGATGTAGAAGATTACTACCACGCTCGTAATATCGAGCTGGCAATTGGACGTCCTAGATGGAGTTCACTGGAAAGCCGCGTTCGCTACTCGACAGAAAAAGTTCTTTCCATCCTCGCAAGAAACAAAGTTAAGGGCACCTTTTTTGTCCTCGGGACAGTTGCTCGAAAAGATAAAGACTTAGTCCGGACCATTCACGACCAAGGTCATGAGATAGGCTCCCATGGTTTTAGACATCATCTCGCCTACGACCAAAGCGAAAAAGCTTTTTACAAAGATATCTGCTACTCCAGAAAATTGCTGCAAGATATCTCAGGACAAGAAGTAAAAGGCTACCGAGCTCCAAACTTTTCTATTAGAGATCAAAATCTTTGGGCCTACGACGCACTTACCGAGGCAGGCTACTCATACGATTCCAGTTTATATCCTGTTTACCATCCTCGATACGACAATCGAGATAAGTCTCTTTCTCCCTTCATACAAAAAACGAAAAATGGAGATTTAGTAATAGTGCCCCTGGCAGCACTTCCCATAAAACTACCTGGTTTTAACTGGCGTCTGGGAATTGCAGGCGGAGCCTACTGGCGAATTTTCCCTCATTTCCTTATTCGTTATGGCCTGAAGAAAATAGAAAAAGCGGGACAGCATCCTGCTATTTGCTACCTTCACCCATGGGAGGTTGATGAAGGACAGCCTGTTTTTAATGAGCTAACACCCATCCAAAAGTTCAGGCACTACCATGGCGTGAAGACCTTGGATAAAAAAATAGATAAACATCTTAGAGATTTTAGCTGGACAACAATTGAAGAGATAGCTGACGGTATTAAAAATGGAAATTAAAGCCTTAGGTAACAGCGAACAAGACAAAAAGGATTGGTATGGTTTTCTTGAAACTAACAAACCAGACACTCATGGGTTTTGTTTGGAATGGAGAGAGATCGTCAAAAAATCTTTTGGACACGAGGCTCGCTACCTAGTTTGCAAAGAAGGTGAAAAGGTCTTAGGACTTATGCCTTCCTTCATCGTGAAAAGTCCTCTCTTCGGAAACTCAGTAGCTTCAATGCCATACCTTAATGAAGGGGGTATTTTGGCTACCAACGAGCAGGCCTTTACGGCCTTGCTAGAAGAAGCTGGAAAAATAGCGAAAGACAATTCCTGTAAATATGTAGAGCTTCGGCACAGAGAACCTCTTAGTTTCAATGGAGAGGAACTTGCCGAACGTCAACATAAAGTCGCAATGAGAATGCCTTTACAAAGCGACCCTGACGAAATTTTTGGGGGATTTCCAGCAAAGCTTCGTAGTCAAATTAGAAGACCAGGCAAGAGTGGTCTTGAAGCAAAAGTTTCCGGTATCGACCTTGAACAAAAAGAATCAGTAGATGCCTTTTACCAGGTATTTTCGGAACATATGAGAGACCTTGGGACCCCGGTTTATCCTAAGAGTCTCTTTGAGAATACCGTGTCCAGCTTTGGTGAAAAAGCTAGAGTCATAACTGTTTGGGACAAAGACAAACCAGTGGCTTCTGGTATCACAGTAGGGTTTGGAGACTCTTCTGAGATTCCTTGGGCTTCTTCTTTGAGATCTTACAATAAACAGTCCCCTAATATGCTTTTATACTGGCAAACCATTAAGCAATGTGCCCTCGATGGTTACAAGTTCTTTGACTTCGGACGTTCCAATCCGGACTCCGGTACCCTTAAGTTTAAAAAACAATGGGGAGCAGAACCAAGACCTCTTCATTGGTACTATAAACTTAACAACTCAGAAGCTCCGGACGTCAGTCCCTCAAATTCTAAGTTTGAGATGATGGTTAAGTGTTGGCAAAAACTTCCTTTGCCAGTGGCTAACGCTCTTGGGCCGACTTTGACTCGCTGGATACCTTAGTCTTAGTTGCTACTATTATAGACTCCAGCCCAGTCGCGAATTCTAAATTTTATCACGTCTACTCCCATATAGAAGGAGTCACGAACCAGATTAACCTTCGAACCTGCAACATTGGCCCAGTTAATAGGGACCTCAGCTATCTTATATCCCGACTTCCTAGCTAGGAATAAAATTTCAACATCAAAAGAAAAGCCTTCTGCTCGTTGACGATCAAATAGATCCTTAGCAATCTTCTTTTCGAAAAGCTTAAAGCCACATTGAGTATCAGCGATACCCGGCAGGACCATAAAGTTCACAAAACCGTTAAAGACCTGCCCAAGTATTTTACGATACCAGACAGTATTGACTGCGGTTTCTCTGGAGATCAATGCTCGAGATCCAATCGCTATCTGCGCACCTTTATTCAGCGCGCTCTCTAGCCTCTCAACTTCTTCAATTGGGGAAGCTCCATCCGCATCGTTAATTAGGACCAAATCTCCCTTGGAATTCTTGACTCCAAACCGCAAGGCATAGCCTTTGCCTCTGTTCTCCCCATAAGAAAACAACTTAACTTTTGGGTTTAATTTTTCAAAACCAGCAACCACTTTAGAAGTTTGGTCAAGACTACCATCGTCGACTACAACGATCTCGTAATTCCCTCCCCTTCCATTCAAGTAATCACTTACTGAAACCAAAGTTTTAGAAATGCGCTCCTCTTCGTTATAAGCAGGAATCACCACCGATAACCAAATACCAGAGCCCGGACTTTTTTTCTTAATAGTACCTGCAGGAACTCTCTCAGGAACTTCCTGACTAACATCAGAAAACTCTTCTCCTTCTTCCTTTTCCCAGCTCTCGGCTTCAACCGGTATTTTCCCGCGTAAGTTCCGAAAGAAATAGTGGGCACCTGGCAAGCCTACAACTGAAATTTGAATCAAGTGCTGAACTACTACCATTGATAGCGCTACTTCTCGCTCGATACCCACAGAAACAAGACTCGCAGTGGCCAATGCTTCAATGACACCGATCCCTCCTGGGGCTGCAGGTATTAATGAACTGAAATTAACAGCCGCCATAAACAAAGCAGCTCGGCCCAAACCGATTTCCAAGCCAAAACTCTTAGAGATTAGAATATAGACGGACAGCTCAACTAACCACACTACTATAGACCAAGCCGATATTTTAATAAGTTTAGCTGGCTGAAGCATTGGCTCCAAACCCTCAATAAACTTCTTAGCTTTCTCAACAGCATAGTGAGAGAATGTGCCAGGCATGATTTGAGTTAACTTCTCTACCAGAACAAAAACTTGCTCTCTTTTGAACAAGATTAAAATAGTCGAAATTCCAGCTAATCCAAAAAGCAATGCCACCTTAAACAGCTGACCAGCACTAGAACTGTCTTCAAGACCCGAAGAGATGAAGAAAAAGACGGCAAATATCAAACTTATGCAAAGTCCATCTGCTAAACGCTCTCCAGCAACTGTGGCTAAAACTGTACTTCTGCTGAGCCCTGTGGCTCTTCCACCAAGATGAGCTCGAACAAACTCGCCAATTCGAGCTGGTAAAATATTGTTCATGAAGAAACCAACAATTAGGCATTTCCATGAGTCTTTAAGAGAAGGAGCTGATCGATCGAAAAAAAGAGGCCAGCGCAGAGCTCTAAGAAAATACCCTAGCAGCATAATAACTGCAGCAAGCAAGATTAACTTAAAGTTCGCCTCCATGAAGGAGGATTTTAACTTATCAAGATCAGTAAGGCTGAGCACCCACCATAGAGCAAAACTAGAAATAGCCAAGCCCACAAGTAGCTTAACCTTGTCTATGGGAGTTTCTGGTAATGAATTATTATTCAACTCAGACACTTTAGCTGTCTTTTAACCTTACATTTGTTTGTGAAAACATCGACAACTCCTACTTGAAAGGTTACGATTTTCGGAAAATAGGATTAGACTCTAATTTAGACAACCTACAATAAATTGAGAATTCTTCATATAATTTCTGGTGACTTATGGGCAGGAGCAGAGACCCAAGCCTATTTGTTACTTAAAGCTCTGCGAGAGGAGAAAAGTCTTGAAGTGGAGGCTATGCTTTTTAATGAGGGAATTCTCCACGATCGTTTAGAAGACCTAGGGATAGAAGTCCACCTAGTCAAAGAGCAAACTGGCTTTGTAAAAATGGTCAAAGATTCCAAAAAGAGTACTGACCGCAAACCTCCTGACCTAGTGGTTAGTCACGGCTATAAGGAGGCTTTTATCGCCTATGCTCTGAAGCGGAAGTACAAGGCCAAATTCATAACAATGTACCACGGACTTTCAGAGGTCTATTCAGGTTTCAAACAGATCAAGTCTTCGATATTTTTATGCTTGCAGTCGTTTTTAGCTCGCTATATTTCAGACGGAATAATAACTATCTCAAACACATTAGCATCTGAGCTTTCTTTTTTAGATTTAGAAAAACAATTCACTGTTCTCAACTGTGCTCAAGTTTCAGGAGAAACTCGTTCAAAGTCAGATAAAGAATCTAAAGCTAAAATAGTAATCGTCGGTCGCTTGGTTCCAATTAAGAGAGTTGATATCGCTATTAAAGCGATGCTGGGAGTAAAGATAGATGCTGTTCTGGACATAGTCGGTGATGGCCCTGAGGAAGAAAATCTAAGACTAATTGCCAAACAAACAGAGCTTGATAATAAAATAAAATTCTTAGGTTTTAGAAAAGATGCAGGGTCCTTAATTGCCAATGCTGATCTACTTTTACTAAGCTCCGACCATGAAGGAGTGCCAACTGTGATTCTGGAGGCTGCTTCCTCTGGTGTGCCGATTGTCTGCACTAAGTTGGCAGGTATTCAGGAAGCACTTAGTAAATTGATAGATTACCCTGTTTTTTATGGGGAAAAAGGTTCAGTTGATTCTTTTGAAGAAGCGATAAACGAGGCCTTTGATAAGCATCCTCCCGGTGTCTCACTAAATAAATCACCTGAGTTTGAAAAATGGTTCACCCCCAAGGCCGTGGCTAGACAACATATAGAAATCTACAAATCGCTTAATGAGGTTTGAGTAGTATAAGCCGAGTGCAGGCGAGGCCAAAAAACTATATACTCAACCTCTAAATATGCTTCTCAAGACCTTTAGGTCTTGTCTAAATTAATTATTAACACGAAAAATCGAGATATTTGGAGAGCCTAATAGAAAAACGCTAATCACGTTTTAGAGAGTTTTAGGCGCAGTATACTCAACCCGCCCACTCCCTTAAAAGACGAAATTTAAAGTAGGTTGAGTATAAACTAGGAATTTCAACCGGAAGAGACACAAACTCCTCGTATATTAACCAACCTCTCCCCAGAAACTTGGCATCCTGAGATATCACGTTCATCATCGTCAAAACGGAATTGAACATCCGCCGGTAAAATAATTGACCTAGCAGTATCCACACGACAACCTTCTGGACAGGAGTCTTCCATACGATCATAAATATCCTGACAATGAATATTTTTTAAGGGCTCTACTAAAAGTTGCTCAACCTCAATTTTCGCCGCCTCTTTGTTACAGTCATTAGACTGAAAAGCTATCTTGGCCGTGCAAGTTTCAAGAACATTTCTGCATAAACTACCAGCGGTCAAGCCAGAAGACTCTTGGGTATCTATAGTAGACTTCGTAACAGTTGAGGAAGAGGCCTTTGTCTGGGATCTCGAAGCAGGGACTTGTTGTGATGCTTGGTCAACTTGATTAGTTCTAGTCGCATCTAGAATCAAGACGAGTCCAATTATAAAACAAATGGCTGAAGCCAAATACTTAAGTAAAGCACGCTCTTTTCTGGCCAATGTTTAGGCTCCTAGTGAGAATGAGTTAATGTCCTGCTACAAGGTCAAGCTACCCCTAATTATGCCTTCTTACTAGCCTAATTTGAGGAAAAATCTCTTATCGCATCTGTTTATTCTGACGACGCATCTTAATCCCCAGATAGACGTATTTATGAATTAAGATTTACAAATTTTCTGACTATGGAAGAAAAACTAGAAAGAAGCATCAGACATGTTCCAATGATTAAGTTTTACCAAACTCGCTATGGTAAAAGCTTGCAAGGTAATGATCAGAAAGCAGCTCGAGTCTTCAAGGAGTTTGAATCGGAAGAAAAAGTAAGAAGGCTTAGAAACGAGTTGATGTGGGTCAAAGAATCTCGGGTCAATGAAAGGGTCTTAAGCGAAGTGCTAGGAAGAAAAAAAGTTTCCCAAAGAGGCTCATTTGAAAAATGGGCCGAGCTGATGTTGATCTGGCTATCCAAATCCCTCTAAGTTTTTGTGAGCGCTTAAAAACTAGTTGCGCTGGTACTTCATTCCCTTAGGCCTATTCTTAAACAAATAGTCTAAACCTGGCTTAACACCGAACTTCTTTGCACCAGTCTCTTTGGTTGAAATTCTCATAGTGTAGCCTTTTCTAATCGACTCCTTTGTCAGATTTTTAAAAAAAGAGCCTCTTGTCCTGGAACCTCCGCTAGATGGTGTTAAAATTAAGAAGTCAGTTCTAATAAAACCATAAGTATCAAATTCTAAATCCGGAAAAAGAGGCGAAGGCTTTAATCCCTCTGGCACTAACTTATCACCTGTCAATCTTGGGTAGTCAGCATTAAAGGCTACAGCTCGACTAAATCTACCTGGCTGGTTCATAACAATCCTAGAGACGAAATCTCCCCCTCTTTCCTCTCCATAAATAAACATCTCGCGAGTTTGAACCCCAGCTATCTCTGCAACATGCTCAATAATCTCCCAAAACCTTAAATCTGCCCGCAGGTCTGAGGAATGGCGATCAAAAAAACCAAAGTCGGGATAAGAAAAATGGTCAAATACTGGTGCAAGAACTGCCACATTTCTATTCTTAGATCCCTTTCGACAAAGATCAAAAATTTCCTCTGCTCTCATTAGGGAGCCGTGAACGCAAACGAGAAGCCAAGGCTTTGCCAGCCCAGCATCTCTAAAAGCTGGATGATAGAAAAAATACTCTGTCCCTCGATACCTCAGATTAAGCTTACTCCCACCAGGTATGCCCTTATCTATTGCGTCATTATCAACTTGGCCAGCAACAACGCTATAGGCTTTAGCTATTGCTGCCTTCTCTGCTGGGTCACTTCTCTTATTCGTTGCACTATTCAAATTGAAAAGACGATTTTTCGCTGAAGGACTGCCGATCCTAGCAAAAGCGGCATAAACAAGTTTGACCACTTCACTAGACTGAGCCAAGTTGCCAGCCAATATTTGGTTCAAAAAAGTCTCTCCACTGGAATGACCAATCTGTCCAACGGCCTTAACCAATTCTTGTCTGACGATTTCATCAGAGGCGTGACTGTACTCGAATCTTAAGGCTTTAATAGAACTTTCATCCCCAACTTTACCCAAAGCTTTAATTAAAAAAAGTTTTTGAAGAGTATTCCCCCCACCATCTTTGAGGGTAGTCGCTAAGTATTCTCTATGTTCATTTCTGCTCTCAGACAAAAATGTTTCACCTGCAATCAACGCAGTTGATAGATCCGCATCCCCAGTTTTTCTAAATAAGGCCTCCAACAATTTTCGTCTTTCGACCACAGCCTCACTAGGTTTTTTTGAATTAATTTGGGCAATAAGGTCGGAAAAAGGTGACTTCTTAGACTGTTCAGTTCTACGATCAACTCTTTTAATATCGCCATCAGCGACATCCTTTCCTTTGGCACTCTCTTTAGAATCTCGATCCAAAAAAGGCAGCGAAATTTCTTTAACGTTGTCTTTCCCCTGTCTACGTCGCTCAGTGGCCTCTTTGGACATCTGATCCATAGCATCGACTTCACGCTGAAAAGGGCTAAGAGAAGGGTCACTCTTACCAATTGACCCCTCAACACCCTTAACCTCGGCTTCTTTTCTCTTTAAACGCTCAGCGTACATCTCCCTGAAAGACTTTGAACTATCCTCTGGGTTTTTGAGTTGATCGGAATCAGAGCCCTTAACGAGCTTCTCACGCAACTCTCGAAGGTCTTTAATCTGATTTTCAGATTCTTGCTGTTTTTTCTTTTTCTCAAGGGCAAGCCTATCGACACTCTCTTTCTTATCAGTCTTATTAAAGGTACTAACAAAGAAAAATCCAAAAACAGCCAAGCACAAGAGGCCTAGCGCGAGCTTTCCAATTTTTTCTTTGCCGAAATTATCGAGCGCCATAAAACCCTAATTCCTAAGCCGCAATTTGAACTTTAATACTATCCAAATCCGACAAGTGATCATTCTCTAAACGTGGTCCAAGCTTTGAAACTATCCTTGAAGATAGCTTACTCGCTAAATTACCAGCCTGCTGACCATCATAGCCATTACTGATTCCATAAAGAAAACTACCAGCAAACATATCTCCTGCACCAGTGTCATCCACCGCCTCTGTTTTAACCGGGGCTATCTCTGAACGGACTCCATCAAAATTCACCACTGCCCCCTCGCTGCCCCTAGTGACAACGGAGTTGGTAAATTCCTCTTGGAAACGGCCAATGACATCATCCCCAGAGCCCACATATTTTTCAGCTTCTGTATAGTTAGCGAAAACTAGATCAGCATACTTCAGAGTTTCCCGAAGAGGTTCACCAAAAACATCGACTATGAAAGCATCGGAAACTGTCACCGCAATTCTGGTTCCGCACTTACCTGCGACTGAAACAGCTTTACGAACGGCCTCCTGCCCCTTAGGGGTAGAAAAAAGATAACCTTCAATAAATAGCCACTCCGAGTCCTTCATTATTTTCGAGCTTATATGCTCTGGACCAAACTCTGCACTAACACCGAGACAGGTGTTCATAGTTCGTTCGGCATCGGGTGTAATTAAAATGACCGAAGAACCGGTGGATCCTCCCTCAGCGGGGTTCGTATATAAGGTTATGCCAAGTTCACTCATTTCCGTGGAGTAAAACTTACCAAATTCATCATCTCCGACCAGACAACCGTAGGCTGCGCTACCACCCAGTTGAGCAACTGCAATCATTGAGTTAGCCGCTGAACCACCGCTGGCCTTATTAATATCCTTGCTGTCCAGACGAGATAACAAAGCTGTTTGCTCAGAAGAATCTATTAGGTTCATTGAACCTTTCTCCAGGCCCAGTTCACTAAATGCTTCTTCAGAAACTTTAAGCTGTAGGTCGACAATTGCGTTTCCAATCGAATACACATTAACCCGCCTCGACATGGCTACTTCCTCCGTAAATTATTATGCAAAATTATAGAGAATCCATTCAGGCTAGGGCTCAAAATAGACCGAGCAAAGGACTCCAAGATTGATGGTCTACCAAAGTCTTCCAAGAAAAGCACTATTTTCAAGGGCTTAGCCGCCCGGGAAACCACCGTTTGAGCCTCTACCAAATTCCCTAAGATTTTTAAGCTGTTAGGGCGTCAAAAACTACTCTTTTGAACAACCACTTCTAAGGCTTCAAGACCTTCTATAAAGAGTGCTCCGTAAAGCCAACTTTTTTAATAGGGAAAACCTAATTATTCTATACAGTTGTTAATCGAGGGAAGATTTAATCATCCTTTCAAGCCTAAACTACATCCTAATTGAGGCTATTTTTAGGGCTGAGCATTTAATTGTTCATTCTTAAGGCAATCAGCTGGGAAGGTTTTTTTAGTTAACAAAAAAAGGTTTCCCCTGACTGCTATAAGAGCCGGACTTGAAGGCAAATTTTTTTATGCAGTAACAAAGGGTTTATCAGGGTGAGCGCTGAAACGAAGAACAATCCGAACTCATACCGGTCAGCGGATGAGGATCAACGAGACGAGTTGATCAAAAACTACATTCCGCTGGTGAAAAGAGTAGTCCATCGTTTAGCTGGAAGGCTTCCTTCCGAGGTGGATATCAAGGAAATGTTAAATTCAGGGATCATCGGACTCGTCGATGCACTAGAAAAATATGATCCTCAACATGAAACTAGTTTTTCAACATATGCTCAGTTTAGAATTCGTGGAGCAATTCTTGATAGCTTTCGCTCACAGGACTGGGCTCCTCGATCACTAAGACACAAAGCTCACAAACTAGAAAATGCTTATCTCAAATTAGAAAAAGAGCTAGGTCGTCCCGCAGAAGACAATGAGGTTGCTGAAGAAATGGGCCTAACCATTGACGAACTTCATAAAATGCTTGGAGACGTATCAGGAGCTGTCATACTTAGCTTCGAAGAGCTGGGATTTGGACATGGTGATGAACGATTCATGGCAGATGAATACCTGCCAAGCGGCCAACCTGATCCACTAAAAGATTTACTTGAAGGAGAAAGAGTTGAGATTATAGCTCGCGCTCTTGATAGGTTACCCGAGAAGGAAAGACTAGTGATTAGCTTATATTTTTACGAGGAGCTAAATCTCAAAGAAATTGGTGAAATAATTGGGGTCACTGAGTCAAGAGCATCTCAAATACGCTCGCGAGCTCTACTAAGACTGCGCTCTTACCTAAAAAGAGCTGTCTAGAAAACTAAGCCCCCATTCCCATAACAAACTTACTAAAGCTTGAAAATTTGGGGCAGCCACCTTTCAGAACGATCTTGCAATTTCCGTTCAACCAGCCTTCGAATTTTCGGCCTGTTCTCCTTCGAACCTCGTCCAAATTCACTAAAGCTTCACCCATTGGCCTGGCAGCAGGCACATTTAACAGATATTTGTCAGCTCCCAGAAGCCTAAAAGCATAAGTGCAATGCCAAAAGAAAGCGATGCCCATCAACACAAGTAAAATCCATTTATACCACTTCCAGCCATCAAAAAATTCTCTAACTGACATGTCTCTTAATCCTTGGAGGTAAATCTGATGCTACCGAAACGCCCTATAAGTAAAAGCCTAGTAAAACAAATTGAATGGGACAAGCTTTTACTGCCAATCTAGGTCTTTGATGGCTCTGATAACTACTGACTCAAAATAAAACCAAAAGCCCGATTAACATTTGTCAGTTGTTCGGCGAGAGAGCACACTGCTATCATCACGGAGCACTCCACCTTTGAAACCTAGCTCAGGTGTATTTCAATGGCTGAAAATAAACAATTATTAAAAAAAACGCCCATTCTTCCTAAGTTCATTAAATTTCTAGGCTTCATAGCCCCTATCTTCTGTATCACCCTGCTGCTACTTAGTTACTTCCCTCCCCAACTAGGCTTCGAATATCTTTACAGAAGAACCTTTATCAAAAAACAAAGCTCCAAGCTTAGGCTCCTAGAAGAACAACAAAAGGATGCTCCTGAAATAGTCTTGCTTGGAGATAGCCATTTGCAGGGCATGAACCCCAACGGACTAGGTAGGACATATTTAAATTTTGCAATTTCGGGTGATACTATTGAAGGGCTAACCCTTAGAATTAAAGATTATCAAAACTCACTAGCCAATACTGATGCCATCCTCATACAAATTGGAACAAACAACTTAGCACATCGAAGAAGTAGCATTTCAGAAATTGATCAAGCTCTAAAGTTCATGACTGAAAACTTAAAGAAATTCACAAACTCACCTATTATTTGGACTGGGGTTTTTAAAACGGAGGAACTCAAAAATCCCGTGTATAGTCTCGAGTCAGTTGAAAAGAGTAATTCTTTAATAAAAAAATATTGCAAAGATATTTCAAACTGCGTTTTTCTAGAAGCGAACAGTTTTATGAAAGGAAAAGGGCTCTACTCAGACGACGGAATTCACTTAAGTCCAAAAGCTTATATTCAGTGGCTCGAACAACTACACCCAATAGTGGAAAAGGCTCTTAGTAAATAATAGCCCACTTCTTGCTCCTAAGCACTTGAAAGGAAAGGGTTTTTTCTACTAAGTAGATTCTTCAAGAATATCTCCTGAAAAGCCGATCTCACATTATACAGTTAAAAACCCACAATGATGATTAGGGCCACTATAGATTCAGGTTAAGGTTATGAAACAGCTTAGGTTTTCACTTTTTGTATTGTATATCTTCTTCACTTCCGCGCTAGCTTGTGCCGACGACGGAAACTACGTCGGAGTCTTCAATGGCTTTCTTGACCAAGTTAACATTGTGGAGTGTGAGAATGTCTCGCAGTCCGATTTAAGCGTCACGCTAGAATACAAAACTAGCGGTGGCGAAAAAATCGCTAGCGACAGTTTTCAAATCCCAGCTAAAGGAAGTGTACATAAAGTAGTCAACGAGACGATTTCTATTGAAGACACCTATGGCTGCTTTGGAGTTGTCTCCAGCAGACCCTCTTCTTTGAGCTGTAGAACTGTAGTTTACCGTCCAGGTGTTAGTGGCTCAACAAAGAAACACGACTTCATCTATTCAATTCCAGTTGCTGCTGGAGAGCCAGGCAAAAAATTTGGTCAAATTGCCTCTATTGAAAACTTCCAAGTAGATAATAATTCCGCAAACTGGTTAACCGTTGTTAACAATACTGACCGTGAATTTAGCGCCTTGGTGGAATTTTATGATCCAACTGGAAATCAAATAAATACATACACAATTGACGCCTTGGCTGCCGGTGGAAGAATTGACATGCCTGCCAGTGCGCCAGGAACGAACGCTCAAGGTAGTTACATTATTCATCCAGTAGATCCGAGCCAGTATTACCAAGCTTTTCTTGTACAATATGGCGACTATGCAAATCAGAATGCGGCAAATTTCGCATTTCCAACAATTGCAAAAAAGTCAGACTGTGGAGGCAACAGACTGCAAGCTTCAACTATGGGAAGTCAGTTTACCTCCAGTTGGTTAGACCTAGCCAATATGGGCAATTCTACTTTGTCTCCAGAGGTCAAAATTTATAATCAGCAAGGAGAACTACTCAGAACAAGAGTTGCCTCCATCGAAGCTAAAAGTCGCTTCAGAATGCCGCTTAACACCTTTATTGATCCTAGTGGAACTGGGGCCATAGGTAGCGTGGAGCTAGTATGTTCTAGCGACTCCGACCGTATCATTGCCCAGACTACTCAAATTGGAACTCATGACAGAACTACCCCAGCTTGGGTTTATGCTATTCAAGAATTTTCATCCAATAGAGCTGGTGACAATGAATTGATTGCCCTTCCGGTTAACTCTTTTCTTGATTCTTATAATTGGCTCAAGCTTGGAAATACTTCTTCTGAAACGATCAGCAAGGCCTTCAAAGTTTATAACATGCAGGGTGAGGAATTAAACTCTGAACAAGCTACCCTCACTGCTGGCAGCAACCAAGATATCAACGCTGGTGCACCTTTAGGAAGGGATGCAGTCGGTAGTTTGAAAGTTCAAGGAAAAGGTGACGAAGCAGTGAGTGCATACATGCTCCGTTCTTTCCCTGACTCTCAAGGTCGGATTGGAAACATCTATTTGATCAATGGAGTAGTGAAGGAAGACCAAGGGGATTTTCGAAAAATCATCCTACCACCAACCCCAACTTCAAGCTCATCATCTAGTTCTAGTTCATCTGGTAGTTCTAGTTCATCAACTTCCAGCTCCTCAGGCTCTAGCTCATCCAGTAGCTCTAGTTCTTCTAGTTCTAGTTCTTCTAGCTCTAGCTCGTCCAGTAGCTCTAGTTCTTCTAGTTCCTCTAGCTCTTCCTCTTCGGGAGAGTCTTTTACAGGAAACCCTAATTCTCTAGCGGTGTATGAGAAGGAGCTTACTTGGCAGGAAGCCGAGCATCTTTTGATGAAGGCTAACCTAGGTGGAACCCTAGAGCAGCGACAAGAAATAATGGAAGATGGTGTAGTTGAATCAGTGAACAAACTGATTCGTAAAGCGACCAACGGCTCCCTAGACGAGTATATAGATAGCTCTGAAGACTTACGCATCAACGCAATCAGATCGGCCTGGAATGAGATGATGATTAAGGGCGAAAATGGTCTGCAAGAAAGGATGGCACTGATTCTTCATGACCTATTTGCAACTTCCTGTAGAGGGGGTCTAGTAAGTAGACAACCTTGTAAAGCTCACATTGAACTTATCCGTGGACACGCTCTTGGAAACTTCAAAACCCTAGCAACAGAAATCACCACTGACTTTCTAATGCTTCGTTGGCTAAATGGGACCCTAAACCGAAAAGGAAAACCTGATGAAAATTATTCACGAGAGTTCTGGGAATTATTTACGCTCGGCGAAACAACCGAGAATTCAGATGGAGTGAGACTCTATAACTCTGAAGACGTTGCAGAATCAGCTCGAGCGTTTACAGGTTGGAGAGCTATTTTCGATACAGACACCGATCTTCCCCGAGAAGTGTTTCTAAATGAAAACTTCTATGATGAAGGCGAAAAAACTATTTGGGCTGGCACTCCTTACGAGGCAACTGGAGCCTTTAATCAAGAAGATATTGTTAATCTTACACTTGATACTCGCCCAGAAGCCGCAAAATGGGTTGTAACAAGACTATTCAACGCTTTTGTTCATGATAAACCCACAGAAGCCCAGATCGATAGTCTTGCTACCACACTGATCAATCAAGAGTGGAATTTAAAGCAAGTAATAAGAAGACTACTTCGCTCGGAAGCGTTTTTCTCACCAGAGGCAAGGCACAACAAGGTTAAGGATGGAGCAACGTTTACTGTTGGCTTTCTAAAAAGAACGGGTATTCCTTACAATCAGACAACTCTGAGGAATAATCTTTCCCAAGTAAACATGGGATTCGAACCCCTGGCTCCTAACAGCGTCAATGGTTGGCCGATGAACAAACACGGGCAAAATTATAAGTCCACCTATTTTCTAGGCTGGTTGCCTGGTTACGCCAATGGCATCAACCGCTATCTAACTGCTCTAACTGCTGAGTTTGAAGACTTTGATGTACTATCACTTATTCCGAACAGTAGAGATGGTTCAGACCCTGCTGCCGTTGTGACTGAGCTAAGCGAGCTTCTTGGTTTAGAGCTCGATGAAACAGATAAGGCCGAGCTAGAGAATTACCTAGTAACAATAAGAAGAAACAACGATAATGAAGAGCCCGCAGAGATTGAAAACAATGAGGCTCTTTTGGCAGTAAAAGTTAGAGGTCTTCTCTGGCTCCTTACGCAACATCGTGATTACATGACATACTGATTCTAAGCGAGGGACATTATAATGATAAATCGAAGAAAGTTTCTTAAATCCATGTTCGCGGCTGGAACAGGTGCTTGTTGTGCAGCAGCTTTTGGCAGTCAAAAAGACCCATTCGCTTGGGCGCAAACTAGTGCTGGAAATGGTAGATCTCTTGTTCTTTTTAATCAGTTTGGTGGCTGCGATCCTCTAAATAGTTTTACTATTCCAGTCGGGGTTGCCGAGTATTACGAGAAGAGAAGTAGTATTGCAATTCCCGCTGATGCTATTCTCCCATTGGACGGAGGTATAGGCTTTCACCCATCACTTTCAAATCTTAAAAGAATTTTCGACGAAGAGAATTGTGCAGTTATTAAATTCATTGGTGATCCAGTTGGCACCCGCTCTCATTTCACAGCTCAAGATATTTTCTCAAGAGGAACAACTTCTGACCAAGACAGAAGAGGTTGGTTAGGCAGGTTGGGAGATATTTATTTCCAAGCTGAAAAATACAGTACTGTTGGCTTAGGGACTGGGCCAAAGATAGACTTTCTCGCTAATAGAGAAGAGAACAGACCTCTTGTTGCCGGAAGCTTAGGATCTCTGACATACCAACGAGGGGCCACATTAGATGGTGGCATCCCAGTCATAGGAGACAATAATCTGAAGCAAGAAATCCTAGGAAATATTACCGGAAGGAGTTACGAGCGAGACTCTTCAATTCGTAGGGAAGTCGACCTTGGGCACAAAACTACTCAAAGTTCGGTTAGCGACATTCAGGCTGCTCTTTCAGCCTATGAAGCAACTGGTGACTACGGCTCAGATGGTGCAGCTAGATACTTGAGAGAGGTTTCTACTTTAATCAATGGCGGGCTGGGAACTCGTGTGTTCTACGGAGGAATGGGCGGCTGGGATAACCATGCTGGCCAAGGCGGGATTGAAGGAACCCAAGCTGGCATACTTGCTTTAGTTGATATGGCTATTGGCGCTTTTGAAGCTGATATGAAAGCAATCGGAAAGTGGAACAGCACAGCGATTTGCATATTTACAGAATTTGGACGAAAGACTTTCGAGAACGGTTCTGGCGGAACTGATCACGGTTGGGGTTCTGCAATGCTAGTCATCGGTGGAGGAGTAAACGGAGGAGTAAAAGGTCCTGAAATTGACACCGAAACATTTTCCGAAGAATGGCTTCCTCAAAGAATTGATTTCAGAAATGCTTTCAGCGAGATGATTAGTTGGCTTGGGTTCAACCCGGCACCAGTATTTCCAGAAACTTTTGAAAAAGAAACACTGGGACTATTTGGTTAATCTATTCCAAATGAATTGGAGGCAGTCCTAATTCTTGGTGAGGATCTTTATCTAGAATTAATAGTAGCTTTCTAAAATCGTCGGTCTCTCGAAATTTTCTAAATCCGTTGTCTGTTATCACCTGCCTAACTAGCTCAGGCTTCTCCACTAACAAAGTGTGTAACTCTTCTCTGGCGACATTAAACTTACCTTTGATACTTGCTTGGCGGGCTGTTTGAAATGCTGTTTTTTGATCAACAGACAATTCAGTTAGCTCAACTGAAGATTCTACCCCAGCTTCATTAACCGCTGACTCATTGGATCCACTTTGACCCTGTTGATTAACTTCGCCCGAAGAGGAGTTAGAGGAAGCTGTTGAAGAGCTATTAAGTTGATTTCGGTCACCTTTGCTCAACAAAAGATAAGCCAATCCAAGTAGGCAAATCGCAAGTATAATAAATCCAGATTTTTTCATTTTCTCGCTACATCTCCTTAAATTGAAAATCATTTATCTTCAGTAATTCCCTGAAAGTCGAATTATGTTCTCAAAATGAAATTTGCAAAAGATATTGATCGCAACACTTAGAACAAGTTTCAGACCGCTCACAGGCTTCGAAAACGGCTCAAAAAACAACGTTTTCAAATCAATTATCAGTTTGTCCCCCAAAAGCTCCTTTTTCCCTAAATCTAGGCAAACTAGAGCAAGCCGGCAACTGACTAAAATAAGGCTATTTTTCTAAGCTTATCTCTAAATTCAGCCGATAAATGTAAAGATTACTGCAAATACCAATATAAAATATATTTTGGTATAATAGGCATGAAGTTGGCGTAGGAGTCTTAGTTTAATGTCAAATAAACTAGAGTCCTTTCTCCGCATCGTTTGTTTTAAGAAGGATGTATAAGGAGCGTTGTTGAAGTATGGATAGTGAAGAAGTACTTGAAGGCCTTACCCCCGAGGGAGTTCTAGAAACTACAAACTCTTGGGAACGCGGCGCCGTTGACGAACAGACCCTTGAGTCTGATCAAGCTCCCGACATTGCTAGCTCAACCGAAGATTATGCAGCACGCTTTAGTGGTCCAGTGGGACACTTCCTACTATCTGTTCAAAACAAAACGATTTTAGATTTAGTAACTAACGCAGCCTCTAAGAAAGTATTAGATGTTGGCGGAGGACATGCACAGCTGGCACCAATGATTTCCCAACATGTAAGGGATTACTCGGTTACCGGAAGCTCCGAGCAATGTAGTCAACTTTTATCTGAGCTAATCGAAGACAAGAAGATAAAATTCAATAAAGGTAGCCTGCTAGATTTACCACACAGAGACAATCAGTTCGACACAGTTCTCTCGATCCGAATGCTTGCTCATTTAAAAGAATGGCAACAATTCATTGATGAGCTATGTCGAGTTTCAAGCAACACAGTGATTGTAGAATACCCAGAGTACCTAAGTTGTAATTTGGTGGGTCGTCCGTTTTTTGCTTTAAAAAAAGCTATTGAAAAGAACACCCGCCCCTATAGGCTATTCAGCCAGTCTGAAATAATCGAAGAATTTGAAAGAAACGGATTTGAGCTTGTAGAAGTAAAGAAGCAACTTACCCTGCCTTTAGCTCTGCACAGAATCTTTGGAATTTTAACTGGGAAAGCTGAGTTATCTCGATTCCTAGAATCTATTGCACAGTCCTTTGGATTGACAAGATTAATAGGCTCACCGGTCGTTTTAAGCTTCAGAAAAAAGAAGCTAAACGCCCAGTTACCGTCTCGGGGCTAATTCCGCAGCAATTACCAAAAACAGCAAAGCTTAACTTAATACTTATCAGTTTACTTGTTATCTGACAGCGCTAGGCAATGCTTATACTCTTTTACTATGGGTATAGAAAAAACCGTGATTTTATAAAGACGGGGCATACACTTCGTTCAGATGATGCTGCCCGAGAAATAGGAACGAGCAGAAAATACAGACTCCTGCCAACACCTCTAAAGGCTCTTCTAAAGGGAGTGTAAAGACATCAGAAATAGCAGCAACTACAATTAACCCAAAGGCCACGAATCCTGCCAAAACAGATTTTTTACAAGATAAAAATTCAG
Organism: uncultured Bdellovibrionales bacterium; assembly: GCA_964510575.1. GTDB lineage: Bacteria > Bdellovibrionota_C > UBA2361 > SZUA-149 > CALKYB01 > CALKYB01. Next base: position 109,683 of record CAZECN010000002.1, on the reverse strand, counting down.
AGTAGAAAAGCAAAGCAAAGATTGCGCATGGGATGAGGTAAAGCATCACAATGGCATCATCCGGACGCTTCACAAAAGGTAAAGCGGTCAGGAATGGCATATTGTGACCAATCGATTCGTGTATCCCCAAAAACTCGTCAAAAGCCAAGTAGTTCATTCCCAGGAAAGTAACCAAATACAGCCACAAGACCTTAGGTCGAACAACAGCACGGCCAGTTCCAAGCACAAAGAAAAAAACCATCCCGACAAATCCAGAGCCAAGCAAAAAGAGAAAACTAATAAGATCACTATTCGGCCGATTCTCGGGCTCTAAAAAAATGTCGTATTTATCGAAGAAACGAACTTGATAGACATACCCGGTGGTGTGCTCAAGGATTTGACCCTTGTTGACAACTTCGTAGTTGTTAGCTGCTTGATTCAAGAAATAGCCGCTCGCAATTAGAAAGACAGCTACTACTAACGTTAAAATTAAGCCTGTTTTTTTTGATATATTCATTATAGTTACCTACGCTATAAACAAATATTGACCATACCTTTGTCTGAACTAACGTAAAACTAACACTTGACCCAAAAAGGTCTGAATTCTGGATAGACTCCAAGCCAAAAACTCGAATTTCTCAATAATTTCAATAACTAAACAGACTTCAAAGAGCCAAATAATTTTTTAGATAGAAAGTGGAATAACGACTGGTAAGAACTGGTTCAGAGAATTTTATCTAAACCAAAAACCAGATCGTCGAGCTCGATTACTTTTTTACAGGCGTAACAAACCCCCGGCATGTAGGCTTCTCGATTAAGACAAGCACTTTTAATAGTCAGGCTCTGGGCATGCCCGCCAAAGACTACTTCTTGATCCGCAATGACACCCGGTATTCTAACTGCGTGAATATTAGTTCCACCTAACTCCGCTCCTCTAGATCCTGGAATTATTTCTTTACCTTTAACAGGTTTTCTTGCCTCAACTCTTGAAGCAGCAATTAGCTCGGCTGTCTTTAGAGCTGTCCCTGACGGAGAGTCTTCCTTAGCAGTATGATGATACTCAATAATCTCACATTCCGGCATATACTTTGCCGCATCAGCTGCAAACTTCATCATTAAAACTGCAGATAAAGAAAAATTTGGAGCGATTATTCCCCCGATCCCAGCTTCAGCGCAAAGGGACGACACTTTGCTAACTTCCCTTTCGGTAAAACCGCTAGTCCCGATAACAGGTCGAGCGCCAGCTGCAACAATCGCCTCTGCGTTCTTCAAGCTAGCAGAAGCAACTGTAAAGTCTACTACAACAGCAGCAGCAGTATCTTTAATAGTGTCGTTTAAATTATCACCAAGGTCAGTTTGACCAACCAGTTCAAGCTCAGGATCAGCACTGATTGCAGCCGAGCTCATTTCTCCCATCCGGCCTTTGGCCCCGTTCACTATTACTTTAATCGCCATGACTATCTCTTCCCAACAGTATTGCACAGCCACATAAATGAGTGACCTAGTCTGCTCAGGGTTTAGGATAAGAATGGAGAATCGTCAATTAATCGAGCTTAGGGGACGTAACGAGGGAATCTAACTTCCAAAAGAAGCCCAGAGCCACTGTCGGGAATATGAAAAATTAGCTCTCCTTGATTAATTTCAGTCAACCAGGTGGAGATAGTAATGCCAAGACCACAGCCCTGTTGCTCTTTCTCTCCTCTACTGATCTGACCGAAGAGATCTTGAGCCAATTGGCACTCCTTAGCTTTCATGCCAGGACCATGATCTCTAATCATAATCGATATTGTTTGACTGTCAGAAGCAAGACTTATTTCTACCGGGTTTTCAATTCCAGCAAATTTAAGACTATTGTCAATTAGCCGTCTCAGAACATCTCTAAATTGAAGTTCGACGATTTGAACTTGATACTGATCCGAATCAAAAGCCGAATCAATATTTAGGTCTACATTAATATCTTCTGGTAGGATGAAATCAAGTAAGTGGTTTACTGAGCGATCTAGTAAATCTGACATTCTCTCAGTTTTCTTGTGCTCCTCAAACAGTTCAAGAGCTTGACCACTTTGTATTGACTGGATAGTCAAAAAATCTTCAACTAACTTCTGTAAACGATTGCCGCCTCTGGCAATTGATTTACTTATCTTTACAAGGCCATCATCTCCTTTGGCCTTCAACTTCATCTGAAGAAGCTCTGCACCAGTATTTATGGCCACCAGTGGTGTTCTAAACTCATGTGACAATCTTTCAATTAGATCTTTGCAATACTGGTTTATTTCTTTCTGATTGAATGATTCTCGATTCCTAGCCGTAAAAAGCTTACCTTCTATGACTGCGATTAAATCATCTGTATGAAAAGGTTTAACTAAGTAGTCATCACACCCACTGCTTTTGCCTTTTCTGATCTCTACTGGGTCTGAGAGGGCAGTTAGAAATACAAAGGGTACTTTTAGAAGCTCATCGTTCTGTCTGACTATGCGCTGGAACTCAAAGCCATCAATTCCGTCCATTTGCACGTCAGACAAAATTAGATCAGGTTTAATCTTTTCTAGTAAACATAAAGCTTCCACTGCACTGCTAGCGCAATTGACGTCAAAACCTGTTGATTCTAACAAGCCACCAATAGAATTAAGAATATCTTGGTTATCATCGACTATAAGAATTTCACCAAAAGAGTTCGCCTCGAGCGATGAAGAACGCTCGGTGGAGTCGTTTCTCTTTTCTAAAATCTCAGACTGAAAATTGTTGTTTTTATCTGTTTCCACTTTACTAACCCATGCTATTTTCCTGATAGCTAAAGCCTCGAGTTCATTTCCAATGACCGTGAAAAATCGCTCACTTTGGTGGCTCCCTCAGATAAATATCGACTAAATTAGTCGGCATCTTGAGTTATTTATATACTATTTTTATAGGTTATTAATTATTTACTTGAGTAATTAAAGGTAGTTAGTGGGCTTCGCTTCTAGGCCCTTCGTTATTTACCCCTAATTTAATATGTTTTTGTTAGGCTCTTGAACTAATTCTCTCCAATTACTAGTTAGGGGGGTTCCAAACTAGATTCGAATCAGATTTGGAGAAGGAGAAAGTATGAGCAAGTTACTAGGGCTGTTTCCAGGGCAAGGTTCCCAGACAGTGGGAATGGGTAAAGATTTTTTCGAACAAAGCGAACAGGCTAAATCACTGTTCGAAGCCGCTGACAAGGCTCTTGGCTTCTCACTTTCCAAACTCTGCTTCGAAGGCCCTGCTGAAGAACTAACTCTCACAAAGAATGCTCAACCAGCTATTCTTCTTAACAGCATTGTCGCTTTTCGATCCTTGGATCCAAACTTATCTGTTGCTGCCGGACATAGCTTAGGAGAATACTCTGCGCTTGTTGCCGCAGGAAGCTTAGGCTTAGAGGATGCCCTGCAACTAGTTCATAAAAGAGGAAGCTATATGCAGGAAGCTGTTCCACAAGGCCAAGGTACAATGGCGGCGATAATGGGGCCTACGGAAGAAGAAATTAACGAAGTTCTTTCTAGTATTGAAAAAGGTGTCTGTGAAATTGCTAACCTAAACTGCCCTGGCCAAACTGTAGTTGCCGGTGATCTTGAAGGCGTGGAAATATTCTCTAAACAAATTGCGGAAAAAGGAGCCAAGGTAATCCCTCTAAACGTCAGTGCACCTTTCCATTGCAGCTTAATGAAACCAGCAGCTGAAAAGCTAGCTAAAGACCTCGACGCCATTGAGATTAAGGATGCAAGTTTTCCTATTTACGCCAACTTTAACGCAGCTTCCGTAACAGATGCTTCTCAAATAAGACAGAATCTTAAAGACCAAGTTTGTGGAAGTGTTCGATGGACAGAATCAATTGTTAACCTAGTTGAGAATGAGCAACCTACCCAAGCTATCGAATTTGGGGCAGGTGGTGTCCTTTCAAAACTTCTCAAGCGTATAGATAAAACTATTCCTCGGATTGATGTCAGCAACCCTGAAGCTGCAGCCAGCGCTTCTGAAAAACTCGACTAAGCAAGGGTCTAGCTTCTATCTAAGTCACCGCTATCTAACTTTTTAAAATAGCTTTTGGTTTCCTCTTTTAACTTGGGAGTTAAAAGAATAATCGCCAACATATTGGGTATTATCATTAGTGCCAGCATTGAATCCGAAAAATTGAGCACTGGGCTAATCTTCCAAACAGCACCAACGACTATAGCCAGACAGAAAACCATTTTGTAAGGAATTATCCCCTTCTCCCCAAAGATATAGTTAATCGACTGCTCCCCATAGTACGACCAGCTAATCATAGTTGAATAAGCAAAGAGACTGACAGCTATCGGGATAAAATAACTACCCAGGCCAGGCACTCCAGCATCCAGAGCTGCTGCTGTTAACTCAACCCCTGTCAGAGGACCAGTCCATACCCCGGTAACTCCAATAACTAGTGCAGTCATCGTACAAATCAAAACCGTGTCAATCAGTGGTTCAAGTAGAGCAACCACGCCCTCGCGAACAGCTTCATCTGTTTTCGCTGCGGCATGAGCAATAGGGGCAGAACCTATACCCGCTTCATTTGAGAAGGCAGCCCTTCGAACTCCCTGCTTTAAAACTTCTGCAACTACTGCGCCGGCAAATCCACCAGTAGCGGCAGTGCCTGAAAAAGCACCGCTAAAAATTTGACCAATGGCATTTGGAACATCATCAAGAAACATTAAAAGAATTGCTAAGCAGGCCACTACATAACTAAGACCCATCAAAGGAACTAGCTTACCCGCAACTGCGCCGATGCGTTTAATGCCACCGATAATTACAACTCCAGTCAAAACCGCTAGCACTAGCCCTGTGATAATTGGATCAATACCAAAGCTAGAAGTCATAATCGCTGCCACCTGATTAGACTGAAACATGTTAGCTGCACCGAAAGCAGCAAATACACAACAAACTGAAAAGAACATAGCTAAAGGCTTGAACGCTGGTCCCAATCCTTTTTCAATGTAATACATTGGGCCACCCAGAACCCGGCCATTGCTATCGACCTCTCTGTACATGACAGCCAGCGTGCACTCGCTGTACTTTGTAGCCATTCCGATGAGCCCTGCCAGCACCATCCAAAAAGTAGCACCTGGGCCACCCATTTTAATGGCAACCGCTACACCTGCAATATTTCCAAGACCAACAGTGGCAGAAAGCGCCGTACAAAGTGCATTAAAATGAGAGATTTCACCTGGATCATTAGGGTCATCATACTTACCTTTAACGACATTTACGGCATGCCCTAAACCTCTAATCTGGATAAGACCAAGCATCAAGGTAAAGTAAATTCCTCCCCCTACTAGCAGCACCACTGTGGGTAGTCCCCAAAGATAGCCGACCATGCTTTCAAGAAATTTTTCTACTGCTTGGACCATTATCTCGACCTCAACGTTGTCAGTAACTAAGTCAGTAACAAGCCGATACTAGTAGATACTAGTTATTGTCGGCTATTCTTCGTAAAAGATTTGAGGAAGCTTTACTGCTTCCATATCTATTTCATCCACTTCTTTGAATTCAAAACCATACTCTGAAATTACTTTTTCTATTTCATCCGTAGTGTAAGTGTTTGAGGAAGAAACAGGCTTTCCAGTATCTACTTCAAACAAGTTTCCTTTGGAGTTTATTGCATACCAAGAAAGATTTTTTCTGGCTGGGCCCTGAAGAGCTTTTCCTTGATGAGAAAAATGAGAAGAACAACAAGGGCAGTAAAATGTTCTTTCTTGATAAGTAAGATCACAACCATCACGACTGCACTTCGCACTCAAGGCTGACCAACCTTTATCTCTTCTCACTATCAAAAGTTGTTTTTCTCTAAGAAAAACTTTCTTAAAAAGATAATTACGTATTTCTCCCAAACTATAGCGCCTAGCTGGCCGGGTGTAGCTTTCATTCTGGCAAGAGCTCAAACCTGGGATAAGCAATCCAGGAATGACCAACCCGCGAATAAACAGAACACTTGGAAAAGTAAGAGAGAGCGACTTTAAAAACTGACGTCGGTTTTTAAGACTACCCTTAGATTTGATATCTTTTTTGTCAGACATAGCTAATTACCCCTAATATCGAGAGTAAAACAGAGAACGAGGCTGTTAGAAACCTGAAATTGGCAGAGTTTCAGCCCTAAATAAAATTTCAGGGCAAAGGCCCCAAATAGGAACCCAAAGACCCTCTCAAACAATCTAAAGTAATAAGATTTATGAAGATTTTTTGAGCGAAGCTCAGACCAATTAAAAAATAATGCCGGCAACGATACTACGACCATTTTACCTGACTATTAAGAACCGGCTTACTTGTCCGAAGTCCGCCGAGTACAATCGAAAACGAGATTCGATTCTCCTGCTAATGACTAGCATAATCATTCTCTGCATCTATTTTGTGGCGACAGTTATTTTAGGAACAGCAAAAAGCAACGATCTATACCTAGCCATCCTACCAACAAAGCTCGTCGAACTAACTTTTTATTTATTTTTCCTAACTCTAATTTTCTCAAACACCGTCGCGGTCATTGGGAGCGTCTATAGCGCAAGCAATATGGATCTATTGCTAACCTTGCCGATTTCTTCTTTTCGACTCTATCTGGCTAAGGTTGGGGAAATTTTGTTTGAGTCCAGCTCTATGCTGCTGATGTTTTCTATCCCTGTTTCCTTGGCCTTTTCTAATACACTAGATCTTCCATACACTTTCCTATTTGTTGTCCTAGCCGCTTCAATTCCGATGATAATAGCTCCAATTGGCATTTCCGTATTATTTGGAACTTTGTTTGTTAGATTTGCTTCAATGTTTTGGAAACGTGGAACCTTCCTAGCAATAGTTGCCATGGCTGTTGGCGCCTGGATGATTAGTTCAATTTTCAATTCTCTAAGTGGGGTAGAGATAGGACAAGGCGGCCAAGCCATGATGAGCCTGATTGCTCTGTTTGATAACCCCAATCCAATTTGGCTTCCCTCAAGGTGGAGCTCAGATTTAGTTGCAGGGATGTTAGGAGCCCCAGTAGAAAATGCTAGCACTTTATGGGCTCTACTCCTATCCACTGCCATTGGATCACTCGCTTTGGGCTATTTAATATTCGACTCCTCCGTTCTTGAAACTCGTTCGGCAGCTTTTTCTGATTCAAGTGGAGAATATCAAGAAGGGGAAGATATTCAGCCAAAATCTGATTTCGTCAGAAAAGGGTTGGAAATGCTTTTCAATTTCTTTCCGGTTAGCCAACAAAATCGCTCTATCATTTTAAAAGACCTTAGCTCCCTAATTAGAGACCGATCACAAAGCTTACAGCTTTTACTTTTTGTCGCAATTTCTAGTGTATACTTAGTTATCTTTAGGTTTATGTGCCTATCGATGGAAATGGGAGAAGTCGCCGGGCAGCTTTGGAAAGCTGCCCTTGGAAGTTTTAATATTCTATTCACAGGGTTCTTACTTACAGCAATAATGACTAGACTAATTTTTCCTAGTGTAAGCTTGGAAGGAAAATCCTTCTGGATACTCCAATCTAGCCCTATAGATCTCACCGGATTACTAGTATCTAAATTTTACTGTTGGTTCCCATTCGCTCTTTTCATAAGTCTTTTCTTACTGCTTACTGGAGGCTGGGCTGTCGGTATGGGTTGGACAGAACTTCTAAATACAGCTTTCACCGGAGCTTGCATGGCTTTTGGCTGTACAGGTCTAGCTATTGGAATGGGAGCCTATTTTTCAAGCTTTGATTGGGAATCTCCTAACCAACTTTCTACAGGATTGGGCACTCTGGCACTATTTGGAGCAAGCCTTCTTCTAGTAGTTTTGGTCACCATTCCCGCAGCGACTTCAACCCTAATACTTGCTGTCCCCGCTTTAGCAAATAAGTATGGTGTAAACTTCACCATTGGAGTAGCAGCGACTTGTCAGATCTTCATTCTTTTCGCGAGCATTTACGCTTCTAGGTTGGCTAAGGCTAGGGGAGCTATCGCACTTCAACATAAAACCTTGAAGTAAGCGGTTTACCAGTGAACTAGTTGACCAGTAAATTAGCTAGCCTCTGGAAGAACTTCATCCGAAAAGTTATCCATAACCCTATCCTTAACCATTTTTTGCAAAATGATTTTGAACTCCGCAAAAGGAAGTGTTCTCTGTTCCTTAGAGGCATAACGTCTCCAAGCCACGCCTTCACTGTCTCTTTCCTTTTCTCCAACAATCAGCATATTGGGGATTTTAGAAGTAACAGCATTTCTAATCCTTTTATTAAAGGAGTCACTACTGGTATCAATATCTACCCTGACCATATCGTTTTTCAGACTCGAAGCTAAGTTCTCTGCGTAGTCTTGAAACTTATCAGCTACTGGAATTATGCGTACTTGAAGTGGAGACATCCAGGAAGGAAAAGCTCCTCCAAAATGTTCAATTAGAAAAGCTAAGAATCTTTCGTGAGTCCCCAGAGGCGCGCGGTGAATACAGTAAGGAGTATGATCCTTTCCATCCTCTCCTTTGTAAACCAAACCAAATTTTTCAGGCACTGCAAAGTCTAGTTGATTGGTCGAAGCCGTTTCTTCTCGACCAACAACGTTCTTAATTTGAAAATCAACTTTTGGACCATAAAAGGCAGCTTCACCTTCCCCAATCTCATAACGAACTCCAATACCATCCAAAACTTCTTGAATTACTTTTTCAGACGATTTCCAAGCCTCTGGATCATCAACAAACTTCTCCTTGTTTTCAGGATCAGATATTGAAAGTCTCATCCAGTAGTCACTAAGGCGAAATTTTTCGTAGTAGACCTTATGCATATCCAACACGTCTTTAAACTCATCTCTAAGTTGCTCTGGCGTACAGTAGATATGAGCATCATTCATGCTAAGCATACGAACCCGAAGTAAACCGGCCAAAGAACCAGCTTTTTCATACCTATAGCAGGTACCATATTCAGCAAGCCTAAAAGGCAAATCACGATAGCTTCTGGGCCTAGCGGCAAAAATCTTGTGATGGTGAGGGCAGTTCATTGGCTTAAGGTAATAAGGCTCACCATCATCCAATACCATCGGTGGGTACATGCCATCCTTGTAGTAAGGTAAGTGACCAGAGGTGTGATAAAGACTCTCTTTGGTCAAATGAGGAGTGGAAACTCGCTGAAAACCAGCCTTAAATTCCATCTCCTTGGCATATGCCTCTAGTTCTTCTCGGATCACTGTCCCATTAGGCAACCAAAGAGGTAGTCCCTGACCTACATCATCATCAATCACAAAGAGTGAAAGTTCAGCACCTAGTTTTCTGTGGTCTCTTTCCTGAGCAAGCCTTCTAAGTTCGAGGTACTCCTTTAGCTTTTTCTTATCTTCAAAGGCGATGGCATAAAGACGAGTAAGTTGAGGGTTCTTTTCATCACCTCGCCAATAGGCGCCCGCAAGACTATCAACCTTAAAACAATCTCTTCTAATCTCTCCGGTATGCTTTACATGAGGCCCCTTACACATGTCCTCAAAAGACCCATTTCGATAAAAGCCTAAACGACTTTCGCCAGTTTCAACTAACTCACGGGCATACTCAGCTTTAAAAACTTCACCATTCTTTTCAAGCTTATCTATTGCCTCCTCAGCTGGTAGCTCGAAATGCTCAAACTCTTGCCGCTCTTTAATGATTTCCTTCATCTTTTCTTCGACTTCAGGAAAGTCTTCAGGAGTCAGAGGGTTTTCTCCAAAGTCAAAGTCGTAATAAAATCCTTTAGCCACCGGTGGACCAAATGCCAACCTGGCTTTAGGACGAAGCTGCAACACTGCTTGAGCCATCACATGAGCAAGAGAGTGACGGATTTTATAAAGCTTTTCTTCTTCCGGAGTTTTTTCCTCAGCCGACATAATTTAAACTAGCTCCACTACCAAAGAAGTAGCCTCGCCACCTCCATTACAAATTCCAACCGCACCGTGTTTAGCCTTTTTTGCCTTTAGGGCATGAAGAAGGGTCACTAAAATTCGAGCTCCGGAAGCTCCGATAGGATGACCTAGTGCCACAGCACCTCCGTTAATGTTTAGCTTTTGATGATCAATTGCCAACTCTTTCATACAGGCCAAGGCCACTGCAGAGAAAGCTTCATTAACCTCAAAAAGATCTATTTGATCTACTTTTTTCCCCGCCTTGTCCAAGGCCATTTTCAAAGCCGAAACCGGAGCAGTGGTAAACCATTCAGGTTCACAAGCATGCCAACCTTTACTCTCGATGGAAGCTAGAGGGGTTAGCTTATTTTCAGTCACGAACTTTTCACTACAAACCAGTAAAGCTGCAGCCCCATCATTAATCGATGAAGCATTCGCTGCAGTAACAGTGCCATCTTTCTGAAATGCAGGCCTAAGCTCTGGGACTTTCTCTACCTTAAGCTTTCCAGGCTCTTCATCCTCTTCAACTACTGTCTCGCCTCGACGGCTTTTTACAGTCACAGGCACAATCTCATCTCTAAATCGCCCAGAACTAATTGCCTCGTTAGCTCTTCGGTAACTCTCTAAAGCGAAATTGTCTTGTGCCTCTCTAGTTAGTTTATACTTATCAGCACAAAGCTCAGCACAATTACCCATATGCTGATCATTATAAGGATCCCAAAGACCGTCATTAATCAGCGAATCAACGGCCTCCGCATTTCCAAGTCTAGCTCCAGTTCTCAGACTAGGTAAGAGAAAAGGCGCTTGCGACATATTCTCCATCCCTCCGGCCACAATACAATCGGCTTCTCCCAATTCAATCTTTCCTGCCGCAAGCATCACTGCTTTTAGGCCTGAGCTACAAACTTTATTAACGGTTAAAGCCTGGGTGGAAATAGGAAGGCCTGCGGCAATCATTGCCTGGCGAGCAGGTGCTTGTCCTTGGCCAGCTGTAAGAACAGACCCTAAAATAACCTCATCAACTTGCTCGCCGCCTAGGCCAGAACTAGCAAGAATTTCAGAAATCACAGCTGCTCCAAGTTGGGCGGCTGAAACTGTGGCGAGATTACCCTGAAAACTACCCATAGGGGTTCTACGGGCTGCGCAAATATAGATTTTTTGTCCCATAGCGATTCTCTAGCATAAAAAAATAGAGACAGTAAGCAGCAAGCTTCGAGCAATTGCTATCAACCAATGGATTTTATGATTCCCTTGCCATTGCATCGTGATAGCCTCAATGCATGCAAGATTTCTCCGCAATTTACTTGGTTTATCTTTGGGTTGGGGCTGGTGTAGGTGCAACAGGCAGGTGGCTGCTGTCTGAATTCTTTTCTAAGGCTTCCCAAGATATTGCAGCTGGCACTTTGTTGGCCAATCTTACAGGGGCATTCCTTATTGGCTTATTGTTTCACTTATCCCAAACTAAGGGCTGGTCAACTGAAATTAGATTGGCCGTGTTGGTTGGTGGTTTAGGCTCTCTTACTACTTTCTCAACTTTTTCCCTAGAAGGATGGCAATTGATTACAGAAAACCAATGGCTGTGGTTCATCGCTCACAGCTTGCTCCACTTCCTAGGATGTTTGTTAATGGTGTGTTTTGGAACTTGGGTTGCCCGAATGGCCTAAGGCACATTCGAGCACCCAGAAGAACTTAAAACTACTTAGCAGCAGCGTAGTTCTCACCAACCTTTTTCCAATCGACAATATTGAAAAAAGCCGAGATATAATCTGGTCTTCTATTTTGGTAGTTTAGGTAATAGGCGTGTTCCCAAACATCCAATCCAAGAATTGGTGTCTTTCCTTCCATAAGAGGCGAATCTTGATTAGCAGTGCTTTCCACTACAAGCTTTCCACCTTTAACAGATAGCCAAGCCCAGCCACTTCCAAAACGTGTAGCTGCAGCATTTGAGAAAGCTTCTTTAAACTTATCAAAACCGCCCAACTCAGAGTCAATTGCTGAGGCAAGGTCACCCTCTGGGTTTCCACCACCATTGGCAGAGAGAATACTCCAAAACAAACTATGGTTAGCATGTCCGCCACCATTATTTTGAACAGCTCCTCTAATTTTTTCCGGCACATCTCCAATGCCAGCTAGAAGTTCTTCGATTGATTTACTGGTAAGGTCAGAACCCTCCAGAGCTGCATTTAACTTTGCCACATATCCAGCGTGGTGTTTCCCGTGATGAATCTCCATCGTTTTAGCATCAATGTGAGGCTCAAGAGCCTTAAAGTCATAGGGAAGATCAGGAAGAGTAAAAGCCATCAGAATAGGTCTCCAAATATTGAAAAAAGTTTAACTCAGAAAACAACCTAGCTACCTAAAGGTCATCTTTCAACTGGGCCTATAGCCTTAAACAAAAAAAGGGTCAAAAAAATGCTTAATCACCTCATAAGCACTGAGCTAGCTGTAGCCGGTAGCAGCTTTGCCCTCTATAAAACCATACAACTGCTCAATTCTATCTAAAAGATTTTTAGCATAAAAACTAAATGCAACAGAGATAGCAATCACCATCCACATAACGGGGTAATAGAGAACAGAAATTCCCACCGCAGCAGCCATTCCACCCACCAAGGCAGTGTTCAAGGCAACTGCGAACTTACATACATATATCCCTTCCTTCATTAAAGTCTTCAACAAGGAGTTGATTTCGTCTGGATTGACTCCGTAATCCCTATGTAATGCAATTCTCCTCTCTTTGCCGAAATATTTAATTGCTCTTAAAGCTTTCTTAAACCGCCTCTCTATCAACATATTGGAGCGGAAAACCGTCCATACCGATAAGCCAATCAAAATTAAACCGGCCGCACCGAGATCACCCATGATTTGGAAATAGAGCGAGTGCACAGCTCTTCCCCACTTCTGACCTGCTGAAGCGGACCCTGCTTCTGGGTCATAGTCGGGTATCCAACGGCCAATATTACGCATCCCAACACCAAAAGGCGTATGCTTGGGATCTTTAAAAGCAATCCATGTAATATTCCACATATCAGTTCTTTTCTTAACTGTCCCTGAGTGGCCCCCAACATCCTTCTGAATAGAAAATAACTCATCCTTAAACTTATCAGGCAAAATTGGAATAGCTACGATTGCTCCAACAAGCCCTATTAAAATAAACAAAGGCTTTTTATCTGAACGAAGAAAGAGAAATACTCCTAAGGCAGCGAAACCCAACATCCCCCCACGTGACACCGTAGAAACAACCCCGGCAAACATGGCAGCAAATGCTAAAAGGTTGAACATTCTAACAAAGGAACGTTCAGATGTTGCCATATAAAGAACCGAGAAAGGCATCAAATTAAGAAGAGCATAGCAAAGATCATTCTCATCTTGCACAAAGCCCCCTGGGCCCGTACCAGCATGGGTAAGACCCCAAAAAGCCAGAAACAGGCCTATACAAACCAGTACCGAGGATAAAACTCGTAATCCTTGCTTGCAGGCCAGACAGGCTACTATCGGAAGGTGAAGGCCAATCATCTGAATAGCCATATTTCTGAAAGTAAAAAAATGAGCACTGTTATTACGAATAATAGAATCAGTGGGATCAACAGCACCTAGCAAGCCTCGAATTGCTTGAATACCCAGGAGGGCTAATACTAACTTGATAGGTTTACTGATATTTTTTTGGGCATGAGGAAACCAAAAAACTGCAGTAACAAAAGCAACCATAATAGGAAGCCTAATAGCACCTATAAAACCAAGGCCTGGTAGATCCTGAGGTCTAACAAAGTTTACGGTCACCGAAAGACAGACTAAGAATAAAACTATCTTAGAAGGATGCACTCTCTTCAGGGAGTATTTTAAGGAACCGACAAACTGCTCGAAGCGTTTTACCTTCTCGGGATTTGCAGTGGCAAACCCACTCATGTCACTGGCGTATTCTTCGCTCACCCTAATTTTATTCCCTGGCTTATTGTTAAAAATTTACTACCTATTGAACTTCGGCCCAACGGGGGGCTAGGCTAGCATATTTCCTATTAAAACCATAGGTCTATTTAACAATATAAAGACTAAAGTTTTGCTAGTAAAAACTGCAACAAATTGAATAATATTAGTTGTTTATTCATTAGGGCTAGAAAAAGCTAAGCCTTTCTTGTTCACCCAGCAGCTCTTTTTAAAGCCTGAGCTAATTCCTCAACTGTTACAACGCTACCTAAAATACTGGAGACTTTTCCACTACGATCTAAGACCACATAGTGGGGCACTCCAGTGCCACCGTACTTTTTCAAAGCGGCACTTACCTCAGGGTCTGCGGTAGTCCAGTCAGCGATTAAGGAGAAAAATTTATTTTGAGCAAGGACCTTGGCAATTGTTTCAGTTTCGATAACAAACTTCTCATTGGCCTTACATGTCACACACCACTGAGCTGTAAAATCAATAAACACAGGTTGAGATTTGCTCTGTGCATCAGACAAGGCCTGAGGCGAATACTTTTTCCAATCTATAATTTCGCTAGAGCTTAAAGATCCTCCAGCCTCCGCTGTCGAAACCATGGTCGGCCAACGTTGAATAGAGAAAGCCACAGCTAAAACAAAAACTAAAAAAGTTAACAGCTTTCCCCACCACTGAGAGATAGAACTCAAGGAAAGACACCAGAGCAAAAGAGCGACAACAAACAAAACCATTAGCAAGCTTGTAACTCCTTGAGGAGCAACTGTTTGGTAAACTGAAATTAGCCACACAACCGTAGCTATCAGAAAAAAGCCCATTAGCTGCTTAAAGGAGTTCATCCAAGCTCCGGGAGAGGGCAGCAATGACTGACAACTGTCACTAAAACTCAAAAGAATAAACGGCAGTGCCAGTCCAAGTCCAATTACAGCGAAGATAAAAAGAACTCCATAACCTGGAGCAGCAAAGGCGAAAGCCAAAGCGGTACCAAGAAATGGGGCAGTACATGGGGTAGAGAGAACGGTAATTAAAATTCCATCGAATACATCTCCTAAAAAACCATCCCCACCTGAATCAGAAAATCCCTTTCCAGGAAGAGAAAAGCTAATTTTATAAACTCCAAAGAAACTAAGAGCCAGGGAGAAAACTATTACGATCAAAGCTACCAAAAACCCTGGGTTTTGAAATTGAAAGCCCCAACCCACTTGATTTCCCAGATTTCGTAAAAGTAAAACACAGCCGGCCAGGGTCAAAAAAGCCAACTCTATTCCTATCAGATAAGCTAGAGCGCTGCTGACCCGGCTGGACTTAGGCTTCTCGCTTTTCTCGACCAAGCTAAAAGCCTTTATCGAGAGAACTGGCAACACACAGGGCATGAAGTTCAAAAGTATCCCGCCCAGCAAGGCAAATCCCAAAGCCGAAAAAAGACCTGGCTTAAGAGGTGCGGGCAAAGGATTGCCTTCATCGTTGAGAGCCTTAGGCTTACCCGCTACTTTAGAAGAGTCAGGGTCCTTATTTTTGTCCTTATAATGATTCAACCTAAGCGTAAGTGGCTTAGGTTCTGAGTCGAAACTAATAGCACTGGCATGGGCTAGAGCATTTTTTGAATCAATTTTTATTTCTGACTGGGCTGGTAACCCAAGTATTTCTTGAGCATCAGGGCTAATCACTAAAACACCCTCGATACTATCCTTGGCTTGAGGAAAATATAGGGCCGCAGGGTTTTCTGAATATTTAGCTAGTTGCTCGGAAAGACTATCAGCGGAATAAGGAAAATACTGAAAGTCTTTTTCACTTACACCCTGCAAACTCGCACCAGTAAGTGCAAGTCTCTGGTAAAACTTACCATCCACTTTTACTGCTTCAAACTTTTCTGGCGCCAACACACTTTCCGGCACAAGTTTTTTAGCTTGTTTAAATAATTCAAAGTCAGCTGAAGCAGTTAAAGCATCGCTGCTGGAAACTTTAATGCTTCGCTCAAGTTTAGTCCTTCCAGGAACACAAATGTTTTTACAAACCAGCCATTTGACCTCAGCTCTAACAATGAGCTCTCCCTCAAGGTCATCATTAGTCCGCAAAGAACTAAAAAGCATCACCTGATCGGAGTAACCAAAAGTTGTTATATCTCCCTGCTCTACAAACTTTTCGGGCACTGGCCAGTTCAGGTGATCAGCTTCCCAGCCATCGGGTAAATCCCAAGTTACCGTAGTTGGCAGTGCAGCTTCTCCAGAGTTTCTCCAATAAATGTGCCAGCCAGGCTCGATTTGAAAATTTACTCCGATCATCGCTACTGACTGATCAAGTTCAGGGACAGGCTGAATACTTTCCCTGTCTACTACCAAAGAGGCATTAACAAACTTGTTACCAGGAGAGCTAAGGTCTCCGTATTCCGCCTGCGCAGAATCCATGGAGAGCTGGGTAAGCAATGAAAAGGTCGCTAGTAGAAGGCAGAAATTGCGCCTAAATAAGAGTCTCATGGCTAGAAATATATATTGTAAAATCAGCATCTTGGCTCCATAGATACAACACATTGCCCTTAATTTACATAACATTTTAAAGGCGATACCATTAGATTCAACGAGACTTGAGAAAAGATGTTTGATGACTCAAAAAAACTACGTTCCCCGCAGCTTCTAAGCCGCTGGATTATCGTCGAAGAAGACGTATCGCGTCACCCCATGGCTAATACAAAAGAGGCTGCTATTGAGACGAACGTCTCTGGTCATTTTGACAATAAAGATATGGCTGTCTGCTCTTTAGACGGTTTGCTTGAAGAAGAAACCAAGTTGAGCCCCAAAGAAGACAAGAAAGCCAAAATCATGAAATATAAAGTATTCACCCAGCCGGGTTTCATGTTCAAGACAAAAGAACGGTCGCACTACCGTTACATCGCGAGCTTACATTAAAAGGATCCTGTTAGCTTAACCTGAACATAAAATCCTTGCTCTAGTTCTCCAGATCGGAATTCTCCAACGTCATCAGACTTGAGCTGAAGCTCGCTCTCTATAGTGGCACCCAATTCTAAGCCGAGAGTAATGTTGCTGGTGATCCATCGCTCCGCTCCAATTCCAATCTTTCTTTGATGGAACTGTGCATCAAAAGTATCAGAGATAGAATCAGCGTCTACGGCGTAACGGAAACCCTCGATATTGCCCAGAAGGTAGAGAAAAGAGTTACGATCCAAATGATAGCTGAAAGTAAAGTTCAAAGGAGCAGTAAGACTAATATGAAACTTCCCTGTGCTCTCCTGTAGTCTTACCCCAAGTAAAGGGAATATAGGTGAGTCATCAAAATCTTCGCTAAACCTAAGCCCTGCTATCAATTGGGCTCCAGGGTTAAGACGGTAAGCAAAAACACCTTCAGCATACAAAGCCAAAGCTTCTTGATCGAAACCGTCGCCAAAGTTGCTTAAAATTCCTGGTTGAATATGACCACTGAAAAACAGATCTCTAGAAAAGAAATGTCCTATCCCAGCTCGAAAAAAAGCTTGTTGAAAATTGCCTTCACCTGAAAGACTTGCTTCTCTACCCGATGCTGAAAAATCAAACCTTCTGCTTTGGTAGCCTGCTCCCCAAGTATAGAAAGTATCTCCGGAAACAAACACTGGTACATCAACTTCAATGCCCCAAACCTGCTGACTTACCGATCCGGATCCATCCTCTTCATCTACTTCGGTGTGAAACTCATAGTCTATTTTCAACTCAGGACGATGAAAGTAAAATAGTTTTAAAAAATCTCGATGCTCATCTGTAATAGCTCCTCTCTCAGCCAAAGCCGCTGGTGAGATAAGAAAAAGAACAGTATATAGATAAACTGCGCTGGTAAGAATTTGGCTTAAACTTCGCTTCATCAGGATGAAAGATCTCTTGGGTAAATCTGCAGTAACCCAAGATAGCCAAAAGCATGGAAAAGTGACAGCGAAAAAATAGCAAGAAGCGACATTTAATAAAGCGAGTTTAATCGAACATGGCTGAACTGGATCACCTCGATAAATTTTTTATTCAACTAGATGAGCCTAGTCTTTCAATTGATCTGAGCAAAATGAGCTTATCAGAGGGCTGGTTAGAACCCTTGCTCCCAGCACTCTCTCAGGCTCTTGAAGCAATGAAAGAGCTAGAAGCTGGTAGTATAGCTAACGCCGATGAGAAAAGAATGGTCGGCCACTACTGGCTTCGAAATTCAACGCTCGCACCTACTAAAGAAATCTCTACTCAAATTGAAAACTCAATTACTCAAGTAGAACAATTTTCAGAAAAAATACTCACAGGGGAAATTGCCTCCAAAGGCGGAAAATTTAAAAATGTATTGATTGCAGGAATAGGTGGTTCTGCCCTGGGTCCTCAACTCCTCTCTGACTGTTTCTGGGATCTAAACCCTAAGTCTCTTAACTTTTATTTCTGCGACAATACCGATCCTGATGGCATAAGTCGCACCCTAGAAAAACTAAAGAATGAACTCGCTCAAACTCTTGTATTTGTAGTTTCTAAGTCCGGTGGCACACGAGAGACCTTTAACGCGTCAAAGGAAATTGAGCATGCTTATACAGCTCAATCCCTAAAGTTTGCTGACTCTGCTGTGGCCATAACTCTTGAAGGCAGTAAACTCGACCAACGGGCTAAGAATGAGGATTGGCTAAAAACTTTTTATGTCTGGGACTGGGTAGGTGGCAGAACTAGTATAAACTCTACTGTAGGGCTGCTACCACTGGCTCTGCTCGGCGGAAATATAAGAGAGTTTCTAGCCGGCGCTGCAAGTATGGATCAGCTTTCGAGAAGTGCCTCTTCAGCAGAAAATCCAGCGGCTCTTCTAGCTGCGAGCTGGTTCGTTGCCGGAAACGGACAAGGGGAAAAATCTCTAGTAGTGCTTCCATACAAAGACCGGCTACTTCTAACTGGAAGATACCTCCAACAGTTGGTGATGGAATCCTTAGGAAAAAAACTAAACCGCTCCGGCAAAGATGTTTTTCAGGGGATTTCTGTTTTTGGAAACAAGGGCTCTACTGACCAACACGCTTATATTCAACAATTACGAGATGGTAAAAATGATTTTGTGGCGAACTTCATCCAAGTACTACAGGACAAAAAGGATATTAGTAGTCCTTCATTAGAAATAACTCCTGGCATAACCTCGGGCGATTATCTTCAGGGGTTTTTACTTGGAACTTCTCAAGCTCTTTCAGAGAGCAAGCGCCAGAGTTATTTAATTACGCTAGATAAATTAACCGAAAAAAGCTTAGGGGCTCTACTCGCACTCTACGAAAGAGCCGTCGGACTATACGCTGAATTAGTTGATGTTAACGCCTACAACCAACCTGGTGTAGAAGCTGGAAAAAAAGCAGCAAACAAAGTCCTTGAAATTCAAGAGGCTATTCAGAAGCAGTTATTGACCAAAGACACAGCCGAATTCACAGCTGAAGAACTTGCGGTAGAGATTGGCATCAAGCCTCAATCTGAAACGGTGTACTGGATTCTGGAACACTTGGCACAAAACGAGCGAGGACTGAAAAAAATTGCTCAGGCAAAACCTTCTAAAACTCAATACAAAGTCGAACGATAAAAATACCGCCAACTAGTTTAGCAACAAATTTTCCTGCTAGGCTCAACATTCAAAGGAAAGCCCACAGACTCTGCAATTTGGCCGACTTGATTGTATTTATTCAGAGTATAAAGGTGAACCCCAGGGGCTCCACCATCCAAAAGATTCTGCACTAGTTCAGTTGCGTATTCAGTTCCAAAATCAACTACTTCATCACCTGATTTTTCTAAATCAGCTAGGCTCTTTTGCAAGCCCTCTGGAATAGTAGCTCCACACATTCCAGTGAACTTTCTCACCTGCTTAATACTAGAAATTGGCATAATCCCGGGTAAGATTGGAACGTTAATCCCTGCTTTCCGACACTTTTCTTGAAAAGCAAAATATACATCAGCCTCAAAAAAGAGCTGAGTGATAATGATATCAGCACCGGCATCTACCTTGGTTTTAAGGTAGTCTAGATCAGCTTGAGGAGAAGTTGCTTCTGGATGCACCTCTGGATATCCAGCAACGGCGACATTAAAGTTATAGTTCTTGTTGATAAACTCAACTAACTCTCTCGCACTTGATAGCCCACCCTCCACTGGTTCGAACTTAGTCGCGCCCTTCGGTGGATCGCCCCTTAAGGCTAGTATATTTTTAAGACCAGTAGCTTGCAGCTTTCCAAGTATTAACTCCAGCTCCTCAATTGTATGCCCAACACAGGTAAGATGGGCCACGGCAGGAACTTCAAGCTCATTACGGATAAAGTCGACTATCTCGACAGTAGTATCTCGAGTCCCCCCCCCTGCTCCATAGGTACAGGTCATGAAATGAGGATTAAAGCGCGCAAGATCACTAATCAACTTACGTGTCTTCTCCAACCCTTCTCGTTTTTTAGGAGGGAAGAATTCGAAAGAAAGTATTCTTTCGCCTGAACTAATTATCTCTGGGAAACTCAACTAATAATGCGCCAAAAAGCGCCCCTAATTCTATGCATTCTAAAAGCCTAACCTAAGGAACTAGATAACACAGGTAGGCCAAAGCCAGAAGGGCTTTGCCCAAAAAGAAGGCTCTTTTAATTGGCTGTAAAATTTGGAGTTTTTAGGCCGCCCTAGCCGACTATTGTCAGCTAGGGCGGCGTCAATTCGGAAAGTTTTAACGAGAAGCTGCCTAGAAGAGGCTGTCTCGAAGTCGCTGAATGAAGCTCCGCTTCTCGGTCTTTTCGGTAGTCTTTCTGCTAACTTCTTTAGAGCTTTCCTTTGCTCTCGAAGTTTTGCTGACCTCAGACTGTTTCTTTTCTGAAACTTTCTTTGCAGGACGAGAACTCTCTTCACTCGCAGCTGCGCTTCTCTTTTTCTTAGCTTCAGCCTTAGCCAGTTTCTTTTGCTCTCTTTCCTCGGCTTTTCTTGCTTTTTCAGCCTCACGCTCTTGTCGCTTAATTTCTTTCAGCTCAGCTTTACGTCTTTTCTCAGCTTTCTTCATCGAAGCTTTTCTAGCTTTCTGCTGAGCTTTTAGTTTTTTCTGCTGGACTTTAAATTCCCATTTTTTTAGGTCTTCTTGATATTTATCCTGTTCAACAAGAAAAGCGATTCGAGCATCTTCATAATCGTTCGTCTGACTCTGAGCCTCCGCGAGGTCCGAGAAAAGGGGGATGCATACTACTGTCAAAAGTAGGTTTAATAGTACTAAGCGGGTTACAGCTTTAAGTTTCATTGTCTTTAAACTCAATTAACGGAAAAGCGACCAAACTCTCCCAAATATTTAACAAGCGAAGAATCACTAAATTCTTCCTGATTTCATTAAGCTTAAAACCGTATGTAAGTGTAAGTCATGCTCAAACCAACCAAGTTTGGCGCAACTAAAAGAAACCTCTGAAAGATATCACGACTATCGCCCGGCAATTTCCCTCACTAGCTCTTCCGCTTTACTGGAAAAACCAGCCAGGTGAGATAGCCCTAGGCGACGTCGCAGGATATCTATTACTGTTATGGGTTGTTCTCTCTCGATTGTATACTTTACTTCGCAGAAAAGTAGTCCATCAGACACGGAATCAACATTTTCTGAAGAATTATAAGCAATTACCTCCTCTGATTTTGAGCCGAAACGAGCAATTAGACTGTCTAAAATAGCGTTTTTTCGCTCCTCAGAGGCCCCTGACAGTGTTTTATCTAGCTGCTTCTTGAGTTTGACTTGATCTACTTGCCCCTGAGATCCGGGTAGTTTCCTACTTCTAACTTCCTCGATTATATCCTTTGAAACTGCAGCTTTTTTTTGTTTTTCAAAGTATTTGCCAATTCCTGATTCAGCTGTGTGGCGGGCACTAGTATATTTACCACCGGCAAGACTCAGCCAACCTTCTCCTTCTAACCAAATCTCAGAGCGGGAAATTGATGACACCGAACCAGAGCCCGAGTTGGTCTGAGCCAAAGCTCTTAAACCGCAGAAGCTTTGATAAAACTCTGCACCAGCTAAATCTGAACTTGGCAAGTCTCGCTTGATATATCCGACCAACTGATCAATTTCCACCTGGTTAGCCTGCGGATCATCCGGCACGTCCTTAGTTATTTGATCGGTGGTTCCAACCAAGGTTGCGTTTGAGCCTGGGTGAAAGTGAGGCCAAACAAAGTAGTACCTTCCCTTCTCTCCTGTGGGTAGAATTAGCCCTGGCCCTTCCCAAGGCACGTCAAATAATAGGTGAGTACCTCGACTTAAAACTAGTTTAGGGAAGGTGTCTTGCTCCCGGCCTAGCATTTTCTCAATCCCAGAAGACCAAGGACCGGTGCAATTAATAATGAACTCTGTTTCGGAGCTATATGACTCTCCTGCCCTTTCCCACTCAACCTGAAAGTTTTTTCCTTTTCTAGAAATAGCCTTTACAGGGGCATGATTCAGGCAAGTTGCTCCTAACTCACTAGCATCTAAAATCGCCTCGACTACTATTCTGACATCATTCATTTGACCGTCAGAATACTCAAGCAAGCTATCAAAACTTAAACCCATTTTCTCAAGTCTTTTATAGCCAGCTTCCGACTCGGATACTCCTCGGCAACCAGGCAAAGCTTTTGTTCCATCTCGGAAAGAGGAAATCTTAGCCAGCGCATCATAGGCTGTAAGCCCTATTCTATTTTGCCAGCCTGGCCTCGTGCTGCCACTAATCGCAGGGTAAAAAAAACGCTGCTCTCGCGAGAGATGAGAAGCTATATCAAGAAGTCGAGCACGCTCAGCAAGAGATTCAAAGACTAGTTTGACATCCCCGCTTTCCAGGTAGCGAACTCCTCCGTGAATCATCTTCGAGGATCTAGAACTAGTTCCTTCACCGTAGTCCCGAGCCTCTAGTAGAAGCACTCGACATCCTCTTAGAATAGCATCTCTAGCTAACCAAGCCCCATGTATTCCTCCGCCAACAACCACTAGGTCATAACAACCACTAGTTGCTTCCTTTACCTTCCCTAGGTCTCTAGCAAAATTGGCTGCAGCAAAGCTGTCTTTCAGAATATCATTCATACTATAAACTATTTTTGAGTGCCCAAGCATCTCGGTATGCTACTCTTTTCCAAATAAAATACTAATAGAAACCACTTACTATGGCTAACATTCTCTGGCGTCCTAACCCCTCTAGCTTAGAAGATTCACTTCTCTCCGACTTCAAAACTCAGTTGAAATCCAATCATGGTTTTCAATTTAGTGACTGGAATGAAATACACCATTTCTCAGTTACTAAAATAGACCTATTTTGGAGTGAGTTTGCTAAATTTGCCGAGATTAAATTTTCAACTCCTTTCAAACAAGCCTTCAGTCTAGGCGAACCTTGCCCTTTTCGTAATTCCATCTGGTTTGAAGGAGCAATGTTAAATTACGCTGAAAACCTTTTGGAAGTGCAGGGCAGTAAAGACCCAATAGTTTGTTCTTTTACCGAAACCGAAAAACATCAACTCTCAAGACAGCAGCTAAAAAGTCAGGTTGCGGCCATGGCAGAGTTTTTAAAAGAGAAAGGAATTGAGTCTGGTGACCGGGTAGCTGCCATAGCAGCTAACAATCAAGAGACTTTAGTTTGCTTTCTTGCAGCAGCAAGCATTGGCGCTATATGGTCCTCCTGCTCTCCAGACTTTGGCGTTGAAGGAATTCTAGACCGTTTCACTCAAATCAAACCAAAAATTCTTTTCGCTACTCCTAATTACTCCTACAACGGTAAAATCTTTGACTGCCAAGTTAAGGTTAAACAAGTAAGCAAATCCTTAGATTCTCTCTCTGCCACTGTTTGGTTAGGAAAAAACACTGAGAGTGGAAAGAGCTTTCAAGAGATTATCAAACAGAACAGCTCTATCTCTAGCCTCTCCTACGAACAACTTCCCTTCGATCATCCCCTCTATATACTTTTTTCCTCCGGTACTACGGGCTCACCAAAGTGTATTGTTCACCGAGCTGGTGGAGCATTGATTCAGCATATGAAGGAGCATCAGCTTCATCTAGATATCTGCGCTAAGGACAACGTCTTTTATCATACTACTTGCGGTTGGATGATGTGGAACTGGCTAGTCTCAGCCTTAGCCTCTGGGGCGCGAGTTAATTTTTACGATGGCTCGCCAGTCTACCCCAATCACGAGAGTCTATTCGAACTAGCGGAAAATGAGGAGTGGAGCGTTTTCGGAACAAGTGCCAGCTTCTTGCTTTCTGCGGAAAAGAACAAAGTCAATACTCAAGGTAAACTGAACAATCTAAGACTCCTACTATCAACAGGCTCTCCGCTTATTCCAGAACAGTTCGACTATGTTTACAAAGAAATAAAAAAAGACCTCTGTCTTTCGTCTATTTCAGGCGGCACTGACATTGTTTCCTGCTTTGCCTTAGGAGCAGTGAGCGAGCCAGTTAGAAAAGGAGAGATTCAAGTTAAAGGACTGGGCATGGATGTAGATTGCTTTTCAGAGCAAGGTGAACCCTTGGTTGAGGAGAAAGGAGAGCTCGTATGCAAATCTCCCTTTCCAGTTGTGCCTGTAGAATTCTGGAATGATGCGGACGGAAAAAGACTCTCCTCGTCTTACTTCGAAAAATTTCCGAAAGTTTGGCATCACGGTGATTGGTTAGAAATTGCCAAAGAAGGTGGCTTGATGATTTTTGGCCGCTCCGACGCCACACTAAACCCGGGCGGTGTTCGGATTGGCACAGCAGAATTGTATCGAGTAGTGGACAGCTTTCCTGAAATTGTAGAGTCCATAGCAGTAGGGCACCAGTCAGAGGGAAGCGAAAAGATATTACTTTTCGTGGTAATGAAGTCTGGTGATACCAAAGGTTTAACTCCTAAACTTCAGGATGAAATTAGATTAAAGATAAGAAAAGAAGCCTCACCTAGGCATGTTCCAGCCAATATTATAGCAGTTCCTGAAATACCAAAAACTCGTAGTGGTAAAGCTGTTGAAATAGCTGTGCGACGTTGCATCAACGGGGAAGAGGTTGATAACCTTCACGCTCTGGCAAACCCTGAGGCTTTGAAGTATTTTCAAGATTTAGAAGAATTAAAGTCTAAGATTTAAAAAAATGGCTTACCCTAAAAAAATCTTAATTCGAGAGGACGGCCCACGTGAAGGCTTCCAAAGTTTGCAGAAGACTATACCTGTTCAGGAAAAGTTAAAGCTAATTGATCTGCTAGTAAAAGCAGGTGCCAGCAGTATTGAAGTTACTTCTTTTGTAAGACCTGACAGAGTTCCTCAACACGCAGATGCCGAGCAAGTTGCAACTGGACTCAAGGAAAATAGTAAAGTCCGCTATAGAGCTCTCTACTTAAACCGCAAAGGTCTAGATAGAGCAGTTGGCTGCGAGAAGCTCTCTCCTGAGGGCTATTTAATGACTGCCGCAAGTGAGAGCTTTCTAAAACGAAATAATAATATTTCAGTTACGGAAGCCAGAGATGCCTCAAAAATTTGGCTAGAAGCTTTCAAAAATCATGGTTTAGAACTAGATCGATTGATGGTCTCTACCGCCTTTGGTGATTCAGAAGAAGGGAAGATCTCCCCTCAACAGACTCTTGATATCGTAAGTGACTATATCCAGCATCTTGATTCTCCACTGCCCGAGGTAACCTTTGCTGATACTACTGGATATGCCAATCCAAAAGCCGTGGAAGACCTAGTCACCTCTTTCAAAAAATCATGGCCTAAGGTTGAGATTGGCCTACACCTTCATGACACCAGGGGTACGGGCATGGCCAACGCTCTAGCCGGTCTTCAAGCTGGCGTTTCTCGCTTTGACGCTTCTGTAGGTGGTCTAGGAGGCTGTCCTTTCGTAAAACAAGCTGCAGGCAATATTTCGACCGAAGACCTTGCTTTTCTCTGCTCTGAGCTTGATATTGAGACTGGTCTAAATCTCGAGCTATATATTGAAGCAGCCAAATATGCAGAGAAAATTACGGGTCAAAAACTACCCGGAAAACTTAAAGATGGAGGCCTCCCAGCAATTGGATAAAAGCACTTCATTTCTCGGCAAAACGATTTTTTCTTCCAAACGAATAGTTCATTCTCTAGTCTTTTGCTTAGCCACAACTACCCTGCCGTGGGTAGAGGCTTCAGCTGATGGTGAAGAGCATAGAGAAATTGTCTGGGTAGACCTCGCCGAGGGTTTAAAAAAATCCAGTGCTTGGATTGTAAACCCACTTACTTCGATTAAATCTGAAGTGGTGCTTTTATTAATTGATCCAGAAAAATATCAGTTTGAAGTTTCTGATGCTAGACAACAACGTAGAAAAAGAAAAAGTGTAAAGCTCCTGGTCCAAGCCAGGGATGCTGCAGGAGGCATAAATGCCAATTTCTTTGGAACTGAAGATGAGCCACTGGGACTAGTACTGAGTGGTGGCAAGGCAAGCAATGCACTTCAAGAAGGCGGTAGCCTTTTAACCGGGGTTTTTCAGCTAAAGAAAAACAAAGCTTCTATTGTGCATCGAGACAAGTTTTCCTCAAAAGGTGTGGAGCTAGGCCTGCAGTCAGGGCCTCGCATTATAGAAAATTCCAAAATTTTAAGTTTCAAAAAATCAAATGGTTCAAGTCGACGCTCAGGAATTGCTATTACTGAAACTGGACAGGTTCTTCTTTTTGCGACTCGCTATAGATTTCCAGGGGCTAGACTTGAGGACATTGGAAACATTCTTCTGAGATCGGGGCTAGGCATTAAGGACGCTTTGAACTTTGATGGAGGGGGATCCTCTCAACTTTATCTATCCTCTGAGGCTTCTGCTGGTAAGGTAGCCGAAATAAATATTTCTGGAGGCGATTCGGTACCAATCGCTCTCACCTTTAAAAAACGCTCAAAATAATGACCGAAGACTTAACTCAGTTTTTACTTCCTCGCCGGCTGGAGAGAATGAAGGAAGTTCTCGAAAAGAGAACTGAGCAAGTTACTCTAGTGCTCGACCAAGTTCATCACGAGCATAACGTTTCAGCAGTTTTGAGAAGTGCTGATGCTTTTGGAATACAGGATGTTCACTTGGTGGGAAAAGGTGGAAAGTTTAGTAGTGGCATCACTCAAGGAGCAGACCGCTGGCTTAGTCTTCACAGATATGAAAATGCTAATGAAACGATTAGCGCCTTGAAGAATAGGGACTACAAGCTGGTAATTGTAGAACCAGTTGAAAAAGATTCTAAGCTTAAAAGTTATCCTATTGGAGAGCTCCCCTTTGAAGAAAAGATAGCTTTGATTTTCGGTAGTGAGAAGCAAGGTATCGGAGAGATATTTCGATCGAGTGCTGATATGGCCACCCATGTCCCAATGCATGGGTTCGTTGAGAGTTTTAATATCTCTGTAGCAGCGGCTATTTGCATGTTCTGTAGTTCCATTTCGGGCGATGGAAGAAATCGAGAGCTACCGCAGCTTAGTGAAGAACGAAAAGAAAAAATCCTCAATTCCTGGGTAGAGGACGACCTGCGAGACGCTGAGGCTACTAAGCGAGAATTGGCTAAAAAGCAGGCAATATCAGAATAGCTGTTCTACCTTTTCTTCAAAATAATGCAGCCTTTTCAGGCTTATTGCCTTCAACCTGAAGTTACTGAGAAACTACAAAAGACGAAACTCATTCATTTTTATTAGGAGTTCCTATGCGCTTCAATAAGTCTAAAATTCTTATCTTAGCTGTTTTCTCTCTTCTTTTGACTTCTTGTTCTAGACGTCCTGTTCTTTACGAAAACGGTGCTTTGCAGCGCACAGGCCGTGACTTGGCTGAGCATGACATTGATGATTGCATGGAAAGAGCTGAAGCAGCTGGAGCCAAGGGCGACAGCAGGGGAACTAAAGCCGCTAAGGATGCTGGAGTTGGAGCTGCAGCTGGTGCCACAGCAGCAACAGTTGGAAGTGCAATTCTTGATGGAGCTTTGTCAGGAAGAGTAATCGGAGCTGGCGCAGGAGCCGGAGCTGCAGGTTCTCTAATTTACGGACTGTTCAGAAACAACCCAGACCCAGTCTTCGAGCGTTACGTAAATCTTTGTCTTGAAGAACGAGGCTACGATCCGATTGGATGGAAGTAGTTTTAACCAAATTTTATCTTCAATTTAATCTTACCCGGACCTCGGCCTGCCTAGCGGGCCGAGACACCGCAGCGACGAAAGCCCGACAGCCAACGAAGAGATAACTCCAGATTTAGGGTTTTGAATTTGGTTTAGGTCGAGGC
>CAZECN010000002.1:0-81680 GCA_964510575.1 uncultured Bdellovibrionales bacterium | reverse complement strand
CGCAGCGACGAAAGCCCGCAGGCTAACGAAGAGATAAACCAAATTCAAAACCCTAAATAAAAAAGGGGGGGATTGAGATATCTATTCCCCCCCTCAAAGAAACCAGTAGCAGGTTCTTTCCTTCGACCAACAAACAGTAATCGCTAGTCTCCTGATAAGTGAATAACCTAAATCAGGAAGAAGGCTACCAGCATAAGTTAAAAAGGCTTAGGCCTTTTCTCCTGCTAATATTAAACAATTATCAGCACTCACGCTCGATCTCTCCTTGTTTGGTCTATCGGAACAATTATTCATGCTGGATCACCTCCTTCTATTTTAGGTTAATCAGGTCAGATGAAAGTTATTGTCTTCTCTTTCCGAAAAGGAAGTCCAAAACAAACACCTGACTAGAAAATGTCTGGCGAAATGTCACCATACGACATCAATATAATATGAGACGAAGAATCGGACAATATTCTTAAAATTTTTTAAGGAATTTTGAGAGAAAGTAAAGTCTTACTAACCGTTCGGGTAGTTCTTGTCGAGGCAGTTAAGGGTTGAGGAGTGAGCTGTGCAATGAGTAATGCTCCTTCTTCAGTCGCATCACCTATGCTTCGGCCTGCCCAAGCGGGCCGAGACAACGCAGCAACGAAAGCCCGCAGGCTAACGAAGAGAAGAACCACCCGGAGCGGTTAACTGCCGACTTTTTCAGACTTCATTAAGTACCCGGCAATAGTGTAAATAACGACTAGGCCAACGATGAAAACAAGCATGCCTGTAAACTCATGGAAGAATCCTTCGGCAGCTTTAGGGTCGTAAAAATGGGACATAACACCGGTTGCAACTACCCGAAATGTATTAAGAATAACCGCTAAAGAAAGTGCCAATGCGATAAGAAAAACTTTAGCAAGCATGGACATGCGGTACATCATACAAACCAGAAGAGCGACTGTTGTCATAGCAAAGACAGAGCGAAGTCCGCTGCATGCTTCTTCTACAAGCAAGCGCATGCCAGGAATTTCAATAATGTTTCCTTGAACGAAAACAGGAACTCCGAGCAATCTAAGAGTAACCTCACTCGCTCTAGCAGCCATCGCCTGAAGCGGATTAAAAAGTCTCGGCATGATTGAAGCTGGTAAAGGGTAGCTCATGTAGATAATAGCCAGCGGACCCAGTACTATCTTTAAGAGATCGGACCTAAGCGAAAAAAAGATTACCGCTAGAAACGCGGAAAAGAATCCGAACCAGCCAACGAAAGTAAGCTCGGAAAATCGCCATGCTAGAAAAAAGAAAGCGCTAACTATGGCTAAGACAATCCCTAGACCTGTTCTAACTGGCTCCTTATTGTCTGGAATCGGGCGATTGAGCAGAGCTACAATTTGGTCCTTTCTAATCCAAATTAAATAAGCAGCTAGGACTGGGAGGAGGGAACCATGGGAGTAATCGTCATTATTCATGACGATGGTATAGACAGATTCTAAAGCACCTGAGAAAGCGAGCCCTACGACAATTAGAGAAATTAAAGCTATTGCTGGTGCGCCAATACTAGTCATTTGGACCATTGAGAAGAATGAAATCGGTTATTTTGCCAGAAATAATATCTCGTAATTTGAAAAAGCTCAATCAAATAGTATGTTATTATCCTCTACTTAAAGGAAGAGTTTTAAAATTTTGCCCAAAATGAGCGAAAAATTGGAAATAGAGAAAAAGGGCTCTCCTCTCCTCTGGGGCGGTCTTCTATCTCTCTGGCTAACGGCAATTTATGTCGGGATTTTTTATGCTCGAGATATGCAGAGAATAGTTGAAGGCAGTATTGGGCGAGAAGCCTTCACTTACTTTGTTTTAGCAACTCTTGCCGCTATGACGATCAAGGTCTTTCTCTACTTGAAGAATAAGGCTTCTGATCTAACTGCCAGCTTAACTAAACTGGACTACCTAGTTTTTGCATCCATAACAGCTATTCTAGCTATCAGAACTTTGCAGTTAGGGGCCAAGGCTCCTGAAGAGGCGATGCATTTAGTTCAGTATGGAATGGTCTATTTCCTTACTCTAAAAACTCTGCTCTGTTTTTCAAATAATTCTCTGATGCTTTTTCTAGCCTTGGTTCTAACTTCTTTTTTCGGGGCTTTGGATGAAGTAATTCAATGGCTAGCGCCTGAACGTTTTTTTGACTGGCGAGATATTGCTCTAAATATTTTTTCTGGAACAATGGTATTTTTACTTTTTTGTTTTCCTCTAAGACCTAAACAAATGAAGTTTGCCTGGGATAAAAAACCACTACTCAGCCTTGCTCTCTCATCTCTTGCATTAACAAGTCTATTAACTCTTTGCTTGGTCAACACCCCTAAAAACTTGGCCAGTTTAAGAAACTTCGCTCCTGCTTTTTTCAATATGTTTCCTCATGTAGGAGAAATGACAGAATATGGCTATCGTTTTGGAGCTGAGGGTGCCGGAGAGTTCAAAAGTAGATTATCGCAAGATCAGCTGAAAAAATATGATTTAAAAGAGGGTGCCAAGTTTGCTACAAACCTCAGATCTATTCGCAATCAAGACTACTCATCAAAACTAGCTAGGTACAATGCCCGAGAATATCCATGGCGGCATGAAGTGATTGTCAGAGTAAACAGGCTAGAAAATGCTCTCGGTAGAGAAGACCTGTTAGTCGTCACCAAAGAAAAGGAAATACTAAAAGAATATTTTCACTCTTTCTTTGACAACTATTTTGAACAGACAGATCCAGTTAACAATACCTTCGTTGATATCTCTAACAAAGATGAAGACTATATGAGTGAAGTATCAAAACATCTAATTACTCTTTTTAGTAGAGATGATGTTAGGTCCTTCTATGGCGTCTTTTTTCTGATATTTACAGTGGTTACTATTCTAATCTTCTTCAAGGCCGGTTGATTTTGAAACGACGTAAGTTTTTAAAAATTAGTAGCTCGGCACTGATCGCCGGATTTCTGCCTGCCTGCTCAGCCTCTTCCCCAAAACGAAGCTCCCAGGACGGACGAATTGTTTTTGCAACAGACTTTCATTTTGAAGACTCCTGGAATATCCCAAGAGCGGCAAGAAAACTCTCTCAAGCTATTCGAAACTTAAACCCTGACCTAGTCATATGCGGAGGAGACTTAATCTCTGAGGGGCTTTACATTAACAATTCGGAGTATTTTAGGCGCTACCGGGTATTTCAGTCTTTTTTAACTAGCCTTGGCGCACCAGTGGTATTGATGCCTGGAAATCACGATCTTTCCAAAGTCTCTGGAATAGCCTCTTTTAAAACCTTCTCTACTTTAAGTGCACGGTCTCTTCCCTACTCGGCTTTGCAGGTTATGGGCTATAATTTGATTTTCCTAGACTCTGTCATGCCTGAAAATAGTCAACGAGGTTACCGAGGAGAAATCTCAAAGGAACAGCTTGCTTGGCTCCAAACGCTTACAAAGAAGATGGACAAAGCCACTCCTGTCATTCTATTTAGTCACATTCCTTTTTTAAGAGAACACTCTGCTGAGATTTTTTCTAGTGTAGAAAAAGTTCCAAGAACTCATTACGTAAATAACTGGAGAGAAGTGACTTCGATCTTAAGCGCTTTTAATATTCACTCCATCGTACAAGGGCACACCCATTTACATAGAGAATTATCACTAGATGGAATTCGCTCAATTACTTCAGGAGCAGTCTGCGGCAAGTGGTGGTGCGGAGATTTCAAGGGAAGTTCTGAGGGTTTTTTAGTCGCTGATATAAAAAACGGAACGGTCGATTATAAGTACCAAGAAATTGAACTTGCTTCCGGAAAGCCTTGTTAGAAAACCTTATCGGTAAGGCTTACTAGCGCAAATACTCAATAAAAAAGCTAGCCAGAGAAAGCACCAAGAAAAAACCTACGGTGTCTGTGACTGTAGTTAGAATTGGTCCTGAGGCTAGAGCCGGATCTTTGTTTAGCTTCTTTAAAATCAAAGGCAAGGAACCACCAATCAAAACTGCCACTATCGTGTTAACGGCAAGCGCTCCTCCTACGACCCATCCTAAATAGGCATTGCCTTTCCAGATCCAGGTTACCAGTGCAATCAAGGAGCCCAAAACAGCCCCATTGATTAAGCCCATTTTGAGTTCGCTAAAACAAACCCTCAGCACCTCTCCTGGGCGAATAATCCCCATTGTTAACTCTCTTAGACTCACAGCAAGAGCCTGGGAACCGCTACATCCACTCATATCTGAAATCACTGGCAAAAAGACTGCTAGGGCAATAACAGTAGAAAGCGTGTCCTCAAAAGAGGCAATTACACAGGCTGCTATGGCATTAAGAACAATATTGATGCTTAGCCAGGAAAGTCTACGTCTCGAACGCAAAGCAAGGGGCATACTTCTCAGCTCATCACCCCCAACAATACCACTAGCTTTTAGAAAGGTATTGGCTTCTCTCGAGGCTAAAGCTTCACTCACTGTTTGTCTTTTTACTACTCCTAGCAGTTCTCCGTCACTGGCTGTAACAGGAACTCCTAAGTAGGAATAACGATCGAAAATCTCCGATAGCTCCTCAAGAGGATCTTCCGCTGATACTGAAATAGTACTAGCAATCATAATCTTATCTAAAAGAGTCTTTTTGGAAGAAAAAAGTAGATCTCTAATTCTTACCACTCCAACCAAAGCACCAGAATCAGAGGTAGTGTAAAGATACTGAACCTCAGAATTCGAAGCTGACTCTTGTTCCTTTTCAAGGTAGCTAATCGCCTCTGAGACAGTGGCTTTAGCTTTCATCTTTAGATGAGAAGAGCTCATCAATGCCCCAGCAGAAAAATCCGGCCAAGAGACCTTTTCTGCTATCTCCTCTGCTTCCTCAGCAGGCATGTTTGAAGTGATTTCTTTTGAAAGCTCTTCAGTCAAAGCAGAGATTAATCTCACACGAAGAGGGCTCTCAAGCTGATTGAGTATCTCGGCAGATCTCCAGCTATCGATATTTTCAATTATCTCAACTGCCTGACCATCTGGTAGCTCACTAAGAAGTCTTGCTGCTTGTTCAACAGAAACCATATGAAAAAGTTTTCCTATGGCTTGGACTTCAACCAAGGAAAAATCATGGGCAAGATCTGATGGCTTTGTCCCAATGAGAGCTTCGTCAAATAACTCCGGCTCACTTACAAAAGTAGTGGCTAAGGAAATCCAGGAATTATCAATCTCAGCAATGTGATCTTGGGCTTCAGTCATATTGTTTCTTAAAGAGGCAGTGGCGCAATCTTAGGCGAAGGACAGCAAAAGGAAAAGAGGACAATCAACCTCTCTCTTTCAAAACTTGCTGCCGATAAAGTTCAAGTCGCTCAGAGATAATTTTATCAAGTCCTCTTTCAGTGGGTTGATAAAATATTTCACCTACTAGCTTAGCTGGTAAATAATCTTCTGCGACGAAGCCTTCAGGAAAATTATGAGGGTAGTTATAACCAAGTGAATTTCCCTGCCTTTTCATTAGCTCACTCGGCGCATTTCTTAGTTTTTTAGGCACTTCTAAATCCGGATTGTCTCTTACTACTTGCTCCACTTTTCTAAGCGCTTTGTATGATGCGTTAGACTTGCTAGCACAGGCTAAATAAACAGCGGACTGAGCCATGGGGATTCTTCCTTCCGGCAAACCAATTCGCTCTACGGCTTGGTCACAGCTCAAGGCCACTTGCAGGGCTCGAGGGTCACAGCCGCAATCCTCTGAAGCAAAAATAATCATTCTCCGAGTTAAAAAATGAGGATCTTCACCCGCCTCCAAGGCTTTAACCATGTAATAGAGAGAGGCATCTGGATCGCTACCTCGCATACTTTTGATAAATGCCGAGATATTATCATAATGATAATCACCGTCCTGATCAAAACGTTGAGGTTGATCACCTGCGGCAGACAAGGCGATTTCTTTAGTAATAAGAGTCTGCTGATCAGCTCTTGTTACGACAGCAGCCCACTCCAGCGTAGTAAGGGCTTTTCTCGCATCTCCACCGGACATTTTTGCAATGAAATCCAGAGCAGCAGGCTCAATCTCAAGCCCCCATTCTCCTAGGCCTCTTTCTTGATCAGACAAGGCTCTTACCAAAATCTCTTCTATGGCTGTCTGTGGAATTTGCTCTAGAGTTAGAACCCTACATCGACTCAGCAGAGCATTTCTCAACCTAAAACTAACGTTTTCAGTTGTTTGTCCAACAATAGTTAAGAGACCACTTTCAACATGAGGCAAAAAGGCGTCCTGCTGAGATTTATTAAACCGGTGGATTTCATCAACCAGAGCCAAAGTCTTTCGACCCTTCGAGCGCATCTCAGTCTCGGCTTTTTCAACAGCGGCACGAAGCTCTTTCACACCGTCGAGAACTCCACTAAGCCTTACAAATGAGAAATTACTTTGCTCTGAGATTACTCGAGCTATTGTAGTCTTCCCTGTCCCCGGAGGTCCTACCAAAACCACAGAAGGAATAACCGCCTCTGGGCTTCTTAAAATTTTTCCAAAAGGAGAGTTTGGGCCAACAACAGAATCCTGACCCACTATTTCATCCAAAGTTCTTGGACGCATTCTCTCAGCCAGAGGGGCTGAGCCTGAACAGCTAGAAACTAAAAAGCCCGGCGAGGATTCCTCCTCAACCGGGCTTTCAAAAAGTTTTGCTTGAGATGTCTTACTGCTAGCCATCTCAGAAAATTTTTCTAAAGAGCAACTTTAATTGCTGTAATCACAGAAAGGTCGTTTCTTTCACTAGCTGAGTCAACAATGTTAATGTAGTCATCTCTAACAGAAACAACAAGGCTCATGCTTGAAGAAAGGGCTGCTTCAAGACCAGCTTCAGCTACTACGTAGTAGTTGTCGCTCGCAGAAAAACTTCGATCTCCAAGATCTCCACTTTCAAAAGATCCATTGTATCTAACTTGCTCAAAGAATTTAGCAGTTTCGCTAATATCCCATTCAAGTCTTTGACCAACGAACCAACCTGCACTGTCGTTTTCTTCACCACGACGGCCTTCTTCAGTATCAATACCGACTCTACTAAAAGTATAGGAAGGACCAGCTTCAACGTTTAGTCTTAAGTTGTCATCTTTAATCAAGAAGTAACCAAAAGGCACACCCAAAGTTACTCGATATCTAATGTCCTGAAGAGCATCATGCAAGAAATCTGCTTGAGCTCCAACATACGCTCTCTCGGAAAGTAGTCTGCCATATTTAGCAAGAGCAGTAATTTCGCCAACAGATTGTTGATCTTCAGTAGTGGTAGTCTCCACACCATCAACAGTGTTTGTCGACTCAACTTCATTCTCCCCATATGCTCCAGTAACTTGGAAATCCCAAAGGTTACCATTCTTTTCTCTCGATGCAGTAAGCGCCGAAGTCAAAAGAAGAGTGTTACTGTTACCCTCAGTCAGAGTAAAACCAAGAGCAAGACTTGTTCCCCAATCTTCCGGGTCTTTTGGGGGTGGGCAGTCGCAATCTTGAGCATAAGCTACTGACGAGCCCAGAAACAAACATACCGCGGGTAAGAGAGCTAAACTTTTAATCTTCACAATAGATTCTCCTAATCTAACGAATAAAAAAGGATTGTTGTTTCTAGCGCCAGCTCCAGGTTCCAACTGCAAAGCTTTCCCGAAAAAAGATGCCGACAAAAATCCGACTATTAACAAACAGCAATACTACTTGATTCAGAAACTAGGCGCGAGCCAAATTTTTGAGTACCGTGCGCAAAATTCCTCCATCCCGATAGTACTGAATTTCTACCGGAGTATCTATCCTACACATCACTTCTAGGTCTTTTTGGGAACCAGAGTCATCTGTCACTGTAACTTTTACAGGCTGCTGAGGCTTCAAATCGTTGTCGATATGAACATCAAAGCTCTCACTACCTGTTAGACCATAGGTACTGGCCGACTCACCGTCTTTAAACTGAAGAGGCAATATCCCCATTCCGATTAAATTGCTGCGGTGAATTCTCTCATAGGTTTCTGCAACTACCGCTTGAACGCCAAGCAGGTAAGGCCCTTTTGCTGCCCAGTCTCTTGAAGACCCTGAGCCGTATTCTTTACCTGCTACAACCATCAAAGGTATTTTGTTGGCTTCATACTTTTCAGCCGCTTCAAAGAAAGTCATCTCTTTCTTCTCTGGGTGATAGACTGTGTGGTTACCGACTTTTTCTGGAGTAAGGAGGTTTCTGATCCGAACGTTAGCAAAGGTTCCCCTTTTCATAATTCGGTCGTTACCTCTTCGTGAACCATAACTGTTGAAGTCATCTTCACCTACTTTCCGCTCTCTCAGGTAATCAGCTGCAGGAGACTCTTCGGCTATGGCGCCAGCTGGCGAAATATGGTCGGTAGTTACTGAGTCACCAAAGAGACCAATCAACTTAGCACCCTTAATGGCTTCAATAGACTCTTCCTCCATTCTAATTCCAGAAAAGAACGGTGGAAGCTGAATATAGGTTGAATTTTCATCCCAAGGATACAATTCAGTAGAAGCAGCATCAATATTCTTCCAAGCAGCTGAGCCACTGAAAACATCGCCGTATTTCAATTTGAACATCTCAGCGTTGACCGAGCTATCTACCAAGTCTTGAACCTCTTCAGCAGTAGGCCAAATATCTTTTAGGTAAACTTCCTCACCGTCTTTACCTTTTCCAAGGGAGTCCTTGGTAATATCTACGGCAGTAGACCCGGCAAGCGCATAAGCAACAACCAATGGAGGAGACGCTAGGTAGTTAGTTCTGGTTAAAGGATGAACTCGACCTTCAAAGTTTCTGTTTCCAGAAAGAACAGCAGAAACAACAAGGTCACTATCTTTAATTGCAGACTCTACTTCGTCATAAAGAGGTCCAGAGTTACCAATACAAGTGGTACATCCGTAACCAACCGTATGGAATCCTAGAGCATCAAAAGATTCTGTAAGGTTTGCCTTGTTCAGATACTCAGTAACTACTGTTGAACCAGGAGCCAGTGAAGTTTTAACAAACTTAGGAACCTTTAATCCCTTCTCCAAGGCTTTCTTAGCAACTAACCCAGCACCGATCATCACAGAAGGGTTACTAGTGTTAGTGCAAGAAGTTATAGCAGCAATCACTACTGCACCGTGGCGAAGTTCATCTGAAGTCCCATTTAATTTAACTTCAGCGCTATTCTCAAGTTGTCCCTTTTCAAGGCCAATTCCCTTTGGTCCCACTGGGTCAGTAAGGGTCTTCTGATAGGTTGGGCCAACTTGGCTTAATGGAATTCTATCGTGTGGACGTTTAGGACCGGCAATAGCAGGTTCAACAGTGCTAATATCAAGTTCCACAACCTGAGTGAATTCTGGATCGGGAGTGTCGGCAGTTCTATATAGACCTTGCTCTTTACAGTAACGTTCAGTGAGGTCGATCATTTCATCCGAACGACCTGTTAATTTAAGGTACTTAATTGCCGCATCATCAATTGGGAAGAAACTCACCGTACTCCCCTGCTCTGGCGCCATGTTTCCTATCGTTGCTCTATCAGCAACACTAAGTGTCTCAAGACCTTCACCAAAAAACTCAACAAATTTTCCAACCACTCCTATTTCACGACACATCTCAGTGATTCGAAGAACCAAGTCAGTGGCAGTTGTTCCACCAGCCAACTTCCCAGTTAATTTAAAACCAACGACATCTGGAACTAGCATGTAGATAGGCTGGTCAAGCATCACAGCTTCGGCCTCAATTCCACCAACACCCCAAGCTAAAACTCCTAGGCCGTTAACCATGGTTGTATGAGAATCAGTTCCTACACAACTGTCAGGGCAGACAAAGCCTTTGTCACGGTCGATGAAAACACCGCCCGAGAGATACTCAAGGTTAACCTGGTGCACAATCCCAGTTGAAGGAGGCACTACTTTAAAATTTTTGAAAGCCTGTTGGCCCCATTTTAGGAACTCATAACGCTCTTTGTTTCTTCGAAACTCAATTTTTTCGTTAAGTCCCAAAGCGTCTGCTTTACCGAAGTGATCAACTTGGACGGAGTGGTCAATAACCAAGTCGCATCTTACCAATGGGTTGATCTTTGAAGGGTCCCCGCCGAGCTCCTTCATCGCATCTCTCATCGCAGCCAAGTCAACCAATGCGGGAACCCCAGTGAAGTCCTGCAATACCACCCTGGCTGGCTTATATGGCATTTCTTTTCTTTCACCACTGGGTTGCCAACTAGCTAAATCCTTCAGTGGATCTTCTGTGAAGGCAAAACCATCTTGGTTACGAAGCACTGACTCAATTAAAACTCTGATCGTGAAAGGTAGTCTGGACATCTGCCCCAGTCCTGCTTTCTCCAACGCTTCTAGAGAATAGTAAGAAAGTTTATTTCCTGAGCTATCAGCAATTTCTTTTTTCGAACCAAAGTTATCGGACATATTCGCCACCACCGGGTTTTAAAGCTATTTTCAAAGCCAAATTTTTTCTAAAACGAATGACTAAAATTATCATTCATCACTAAAGATCTGCAGACGTTTGTAAACAATTCAGAGCTGCTAATCAACAAGGATGAACAGTTAAAAATCTGGCTGTAAGATTAGGGGTATGGCCAGTATTCAGCAGTTAAATGGGGGATCTAGGTTTAATCACTGAAGTAGGGCTTCTCATGGAGATGCTTGGCATGCCGAGCAAGGGAGGCTTTCTTAAGCAAGAATCAGTCTACAGACCATTAAGAAAATCACGCCCGCAACAATCCAACGAATGACTTTATCGTCTTTACCTATCGACCAGCTGGCTCCAAACCAACCGCCCAAGCCATAGCCAGCAAATAACAAAATTCCATAAAGCCAGTTAACTAGTCCGTAGTAGCCGAAAACAACAATCACCGGAACATTATAAACTAGAACGGTTATAACTTTTAAAACATTAATCCGAAGCAAACTGGCTTTTGAAAAATAAACCAAAATCGACATAATTAAAAAACCGACTCCAGCTTGTATGAAGCCTCCGTAACAACCGGCCAAAAAGAACATTGGATATGTCCAAGGTGATATTCCAATGTCAGGCTCTTTATCATCTTCAGCAACTTTGTTTCTTGGGAGGAGAATACTCACAACAACAAAGCACATTACAAATACCAAGCAGGATTTGATAACTTCCTGGTCAATATTAACCGCCAAAAAAGCTCCTGCCACCGCACCAGGAATAGCAGCCAGCCCCAGCATTAAGCCTTCTTTAAAGAAAGATATGTTATTTTTTCGAAATGAAGTTAAAGCTAATAAGCCTTGGCCTACGAGGCCCACTCGAATAGTGGCATTAGCAACAACTGGGCTGATACCCATAAAGATCATACCAGCAAAAACCAGCACAGACCCACCACCAGCCAAAACATTAAGGAAGCCAGCAGTAGCCCCTAACCCGAATAATCCAAGGTGAATTAAAAGATCCGACATCGGGCTGTTACTCACCCTCCACAAACTAAAAGGGGGCACCTGCTTCACCCCTTCTTCCACGGCTTAAGACCTAAAATTGGCCTAGTTCTCGGCAGGTAATACTCTCTACCTAACAGCCAGGGCTAAGCTCGACAAGCCAGAAGGGCTGGACTGTAACAGCTTCAGGGAGGTGGAATTTCCAATTTCCTCAATCACTAT
The DNA here is from genome assembly GCA_964510575.1 of uncultured Bdellovibrionales bacterium. Taxonomy (GTDB): domain Bacteria; phylum Bdellovibrionota_C; class UBA2361; order SZUA-149; family CALKYB01; genus CALKYB01. The sequence goes on along the minus strand of CAZECN010000002.1, from coordinate 70,135 downwards.
TACAAATTCTTCTCCGAGATAGCCGTAATAATTGAGAAATGTTGCTCCAATATCCTCTGGCACACTCTTTACTAGGACTTGATCAAAGTATTTCCTGAAATCTAACAATTCTTCCTTAGTCACCGAATTTACTGAGCTATAGCCTGTCTTGGTAAAATAAGACTGAATGTCGTTATCACTTTCAAACTTGGATACTATCATTGTCACTTCTGCACCAAGCTCAATAAGCAAGGCCACAACATTAAACTCTACATTCTCAGCCACTAAGATTTTCTTAGACTCTACTTCAGGCAAGAGGTTACGAGAGTAGGCTTTGAAAAAAATATTTTGAGACAAGTCCTTCCCAGCCCTATCCAGGGAACCCGTAAGAAACAGCCCCTGAAAATCCATTTTTTCAAAAGAGCTGATCCTTTTTAAGGCGCGCTGAACAGTCACATTTTCAGCTTTAAGTTGGGAATTTTTAGGGTTAGGCTGGTTTGTTTCCGCTAATTCAAATTTTTCATCTGAAACAACCCCTGAGCAGGAGACTTGAAAAACTATCAACACCAATAAGAATAAGCGGGATTTCATTGTTTTTTTTACTTTTGACCATGCTCTACAGCGACAAATATAATGGAGAGAATACCCTGTCTGGCAATACGGGAAAGGGGGAAAATGAAAAAACCTAATAAATTTCGGCTGCTTTTCTGTCTTGACCACAAGGTTTTAGTTATTTAAACTAACAGCCTTGAAGGGTTCGTTGTTTAACAGCTTTTAATTTATCCATTTAGGGAAGTGTCATGTCGACCAGTGTTCTGTTCTCCAACGGTATCTTCTCTTGTTTGGTAGTAGCTCTGTTTTGCTCAGCAGCCCTGACCTTTGTGTTGAAACGATAGTATTCTAAACTTTAATATTTCAGTTTTGCGGTGCTTTTGATGGTGGCAAGTATGTCCAAGAAAAATTTAGACAATGTCCATGTGCTAGAAAGAGAATTTTCTGCCAAGGAAGTCCAACAATTGCTTCGTTCCCTTACAGGTAACACAGAAAAAATTGGCCTGGCCCTGCTTAACTACTATGCGAGAACAGACTTGGTTGCAGCTACTGGACGAACTACCCACCGTGGGCGTCAAAAATATAGCTACGCTGACGTAGTTCTTTTGTCTTGGCTGTTTCGCATGAAAAAAGAAGGGCTTCCAGTAAATAGATTTCGCAGAGGTATTTCTTACCTCAGAAAAAGGCTTCCAAGACTTCACTCCAATCCAAAAGATATGATCATGTTAACCGATGGCAAGGGACTATTTCTGAAGCATCGAGTTACCGAAAAGAGCGATATTGCGGAAGTGCTTACCGGCGGGAAGGCCGGGCAATATGTCTGGGCATATTCAATTGGAACCCTAATTGAAGAAATTGACACAGCCATCGAAAAACAACGGATGGTTGCTTAAGTCCGATCACCTTTGCTGTTTTTACTCGAAGAACTTAGCTTGAGCTAGTAGCTGTCATGCACACTGAGTCAATAACCTCCCAGCTTGAAGAAGCGATAAACTCGAAAAAAGCTTTCTTGGAACAAGCTGGAAAGCTTGATCAAATTGTTTCAATCATCGAATCCGCTGTTAAGAATGGTGGGGCAGTCTATGCTTGCGGTAACGGCGGCAGCGCCTGTGATGCTATGCATTTTGTCGAAGAATGCGTGGCTCGTTACAAGATGGAAAGACCTGGCATTAAAGCTCATCATCTTTGTGACCCAGGGACTATAACCTGCTGGGGCAATGACTACTGTTTTGAAGAAGTTTTTGAGAGACAGGTAGCTACACTAATGTCTGAAAAAGATGTTTTAATGGTTTTCTCAACGAGCGGAAATTCAGAAAATATTCTTAGAGCCTTAGCAGCAGCCAATAAACTCGGGGCTCACACTATTGCACTGCTTGGAAAGAAAGGTGGAGCTGCCAAAAGCCTAGCCCGAACAAGCCTGATAGTTGATTCTGAGCAAACTTCAAGAATCCAAGAAGCTCACATAACAGCTGTTCACGTAATCGTAGAAACCCTAGAGAACAGCTTGTTTCCAGCCTAGGTTTTCAAAATCTTACCCTAGGCAAGCGATGATTCTTCTGGCGCTAGGTCAAACTGCCATTCTGGAAATGGGTCTGCAAACTTCTCTGACCAAGTTTCTGGCCCTAGTTCCATCTCTTCGTCAGTAAGTAAACATGATTCAAGTCCAGAACGAATCTTTTCCTTATCCATGCTTTGCCCGATCACAACAAACTCTTGTCTGCGGTCCCCGTAATCCCCTTGCAGTTCACTCTTGAGCTTCTCAATTAAAGCTTCATCCTCTGGCCATTCAGACTCAGGAACAGCAGCTAGCCATTTTCCTGCCGGGTCTAAGCGACAAGAGGTTCCAGCTTGTGACCACATGCAACCATGGTCGTGCCTAGTAGCCATCCAAACATAGCCTTTAGAACGAATGACAGGGTCCCAATCAGTTCCGTTCAATATTTCAATCAGACGCTCCGGGTGAAAGGGCCTGCGAGCTCGGAATGTGAAATTACTTATTCCATATTCCTCAGTTTCTGGAATATGCTCATTATTAAGCTCTTTTATCCAAGCTGGAGATTGCATCGCCTTCTCCATATCGAATTTCTTCGTTCCTAAGACCTTCTCCAGAGGAACGTCTGCATTTTCCGCTACAATGATTTCGGCAACTGGATTCAGGCCTTTAATTAAGCCTTTAATCTTATCTATAGTCTCTTCGTCAACCAGGTCGGCTTTACTAATAATAAGCACGTCAGCGAACTCAACCTGTTCCACTAGAAGGTCACCTAGTCCGCGATCATCTTCCGGAGCAATCTCCATATCACGGTCTTTCAAATCATCAGCCGAACGATAGTCTTTCAGAAAATTCTTTCCATCAATCACCGTAACCATGGTGTCTAAATCAGTGAGTTCAGCCAAACTTTGCCCTTCCTCATCTTCAAAAGTGAATGTTTGGGCCACAGGAAGTGGTTCTGAAACCCCGGTGGACTCAATGAGCAAGTAGTCAAAACGATTTTCGGTAGCCAAGCGACTAACTTCTTTCAGGAGGTCTTCTCGAAGCGTGCAGCAAATACAACCGTTCGACATCTCAACCATGGTTTCTTCAGTTCGGCTCAGTTCTGCCCCACCACTTTCAACTAAAGCGGCGTCTATGTTGACCTCACTCATATCGTTAACAATTACCGCTACGCGAAGGCCAGAGCGGTTGTTCAAAACATGGTTTAGAAGAGTTGTTTTTCCAGCACCAAGAAAACCGGATAGGACTGTAACTGGCAGGGTCTTTGTGTCTTTTGCTGTAGCTTCCATCTGAAAATGTCTCGAATATTCTATTATTCTATTTGAAAATTTTATCTAAAAATTGCTGGAGGGAATGACACTCACCTCAAGCGAGCAGGAGAGATAGTCCAGTTGCAAAAATATTGCAACTAAAGCTTGAGGTTCACTCCTTAAAAACTTAGGTTATTAACCACAGGCAGAACAAACTCCACTTAGCTGCAAAGGCTCAGAATTAGCAGTAAATCCATGTGAACCTTTTAGGTACCAAAGCATAGGAGCTAATGTTTCTTCAGGCATATCTAGCTCAGAAATTTTCTCGCAAGTTGAGCAATGAAGAAGGATGTGGGGACTTGAGCTGGAGCAGTTTTGATGAAAACAGGGAAGGTAGCCACCAGACGGTGAAACCCTGTGAACTAAACCAAATTCTTCGAACTTATCAAGAATCCGATAAACAGTAACTTGGTCTACTCTTCCGACTCTCTTACTCTTCGAAACCAAATCGAACAGCTCCCTAGCCCTCATCGGTCTTTTTATTTCCGCAAGTTCCTCAAGAAAGGCCATGCGAGCTTTCGTTAAGCGTACACCAGCCGACCGCAGGGTATGCAGGCTACTTTCAACGTAGTCACTTGAGTTCAGATCGCACTTCTTGGTCATAAAGCCTCCTCCCTTATAAGGGGGGTCAAATTAATCTAAATGCAAAACTTTTGCAATTTGAGCCTAGGCAGCTTCTAAGACTTCTCTAGTTCTTTATAGAGAGCTTTTTCCATCTCTTGCAGCGGAGCAGGACTAGTGCCGGTAAACAGTTCAAACTGTTTCACCGCTTGGTGAAGAAGCATTCTTGGCCCTGATACTGTTTTTAAACCTTGCTTTTCGGCGAGATCAAGAAGAGCTGTTTTCTCTTTTGTTACCATATCAAAGACAACGGCTTGTTCAGACAAGTTACCAAGGACCGAAGCTAGGTTGTTACTAAAATCTTCTGCCAGATGAGAACCAATGGGAGTTGAGTTAATCAGTAGATCAAAAGGCCGTTCAATTTTTAACGCCTCTTCAATCGTCAAAGCATTGCAGTTGAAATCACTCGCAAGAGCCTCTGCTCTCTCTTTGGTTCTGTTAGTAATACAAACTTCGCATTTTGTGGACGTAGTAAGAACTTTCACTGCTGCTCTGGCAGCTCCACCTGCTCCCAAAACAAAAGCTCTTTTAATTTCAGAAAGAGGTCGAACTTCCTTCAAAGCTTCCTCAATTCCGTAAACATCGGTGTTATAGCCAGTTAAAATTTCCTTGTTGTTGATCACTGTATTTACAGCCCCAACATCCTCAGCAGCTGAGTCTATTAGGTCAATCAACTTCAGCGCTGCTTCTTTATGGGGAATGGTAAGACTGTAGCCTCTGATATTCTGGCTTCTCATTTCTTCAATTGCGAGTGCCGTATCCGAGGTATCTAGAACTTCATATATAAAAGCCAAGCCTCGGGCTTCAAACGCAGCGTTATGCATAGATCTACTTAGCTGCGTTGGTTTTTCTGCCACTAGCTTACAAATTTGAATAGATTCTTGGCCCAAGAGAAAAGTCCTTATTAATAAACTTCATTTAAATACAGCTACTTAAGAGAACCTAGGAAAACACAAAAGGTTCTATCAAAAACTCTTAAAACGCAAATTAACTGAGTGCTGAAGCCCCATAGGAAGGGGCTAAGTAAATCTCCCCAGTATGCCGATAAACCTTTTGTAAGCAAAACTACAGAATAGGTTCTTCGAAGGTTGATTTTCCACTCTCCAACGAAGACCGAAACATGGAAAATGGAAGACAAAAACAACCAAAGCTCTATCTCAGAATTTTTCGGCTACCTGGCTCTTGAAGGTCATGGCGTCCGGCTCGGCCTAGAGTTAACTTTTTGTATTTTTCTATTTAATTTTCTTTCAATAATTTTCAAAGGTCTTGGAGGACCTGGGCAAAACTGGGAAATCGCAGCCTGGTTTGCAGCTTGGATCTCTACTGGGATTATAGACTATTTCTTTTTCGGAACAGCTAGCCGAATCTATCGAGAAACCTTTAAACTTCAGCGCGAAGGCGAGGCTGAACAGGCTGAAAATCTACTAAAGAGCCTTGCTCCTGAGTCAGGCGCAGCAATCACTTGCCCTCAATCCCTGTATTACAGAAGACTAAGTGAAATTAGAATTACTGGTGAAAAATTCAGAGCAGCCGAAGAGGCAATAGACTGCCTCAAGATTCAAAAAGAAAACACTCAGCTGGTCAACTTGCTTACCTCCCGGCTGATCGAGGCTCAGGATGGACCGGAGAAGGCCCTAGAGTTTTTAAATAGTAATAACTCAGACAACGAAGAAGAGGCCTCCTCTTCAACGGATCTAACTAAGTTTGAAGAAGCAGTATTAATGCTTAAGTCAGGGGCTAATCGCTGGGAAACTAGAGCCAAGTTTGATGAAATCCTTGAGACTGAAAACTATATCCATCCCAGTGGCAGCTCAGCTCACAGCTTGGCCTCTGCTTACCGAGAAGTTTGTAGACTTTGGACGGGGCACGCGGAAGACGCAATCGAAGAGCTAGGCATGCACATTGCGATAATACAGCGCGGCGCGATTGGTGAGCCATACCTTCGTGAACACTTAGCCAATCTCTATGTAGAAAGAGCTTACTACCTGACTACTCACAGTGAGCCTTGGAAAGCCAAGCTGGACACTGCTATTGCAAAAGCACTATCTTCAAGCAGATATGTCTTGGAACGCCTTGAGGCCTGTGAAGAGGAGATGCTTTGGAGATACGAGATTAGTCCTGAAGACGAAGCGCCAGCGCCTGTACTTTTGAATGGAATGGAAGCCGAGTAGTTCCCGGAAACTGCGAGAACTTTCCTAACGTACTATGTCTTCTAGCCTCATAGTGACATTCCTTTTAGGTGTTTTACCCTTACTAACAGCCATGCCAGCTGATTTCTTGGCTTCTTCTATAGGGTGTAAAGGAACGTCTGGACACAATGTAGACTTCTGGTAACCAAAACAAACAAAGCTCTGCCACCAAGGAATATCAGGATTCGACAGACGACCACTACGCTCATTTCCAACAAATAAGCTCATTTCGCCTTGCTCTGATGCTAGACTATAATCTGGCATCAACGAAAAATATGCCATTGGAAAAACAAAAAGCACTGCTGCAAATATTAAAATCTTTTTCATTCTATCTTTTACCGAGAATTTAGTTTTCCAAATCAATAAGAAGAAAGTCACCGCCACCACCACCGCCGCCATTGCCATTACCGATCACACACTCAAAGTCTAGGTTGAAGAAGAGGTCTATTAAATTCTCTAGAATAAACGCTCCCGTTGCTACCATCAGAACGGCCATTGATGTTCTATAGTTTCCACTAGCAGCACTCATGATCGCTACAATTCCAGCAACAACCATCACCAAAGCTCCAAAAGACCCAACACTTAAAGCGATAATTCTGCAGTAACCGAACATAAACCAGTCGTCTGGCACAGGTTCGAATTGAACAGTTTGAGCCTCAGCTACTGCGCTGACACCTAGCACTGCCATTGTAAACAGTAGGCAAGGTAACAAGACCGGGCTGAAGTAAACTCTAATTGAAGCGGTCAGGATTTTCTCCTGCAACTTTGAAAACATGTAAAACCTCTAGATTCTCACTGCCTAAGCTGAGAGTGTGGATTTCTGTTGAAACTCTTACTATTGTTATGGCCAGTAGAACTCAGGGCGTGACATTGCAACGAGGTCATTTTCATAAGTGATTTCAAGCAACTAAGTGTTATAACAGCTAATTTTTGGAAATATACTGCGTCCACTTGAAATTTCGTCTTTTCCTCTTTTTAGCCTAGACGCAGTATAAGCTGAGCGCAAGCGAGGCCAAAAAACCATATACTCAACCTCCGAATATGCTTTTCAAGACCTTTAGGTCTTGTCGAATTTCATATTTTACAGGGAAACAGAAGTTTATAGAGCCCGTATGGTAAAAACGCTGGTCGCGTTTTACTGAGTTTTGGACGCAGTATCTGTCCTCTGGCCATGCTTACGCATGGCATATATACTCAACTCTGCAATATCTCTTCGAGACGATATTTATAGTAGGTTGAGTATATCAGCAAATTGAACACTAGATTAAATATTGTGGGCTGCGGCCTTTCAGGTCTTTGTATCGCAACTCAGTTACCTGAATTAGCCAAAGAACTACTCCTTATTGATAAAGCCCGAGGCCCAGGTGGCAGACTTTGTACACGTAGATTTGAAGACAAACGACTCGACCATGGTGCGGTGGCTCTCTTTGCTAAAGAGGAACCTTTCAAATCCCAACTAATCAGCTGGCATAAGGAAGGGGTGCTTCTAGATTACTATAAAAAAGACGGCACTCAATATTACTGTGCCAACTCAGGAATTAGTGCCCTACCCAAACAATTGGCTAAGAATTTCAATACTGAGCTTCAGCAAAGAGTAATTAAGATATCAACTAGCAACGAAGGCCTTACCCTACATTCTGAGTCCGGCAAGACCTATAGCTCGAAGGCCCTTGTTTTAACCAGCCCCGCTCCTCAAACCATTGAACTTCTGGCTAATAGCCCCGATATAGACACCAAGCAGATTGAACAAGACTTAGCAGGTGTGAAGTATGAGAAGTGTCTGGCTGCGCTGGTCTTAGCCAACTTTGACTTCAAATTAGAAGGCAGCCAGAGCCAAGACAATAGCGGTATTATTTTCGAGCCAAATTCAAATATCAAAAAAGTATTTGATAACCAGCTCAAACAGAGAAAAACCGGACTTCCCGCCCTGACCTTTCATTTCTCAGAAGAGTTTAGTGACGAGCATTTCGAGCTTCCTCAAGAAAAGCGAGATGCAGTGGTTAACCAAGAAGTGGAAAAATTCTTAGGCTCAAAGGACTACCAAATTCAAACTCATCGCTGGAGATACTCAACCATTAAAAACACCCCTTTTGAGAAGCCAGTTGTGATAGATGCCCAGCATCCAATTATTCTGGCCGGGGAGGCCTTTTCCAATGTAGGGGTTCAGGCTGAGGCAGCTTGGAATTCTGGATTGGCGGCGGTAAAAATAGTCCAATCAATTCTTTCACTTACCTAAAATACTCACTCCTGGTCGAGTATTTTAGAGACCCTTTTCGGAACAGATTTTGAGCGACCTTAAGATTGATGAGGTTAGTTGCGGTCATTGCTGTATCTGATAATTTACGATGGTAAGATACTTCAGATTGAACAGAGGTAAATTAAAGGGATTATGAAAAATTTATTAGTGACCGGTGGCTGCGGCTTTATCGGCTCCAACTTTATAAGATACCTTCTCAATCAAAGTGACTTTTCAGGACGCATCATCAACCTGGATAAGCTGACTTATGCGGGGAACCCTCAAAGCCTTACGGATGTAGAACAAGAATTCTCTGACCGCTACCAGCTTGAAGCAATTGACCTTTGCGACCAACGCGGGCTAGCCAAAGTTTTTAAACAAAATGACATCGATGCAATCTGCCATTTCGCTGCAGAGTCTCATGTTGACCGTTCAATCAACTCGCCTGGCGAATTCATTCAGGCAAACATAGTTGGAACTTACAATCTCCTTGAACAAGCCAGAGCGCTAGGTGATCAATTAAAACGCTTTCACCATGTGAGCACTGATGAAGTATATGGCAGTTTGGGGGAAACCGGCTTCTTTACCGAAACCACCTCTTACTCTCCAAACAGTCCTTACAGCGCTTCAAAAGCATCTTCTGATCACCTGGTTCGTGCTTACCACGAGACCTATGGACTTCCTGTTACGATTTCAAACTGCTCCAATAATTATGGACCATTTCATTTTCCTGAAAAACTGATTCCGCTGGTTATTCTTAAAGCTATTGATGGCGATACCTTGCCTGTTTACGGTGACGGTAAGCACGTGAGGGACTGGCTATACGTAGAGGATCACTGCTCTGCTATTTGGCAGATTATCGCAGGTGGTAAGGATGGCGAGACTTATAATGTAGGTGGCAGAAACGAAAAGACTAACCTTTCCGTTGTAGAAACCATTTGCTCAAAGTTAGATGAAAAACTAGGACAACTGCCATCTGGCCCTAGAAAGGATTTAATTGAATTTGTTAAGGATCGCCCCGGACATGACAGGCGTTATGCAATCGACTGTAGTAAAATCGAAAAAGACTTGGGTTGGACTCCTGCAGAATCCTTTGAAACAGGCCTTGACCAAACTATAGACTGGTATTTAGAAAATATGGCTTGGGTAGACTCCATCAAAAGTGGAGAATACCAAACTTGGATCACCAAGCAGTACGGAAGCTAAAAAATGAAAGGTATTATTCTAGCAGGGGGCTCAGGCACCCGATTACACCCGATCACAACTACCATTAGTAAGCAGTTGTTACCGGTTTATGACAAGCCAATGATTTACTATCCGCTTTCAACGTTGATGATGGCTGATATTAAAGAGGTTTTAATCATCACTACGCCAGAGCATAAACATCTCTTCGAAGGTTTGCTAGGTGATGGCAGTCAGCTTGGAATGAAGATCGAATACGCCGTTCAAGCTGCTCCCAATGGGCTAGCTGAAGCTTTTATTATTGGAGAAGAGTTCATAGACGGTGACTCAGTTAGCTTGGTTCTCGGTGACAATATTTTTCACGCAACCAGCTTTAATGAGACCCTGAGCCGCTGTTCTAAAATTGAAGAAGGAAGCATCGTTTTCGGTTATCAAGTTTCCGACCCAGAACGCTACGGGGTTGTTGAGTTTGACTCCAATGGCAAGGCAGTTGGCATTGAAGAAAAGCCTGAGAAAGCAAAGTCTAACTATGCAGTTGTTGGCCTTTATTTCTATGACAATCAAGTAGTAGACATAGCAAAAAATCTAAAACCTTCGCCTCGGGGAGAGCTTGAAATCACTGATGTAAATGCTGAGTATCTTAAAAGAGGCCAGCTTAAAGTGGAGCCACTGGGCAGAGGTTCTGCTTGGCTTGATACCGGAACTCACGAGTCTCTCTCCCAGGCCGGTGTTTTTGTTGAGGTCGTTCAACAACGCCAGGGAGTGAAAATCGGTTGTATTGAAGAAATTGCTTACAGACAGGGCTGGATAAACAAAAACCAATTACTAGACACCGCAGAGAAACTCCGAAAAAATGAGTACGGTGAATACTTGGCTCAAATTGCCGAAGAGATAACACCTGGAGAGTCAAGATGGGCGTAAGCTTTGAAAAAACTCCGCTTGAAGGGGTAGTACTTTGCACGGTCGAAAAATACGGCGACCCTCGAGGCTTCTTCATGGAGACCTTTCATGCAGGACGCTACGCAGAAGGCGGAATAGATAAAACCTTCGTACAGGATAACTTCTCCCACTCAGAACGAGGGGTGCTTCGAGGACTGCATTATCAAGTTAATAAGCCGCAGGCTAAGCTTGTCTCTGTTGTTCATGGAGAGATTTACGATGTCGCCGTGGATATCAGAAAAGACTCTAAGACTTTCGGTCAATGGTACGGAGCGACTCTCTCATCAGAAAATCAAAAGCAGTTGTATGTTCCGGAAGGGTTTGCTCATGGCTTTTGCGTTATAAGTGAACGGGCTGATGTTAGTTATAAATGCACTGACCTTTACTCTGCCAAGGATGAAAGGTCTCTACTTTGGTCAGACCCTTCAGTTGGGATTGAATGGCCTATCGCTGAAGCCAGCCTTTCAGAAAAAGACACGGCTGCTCCACTTCTTCAAGATATTAAGCCTGAAGACTTGCCCTAAAGATCTAAACTAGTCGTATTCAACAGCAGTTCACTCTAGATCCCTGATAAATGGAGGTTCTGAACCTCAATTTATGCTTTTTACTCCTGTTAATTCATACTAAAAAGGCTTCTCAGTACAAACAACAGGAGAAGCAATGAGCAACCTTTCAAAATCTGACCTCGAAAAACTTGAAGCACTGGGTAAAAAAATGGACCTCGGGCAGCTTATTGGTGCTGTCTCTAGCCTTGATGACGCCAGTCTCAAGGGCATGCTGAAAATGCTTAGTAAAGGCGGCTCTTCCTCCAAAAAACCGTTGCCTGCGGTCGACGGAGATTTTTTCGATATCGACTCCACTCTCACTCCGGCGCAAAAAAAGATTAAAGCCGAAGTCAGAACTTTTATGGAGAAAGAAGTTGAGCCAATAATCAATGAATATTGGTCCAAAGATGAATTTCCCAAACAACTAATTCCAAAGTTCCAAGAGCTAAAGCTGATTGAAAAATTATTTAATCAAGACGGCTCAAGAACTGAAGATGCCAGTATTGTGGAAGGTGTTACAACCATGGAACTGGCAAGGATTGACGTGAGCACAGCTACATTCTTTGGTGTTCATGCTGGACTAGCCCTAACTTCAATTGCTCTTGGTGGCAGCGCTGAGCAAAAAGCCAAGTGGCTGCCAAAGATGATCGACATGAGCATCATTGGAGCCTTTGGGCTGACTGAGCCAGAAGTTGGAAGTGGAGTTGCTGGAGGACTCAGAACAACTTGTAAAAAAGACGGCGATAGCTGGGTTTTGAACGGTGAGAAATACTGGATTGGTAACAGCACCTTTGCAGATATTATCGTAATTTGGGCCAGAGACTTGGATGATGGAGAGGTTAAAGGCTTTATCGTTGAAGCTGATAATCCAGGCTTTAACGTCGAGAAAATCATGGGTAAAATTGCCCTTCGTTCAGTCGAGAATGGGCATATCAAGTTAACTGATTGCCGAATCAAAGAAGCTGACAGACTGCAGGAAGCAACTTCTTTTAGAAAAACAGCAGAAGTCTTGAAGCTGACTAGAGCTGGTGTTGCTTGGCAAGGAGTGGGCGCTGCAATGGGAGCCTATGAAAAGGCTCTAGCTTATTCTCAAAATAGAAAACAGTTTGGAAAACGCATAGGTAACTTTCAGCTGATTCAGAATCATTTGGTGCTAATGCTCGGAGACCTTACTGCTATGCAGCAGCTCTGCATGAGACTTTCTGTGATGCAGGCCAGAGGAGAGATGAGAGACGAGCATGCGAGTCTGGCCAAAGTATTTACTGCTGCTCGCTGCAGAGAAGTAGTAGCGCGCGCTAGAGAAGTTTTCGGTGGAAAAGGAATCCTGTTAGACGAGCATATTGCCAGAATGTTTTGTGATGTTGAGGCAATTTACTCCTATGAAGGAACCAACGAGATCAATACCTTAGTGGTTGGTAGAGCTATTACCGGTATGTCTTCTTTTGTTTAAGAGTAGGAATGAAACAATTAGGTAACCGGTATCTCAATAGCCTTCTGTTTCCCTGAATCAAAAATCCAGCCGCTGTCATTGCGCTTAGCGATCATTCCCAGCCAACCTGCTGGAGATTGGCTAGCTCGAATTGCTTTACTTAGGTCTGAAGGCTGCTCTTTTTCTTTCTTTTCTTTGCGCAGAGCTAGAATCAAATATTCTTCTGCCCTCGTGCAGGCCACGTAAAAAAGCCTTTTTGCTTCACTAGCTGCTAGCTGCTTGGATTGTTGCTCAGCTAAAAATCCAGAAAGAGTTTTCGAGCGACGATACTCTTTGTCTGGGTCTTCAACTCGCACTCCAACTAATGGCACTCGGCTACTACCCAGGGAAGACTCTTCCACAATAAAGTCTTTAATTCCTGAGCGGTCCTGCTCTAGCATTGCAAGAATCACCATCGGATATTCCAGACCCTTAGAGCCATGAACAGTGGAGAGAACAACTGGGCAGCTCGCTGTATCAATCTCAGGTGGCTTCTCGCCATCAGCAATCTTCTGAAGAAGAGTTTCCAAGGCTGAGCGAAGACTACCGTCACAAGAACCTGAAAGTTCTTCTGCTCTAATTACAGAAATAAAGCCTTCAATATTCGCTATAGAACCCTCCAAATCTGCTTGAAGATAGCTTTCCCTAAGCCCTCTGACCTCAATAACTTCTTCAACAAGCTGCGAGGCTGAAAGACTTCTTGATAATCTTCTAAATCTTTCTAGTTCTTCTAGGATTTCCTCAGCACCAGAGTAGCTATCAGTAAAAAACTCTAGAAGTTCCTGGTCTGACAAACCGTAAAGTGGCGCTCTTAAAACTCCGGCCAAGGCGATTTTATCTCGAGGATCGATTAAAACCTTAAGAAGGTTTTCAAACTGCACTACCTCCTCAAAATCATAAAAAACTCCAGAGCGACTAATTTGATAAGGCACGTTTAGAAGCTCCAAGGCTCTACCAAGGGCTAAAAGATCGTTACCCTTTCGAGCCAAAAGGGCGATTAAGTTCCCTTCCCTATTCTCAAGCTTTTCCCACTTACCTTCTTTGCTCTGAACAGAATCAAGAATCTCTCTTACTCGAAGAGCCACTGCCATAGCTTCGTTTGATCGGCTCTTTCTATACTCATCAAAAGCTAAAAACACTCGCTGTTCGGCTTGTCCCTCACTAGGACTAACCATTGGCCAAGAGCGAGTGGCTCCCTTAACGCGCGGTTCACCTGTTCTGAAGTAATCCACGTCAAAAAGCTTAGGGAAAACTTCATTCACGAACTCAACCACCGAAGGATGAGACCGAAAATTCTTGGTTAAACTTAGCTCTTTGCCGCTTTTGTCTTTGACCAAAGATAAAGCGGATTCAAAAACACTTGAGTCCCCTCCTCTGAAACCATAAATAGCCTGCTGACTGTCCCCTACAACAAATAGACTGGTATTCTCTCCAACTAAGCCTGAAATTAGCTCCCACTGAACTCGGTCAGTGTCCTGGAATTCATCCACCATAATGGCTCGGATTTTCTCTTTGAGCTTTAGTTGTAGCTTCTGTTTTCGTTCCTGGATTTTCTCAGAGTCACTCTCTTCAACTTTAAGCATCCAATTGGCTAAGTGAATCAAATCATCAAAATCAATTGTCCTTCTGATTTTTTTCTCAGCTACAAAAACTTTTAAACCCCTTGAAGCAAGGGTCAAAATTGCCTTAGCAATTTTAAAGTTCTCAGCTTCTTGAGCCAAGCTATGGCTAAAAATCGTGTTTTCAGGGGCTTTAAAAACTTCTTCAAATTGCTTCCAGTAATTGGGGTGGTTTTTAGTTTTTCTAAAGGCGGCAGATTTCTTTTCTTCAAGGATACCTCTCACCTGATGATATTCGGTGGCGGCGGTTCCAGAGCGAGCTGACTTAATGCTAGCTAAAAAGCTTTCTACACCGGCAAGCAGTAGCTCCCAGTCGTTTACCTTTTCAGGCTCTGGCGGCTTTTTAGCCGCTTGCTTATCAGCAAGGCACTGCTTGGCCCCAGCAAGTAAAAGCTTAAGGCTCTTTTCAAGCTCTGGTCTTAGTTCATCACAATGCTCAGCGAAGGCTTGTTCAAGGCTATTTTTATAGGTTTCAGGTAGGGAAGATTCATCACTCTGCTCTAGTTCTAAAATGCTTTGGCAGTCTTCAAGAGTCCTTCTTCGAAGCATCAAACTCAGAACTGTCTCTTTAAAATTTGTCCAAGACATTCCAGAGCGAAGAACAGACCTAGCAAGCTCCGAGTTTTCCTCATCGAGAAGCATCTGCTGAAAGCAACTCTCTGCCAGTTCCCTAAGTTCCTCACCACCAGGTAAATCGAACTCACCAGCGCCTGCCGAAAGCACTGAATCACTGCCGATAATGCTTCGAGCAAAAGAGTGAATAGTGCCTATTCGACTTTTGTTTAACTCATTTAGCGCAGAAGAAAGTCTTTCTCTTTCTTCATCTAACAAAGCTTTGCCTTCAAACTCACCCAGTGCCAGCACCTGCTGAACCTTACTCTCTACTCTGCTTTGAATTTCTCTGGCAGCTTTTTCAGTAAAAGTAATTGCTACAATTTCCTCAACCTGAACGCCCTCTAGTAGCAATCGAATGTAGCGAGATTGCAACACTCTAGTCTTGCCTGAGCCAGCAGAGGCCCGAAGCACTATTGAACTCATTGGGTCAGATGCCTCGCTTTGCTCAGCTGTCAGCATTGGGATGCTAGAGCTTTCTTGCTCCGCCTTTTCCTTGCTAACGGGTTCCTTGCCAACCTGAGGCCTCCATTCCCAATTCGCTAGTTCTTCTAAGCTCTCTTTATCCTCTACTAGCTTGGTTGGATTCCTATAGGCGATTCTTGAAAAACCCCTGAGACCCAAGTCTACTTGGTCATCGCTATAACAATAGTCTCCAGAGAAAATACGCTGGTCGTACTCAGCAACAAAAGCAGATGCAAGCTCAATGTTTTCTTCCACACCGGAGAAATCAATGGCATATCTTACCCCTTGCTTCTTGATAGCGAGTTGTTCGTTAAACACTCCCTCCGTTACAGAGAAAATATCCTCTCCTCGACGATTTGGCTTGTTTAGTTGAAGCATCCCACCACGAATCTGCTCCGCTTTTAGACCTGCGATATTTTGTAAAAGCCAGGTCGCATACAGTGCAGTTTGTAGAATCTTCCCTTTCTTAACTTCACTAAAAGACTTCTCTCTCCCAGTTTTATAATCAATGACTAAAAGCTGACCGTCGGCCAGGCGGTCAATTCTATCTATTTTACCTCTGATTAAAATCTCAGAGCCATTAGTTCCAGGAAGCTTGGCTGGTGGGCGCTCACCTCTGCCAAATTCTAGCTCGGCAGCCAAACAAGCGCTCTCAAACAATTGAGAGGAATACACGAGGGCTGCTTTTATTAAACCTCTTCGGCCTGAGTCTTCCGCGCTACTGAGACCTTCTGCCAGCTTCTCTAGTTGATTGGCCCGCTCAAGTTCCAATCCTGAGTCCAAGCTAGAAGGAGGAACCAAGGCTTCAAACTCTTCCCTAGCTTCTTTGATCAGCTGGGCACTCTCTGGAAGTGGGCTGAATTCAGCTAAATCTTCGATGGCTAAAGGAAATTTCTCCCGCTGCCCATACTTAGAAAAAACGTTCTCAAGACAAGCATGCAGCAGATTTCCAGTCTCAAGAGCCGAGCGAAACTGAAAAGGATTTTCAAAAGGCCTAAGGCCTAGCACCTCTGAAAAGAGAAAAGTCTGAGGACAGCCGGCATAAAGCTCGAGCAGCGTGGGAGAATAAGTATGCTCCCCCTGCTCTGAAACAACACCTCGTCTAGCAAGCAAAGCAGCTAAAGACTCCGAGGGGCTGAGCAAGCCATCAAAAGCAGTAAATTCCTGGCTTTTTCTTGATTTTAGCAGTTCCAGCGCCTTGTTGTTTTTTAACTCTCTAGTCTGCAGTTCAAACCCAGCCGAAGAAAGGCGCTCCACCTCTAAGTGCTCTGCGAATTTTAAGAACGGTACTGCTGGACTTAACTCCTTTCCCTCTCCCGTTTCAGGAACTGTAACAAACAAGCTTTTACAGCTGTAGCGCAGCAAACTGAAAAGACGGTACCAATCTGCTGAAGCAGGCCAAGGACGGTCCACTGCCCTTTTCGCCATCTCTAACTGACTGGTAGCGAAAAGTCCGTCTCGTGAACCTGGAAAAAGGCTATTTTCAAAACCTAGCAAGTAACAATGCTTGTTTCTACTTCCTCTAATATCGAGAAAACCCGTTACCGAAATAGCATTTGGCTCATTTTCCCCTGCTAATCTTAAGTTTGAAAGCTTTCTCTTCCAGGCATCAGTAAGTTGAGGAAGTAAGTTTTCTTCAAACTCATAAATTACGTGCTCAAGCTTTCGAAGCTCGCGCTCTGAGCGAAAAATTGCCCGAAATGCCTGGGCCTGACGAAGCTCTCCTTGAAATTCAGCACTCGATTCTCTCTGTCCTCTGGTCTCTCTTTTTTGGGCACTTTCCCTAAGGTCATAGAACTCTGACCGAACCTTTTTTAGCAATTCTGACCAAGACTTTTCCTCTTTTAGACTCTCTCTTTTTTCAACTTCAGAGAGAAAAGCTGCCAATTGACCTAGCAAACTAGGCAGATAGTTTTCAGCTCCTAAAACAGGCATTACTGTCATTCCAGAAAGCCTCTCCAGAACAACTCCAACAAACTCTTTGGCTTCAGCAGAGCTAACTCTAAAGCGAAAAACCCAAGAGGAATTTAGTTGCCTTAGACTCTCTAGTAGCTCTTCAAACCTGAACCTTTGGTTTAAAACCAGCTGCTCCAAACCCGTTCCTTCAGAGGCACTGGAATAGTTAAAGCCCTCTTCAATGCTTATTATCTCTGATGGAAAAAGTTTCCTTAGGTTGTCGAACTCTTCGGGTTGAGCTTGTCGCTCTTTTAGAAGAGGCTTGGAATAAAATTCGGCTAGGGATTTTACTGACCCCTTCTCCAACCAATCCAACCAAGAGTAAAAGCTACTGCCAGCCCGGGTTTTTTCTATTGAAGCACCTGAACAGTTGTTTAGGGCTAAGCCCTGCTTAGCGGCTTCTTTCTCAAGCAGTTCTATATATGGCTCTTTATCTAGGAGAATTATTTGGTAATCCTCAGCAGAACCCTTTCCTTCAGAGATCGAGTTTTTTACGTCCCCGAGGATGGTAGCTACTTCCTCTTTTCTGTTTTTCGCCTTACCAAGCCTTAAATCCAAATTAGATTCGACCCTTTCGCTAAGCTCCTCCTCGACAGTAGCTACAATAGAGCTAACCGGCTCAAGTGGAACTTCTTCAACGCTAGAGAAAGCAGCTAGGTTTCGAACTCCAGAGTCTGGGTAAAGTAGATGTTCCTCTTCAGGATTAGGAGCCAAGTCCTCTTCCACCTTCTCTGCTCGAAGTAAGACTAATCTGGTTAACTGAGAAACTCTGGACCAAATGGACTCCTCCAGCGGCAAAATGGTTGCCGGGCTATTAAGCACAATTAGTGGAGGTAACACTTCGTCCTTTAAAAACTGAGCAAAACGCTCTTTTCCCAGCTTTTCTGAAAGAGAAGACAAAGCCCCTGCCCTGTCCCAACTTCCTGTCTCCTCCATCAAACTCTCGTAAAAATCACTCAGTTTAAGCAGCTCTTCTGCTTTGATCGCTCCTGCCTCTTCAAAACTTTCTTCCTCAACCGCATTTAGGAAAATCTTCTCTTTTCGCTCGAAGATTCGGGCGTTATCCAAACAAGAGCGTAGAACAGGAAGTGACAAAGGTAGCGCTCGATCTCGAAATCTCGAGGCCGAAAGCTCTTGCCAAAGGGTTGGAAAATTATCTTTGTTTAAACCTATTAACTTAAACAACAAGAGTTCCGCCTCTTGCTCGTCCAATATGGACGGAGCTTTTTCGGCCTCAAACCTAAGCACCGAAAGGGCAAGTTGCAGCTCCACTTCAGCCCTTGTGAAATGGCTGATCTGGTAGTCTTCTTCTGCAAACCTCTCATCTAGGTCAAAGCTATTAGAGGCGGCACTTACTGCGAATCGAGAGTCATGAAGAATCCACAACGAAGGCTTGGATTCATTTTGGCCAGAATTGTCCATAGGCTATTATAATGACGAAAACAAAGCTTTCAATCAATCTCTGCAAACACCAAATAACTAACTAGAGGGTTCTTGTTTGGGCTCTTCAACGCCGACGGTTGGGTAGTACTATAGGTCGCGCAAGAGGGGACCCAGTTAGAACTAAGGCCGTAAGGAAAAAAAACCCGTTGGCTAGTTATTAAGGATATCTCGCAGATAGGCTTTAAGCCTCGGGGCAATGTCCCTTCTCTTCAAACCGTAAGATATATTTGCCTGTAAGAATCCAAACTTATCCCCTGCATCAAAGCGCTTGCCTGAAAACTCATAGCCAGTAAAACCATCGACCTTCATCATTCTGGCCATAGCGTCGGTTAGCTGAATTTCACCCTGATCATCAGGCTCAGTGGCTTCCAAGTATTCAAAGATCTCAGGTTTAAGGACATAACGCCCAACAATAGCTAAGTTTGAAGGAGCATCTTCTTCGCTTGGCTTTTCAACCATTGAATCCAACTCGTAAACCCTATCAGCAATAGTCTGACCACCACAGATACCAAAATCGCTGACTTCCTCACTTCCCACTCGCTGCAAGGCAACCACTGATTTTTGATGTTTTTCGAAGACGTCTATCATCTGCTGTGTGCAAGGTGGAGAGGCGTCCACTAGGTCGTCTCCTAGCAGCACCATGAAAGGCTCGTCCCCAACCAAGTGCTTTGCGCAAAGAACTGCATGCCCCAATCCCTTTGGCTCTTGCTGCCGAACTGAAGTAACTCGGGCCAAATCGTTGATTTCTTCAACCACTAGCGCCAGGTCCTCTTTCCCCGTCTCTCTCAACTTACGAACCAAATCGGTATGCATGTCGAAATGGTCAATAATAGAGCTTTTTCCGCGACCCGTAACAAAAATGACTTCCTCAATCCCAGAGTCCGAAGCCTCCTTTACAATCAACTGCACCGTCGGCACGTCGATTATTGGGAGCATCTCTTTCGGGATTGCTTTAGTTGCTGGTAGAAACCTCGTTCCCAGCCCAGCAGCAGGAATCACTGCTTTTCGAATTCTTTGTTTAGAAGCCATTTAGTAGAAATTATTTATTATCCTTTTACTAGTCAGAAGGTCTAGCAGATCACACATCAACAGGAAACGGACAAAGCCCGGAAGCAGCCATAATCTAACAAAAACCATGCCCTGGAAGAACTCAGCAAAAACTTGCTTACTTAGTTCCAAAATGGACATTTTTCAGCTCAATACTTCGCTATAGTTGGAGTGAAAACAGGTGCTTAAGACCTAGGCATGGATATTGCCCTTAATTTATTAGGTTAGTTAATTAGTTGTTTAGGGCAGTACATGAAAAACGTTTTGCTAGTTCAAGAAAACGGAGATCGAACTAAAATAAAATCCACCATCCAGCATTCCAATATAGCTGAGGCTGTAAAGAGAGTCTTAGAGGCGGAAGGCCGAGACTGCTCTGCGACCTCATCAATCCGTAAAGCTTTAGAGCAGGTCAAAAACAAGAGTTGTGAAGTTTTAATCAGCAATTTAAGCCTCGAATCTAACGGCTGGAAACAGCTAATTAGTGAAACCCGGAAAATAAGACCAGACCTTCCAATCCTTGTTTTGGCTAGGGACGGGGCTATGGAGCAAGCAGCAGAAGCGATAGAGCTCGGTGCAACCAAGCTATTTTCTAGCCAAGGCTCTGGCCTCGCAGAACTAGCGAACAAAGTCGATGATGCGATAAGAGTGTTTGAAGCGGAAAAATCAACCTTAAATTGTTTAGAAAGTAGCGCAAACCGCTTCATGGTCAGCGATTCGGATTCTATGAAAGAACTCTTTCGCGAAGCCAAGCTAGTGGCTGAAGCTAACTGTCCAGTACTTATTTGCGGTGAAAGCGGTACAGGAAAAGAGTTATTAGCTAGACGAATTCACCAGCAAAGTCAGCGTTCTAGTCAGGCATTTTTCAGTATCAACTGCGCTTCCATTCCGGAAAACCTGCTAGAATCAGAGTTTTTTGGCCATATTGCTGGTTCCTTCACAGGGGCATCTAAAGATAGAGAAGGACATTTTCAAGCTGCAAACAAAGGCTCAATCTTTCTAGATGAAATTGGAGATATGCCTGCTGCACTGCAATGTAAACTGCTTCGCTCACTTCAAGAATCTGTGGTTCGAAGAATTGGTACAAACCAAACTGAGGCAATCGATGTCAGGGTAATTTCTGCGACAAATGCTGATCTCAAGCAGCGAAAAACAGAAGGCCTCTTTCGTATAGACCTCTACTACAGGCTCGCTGTTGTTGTGCTGAAGATACCTCCTTTGCGATCTAGGCCAGAAGATATTGAAACCCTAGCAGAGCATTTTATCCGCATAAAATCAGCCTCTGAAGAGCCAAACCTATCAATTTCAGCTCAAGCTATGTCAGCTCTAAAAAGCTACAGTTGGCCGGGGAACGTTAGGCAACTTGAAAACGTACTGGAAAGAGCTTCCTTATTTTCAAACGGTGAAATAAACGTTTCAGATCTATCGTTAGAGGAAGGCTTTGACCTAGATGGCAGATTCAACCCCAAATCTTGGTCACTACGAGAGGCAGCCAGTGCCGCCACCAAAAAAGCTGAGATTAAAATTATTAAAGAAGCTTTGCTCGAGACCAAGGGCAATAAAACTGAGGCGGCAAAAATACTCGACGTTAGCTACAAAACTCTGCTTAACAAAATAAAGCTCCACGACCTTTAAGCGTCTATATTTACTAGCTATTGTTGACTGGGATCAGTGCAAACAAAGCCTCAACTAAAGGCTTGATTGGCATGGCAGCTGATAGCTCTTCTATTTCAGATTTCAAAGCTTTAAGTCTGCGACGCGCTTCCTCTCGACCAAGTAAACTGACCAAGTTGACCATTTCTTCTCCATCCTGATCTACACCTTCTTGATAATCATCGAGATCATCAGCAAGCTGAAAAAACAATCCAAAACTTTCACCACAGCGAGCCAACTTATCTCTTTGCTCTGAGCTAGCGTCAGCTATCAAACCACCCCCCATAAAGGCTGCTTTAAACAAAGCTGCTGTTTTCTCTTGGTGAAGACGGATTAAAGTTTCGCTATCACTTTGCTTAGCTTCTTTCATCAACTCCACATCTCTTACCTGACCACGGCAAACCTCGTAAGTTGAGTCTGAAATCAGTTTAAGCAAAGCTAACTTAGTCGAGTCGCTAACATCCTGAGAATATTGAAGAATTAGTATGTTAGCCAATGGCAAAATAGCATCACCTGCTAATAACGCTACAGCTTCTCCAAACTTGATATGGCAAGAAGGTCGACCTCTCCTTGTGTCATCGTTATCTAGCATTGGAAGGTCATCATGAATTAATGAACCACAATGAATAGCTTCCAAGGCTGCCGCATAGCCCGTCCATTGAGATTGATGCGCGCCAAACGCTTCGGCCGTGCCAGCAACAATAACCGGCCTTATCCTTTTACCGCCGGCGGCCAAACTATACTGAAGAGCTCTCTCAAGGTTAGACTCCTCAAACTTTCCAGTAAAATCCAGAAAAGCTGCGCCTATCCCCTGCTCTACTCTGTCTCTAAGCTCTTTAAGGTATTCGTTGAGATGCATAACGCTTGTCCCACCGTGGGACACTTCAAAATCTACTGTTTAGGAGGTCAGGCGCTCGTAGAGCTCCTTTAAATCGGCTTTAGAATAAAAATCGAGGACTACCCTGCCCTGCTGCTTACTATCTGGTTTCCGGCTGATTTGAACCTTTAGGCTCAAATTCTTCTGAACATCCTCAACAAATCTTCGATCCTCAGCAGAGAGTTTCTTCTTCGGTTTTACCTTCTTTGCCCCTGTCCCACCGTGGGACGCCTCACTAGACTCAAGCTGTTCGCCCAGAAGGGTCTCTATTGCCTCTTCTAGTTGGCTGCGGGTGTAATGCTCTATACGACTGAGCAGCTCTTTTCTAATAGCTACATCTTCAACTCTCTTTAGAGTCAATATTTTGCTCTCAGAAGCCCCTGACGCCAGAGCTGCTTTTAAATCGTCATCTAAACTTAAGATATCGAGTGAGCGCTGGACCATCGTCTTGGACATTCCAATTTTGCCTGCGATATCACGGACACTCAACTTATAGGCTTCTCTAAGATGCCCAATAGCATTTGCTCGCTCTATCGGATTTAGATTTTCTCGCTGTATATTTTCAACTAACTGTTTGGCTCGAGTGTCAGCTAGATCTTCAGTATCTGATTCAATAATAGCCGGAATGGTCTCCAGCCCTGCTTTCTTCGCAGCTCGAAACCTACGTTCACCAGAAACCAAGCGATAGCTACCCCCTGGCGTGGTAGCTCTAATTAGAATAGGGCAGAGGACTCCATACTGACTAATAGATTTGGAAAGGCTCTCAAGCGCTTCTGCATCAAACTCACGCCGAGGCTGTTCAGGGTCTGGGTCTATTTCAGTTAGGCTAATCTCTCGGTAGGGACTACCTGAGGTATTTCGAGAAATAAGACTGGGGCCACTTAGTAATGGGTTTGCTGCAAAATCCAGTTTTTTACGCGCCACGAGCAATTACCTCCTTCACCAGTTTTCCATAATCTTCAGCCCCAGGACTCTTGGGGTCATAGTCAAAAATTGATTCGCCTCCTGCTGGAGCTTCCGCAAGAGCAACATTGGTCCGAACAACTGTCTCAAAAACCAAGTCTCCGAAATACTCTCTTACCGTGTCTCCTACAGATCTTGAAAGTCTGCGTCTCCCGTCAAACAGGCAAAGCAAAACACCACCTACAGATAGACCAGGGTTGTAAGCACCTCTAACCTGGTCAACTGTATCAAGTAGCTGCCTTACTCCATGCAGAGCCAAGTACTCACTTTGAACAGGAACGATTACCTTTGAAGCGGCCACGAGCCCATTAACCGAGAGAACGCCCAGGGAAGGGGGGCAATCCATTAATACGAAATCATAGTCTTGATAAACTTTTTGAAGAGCCTTGCGAAGAATGAGCTCCCTCCCAATAACACCTGACAATTCGATATCTGCGGCCGAAAGGAAAAGGCTAGCAGGAGCCAACCAAAGGTTCTCCCTAATTGGCTTAATCACCTCCGTCACTGGAGTCTGATGCCGAAGCACGTCATACATCGACTTCTCTACCTCAGATCCCTCCTCCGAGTTCTCGCCAATGGTAACTCCAAAATGAGCTGAAAGGTTAGCTTGGGCATCAAGATCAACCAACAGGACCTTTTTACCTTCTCTAGCTAGGCCTGCAGCTAAGTTTGCGGTGGTTGTGGTTTTTCCAACACCACCCTTTTGATTGACTATGGCATAAGCGTTCTGCATCGAAATCGCCTTAAATAAAGAGAAAACGGAAAGCTAAAGATAGCTTAAACTGCAGGCTGAAATCACCCTAAGCTACTTACCTCCGTACACGTGTCTGGGAATAAGTATCCCACAGAACCCTTATTTTCAAGAAACCGAGGCATTATCGTGTACCAAGATAAGTCTCAATTATTTCAGCACCTTACAGAATAGAGAGTTAGTGGTTTTACCATCTCTAAAGCCATAGGGGCCAGAGAGTGTAAAACTATCATTTATTAAATAATTAGTATTACTAACCACTTACATATCTCGTCTTGTTTTTTGCGAATTTATCGTGAACTGAACTAAGGGAATTTAAGTACTTGGTTCGTGCATTGAACTAAGTTTATTAAAATCTCAAACAAAACTTTTAATTACCGGACCGCTAAAAGCAATCAGTTAAAAATCAGGCTAGCTTTTTGTGCTTCGAACTAAAATAAAGCCTCTCTAACGTGCATTGAGTTCTAAACTTGAGTGAATCGAAATAAAATTCTTAGTGAATTGAGCTTAAGTCTAGCGTGAATTGAGAAAACTATATCGTGTTTTCAACATAAGCCTCATCGTGAATCCAACTTGAATAGCTCGTGTTTCGAAATAAAAAAATGAGGTTAAGTACTTGATTTGTTTGAAGATTTTTGGTCAGTAAACAAGTACATGTCTTATAATAACTATTGTTTAAACCTTGTGTACAGTTTAGAAATCATCTACTGACTTAAAGTTAGTTAAAGTAAACTTTAAGATCCAAAATCTCGAAAGGAGCAGGGGCGTTAGATCAAAACTAAAAATCTTAACGCTCTTCAGCAACAAACGAAACTAAAGATTGGAATGGCAGAAAACTTGGAAAGTGAAATAAAAATAGATGCTCGGCCAACCGCTAGCCAAACTGAGATAAGTGTTGATGCTATTCCAACAGTAAACCAAAACCTTAGTTCCGTACAAGGGTGTTTTGAGGATAACCCAGGCTCTAACTCAAATAGCCAATCTCACAATGACCAATCTGGTAGAGAGCTCTTCATTTCCAGAGATGAAATGAACCTCGTAGAGTTTCCTCTTGCAGTTCTCTCTACTCGGGTTAACCCCAAACTTAAAACTCTCGAATTCCAGGATAGCCAACGCCTTTCTAGTGGCCAAGTAATTGAGCGCGAATGGATAATAACAGGCGCTGATAAATTTGGTTTACCCACTTCCACTGACGATGATGTGGTTCTGGCCTTGATGCGACTTACCTTCGAGAATGGTTTTAAAAATCGCAAAGTCTACTTCACAAGATATGAGTTACTTAAAATACTACGCTGGAGCACAGAAGGCAGAAGTTACAGACGGTTAACCAAGTCTCTGGATCGCTTGAGTGGAGTAAGAATTAAAGCTTCCAATGCCTTTTTCAGCAATAGTGACAAAGCCTGGCAGACTAGAAATTTCGGTTTAATCGATGCTTACGAAATCAATGATGGTAGAAACAGAAAGGCCTCGGCGAAGGAAGGTTCGGCCTCACTGAAATCCAAAAAGCCGACTAGTTTTTTCATCTGGAGTGAAGTTCTTTTCAATTCATTCAAGGACGGTTTTATTAAGAAAGTTGATCTGGACTTGTACTTCTCGCTTCAAAGCGCTGTCAGTCGCAGGTTGTATAGGTACCTTGATAAACACTTTTTTTACAAAGCCGCGATTGACAGAAATTTAATGGTACTAGCCTTTGAAAAGTTGGGTATTTCCAGAAACTACCGTTACGTGTCCTCAGTAAAACAGCAGTTAGAACCCGCAATTGAAGAGTTGGTTCGGGTTGGTTATCTTGCTGATTATGCTTTTCGGGGTAGGGGAGCTGATACCGTAGTTAGGTTTGTTAAGGCCGGCTCTCAAGCTAGTCACCCGGCATTGGTTCACGGTGGCAAAGCTCAAGGACATGACCCAGTAGATGTTCAAGGTCTATCTTCGGACCACAAACGATTGATTGAGGCGATTGCCTCCAGAGGTATCAGCGAGAACATCGCTCGCAGATTACTCAAGGCAAGGACTATTTCCGAGTGTCGCCAAATAAAGAAGATAGTTCGTTACTATGACCATTTGGTGGCTACCGATGATATTAAAATCTCTAAGAATGCGACTGGCTTTCTTTATCGAGCGGTTGAAAATCCAGCCAAATTTAGAATTCCTGCTAGCTTTGAAGTAGCTGAAAGGGATCAAAAAGCACCAGGAGCAAGGCCAGAACATCGCCTAATCGCAGGAAAAAGTAGCAGGCCAGGAGAGGGGAGAGCGAGTGAGGCCCCAGGCAGCGAAAGAAGAGTAACCCAACCTCGGCCTGTTCAAACCAGAATGGTAGAGGACGGTGCTCCAAGCCCTGAATACTTGGCCTTTGTAGACGCAGAGATTTCAAAAGCTAAAAGGAGCTTAGGACCTTCGCGACTGAAGGCAATGGAGAGCGAAGTTTCTGCTAAGTTTGTCTTGATGCGTGGAGTTCTAAAAGAGAAACAGATAGAAGCTGCTGTGCAGGGCTGCGTTCAGAAAGAGATAATGACTATCTTTGAGATTCCAGAGTACGAAGCCTGGAAGAAATAGCTCTTTTGAGGGTCGCTGGATGGAGGATAGCCCCTAGAAATCAGCTAAATAGCCTTCTCTGCCAAAGATATTATCTTTAGAAACTAACCAAGAGTTTCCACCCCAGACTAGCTCAATACTAATCAGTCGATCTGTTTTTCTCTGGGAAGGGGGTTTAACTAAAGTAATCTCAGCCTCATCCTCGTCAATATTGAAGTTTACTACATCAAGTCCAAGCAGTGGGTTCTCAGTTTTAGTAAGCCATCGACCTTTTAGAGTATCAATACCTTCAATAAGACTAGTTCTTGTCTCGCCAGAGTTGGAGTTTTCTGGATACTCACTCCAGATAATCATTTGCTCGGTGGCCCTGCCATTTCCTGAGGCGATAGCTCGCAAGTAGTTATCGACTACTGTAAGTACCGTAAAACGCACCCCAGCTTTAGCTTCAGGAGATTTACTTACACTACATCCGGCGCAAACTAGAACTAATAGGATCGAGAATAAGGGAGTGAAGAGTTTTTTCACAGAGGGCCTCCTTGGAGTTTGAAAAACGAGTTTGGCAGTAAGACTAGCAGCGCCGGCTAAAAAAACAAATTTGGCCAAATAACTAATGAGGAGTGAAAAGATTAAGCTAGCGCAGTTTGATACTCGTCCTTCCGGTAAGCCTCAATTGCTTCTTTTGGATCTCCAATAAAGGCCACTTTACCTCGAGAAAGAAGAGCAATTTGGTCAGCAGTGTTCTCAAGCATGCTCAGGCCATGGCTGACCATGATAATAGTCTTCTTCCTTTCAATAAATTCTTGGAAAACGGCTTTGGATTTGTGCTGAAAACGCTCGTCTCCAACCGCGAGAATTTCGTCAACAATTAAGATATCCGGATCTCGGTCAATAGCTACGCTAAAGCCTAGGCGAGCATACATCCCCGAGGAGTAATATTTAATAGGAGTGGTGGCAAAGTCCTTGAGCTCCGCGTATTCAATTATTCCGGGAATACGCTCCTCAATCTCTTCTCTGGATTTTCCATGTAAGGAACCGTTTAGGTAAATGTTCTCAATAGCGTTCAGCTCAGCATCAAACCCTGCGCCTAACTGAATAAGTGAGTCTAAGGTTCCCCTAACTTTAACCTCTCCAAAGGTCGGGGGAAGAACCCCAGAAAGAACTCTAAGTAGCGTGCTTTTTCCAGCACCGTTACTGCCAATTATACCAAATACCTGACCTCTGGGAATTTCCAGGTTCACATTCGTGAGAGCGTTAAAGTTCTCGTAGTGTTTTAAAGAGCCTGTTTTTAAACCTCTAATCAGCGACTCTTTTAGGGTATGGGGGCGTTCTTTATAAGAGCGAAACTGAACAGAAATATTTTTGGCCACAACAGCAACTTGCTCACTGTCAGGTGTTGTA
Source organism: uncultured Bdellovibrionales bacterium (assembly GCA_964510575.1). Lineage (GTDB taxonomy): Bacteria > Bdellovibrionota_C > UBA2361 > SZUA-149 > CALKYB01 > CALKYB01. The sequence goes on along the minus strand of CAZECN010000002.1, from coordinate 42,309 downwards.
GCTCCTTGGCCTGCCTGATCTTGGTTTAGCTTCTCGCTTTTTTGAACAACTGTCTGACTCAAGATAGTTCCTAGAGGTAATAAATAAACTTACTTTCTGTTTTTTTGAACAGGCAAAGGCCGACTACCATAATCAAGAAGCAGCCCGCAAAGTGAAGACAATATGTCGAAAAATCAGGGAATTTACCGTAGTAAACTAGATCTCTCATGAACTCCACTAAACAAAACATTGGGTTAAAGATCACGTAATCCATGAGCCATTCAGGCAATTGATCTCTCCGATAAAGAATTGGAGTAAGGAAGTAAAGAGCCCTGAGCACTACTTCTGTAAGGTGTGCTGTATCTTCAAAAAAAACATTGGCACTTGCCAGTAGCAATGACGTTCCTACTGTTGCGAAAAAGAGAGGAAGCACGATTAGAGGCAATGCCAAGGAGGTCAAAGGTATATCTCTCCCCATCACCAAGGTTACAAGAAACAATGGCACCAAAGAAATGGCGAATGTGACAAGATTTGAGAATGCTATTGAAAGGGGAAAAATGTATTTAGGCACAGGCACTTGATCCATAATCCGTGCATTTGCCCTAATAGTTCCTAAACTACCATTATTTGTAGAGCTGAAATAAGCGTATGGGATCATCCCAGCAAATAAAAACACCGCGTAGTCTTCAATGTTTTGTCTCATGATGCTTGAGAAAACCACAGCCAGAATAGTCATCATTAGCAATGGGTTGAGCATGCTCCAAACATAGCCAAGGTAGCTTCGCTTGTAGGTTTTTCTGAGGTCTCTGGCTACAGACTGCTTAAGGTACTCTCGGTAACTATATATATCTTTGAAAAAATTCTGGATTAACTTTACCAACGAAACTAGGTTGAGAAGGTTGGTTTCGCTGTAATCCGCTGACCGAAAGACCCTTTCTTTTTGGGTGTGAGCTAGGTCTATAGTGCTCGCTATGGTTCTGGCTTGAGTCTGCTGAGCCATATTCGAAATCCGTGGTCATGAAGTTAACTGCCGAAAGCCAATAAAATAACAAAGTAAAAGAATAAGCAATCTACTAAGTTTTATATTTACATCGAAATCAGTTTAAATTTGGCGCATTATTTATAACTGTCTAGTTTCCTTCGTATTGCCAGAAACGAAGAGGCGGGCTATTTTTCCTACGGAATGCAAGACCGTTCTCAGAACAGGAGATTTTTCTATGAGTGATGTAGTGGATAAGATGGCCAAGGCCCAAGAGGAAAGTTATTTCGACAGGAAGAACCGAGAGGCTTTGGAAAGGCTAAAAAAGAAGAAAGAAGAGGATAAGCCTCGTTTAAGCCCAGTTAGTGGCGAACCTTTGGTTCAAGAAGTATTGCACGGGGTCGTAATTGATAAATGTGCCCAAAGCGGTGGAATTTGGCTCGATGCTGGTGAACTCGAAGAATTGGTTTCGGCAATGGCAGAAGCTCAAAAAGAGAATGCTGATGGTTGGCTAGGTAACTTTTTTGGTGGACTTACTAACAAATAGTTCTAACTCAGCAGTAACTAATTTGGCAGAGTAAGAGAAGGTAGGGGTGAGTTTATTCTCCTGCCTTTTTTTCTGCCAATTCCTTAACAATCTTGGCGTGGGTGTCTCTGGTTAGTGGATATTTGCTGGCGATGTATCCGCCCCACAGTAGTAGCAGTCCAGCCACTGTTCCCACCATAATTCTGAGACCCATTTGAACTTCAGCAGATTGAGGAACGTTCGCTTGATAACCCAGTTGATCTAGAACGAAACCAGACATCAAAACGGCTAGTGCCGTGGCCATTTTGTAAGAAAAGGTTGTCCCTCCATAGAAAAGCCCTTCCCTTCTTTTTCCTGTTTTTAGCTGATCGTATTCGACGACATCGGGAACTATGGCCCATGGAATCATAAGCGCAGCGGCGTGCAGAATTCCGCATAGAGCAGCCACGATATAGACTAAATTTCTGGTAGCTGGAGTGATCAACAGCAGGCAAGCAAGCACAAGCGGATAGACTGCCATAGCCCAGCAGTAGGTCTCAGTTTTACCGTATTTTTTTGCGAGCTTTACCCATACAGGCATGGCCACAATCGCCGATGAAAATAGAGTGAGGAAGATCAGAGAACGAGAATTTTCCATGAACAGCACATACTGAATATAGTAGGCTAAGTTGGTTGCGATAAGCGTTGCCGCACAGTTCGTCAGTAAAAGAATCAAGACTGCTGAACGGAATGGTTTATTCCCACTTAGTTCTTCTAAGATAGAAGAGGCGTAGACTAGCGGGGTGTCGTCGGCTGAGCCAGATTCTCCAGAGGGATCAGCAATATTTCTTTCCCTTGTTCCCCAGAAGGAAACCCAAATTGAAGCAACCATAATCAGACCGAAGATGGCTGCCATAATAAAATATGCCTCTCTCGGTGTTCCTGCCCAGGAGCCAAAAATATCTCGGTGCATGGAGCTAATCGCCTGTTTACCAGCTTCGGAGGGAAGCCAGCTGACCAAAACACTTGGTACCGCAGCTCCAATTAGAAACGCTGCCTGGCTAGAAGCCATTCTAAAACCAGTTAAGGATGTTCTCTCATTGTAGTCACTGGTTAACGCCGCAGTGAGAGAAGTGTAGGGCACAAAAACAACGGTTAAGCAGGTATTAAAAACAAGCAAAGCAATTGTGGCATAGGCGAAGATTAAAACTTCTTCTCCACCAAACTCTGGGATTACCCATAGAGAAAAGAAAGCAAGTCCGTAGGGGATAGCGCCGAACAAAAGATAAGGTCTTCGGCTTCCCCAGCGAGTTTTGGTGCGATCGGTGATCCAGCCCATTAGAGGGTCAGTTACTGAGTCCCAGACCCGACCTATCATAACGGCTAGACCAGCGTAGGCAGGGGATAGACCCGCTACATCGGTCATGTAGAGTAATATGTAAATTCCAACGGCCGAGGCAGCTAGGCCATGGCTAACGTCTCCGATTCCAAAACAAACTTTTTCCTTTAGACTGAGTGGATCCTCAGTTTTGGACTCATTGGATTTATTTTGGTCGGAATTATTTTTAGTGGAATTGGCTGTCATCGCTTGCCGAACCGTTATTGCCTATTGCAGTTAGGCTTGCAACAAATCAGGGTTATTGACGGTACGGAGGCCTCAAAATTTAACCAAAAAGGAGCAAAAATTTTTATGGTCTCTTTTTTCATCATCCGTAAGTTACCCAAATAACGACGAAAAATAACCGCCCATGCGGCTAAGCTTCTGAAATCACTGAACTAATTTTAGTAAAAAGCCTAACCGAAGGAACATGTAAATTATACTTAAATCTAGACTTTTTTCCACAGGCGTGATTTAAAGCGCATCAAGTTAACCAGACTGTGAATAACAACCTGTGTCTGTGTGCGAATATGAGGAGAATAAAGCCTTTGCTTTGATTGGTCTCCGCTAGGAGTAAAAGTTATGTTTGTAAGTAAGATTTCTAATTCTAAAGTTCGGAAGCTGCCTTTAATGCTTGCTTTGATTTGTGTCCCCTCTGTTGCAGGAGCTGTTGGTATTGCCGACGCGCCTTCGCTTAGAGATAACTTTGCTTTCGGTGACATTGATTCACGAAGCTTTGATGGCGCGGGCTTTGACCTTGTTGGTAATTTTAGTGAAGTTACCACAGGCGACTTTTTCCAACTTGATTCCTTTTCCGGAGCTGGTGGAACTGCCTTAGAGATTACTCTTCTTTCGGAAGTTTGTGGATTCTGTGGGCAAAACCCTAACTTCACAAATGCAATTGGCGTTTTAGATGACAACGATGAGTTCGTTTCAGTCTTAGATGCGGGTGAGGCTACGGTTAGTGATTCGGCGACCTTTGACTTGGCAGCTGGTGAGGAATTTACCCTAGCTCTTCAAAGCCCTGAGACGGTCTTCAGCTCAATTGACTCTGATAATATTGATGAATCAGCTCACTTGATTGCCACAACTGTTGAGGAAGACGGCAGACTGGAGCTAGACAATGCAGACTTGTTTGGTTCAACTTTAATGTTTGACCTGATGGCTGGAGATATTATCGTCTTTGTTGAAGACCTTATCGCAACAGGAAACAGAGTTCCTTTCGTTCCTGAAAATAGTGACTTTGATTTCAATGATTTAGTTTTTGTCGTTAGAGAGGTTCCAGGAGGAGAAGTTCCTGAGCCAGGAACTTTGGCTTTGTTAGCTTTAGGTGCTTGTGGATTGGCTTGGCGTAAGCGTAGCCCTCAAGAAGTTTAGTAGAAACTAAACATCTACAAAAACAATATAGAAAAAAGCGCCTAGAGGGCGCTTTTTTTATTTCTACTTAAGCTCATGTTTTAGTGATTTGGAACACTAGAAGTCGGCATTACCCGGTGTTCTGGGGCAGGGTATTACATCCCTAATGTTTTTTAACCCAGTGAGATACATAATTAGGCGTTCAAGACCTAAGCCGAAACCGGAGTGAGGATTACTGCCGTATTTCCTTAGTTCTAAATACCAATTTAGAGAGCCTTCTGGAATTTGAGCCTTGCTAATTTGCTCTCTTAGAACGTCTTCTCGATGTTCTCTCATAGAACCACCAATGATCTCCCCGAGCCTTGGTACGAGTAGATCCATTGCTGAAACCGTTTTTTCGCCCTCATCCAAAAACATGTAGAAAGCTTTAATTTCTTTAGGGTAGTTGGTTATGAATACAGGTCCTTTGACATACTCCTCAGTTAGAAATCGCTCATGCTCGGTTTGTAGATCGCTGCCCCAGGAAACAGGGTATTCGAATTTTTTACCTGATTTCTCTAGTACTGAGATAGCTTCGGTGTAGCTCATCCTTTCAAAGCTGGCGTTAACTACAGAATTAAGTGATTCCAAAATTCCTTTTTCGACCCACTGGTTGAAAAAATCCATATCGGCTGAGCACTTCTTGAGAACATGAGAAATTACTTCCTTCATAAAAAGTTCAGCGAGCTCCATGTTACCTTGGAGATCGCAAAAAGCCATTTCAGGCTCAACCATCCAAAACTCGGATAGATGTCTCGGAGTATTTGAGTTTTCCGCTCTAAAAGTTGGACCAAAAGTGTAGGCTCGTTTAAGTGAACAGGCGAACATCTCTACTTCCAGTTGACCACTAACGGTAAGCATTGCGCGTTTGCCGAAAAAATCTTTTGAATAATCGACTGGAGGTTTTCCTAATTTGTCTAAGTCTAAGGTTGTTACCTGAAATAGTTCACCGGCTCCCTCACAATCAGAGGTCGTTATTATAGGAGTATGAATGTACTGGAAGCCGTGTCTATTGAAGAAAGAGTGAATTGCAAAGGAAGCTTCACTTCGAACTCTGAAGGCTGCCCCAAAGGTATTGGTGCGAGGTCTTAAGTGGGCGATTGTTCTTAGAAACTCATTTGAGTGTCTTTTCTTTTGTAGCGGATAGTTTTCGACATCACAGCCTCCAACTAATTCGAATTCACTGGCTTGAAGTTCTACTGACTGCCCTTTCCCAGGGGATTCAACCAACTGGCCCTTAATCTTAACCGCGGCACCATTCTTGCTTTCGGCCGATGCTTCTTGAAAAGATTTTACTTTGGAATCAACGATGACTTGAAGACCCTTCACGCTTGAACCGTCATTGACTTCTAAAAATGAAAAGTCTTTTGAGTCACGCCTTGTTCGGATCCACCCGGAGATCTCAACTTCTTTACCGGAAATATTCTCAGCAAAAATTTTAGCGATAGATGGTTGGCTGTTCATTCCTATCATTTAGTACGAACAGAGCCCCCGCGAAAGATTTTTGTAAACGCTCAGATGGGTTCTTCTTAATGTCTTGGTGGTAGGGTTAGGCGTCTAGCCTATCTGAATCTCAACTTTTTCTTGGGAAACTGGATGATATTCTGTCGTTCTGAACCGTTAGCTTCAAGCCTTGTCTCAGCAGGTGTTTCTAAGTCTTCACCCAGTGGGGTATCTCCGAGCAAGTGTAGTTCACTTATGGTTTCTTCAGGAACTTCGCCCTCACGACTCTTCCCACATAAGTTTAGTATACCAGTAAGCTCTTCAGAGACGGCTTGGGCAGCTTGAAGCCGAGCCTTAAACCTAACTAGCTCCATCGACTTTTTGGCTGTTCTAGTGAACTCTTCTTTTTTAGCGGCCTCAAGAAGGCTTTCCAGGTTTTCCGAAAAGTCCTGACTGCTGTTTTTTGCTAGAAGTAAAAACTCATCTTTAAGTTGGTTAACTTTTGTTCCAACTTGGCCAACTGGGCAATTCTCGAGAATGTCATTGATAGCTCCTCTGAGTTCAGCGTGAATACGCTGCCATTCTTTGGCCCTGATGTCGTTGGCTAATTCTGAAAGAGCAGCTGGCCCTGGGAAGCTAGGACTAGATTTTCGCTGCATGGAGGCGTACAGTTTCTCTGCTTTGAAGGTTCTGGCCACTAGAACCCTTAACCTAGAATGCAAAGTCGCTTTTTCCGCCATTTTTACTCTTTTTTATTAAATTTTATAACCTAGGCATTAAGTATACTTTAGCTCTGACTTAGTCAATTTAGCTAAGTTAATGAAATTACTCGTAATTAGAGTTCCATTTCCTACAGATTTCGACAGATTAATTAAACACTCAATTCTCATGAAAAATTTAATATATTTGAAGCATTAGCTACTAAAAGGCTGACTAGAGAATAAGAACTACGAATAACAACCTTAACCCTGAAATTAATTCTGTGAATGTTAAAAAAAGGATTGTTTAACCCTAAATTAACATTGAAAGACTTGATTTTAGACACTAAATAGGAGAGTTTCTCTAAGTCGGCAGTGGAAAAAAGAGGCTAGAGAGAAACTAACTAGAATTATGTCAATTTTAAGCAGTGTGACATCATCATTATTCCTGAAGCGGTCAGATTTTGACGGCGACGGGATTCTTGTCCCTGGTCCCCTCTACCCGAAAAACTATTTATATGAAGCGGTTAAGCGAGGTATCGACATTTTCGGTGCCCTGACAGTTCTAACCTTGGTTTCCCCCCTTATGGTATTTGTTGGCATCGGGGTAAGGCTTACTTCGAAAGGCAACATTATCTTCAATCAGAAAAGGCTAACCAAAGACGGTCGAGCTTTTGATATGTATAAGTTCCGTACCATGGTTGCGGATGCTGAAAAGAATGGTCCAGCATATGCTCAATCAGCGGATCCTCGAGTAACACCTTTCGGACGATTCCTCAGAATATCTAGATTGGATGAACTCCCACAGCTTATCAACGTTTTGATTGGTGACATGAGTTTGATCGGTCCTAGACCAGAGCGCCCAGAAATGGCACTTGATTTGGCAGAAGCTTTGCCTTCTTTCCATAGAAGACTTGAGGTAAAAGCAGGCCTTACAGGCTTTGCCCAAATTGAAGGTGGCTATGCTTCTGATGTTGAGAGTTACAGAAGAAAGCTTGCGCTTGATCTTCTTTACATCAAAAACAGAAGCTTGTTACTTGATATAAAAATTGCAGCTAAAACAGTTCTTGTTATCTTGACTGGTTTTGGAGCCCGCTAGTTTTTAGCTTCTTTTTTGCCTTAATCTAACGGGCAAAACAACATTTCTTAAAAATCTTTATTGACAGAGTGGCCAACTTTTATTTTAGTTGGCGTCCGCCACTTAGCCCGTAATAGGGCATTTCAAGAAAGGCAAGTTTCTTAGTACAGGAACTGGTCAGGAGGAATGGGTGGGTTGAATGATGAACATGGTGTTTTCTTGAATTGTTTCAAACTCGAAAGTTGCGAAAAACAATTAGAAGTTTAATGGGGCTGAATGTCTGTAATTAGTTTTGCCTCACTAAAGGGGGGAGTTGGTAAAACCTCTTTGTCTCTCAACGTTGCCCATGCGTTCGCTCTTCGCGGCAACAAAGTTCTCCTTATAGATAGTGACCCATCTGCTCATGCTAGCCGGTTTTTTAAGCATGAGGGTATAGATCAAGCTATCGAAGATTCAACTCTTGGTAGGCTGTTTTTCTCTCTAAGAACTAGGCTTCGTGAGGATGAGGAAATAGAGCTTCTCGAGGCAGCCGAAGAGTTTCAAATACCCCTATTTTTCGATGTTAGAGAAAATCTTTCTGTTTTACCAGGAAGCTCTCAACTTCATCATTTTCTTTGGGGGCCTGGGGCTAGAGTTTATAAGAAACTTTTTCCTCAACTGTTAGAGGAACTGACTTCTATTTTTGACATTATTGTTTTCGATACCTGCCCAGACTACAATCTGATCACAAGAAATATCATAGCTCACTCGGACTTAGTGGTAGTTCCAGTTGATGCCAGTGAGATGAGTATTGCTTCTCTTGAGGAGTTATTTAAATCTTCTTCTCATATCCAGGGGCCAACCTGGTCGATTGTTAGAAGTATGGTATCCAGACAGGCAACTCGTGTTCGAAAATTATCAGAAAAAAGACTTTCTGTTAGCAGCACTATGGAGCTGAAAGACGCTTCTGAAACTGACGATGAACAAAATGAGGAAGAAGAGTTTATCGACATGATTCGGGAAGTGGAGTCCAGTGGGATCTCTCCTGAAGAAATGGTTGAGCAAGGTTTAATTCCCGAGACAAATAATTTGGAGAGTGACAAAAGAGATATTTTTCTTCTTCGCTCATCTATTTCTCGAACCGAACAGCAGAACAGATTGAGCTTCGTCGGAAAAACTTCTTTCGATAATAGGGATACGAAAAAGCTTGCTGGTGAATACAAAAATGTCGCCAGAGAGATTGAGACAGTTTTAAGTTTTGCCACTGGCGATTTAGAGTCTGCCCCGGAAGCTGCTTTGGGTTCTTTGATGACTGGAGCCGCTCAACCTGAAGAGGCTGGCTATTAAGGTTGCCTAGGGATTCGTCCGCTATCTTTCTACCCAAAAAAACCTAGTGCAGACACTTTCTTCCAAGTAGCTGAAAATTATCAGAATGACGGAGTCCTTCTAATAAACCTCTGCAATTAGAATCACTTATCAACTGAAGACACAGGGAGAGCCCTTGATTTTTCAGGAGAAATAGGACAGCATCTTGCTGCGTAAATATCTCTAAAGAAAGCGGATGAAAGAGCAGCAAAAAATTAAGAAAATTGCCTTAGTAACGGCTTTACTAACCCTAGTTTTGGTTGGACTCGGAGGTTATGTCAGAGCTACAGGAGCTGGCTTAGCTTGTCCGGACTGGCCACTCTGCTTTGATAAGTTTGTTCCTAAGATGCGTTACGGAGTAGTTCAGGAAGTAATGCATCGTTATTTGGCCTTAGTGGTTTCTATTCTTATCGCTGTCATGTCTTGGAAGGTTTTCAAACTCGGACCAGCTTTTAAATCGCTTCGAAAGTTTTCAATTGGATTACTGGGAATATTAGGCGTGCAAGTGGTACTCGGTGGACTGACTGTCTTAATGCTACTTAACCCATATATTGTTACGGCTCATCTCGCCTGTGGAACAATCATAGTTCAACTTCTTCTTTTGTTGTCTATGGAAAAGACTGGAGAAGTGAGGGAGAGTCCTTCTCCTGAAAACGACAGCTATATGGCTAAACTACTTTATTTCATGTCAGGCCTTGTCTACCTGCAAATCCTTTTAGGTGGTTTTGTTGGTAGCTCTGGAGCCTCTATGGCCTGCCCTGACATACCTTTTTGCCAAGGTCAGCTTTATTCGGCGACCTTTAACGGTCCTCAACTGATACAGATGTTGCACCGTGCTAACGGCATTCTTATTGCTTTTGCGGCTTTGGTTTGTTTCTTGAAAGCTAGGCAACTTCAGCCAGCTTTGGGAATAAAGCCCGGACACATGGTTGCGATGATGGTGATGATTTGGATTCAAATCTCTCTTGGTTTTGCCAATGTCGTGATGAGCATACCAGTTGCTCCTGCTGTTACTCACTTAGTTTTGGCCCAGCTGATTCTTTTTGGATACTTGGTTCCGGCCAGAAGACTTAGCGGAAAAAAATTCTTTGGGAAGAAATTAGCTCCTACTAACCAAACTTCCTCTGGTACGTCGACACCTTTGCAAGGTTTAGAAGACAGCACTGTGCAAACAGTTCAATTAAGGAGAGCTGCCAATGCTTGAAACAGAATCAAATTCCTCCGTTGCAATTGCTAATGGATCGTCTTTAGCGAACTTTGTCAGAAAACCTTTTGCTGTCGCTTCTGATCTAGTGGAGCTTTCGAAGCCTGGTATTTTAGTTCTTTTGCTCATTTCAACAGTATGTCCAATGTTTGTTGCTGCTGGAGGGAGCCCAGATCTGACCCTCGTGTTTTTCACATTGCTGGGAGGGGGACTTGTTTCTGCTTCCGCGAGCACTTTGAACTGCATTTGGGACATGGACATTGACGCGATAATGGAGCGAACCAAGAATCGAGCATTGCCAGCAGGTCGTCTTAAGCCTGGTTCTGCTATGTTGTTCTCATTGGTAACTGGGATGGGAGGCATCGGAGTCTTATTTTTTTATGTGAACCCAGCTGCCGCTTTTCTTAGCCTTTTAGGACACCTCTTTTACGTTTTGATCTATACGGCTTGGTTAAAAAGAACCACTGCTCAGAACATTGTAATTGGTGGGGCTGCTGGAGCCGTACCTCCGTTGGTTGGATGGGCTGCTGTAACTGGAACTATTTCTCTAGAGTCAGTTCTAATGTTCGCTGTGATATTCTTATGGACGCCACCCCACTTTTGGGCCTTGGCCATTAATAAAAATAGTGATTACAGAAAGGCTCGTGTTCCGATGATGCCAGTGGCATTTGGTGAGAGCACTACAGCTTACCAAATGTTTATTTACGCGCTGGCTCTGATACCAGCTTCTGTTTGGTTGGTGCTTGAAAACCCAGAGTTAGGCTCATTCTCGATGTCTGCCCTAACGGTTTTGGCGGTTTATTTCTGCTGGACTGTTTACCGCTTAGACAGAGCAGTTTCTATGGTCAATGACAATAATAGTGCTGAAAACCTTGAAATTAAAGAGAAGCGAGCTTGGTCGGTGTTTAAGTTTTCGTTAATTTACCTAGCACTTTTCTTCGTTGCCATGGTTGTAGACTCGACTTTGGTTTAGGCTTTAGGTTAGACCATCTTCTGGTAGTGCTGATAGATAAAGTCAGCTTGCTCTTCAATTCCGAGGCCTGGCATGTCATTGCACTGAATAGCTTCTTCTTCCCACATCATATTAGGCAGGTCGCTAGGTGCCTTAAAGTATCTAAAGGTATCAAAGCCAGCTGGTTCACCATTAGATAAGGCAGCAGCGATTTGTAGGTTGCTGGCCATGCCAAAAAAATAATCGAAAGGGGATGAGAAAATTACTTTTTTACCACTATCTTCAGCTACTTTGGATAGCCTAACTATTTTCTCTAAGGATCCGATGAAACAAGGTTTGATTACAAAGGCAGATATAGCTTCAGATTTTGCTAATTTCTCTATGTTGCAGTCCTTTTTATAAATACTTTCATCTAAAGCAATTGATATTCCTGTTTTTTGAAAAAATTCTTCGACACTCTCTAGGCAAGGTTTCGAAAAAGGTTCTTCTACATACTGGATATTGGAGGAGGAAGTCTTTGAGAAAAAATCCAAGCTCTCCTTGAACTCAAAACTTCGATTGGCATCAATTCTAAAGGTCTTTTTGCCTTGGTTTTTCGTAACTATTTCCTCTATCTCTTTACCATTGGATGGAGAAACCTTTAGTTTTACTACTTGCGTCCTAGAGGCTGTTTGTTTGCCAAGCTGACTAATTTGAATGCTGTTGGACGGCTTTTCGGAGATAAGAAAGCGAAGAGGCTTACTTTCAAGTTTCCCCAATAAGTCTCCTAGCGCGCTAGAGATGCCGAACTCTAGAGACGGTAGTTCTTGAGCTAAGTCGAGGAGTTCTTCAACAAGAAAATTTTTATTTTCCAAGGTGGAGAGGATTTGAGAGACTAGGTTTAAACTATCAATGCTATACCCTGGTAAAGGACTCGCCTCTCCATAGCCTTTTAAGCCTAGTCCTGAAAGTTTAATAAAGGCCCCTTCACGTTTTTCTATTGAGCCTTCGGAGCTTTTGAAGGGAGTGTTAAATTCAACAGAATAGGGGATTGAATTGACTGATATTACTTTGCCTTTGAGGGAAGAATAGTTCATCTTCCGAAAACCCAGGCTATTGAAAAAACAATTCCGAAAATAACTAGAAGTTTCCCTGTTCCAGCTAAAGTATTATTGAGCTCTCGCTCCTTCAAAACATTTTTTACTAAAGGAATGGCAAAGAGAAGACTAGCGGAAGCAGTTAAAATCCAGAAGTTTGCATGACCGTTTAGAATCAACAATGGTGGAACTAAGCCTGCAAAAACTATTGATGTAATATACTCCATTTTACCAAAAGTTTTTCCGAATCTCACTACCATAGTTTTTTTGAGAGCAGCCTTGTCGCCATCATAGTCCCTAAGATTATTGACTGTTAGAATAGCCATTGAGATCGATCCCAAAGCACAGCCAGTTAATATCGAAGCTGACTGCCAATCAGCTGTAAACAGGTAGGTCGTGCCAGCAACTGCTACTGGTCCAAAAAAAATAAAAACAAAAATATCTCCTAGACCGAGGTAAGCCAGAGGTAGAGGCCCTGCAGTGTATGCAATTGCAAAAATAATAGAGAGAATGCCAATCAATGCAATTGGCCATCCCCCATGCAAAACAAGGTAAGATCCTAATAGAAGCGAGGCTATTACACTAAGGATCGAAGCTTTTCTCATTTCTTCAGGGCTGACTAGGCCTGCTTGTGTAGCCCGAACAGGACCCTTGCGCTCTTCGTTGTCAGCGCCTTTTAGGTGATCATAGAGATCGTTCACGAAGTTCGTTGTGAACTGAATTGCCAGAGCCGTAGAGATAATCATTATAAATAGAAACCAGGATATTTTAGTTTGGTTTCCAGCTATAGCAGTGCCGGCAATAACAGGAATTATTGAGGCAGGAAGTGTCTTTGGTCTGGTGGCATCTAACCAAATCTTGAGCTTAGAGTTATCTTTCAAGGCCATCGTTCTAGTGCCGTTTTCTAGTTTCTGAGCTGACCTTTGATCACGGCCAATGTGCACCTTGATATGGATATTTTTTTTCTTTCTTCATCGAATATTTCTACAGACCAAACCTGAGTACTTTTCCCAATATGAATTGGTTTTCCCTCGCCAAGAACCTTACCCTTATTTACCGAGCGCAAATGATTGGCGTTAATTTCTAAGCCAGCAATTGCGTTGGTCTGATGATCTATATTCAACCATCCACCAAACGAGGCAATAGTTTCAGCCAGCGCCACAGAAGCACCTCCGTGCAGAATACCAAAGGGCTGGCAAGTTCGGTGGTCAACCGGCATAGAGGCTGTTACCAGCTCTGGAGACAGCTCTAGCATTTCTATTCCGAGATTCTCGACTAGCGAGGGCTTTGCCTGGCTTTTGTAGAACTCAAGCTTTTCTTTGAGACTTTGGACCATAGGAATATTGATAAACCGATAAAACTAAGTGTTTTCAGGGAACTAAATAAGGCACTAAAATTTGTATAATCACAGGTTAATGATATTTTCTGCTTATGAGTATTAACTCTGAACAATCATATGGTGTCAACCACCTCTGGGGTAGGGCGCTCATAGATCGCTTGGTTCTGGCTGGCGTCAGGAATTTTGTGATCTCTCCGGGTGGACGTTCAATGGGTTTGGTGGTTGCTGCTCGTGAGCACCCAGGGGCTCGAATAACAGTGCACCCTGACGAGAGAGGAGCAGCTTATTTTGCTGTTGGTTTGGCCAAAGGGACTGGAGTTCCAGCGGTTGTGATCTCCACCAGTGGAACTGCTGTGGCCAACTACTATCCAGCTGTTCTAGAGGCCTTTCATTCAGGAACCCCTCTAGTTGTTGTTACTGCTGATATGCCAGAAGAGCTTTCGAGTTGTGGCGAGAACCAATCAATATCTCAGCCAGGAATATTTGGAGAAAATGTTCTTTGGGCCAAAGATCTACGTGTAGAGAACTCGTTGCTTGAAGGCGCTGAACAAACAGAGACTGACCAAATCGTTCAATCAATAGTGGAGCATTCCACCGCTGGACCTGTTCACTTGAACTGTAGATTTTCCAAACCCCTTCTCGAGCCAGCTTTGCTTGAAAAGAACGCAAATGCTCAAGCATTTCAGTTTTCTAGCCGCGGGGAATATAGCCCGAAGAAACTTCCTGTTGATTTATCAGCTGTTGAAGAACTTAGAAAAAAGATTTCCAAGGCAGAAAAAGGGCTTATTTCAGTAGGTAGGTTGTCTGCTGGTTTAGAAACCACCTCAATTATTGATTTTGTAGATGAGTTAAGGTGGCCAGTAATCTCAGATTGTATTTCGTCTGTTCGTTGGAATGATAGGACTCCTGAAACGCTTCTTTTAAGCCCTGATCTGGTTCTTCAAAATAAGACTTTTTCTGAGAAGCTAGAACCAGATTTAATTGTTCATTTTGGTGGACAGCCGCTGCAAAATTCTCACAACCATTTCCTAAGGGAGAGTAGTGCAGAGCTTGTAGTAGTCGACCCTTTTAGCTGCAGAATAAACCCGTGGGGTAGAGAATGCTCCCAAGTGCAGGCTAGCCCTGTAGATATTTTAAAGGCAAAAATACCTTCTGCGAAAACCTCTTCACTTTCGTCGCTATCCATTCAAGTTAACGAAAGACTCAAGTCTATCGCCACCCAAGAAGATCAATTTTCTGAAATAGAAATTTGTAGGGAGATTTGTCGAATTACTGAGCCTCGAGAATCTTTGTTTGTAGGAAATAGTTTGCCTATCAGGGCACTTGATCTCGTAGCCTCCGGTCAACCTTTAAGCCTTGGCCATAATAGAGGTGTTAGCGGTATTGATGGTCTGATAGCAACGGCTACTGGTTTCTTAGGGTCTGCAGGCGAAAACTACGGTACTTTAATCATTGGGGACATGTCTTTGCTTCATGATTTAAACAGCTTGGCTTTGGTCAAAAAGTCTAAAAGACCGATAAACGTGGTTCTTTTAAATAACCAGGGGGGACAGATCTTCTCCAGGCTTCCTAAGCTTCCAGAAGTATCTGGTTTTCAGGAGTGTTTCGTTGCTAAGCCAGACCTAGAGTTTGAGAATGCAGCCCTAGCCTTTGGCTTGGAATACCGCCGAGCGATTGATATACAGAGCTTCCGTGAGGAATTCACTGCAGCCAGAAAAGCTGGGGAGAATTGTTTACTAGAGGTTATTTTAGAACCAGACGCATTTAACAAATCTTTAGCCGAGCATGGTCGCCAAGTGGATGATGTATTGCTAGGCCTGAGTTAGACCAGAGAAATTGTGATGAATCAGCAAGCAGTGAGAAAAACAGAAATGGTTAAGTGGGAAAAAGCAGCAGATTTCGAAGATATCGAATACGAAAAATTCGAAGGTATTGCTCGAATAACTATTAATCGTCCTGAAGTTAGAAACGCTTTTAGGCCTCTAACAGTTGTCGAAATGAGACAAGCTCTAGCTGATGCAAGAGAAGATGCTGACGTAGGCGTGATCGTTCTTACCGGAAAAGGTGAAAAAGCCTTCTGTTCAGGTGGAGACCAAAAAGTACGCGGTGACCATGGTTATAAGGATGACAAAGGAGTTCATCGCCTTAACGTTTTAGACTTCCAAAAAGATATTCGCTTTTGTCCGAAGCCAGTAATTGCAGCCGTAGCTGGTTACTCAATCGGCGGCGGCCATGTTTTACATCTTGTTTGTGACCTTACCATTGCCGCTGACAATGCTATTTTTGGCCAAACTGGTCCTAAGGTTGGTTCTTTTGATGGTGGGCTAGGCGCTAGCTATATGGCTCGAATCGTAGGGCAGAAAAAGGCTCGTGAGATTTGGTATTTATGCCGCCAATATAATGCTCAGGAAGCTTTAGACATGGGTCTGGTTAACACAGTCGTTCCTTACCAAGACCTTGAAGCCACTTACGTTCAGTGGTGCCAAGAAATACTTCAGAACAGTCCAATAGCTCTACGTTGCTTAAAGTCTGCTCTGAATGCTGACTGTGATGGACAAATTGGTCTTCAGGATTTGGCTGGAAACGCCACCATGCTTTTTTATATGACTGAAGAGGGGCAGGAAGGGAAGAATGCCTTTTTGGAGAAGCGAAAGCCTAATTTTAAAAAATTCCAAAGAGCGCCCTAGGGATTGGGAGGACTATTCTCTTCGTTGCTCTGCGGGCTCTCCTTATTGCGGCGTGCAGCAGCACGCCTCATTCGTCGACCCTTGAGCGCCTCGACAATAGTTCCACCCAATCCCCTAGAAATATTAGCCTGAGGTCGATTTGATGGAACTACCAGATAAAGATACGCCGGAGTTTTTGGTTGAAGGCCAAGATGGTCCGGCTGTGCGGAACCGTTGCGGGAAGCGGGTTAATGCTCGGGCAGTTTGGTTGAGTGAATCATTAGATTTGAAAAAGGGTGACAGGGTCGCCCTTGTTGCTACATCTGACCAACCTTCAATTGAGACTATATTTGCTTGCTTAAAGCTAGGTCTTGAGCTTTTGCTTTTACCTGAAGGGGCTTCGGTAGAGGAGCTAGGTGATTTAGTCCGGAGAGCTAAAAGTATTTTAGTCCTTGGGGATGCTCCGATGCTTGGTATTCCCAGCCTTCCGATTCCAACCAAGCTTGAAAAAATAGAACAGGCATTTTCTTTAGATCTCGAAAGCAGAATTTTATTTCCGACCTCAGGAAGCTCTGGGCCTTCGAAAATTGCAATTCATAAACTTTCCTCTTTGCTTGAGGTGGCTAAGGCATCGAACCAAGTAACTGGCCTTGAAGGTTGTGATAACTGGCTTTTAACGCTGCCCCTTAACCATGTCGGAGGATTCTCTGTGCTGCTGAGGGTTGTTCTAGCTGAAGCTAAACTTTCGGTGCCGGAGAGGCAGGGGTTATCTAGGTTATCCGAGAACTTTTTGTTTTTTTCACCGAGTCATATTTCCTTGGTTCCTGTAATGCTAAAAGAACTAGTAGAGAGCGAAATAGAGCTTGATTTTTCGACCTTAAAAGCTGCTCTAGTCTCTGGTGATGCTCTGTCATCGAATTTGACATTGGCTGCTGTGCAGACTGGAATTCCAGTTCTAACTAGCTATGGCTCAACAGAGGTTGGCTCCACTGCTTTCTCGAATACCATTGTGGATGCTGATCCAGCTATTTCAAGTTATGGAAATCCTTTAGCGGGGATCGAGATAAAAATTATTGATAGTGGAGAGATTGCGCTTCGTGGGCCAAATCTGTTTCTTGGTTACCTGGGTGAGGAGGCTGATTATTCTAGTAGATGGTTTGCTACAGGAGACTTGGGCGAAATCGATAGTGCTGGTAGGCTTTCTCTAAAAGGTAGAAAGAGCCGAGTTATTATTAGTGGTGGCGAAAATGTTCATCCTGAAGAAATCGAATCAGTTGCCCGTCAGGTAGAAGGAGTAGAAGAAGCAATTGTTGTAGCTGAAAGCGATCAAAAATGGGGGCAGCGACCAGTTCTCTTGGTGAAAGCAATTGGAGCATCTGAAGATCTAGAACAAAGGCTCCTGCATAGAATGAAAGAGAGCCTTTCAGAGTTCAAAGTGCCTTCAGCTATTCGAGTAGTTGAGAAGTTTAAATACTTAGCTAATGGCAAGCTAGACCATAGAGGATAGGGAGCTTACGTTTCTTTATCGAGACCCTAAGACTCGCTTCTGATAAGCTCGCCAGATATGTCAAATATGTCAGAAGATTCCACCCAACAAGAAGATAGTTTAGTTTCTCTCTTAATTGACAGAGAAAGCTTCCTAATTGATCGCGATCTCAGCTGGCTTCAGTTCAACGAGCGTGTTCTGGCCCAGGGTGAAGATAAGAGTAATCCCTTGCTTGAGCGTTTGAAATTTCTTGGTATCACAAGCTCTAACTTCGATGAATTTTTTATGGTTCGCTTTGCCTCGCTTCGAAAGAAGGTTAGAGGACTTGAAAAAAGCAAAGTCAGAAAAGATGAATATCTGCGCCAGCTTCAAATTCAGGAAGAGATGCTTCGCTCAGTTCCTCGTTTCATTGGAAAACAGAGGAGGCTATTTGATTCCCTTATTCGTGAGCTTTCAGAACAAAACATCCAGATAGTTAAAAACTGCAGCACCGACCAAGAGCTGAGAGCTCTTGCGAGGGAAGTATTTTTTGAAGAAGTTTTGCCTTTATTGCCTGGGTTTTCTGAGCAACAAGCCGCTAGACTTCAACATATAGGAAACCTGCAAAAAGCTATCTTGTTTACTGATCGTGGTTTGCTAATTGTTCCAAGAGGAATGCCGGGGTTTTTCCCTAGGAAGCATAAAAAGAAAACCTGGGTATTTGGATTTGAAGATCTTGTAGGAGAATTTCTCTCGAATGCTCTTGGAAAAGAAAATAAAAGTCTAGTCTTTCGTTTGACGAGAGATGCCGATGTTGTGCTTGATCTAAAAAATGAAGATTCGGAGCTAATACCTGAAATCGTTCGAAAAAAGATAGATTCTCGCGAGCACAGAAAAGTTCTTCGAATTCAGTATATTGTCCCTACCAAAAATCAAGCCGATTTAGAGAGGGTTTCTGAATTTTTTAAGATAGATCCTGAACAATGTTTTGGTCACAAGTACAGTCTGTCTTTGAAAGATTTAATAGCCCTTCCTTCTGCGCTTGAGAAACTCGATGTTTCGAAAAAGCTGTTCTATCCACCTCTTAAACAATGCCTCCCTTTTCCTTTTGACAAGAAGGGCGATATTCTTTCAGAGC
Source organism: uncultured Bdellovibrionales bacterium (assembly GCA_964510575.1). GTDB lineage: Bacteria > Bdellovibrionota_C > UBA2361 > SZUA-149 > CALKYB01 > CALKYB01. Next base: position 23,670 of record CAZECN010000002.1, on the reverse strand, counting down.
TTGAGAAAAAAGATTTCTTTTTTCATCATCCCTATGATTCTTTTTTGTCCTACACTAATTTTCTAGAAGCTGCGGTTTTAGACAAGCACGTAGAGTCGATTCAACAGACCGTTTATCGTACTGACGCGTTATCAGATGTAACTAGCTTACTTTGTCGGGCAGCAGAGAAAGGTAAAAAGGTAAGAGTCTTTATTGAACCTCGTGCTCGCTTTGATGAAATAAATAATATTAGTTTAGCCGAACAGCTTCGTTCTGCGGGAGTTGAAGTAATTTTTGCCAGCAGTGCACTCAAAATGCATGCAAAGCTTGCTAATATTACTCGCAAGAAAGGCAAGGACATTCAGAGTTTTACCCATCTCTCTACTGGAAACTATAATGCCCAGACTGCTCGAGTTTATACAGATATGGCGATTATCACTGCGGATGAAACAATTGGCAGTGATGCGAGAGTTTTCTTTGATAGTATTGCCAACAAAGAACTTCCGGAAAATTTGGAGTCTCTTTTGATTGCCCCTACAGGATTACATAAAAAACTTTTGAAGTTAATTGCTGGCGAAATTGCTAGTGCCAAAAAAGGAGAGCCATCTTTCATTTATGCCAAGATGAATGCGCTGATAGACCCTAAAATCATAGCCAGCCTATATAAGGCTTCGCAGGCAGGGGTTAAGGTTCATCTTAACGTACGTGGGGCCTGTGCTCTGCTTCCTGGAGTAAAGGGAGTAAGTGATAATATTACGGTTACAAGCATAGTTGATAGATTCCTGGAGCACAGCAGGGTTTATTATTTTCAGCATGAAGGAGAGATTTATCTGTCCAGTGCAGACTGGATGCCGAGAAATTTTTTCTCCCGCCTAGAAATAGCCTTTCCAATTAAAGACGACAGAATCTACGATTTTATTAGTGAAAACGTCATTCCTGTTTACTTGCAAGACAATGTTAAAGCCAGAAAACTGACCAGGCAGGGCGTTTGGCGGAAGACCCCGGTGCGAGAAGGAAACGAGGTTCAGGCCCAAGCAGTATTTACTTCTTTAGCTGAAAAACAGTATGTAAAGACTCCCTTGGATCGTTAAATTTTCTACAAATTCCATCTAATTACACAGGCTTAGGTTTTTGAATTGAGTCTCGGTTGACTTGCTGGTTTAGCGGCGTATCGTCTTGACTATGGCCACTTAGCCAAGTTCTCTTTTTGCATCTTTCCTTTCTTAATACCGGTAGAAGATTCTTTTTAATATTTAGAGACCGACTTGGTCTGACAATGGAGATTGCTATGCAATTTCAATTAGAGGTTGTTAAGGCGAAAGACTTAGTAGCTGCAGAGAAGTTACGTGGAACTAAGATTGCTATATTGAATTTGCCAGACCAAGCCATCCTCAATTTCGTGAATAAGTATCATTACGTTCTGCGAAATGAGACTGATATCCCAACAGAGATGGGAAAGAAATGGCAACGCTACAATTCAATGCTAAATGTCACAAAGGGGCCGATTACCAGGGTGCTTAAAGTTGATCATAGTCTTTTGATAGTTAAGCACTTTTTGGGAGATTCTAAGACCCTTGTCTGTCAAACTCTTATTATTAGTAATGCTTCAACTATCTCTACTGCAATTGCTAAACTATGGGGTTTTCTAGAAATTGGAATCAAAGTAGAGCCAACGTACCTTGTAGCCTTGCCTGAGCCAGTTAGAGACAGAGCTTGTGTTAAAGTTAACAGGGAAATATTTTTCCGAATAGAGAGGCTCAAAACTTAGTCGCTGGTTTTCAACGGTGTTTTTAATGATGTTTTTACGTTGAAGACCAAGCGGCTCTCTAAGTATTAATCAGTAGAAAACCAACCAGAGGTTTCTCCTACTATTTTATCTGTTTTAAATGCGATTTTTTTAGCTTTTTCTGATTTTTTTCAATCGTATCAAAAAGCAGACCATCCCTTAAGGCATACTCTGTGAAGTCTATGGTAGGAGTTCTAAAATGAATCATTAGCTCCTGAGCTAAAATAGCTCCCGGTACAATAATGTCAGCTCGCTCGGGGTTGAGACCTGGCCAGTTTTTAATTTCTTTTGGGGTCGCGTCTAAAAGCTCGTCTATTAGACTACCAAGAGCTTTAATTTTAATTTTCTCGTTTTTCTCAATAAGTCGGTAGAGTGCCCTCATAGTGCCGCTGCTTCCGAGCATTAGTTCAATATGAGGTATTTTCTTTTCGTATGTTGCCTCGTCTAGAACCTCGATAATATGTTTTCGAGCCTTTCCAACGTTCTTTGAGGAATAGTCCTTCTCAAAAAACATTTCTTTTAGCCTTACAGCTCCCAAGGGAAGACTCTCTAGAAAATAATGTTTATCACCCCGAACCACTCCTATCTCAGTGCTACCACCTCCGATGTCATAAAAGCCAAAGACTGACTTTCCAACTCTGTCGTCTTCTTCAATGCCTCTGAGAATTAATGTAGCCTCTGCTTTTCCGGAGATGACTTTCAATTTAAAGCCAGTTTCCTCTAGGACTTTTTCTGCAAACTCATCAGAGTTTTTAGCCTCACGCATTGCGCTAGTTGCTATCGCGTTTACCTTTTCAACTGACCATTCTTGGCATTCTGTTTCAAAGTGCTTAAAAGCCTTTAAGGTTCTTTTTTGGGCATCTTTACTTATTTTACCTTTGTCATAAACGTCTTCTCCTAGGCGAACCATAATCTTCTCCCTTGAGAGAAGACTGCATTCACCATCGCTGTGCATCTCGTAAATGTCGAGGCGAACTGAGTTGGTTCCAAGGTCGATTATGCCAAATCTCATTTGAAGAAAGTCTTAAGAAGCTCTAAAAAAAGAAATTAAAAACAGCTTAACTAAGATAACACCTTAGGTTGAGTCCAGCATCTCCAAAAATCTGTAGCGAGCTTCTTTAGAATTGAGAGAAGGGCAGTTCACAAGTTCAAGACTTGCGGCCCCTGTACATAAAGGCGATGCCGCCTGTTACTGCTTTCCAACGATTATCCACAAATCCAGCTTCTGCCATCAGCTCAGTGAACTCCGCTCGGCAAGGAAACTGCTCAGCTGTTTCAGGAAGATACTCATAAGCATCCCTATCTCCAGTAAGCTTAGAGCCGATTGCTGGCATGAGATACTTGCTGTAAAGCCTGTAACTAGTGGAGAAAATAGGTACTTTAGGTTGTCCAAACTCAAGCACAACAACTCGTCCGCCTGGTTTAAGTACTCTGTAAAATTCTTGTAGCGCCTTAGCAGGGCTTTCTACATTCCTGATTCCGAAACTGATAGAGACTACGTTAAAAGACTCCTCTTCGAACGGAAGCTCCATGGCGTTGGCTACTTGAAACGACAAACCTTCTTGTGGTCTTTTTTTGAGCTTTTGATCGGCAAGCTCAATCATCTTAGGAACGAAGTCTACGCCAGTGACTGAGCCAGCCCCACGACCAACCACTCTGCTAAAGGCAAAAGCTAGGTCTCCGGTTCCAGTTGCGACATCCAGAACTTTCTCCCCTTGTCGAGCGCCTGAGTATTTAACTACTTTTTTTCGCCAACCATGGTGAGTGCCAAAGCTTAGCACTGTATTAGCCAGGTCATAGCGCGGGGCTATACGGTCGAACATTGCCTGGACTTGCTCTCCGTCAGGTCCAGAGTGGTTGGTTTTTTTGGCTGGCTTATTCACTAGACTAATTTAGTCTAGTTACAGAAATTTTCAAGGATTTGAAGCATAATTTCTGTTGGCTTTAGCCAAGCACTGACATAGTCTTTTTGAAGATTTGTGGGCTTCCAAATGTTAACTAATGCCTAAGAAGAGAAAAAAAAAGAGAAAGAAATCGAGTCAGTCTCAGGCTGTAGCTCTACCCCCTAGCTCTTCATCTCAGGCTCGAAAAAGGCCTAAGGCGGAGAAATCACAACCACTTAAAAGATCTGAGAAGAAAACTCCAATTAACTATTTGAAGCAAAGGCAGGAAGCTTACGCTGAAAGCATGACTGAAGCTGAGCAAGAGCTTGGTCTTAGAGCTACTTTAGGCTGGAAGATGCTTCTATTTTTACCCCTAGTGGCAGGGTCTATATTGGCTAAGTCCTCTATACAGATTGAGCTTACTCCATTTTACCTTCTTTTTGCCTGTATGATTCTAAGCAGTGGCATCGCTCTTCATAAGAGAGTGTCCAGTGCTTGGTCGATTCCAGCGGCGCTGGTTTATTTAGCGTTGGTTATGACGATTCTTGTTTTCTACAAGTCCTTTAATATGGAAGCTGCTGTAGTGATCGTTCCGTCAATTTGCGCATTGATGGCCTACGTGGAGCTTAAAAATATTAAAGTCCCTTCTGATTTATTGACAGTCTCAATTGCCTTAATTCTTCTTTTAATTACTACTGTTTGTACAGGATTCTATGCTCAATCCGGAAAGCTATACTGGACTGTAGTAATTTCGGGACTTGTCCCAGCTTTAATGGGCATCGGGGCTTTGATCATAGATAGTAAGGAAGTCCTGATAAATTCTGGCTGGCGAGTTAGTCGAGAGAAAACTAAAAAAGGAGAAACAAAAAAAGTTCCTGCTGGCATATCTTTTATGGCTTCAACTTTTCTTCTTCTACCACCGCTGCTTTTATTGATAGGAATTCCAACAGGAAAAGTTCCAGCTACTTTTATTGGTCTTATTCTTCCATTTTATTTTTTACCGGGAATTATGCAGAGCTTTCTGGAGCAAAAAGAGAGTGATCGTTCTTTGGCAGTAAGGTCTACCCATCAAGCCATTTTGGTGAGTGTGCTGCTTGTTGCAGGGTTTCTCTTTTTGAATGCTTAAGCTTGAGTTTTTAATGGTTTTAGTAGGTTAACCCTTCCTCCCAAAAAAACTAAATTTAACTCTGTGGTAGTGCTATAAAGTGTAGAAAGGAAAGCTTCTTGGACTAAATGCGGGAATTTCTGGTGAATAGCGCCCATTAGTGATCGTTCTTTGGCAGTAAGGTCTACCCTCAAGCTGTTTTAGTGATCATCTTGATATCAGCTGAATTTTTGTTTTTAAACGTATAAAGGCTCTACCAAAATACGGAAGAGGCATGTGGTTGAAACGAAAAACCAAATTAAAAAATGCCAAAGGAAAGATTAAAGGGTGACTAAATATCGGTCACCCTTTTCATCTATTTTGCTAGCGTCCTTGCCAACAACTAGCTTGTTTCTGCGTTACTGAAATTAATCCAAAACCCTCCTTTGTTAAAATAGTAAAGGTGGGTGCTAACATTCCACGAATCAGCGTCTTTCGTTAGACGCTCCATTAGTTCTTCACAGGTTATTGCTAAGGGTTTATTCAACTTGACAACTACACTGACTAAGAGTGGATCCGAAGATAGTATTGAAGTTTCGACGGAATCAATATGGTCTTTAGCCAAGCCTTGCTGGTCGAGTAAACTATTCACTAAATCTTCTGATATACTACAAAGTTTTTTGCTCATGTTTCTTCCTTTTTTCAGTTTGTTTTGTTTTTGCGGAGCCTGGAGGCCTAAGTTTAAGAGTCCAGGCTCCGCAAGATGATCAAAACGAAGCTAAAGGAAAAAAGATTTTAAAACTTTTTTCGTTTAGCCACAGCCTGGCAATACCGACTGGTAAACAATTAAATGAAGTGAACAGTTTGGAGGTATTGAAAGGCTGCGATCAAAAATTTTAGCAGCCTTTTAGCTACTAAAATTAAAATACTCGGTTAGAAATTATGAAGAGATCGGGATTATTGGGCCAAAACTCAATTCCCTAGTTATATAATGCTTGATCAAGTTTATCCAATGTTAGTTAATGCCTAAAAATCATTGAAAAATCAGAACGTTACCAATGGTTCAAAATACAAGCATACCAAGTAGTATAAAAGTTCAAAAAGTTATCGCTTCGCAGCCAAAAAGGAGCATGGCAAAGCTCAGATCCGTCTGGCTGCGCTACTCGCGTTTCCCAAATTAAACCTTGGGCCGTTTTAATGAGTGTTTCGGTGAGCGGATTCCGCAGGCCATAGGCCGAGGACTAGCGAACCGTAATGCTCGTTCAAACGGTTGATGCTTCTATTCTATTTCGAAGTAGACAAAGTCAGCACGGCATTACAAGCCAGTTCAAGACAAAGTAAATCTCTAGGCCCAAGTTTAATTCTTCGCCTCTCTTCTTCACTCCGCCCGCTAACAATCCTCAACCAACAAACCTCTTCACCACTAAGAGCACCTTGGGCACCTTTTGGTTTATCACGGTAGAGTTTGATTAAGATGTCATTGGCTTCAGTAGCTTCGTCGCCTCGAATGAGAATATTTTCATCAAGAGACTCAACGCCGTAAAGAAAAGCTCTGGCAGTTGCCCAAAGCCCACCTACTGCTTCAAGGCGAACCATCACCTCACAAGCTCCAGCAGAGTTCATGTCAGGCTCACCGTTTACAGTTGGGATGTAGTTCAGGACTAGTCCGTTCTCTTGGGGTAACAGATAAAGCTGTCCAAAAGACTTTGAAATCTTAAACGAGATTTTGTTAACCAACTTTTCAAAAAACGCATCATCCATGATGAACTTTCCTTATATTTTCCTGCAGCCCTGTGACTGGCTGTCTAAAAACGTCTGATAATTAAAAACAATAGAGTAGTCTTCTACTCTCTATTTGGTTCTGGACTATTTTTTGATGAGAATCTACGAGGAAGGTTCTAAAGAAGATCGAAAAAACCTCCGAAGCTCATCAGGGTGCCCTGAGCTCCAGATAGTTCTACTTCTTATTTGTCTAAGTTACAATATCTCTACCCCTGCCACGGAGCGAAAATTTACCCTCACCACCCTTTTTCTTGGCTGTCTTTTGAGAGTTCTCGGTCTTTTTATCGGAGTTTCCTGCTTGGTTCCCATTGGGTCCGGCCGCATTATTGGGCTTACTACCTAGCCCAGTACCATTTTTAGGCTTCCTGTTACTGCCCTGAGCGGTCTTCGCTGGCCCAGAGTTTTCTGGCTTGGTGTTCTCTGTTCTTAGGCCCTTAGCCTTAGGTTCGGTAGCTGGCTCGGTTTGAGCGTTACCACCATTATTTAGCTTTTTTGAGAGGTTTTTCTGCAAAGCAGCATAATTTACCACAGAGGACTGGGGATTATTACTGGCAATTTTCTCAGCAGGCTTAGCTTCGGATTTAGCTTCCTCTTTCTTAGCTGGAGCAGGCATCACAGTAGTTTGGCTGCGACCTTGGCCTCTAAACCCAGCAGCGAGGTTTAATTTAAACTTACCACTGTCTTTATCAGCAGCTGGCTCAGAGCTACCACTAGCAGCTGCAGCGACAGCGGGCTGTTTCTTCTGATTATTATTTTGCTTGCCAGGAGGCTGTTTGCCGCCTGGCTTGATCCCGTTCATTTCTTTTTCTCTTTCATCTCGCTCAGTTGAAAGAATTTGCTCATCAACCCATTCAGCTAGTCCAATTTCGTCAGCTTCAACGGAGTCATATAGAACAAGAAATTCACGTCCTTCCCAGGTGCTAGGCAATCCAGCATTGAACCAGAGGGAACGACCTTTCCTTAGAATACCGTCACCTTTATCAAACCAGGCCAGACCTTTTTCAGCGGCCATTTCGTGTTTCAATTCTTCTGGGCTTACTAGGTAGGTTTCTTCATCGGCAATAGTAACGCCATCTCTAAAACTGTCTGAGCTTCTTCTGTTGAATTCAATAGACTTGGTAAGCTCTCTAGCGTTAACGCCAGTGGCTACAGCAGTGGAAAGACTCTTTTTGGTGGTAATAATCTCTCCAATCCAGTCAGCCATATCCTCTGCCGTTTTATTATCTCCCAGCCTCATGATTACTTTCAGGTTTACGTTGGCAATAACCCTTTCGTAAAATTGTTCACTTAGGCCCATGGTCTCATCCATTAGACCACCAACTGATTGGGCTCCAAAAAGCAAAGCGAATCGGCCTTTACGAGCTAGCTCAAAAAGGTTGGCCCAAGTTGGCCCAAAAGTACTAGCTCCCTCATCGATGAACACAATGTGTGGATCCTCGAGATGATGAACTCGGCTTGAAGTCACTTCACCAATAGAAACCTCCAGGTCTTCCCGAAAAACTTTTACCATTCTGGCCGCACTTTCCGCTTCTTCTAGCCTTGGCAGCATGTAGTAAATGATTTTGCCTCGGTGAATGGCATCAGTAAGGGAAAGGTCAGCCCGAGGAACACAGAACATTTCGCCGGCCTCGGAGTTTGAAATAGAGTGAAGCTCTGAAGCAATGCCTCGCAGGTTCTCAGTTAATTTTCCGGAATCAAGGGTTCCCTTAGGGCTTCGGTAGGTGTCAGCCATGTGCCCGAGCTCAATCAAAGCGTCGTTCTCATGCTGCTCGTGAAGGAGGCTTCGAAGTCTGGGGTATGCATGTCCAAAGGCTGATAGTGCAACAGCTATATCTCGAACTGACCAAGCAAGGCCCAAGCTTTCCATGGCCCGAACGACTCGATACACAGCATCCGAAGCAAGACGGTCATAATGCTTTGTGACACTGGCGTCAGAAGTCGGAGGCAGTCCACAACGCAAAACTTTCCGAGCTTTTACATCAGGCCTTTGAGTGGTGAAGACAAAGTTATAGGAACTTGCTGGCTCGAAGGGGTCGATTACAATCAAGTCTTCTATACGGCCGGTTAATACGGCCATCAAAATGATATCGGCCAAGGTTCCTGGATCACGCTTAGCATCAATGAATGTCAGGCCACTAGCACGACCTCTGGCCATTTGCTGAAACATCAAGCTTTCAAGCCAAAGAGTTTTACCTACACCCGTTTTTGCAAATACAGCTCCGTGCTCGCAAATAGCATCATCATCAACCCAAATTGCTTCTCCAGTGTCGACTTCAAAACCCACCAAATAACGATCCAGCATAGTCTTTCCCTGAGCCCTAGCTTCTTCTAGTGCATTGGAAAAAGCGTGACGGTCAGGCGGCATCCCGAGAACAGGTTTTCCACCTCTTCTTTCCGACTCTTTAGCTCTTTCAGCTTCTACCCAGTAGTGTCTACATTGGGCATAGACAAGTGCTGCAATCGCGAAAAAAGGAAGAACCCCGGCAATAAGAAAGAAGGCAAAGGTACTAGTGCTATTCGAAAAAGGACTTATTACATAAATTAAAAGAGCAAAGGCTAGGGCCTTGGCAATAGTAGCCGAATTCTTCCGCCAGATGGAAGCACCGCTTTGATGATCTTCGGTATCGTACTTCCTTGCCATAATACGTTAGGCAGCTGCCTCCCCCGTATCTGGTTTGTGAAGCTTACCCTCTGAAGCCAATTGCTTGAATTTCTTTAAGCCTTCTTCAAATTCATTGTCTGTAGGGTAAGGAAAAATATCTTTTCTGTAGATTCGGCAATGATAGTAGTCTTTTTCAAAAGTCTCACCAATAAGCTCTTTGAATCTGCGCTGACGAAGCGGGATTGAATTTTCGACCGTGATGATTGCATCCTCACCTTGTTTGGAACGGTCTAACAAGATGGTTCTGACAAAGCCTTCCGGTGGCACCGGGTTGTCCCCAATTCGAGTAGATAACCAATTGTAGCGGGTAAGCATTCTTCTAAGAACTAACCACTGTGACAAAAGTTTTTCCCCCGAAGAGCCAAACTTTCCAAGAGTTTCTTTATAGTCATCTCCCAGCTTAGCGGCTTCAATAGCTTGGCGCTTAAAACCAGGTAGTCGTGAAGAAATCGAAAGATTAACCAAGATATCTTTGGTTGTTTTCATTAGTTCTATAATCCGGTTCCTTTGAGCTGCCTCAACTTGATAAAAGCAAACTTCTATCAGTGACTTAAGTGGAATTAGAATTACAGACTTAGAGACTACTCCTTGCCACATGAAGGCTTCAGAATGGTCTTCATCTTCTGCGCGATTGGTAACTTTTTCGTGAAGTCTGGATTTTAAATTGAGGTACAGTTCTTCAAGATGGGCGTCTAGCTCACAAAGTTCGGCAATCTTCGACTGTTCGCTTCTGTCCATAAACAGGATTTCAAGCCAGTCTCTCAATGCTCTACTTTGAATTGGCATGTTCACTGGTAAAAAAGCTCGTCCAAAGTCACCGTGTCTTCGAGAACAAATAATTGCTTGTCGAACGATGAGTTTACCGTCGCCTCTGTATTCTTTGTGATAGGACTCGATAGAGTGAAGAACGGCCCTAGCTTGAAGATGTGGGTAAAGAGACTTCCTAGTAAAGTCATCATCTACCTTGTCAAAAACTAAACATTTACCGGCCTCACAGGCTAAATAACCAGTTGCAACCAAAGTTGGAGGTAAATGGGCAATCGCTCGAGCTCTAACCGGGGTGAGGCATTTCAGTAGTGTCTGAGCCTCTGGCGGCAATTTTTGTCCAATAACTGCAAAGTCATCGGTTACCTTTTTGTAGGGTAGTAGACCTTTCTTGGGAACACTTTCTGATTTGAAATATTTTCTAATGCAGCTGTGCACCATTAGCAAAGCCGGTAGAGAGCGACCAGTGGACTCTAGTATTGTACCTTCTTTGTTTGAGACAAAAGATCCTTCTCCCTCTTCTTCTACCAAGTTTTGTTGATCATCAACTGAACGCTCTGGGGGAACACTACACGGATAATCCTGATGAGCTAGGATGATTCTTAAAAGTGAGAGGTTTGTTTGGTTAAGGGCTCCAAACTTTCTAAGCTGTCCAGCCAAAGGAATAGCTTGAGTTTCAGCTTCGCCAGCCATTGGGGGACAAGCTAAGCCAGGACAAGAAATATCAGTGCAGCTAATACTTCCATTAGGTTTAAGAGGGGCATTTATGCCTGAGTTAAAGGGCCTGTTTTCTATACCTAAAACTTGAAGAATGCCTGAGCTACCTGGAGTGTTGATGAAATTCCTCTTTAGATAGAAATAGCCGGCAAGACCACCAATTATCCAAAAAGGAAAAAAGATAATAAAAACAAACAATATTTTATAAAGAGTGCCTGAGAAAATAGAGGTCATGTCTAGAGCCATGTCTATAAAAGAAGGCTCAAGGTTTTCCCCTTCGGCTTTTAAGGCTTTTTCGACGCTGGCTTTACCCACTTCTCGATAATCATCTGAGAACAGTCCTCCGATCAGACTTATGTCTAACCAAAAGGCTCTGTACTCTGCCGTCTTATGTTGTCTGGTTAAATAGGTTTCGTCTTTTGAGTATGAAAAGAGCCAACCGACGATAAAGAAAGTAAGAAGGAATATAAAAAGGAGTCGCCCAAAGCCGAATACCCCAGTTGATTCATCCGCGGTTGCGGAATTGAGTTGGGAAAGTCTTTTATTTAAATTTGAAACCACCATAATAACCTAAATATTTAGGACAGAAATATATCTCTCAAACTAGCTATTTCCTAGTAAAGTTCTACAGTATTATGGCGAAAAGTGCCAGTGTGATTCTTTAAACTGTCCTTATTATATGACAGTTGCAAGGTTATAGGGTTCGGATATTGAGGTCGAGGTTTTTTATCTTGGTAAGATCCTGAAATTACCCAATAATTTTTAGTTACACCTCCACTCTTAGGGTTCATAACAGTATTGAGTCAATGTTCACCTGCGTGCTCTATAACAGCATGCTTCAGTAAGGTGGGCTAGGGGTCTCTTGGATATTCGAGGCCTTTAGAAACGGTTATAGATAAGTAAGGCTTAAGGTTTTACGATTAAAGGTATTTCAATGAAAAAGTCGGTTTTAGTTACTGTTCTTCTAGCGGGTGTATGCTTTCCAACCTCCAGCTCTGCTGAGGTCTACGCAAGTTCCGATAAAATGAAAGTTGCAACTGGGCACTATGCTCGAGCAAGAGCAATGCTAGTCGAGGCACTTGCAGAGTTTGATCATGCCGCGAGTTTGGCCAGTCCAGATATGCTTCTTGACTCCGAAGAATGGAGACTTTCAGTTATCTCCCGAACAGAAGAGTTAAACAGAGTTCTTGATCCTAAACCGCGAGTTTCTCGCCACGGAGTGCGTTTCAACGCCGACCGCCTCAATGTTGAGCAAGTAAGAAATCGTCCTCAAAGACCAACACCTGATCCTTACACTGCAAGCTATGTAGGCGAAGATGAGCTTCAGGCTCGTAAGAAGGCAAGAAAGGTTAAGGAAATCGCAGAACGGAACCTAGAGGAAGCAAGGCAGGCTAAAGAAAGGCAAGTTCAGGAAGAGCAAGTAGAGCTATCAATTCCAGCTGTAGAAATTGAACCTCAACAAGAAGAAAATCTAGTTAATTCAAGACCTTCGCTCAGTGAAGAGCCTGTCCAGGAGGAGTTCCAAGGGCTAGCAACTGAAGCAACTGAGCTCGAACAGCAGATTATAGATGAGAAGGAGTCTGAAGTGCTCAATGAGTCTGTGGAGGCTCGCACTGGGCAGGTAGAAGACGAAATGGAGAAAACGGTCGAGTCCATGCTCAAAGAAAGAATGTTACAGCTTCAACAAGAGAAGCAAATTAGAGGAGCCCAGTAGATGCAATTCGATGACGGAGAGGTATTACAAGGCCTTCAGGTCAACTGGACTTTTCTAGGGGCGAACCTGATGGAATGGTCTGCCGGCTTTATGGTTTTTATTTTAGGCAGCTTATTTGCTGAGCCCGGTAGAATGGGTGTCGCTGTACCTTTCATGATTATTGGATGGGTTTCAACCACTGTGGCTTTGGCTGCAGCTAGGAAAGCCTTTCCTGATGAAGAGAGAGGAATGCGTAATGCGCTTCTAGCTTTTTGCGGTTTCGCTCCACTTGATATTCCAGCTCCCAGTAATCTACAGCCTGTTTGGAGCGCTACTCCGATCTCAGAATTGCCGGAAGAGTGGCTTTTTACTCAATTGGGTTTAGGCGAAATTTTGCCAACTTTTGAGAGGCAATACACAGACCTTGAGGAGGAGCTCTAGATGGCCGGACAAGCAGCTAGAAAGAAGTCAATCAACGAAGATTTGCGGGAGATTGAAAAGCTCGATGACGTGATTGGTGCTGATCCAATGAAGTTATGGGAAGGCTACCTGGAGCAATCTTTAATGTGGAGAGCCTTAACTCTCTTGGCATTGCCGACTACTATTTTGTCTATATGCTTGGCTGTTTTTACTTTTTTAATGGCAGATACCAGAATTGAAATACCAGCAGCGCCAGAGCCTGGTTTTTACAAACTGGAAGACATTCCTGACAAAATGTTTATTGGTAGAGCAAAAAGGGTGCTCTCTATGATTGCCTCCTACCAGCCTGATACTGCAGAAAATCAGTTTAAAGACGTCCGGAAATTTTTATGGCAACCGGCTTTATCCAAGTTTCAGCTTGAGTATTTGAATAAAGAACTTGGAATTATAAAAGATACAGCTCGTTCACAAATGTTCTATGTCTCAAATGATAAAACTGAAATTCATCGATTTGATGAGTATGTAGAAGTTAAAATGCTTGGTCGAAGAAAGAAACTTTTACGTGAGCAACTAAGTAAGATGGATCAAGTAGAGTGGACAATCCGAATGACAACAGTTCCACCTAATGTCCACAATTTTTATGGAATAGTAGTTCATAGCTTGAATATGAAAGTTATTGACCGGACTAGAAAGAAGAAGAAAGGAATTTTTGGATAGGTAGACATGGGTAAGCCAAAATTAAAAGTTGTTCCTGTTCCAGGTCGCTCAGGGTCGGACACTGTAAAACTATGGGAGCGTTATAAAAGGAAATCTCTGTTTTGGAGATCCTTAACGCTTCTCCAGTTTCCTATATCAGCTGTTCTGATTGTCTCTTCTATTTATTTTATTTCTTCAGCAGAAACTATTGTTGATGTTCCAGACAAACCAGAGCCTGGGACATATTCGGTAACAAAGCTTCCTGATGCCGAGTTTATTAGTGTTGCTCAGTCCGTTTTAAATCTAATCGAAACTTATCAACCATATACAGCTAACAATCAGTTCAGAACGGCTAGGAAGTTTCTTTGGGAGCCAGCTCTAAGTGACTTCGACCGGAATTATCTAAGCGGGAAGAACGGAGCGCTTAAGGCAATCAGGGAGCTTGGAAAATCCCAGCAGTTTCGAATGGATGCCGCTAGAGTTCGCATTCAGAGATTCGACGATCACGTAGTAGTGAAGCTGCCGGGTTTTAGATATAAATTGTTACAAAACAGGCACTTACGTCCAGAATTGGCAGAATGGTATATCAAGATGACAACAATCCCGAGAAATCTACATAACGAGTATGGGATTGTAATTACGGATATGAAACTTAGGGAAGGCCAGAAGGAGCCTTCAAAGAAAGGTCAAGCCTAGTTAGGCTTTAGAGGATGCAGAGAGGTTGTGGCCTCTCTACTGATATTTTTAGAGGTTAAAAATGAGAAGGTTAAAATCGGTTCAAGCTTATATTTTTGGAGCAGTGCTTACTGCATTTACTCTGCTGGTAGCTCCTGATGCGGCTGAAGCCCGTGAGATTAAGTATGATGGTCAGGAAGTTACGGTATTCGTAAAGCCAGGTGAACCAACTCAATTGCAGTTTCCTGGAACTATTCAAGGTGGATTCAGACGAGAGAATTCAGCTGTTCTCTTAGAGAGACAAGAAAAGTACTTAGTTGTATTTGCTCAACCACAAATGAGTGAAGATGGTGAAGTGATTTTGGTTCACCTAGGAGACTCTCGAAGTTATTCTATTAGACTTAAGCCTTCTGATTCTAGTAACCAGCGTGATGGAGCTGTTGAAATTGTTGACAGCCGCCCATCTCCAACACCTGAAACAGTTGATGAAGAGCCGGAATTTAAGGTTGGGCAGTCTGCTCCACCAAGCAGAGTTTCGGGTTTTATGAGGCAGATGATTCTTACTGCTGAGTTTGGTAAGCGTAAAGCTATTCCTGGCTACAGAAGATCAAACCGCTATTCAGGGGAAACTGTTCTACATGACGGTTCGCTAGAAGCTAAGATTGACGAGATTTATATTGGTTCCAACTACTGGGGATATGTAATTTCTGTAGAGAACAAGTTGGATACTACTCAAACTATTAACCCAGCCACGTTTAGACTTGATGGCACGAGAGCAGTTTCGCTTTCACGGCCACAACTTGCCCCAAAGCCCCTTACAAATGAGCAAAAGATTAACAATTCTCATAAGGGAAAAGTCTACGTGATTACTAGGTCTAAACAATTATAGGGAGCTTTTGATGAGTGAAGGCATAGAAAATCTCAAACTACTAATAAAAAATGATCGCCGAGTCATGATCGGTGCTGGATTTTTAGTTTTCTGTTTGCTCCTGCTTGCTTTTATTCCTAATGGTAAAAAGAGCAAAGTAAGGAAACCAATTAACATTCAGAATCCAACTGAGATGAATCTTAGTGATGGTGATAATGCGGCTTGGAAAGATCTACTACTTGTAACTTCTAACAGCCTTGAGCAAATCAAGGATGATAATAAGTCTATCCAAGAAGACCTTGTTCGAATGAAGAAAGAACGTGAGCAGGATAAAAGCCGAACCATCGGAATTCTTGATGGTCTTTTGGATAAAATGGAAAACATCGCTTCTGATGTAGTTGACCTACGAGAAGAGCAGAATCGTTCTACTAAGGAAGTAGTTGAGAAAAAGATTAAAGTTGAGGCACCAGTTACTGAAAACATTGAAGGATTTGGTTTTGAAGATACAGACCTTCCTCCTCCTCCCCCAAAGAAACCCAGAGGGCCTTTGAAAATTAGTCATATTACAGCTGGAGACAATGTTTCGCTTCAGCTTTTAACTGGTATTGAAGCCCCGGTTGATGGGACTCCCTATCCAGTAATGTTTAAAATTAACGGCCCAATCACTGGACCAGATGGTTCTCTTCTTGATGTTGGTGAGGCTAGAATAATAGCGGCAGCCGAAGGTATTGAAGGGAACTCTAGGGTGATTTTTAGACTTTCTGAGTTGGCAATCCGTCACAACGACGGGCGTCGCTCAGTTATCCAAGTAGATGGTTGGATAGTTGGAGAGGATGGAAGTCGTGGAATGAGGGGGCAGCTTAGAGATAACCTAGGAGAAACCATGGTTGCTCTTTCAACTATTGCTACCGGACAGTTCTTAGGTGATAGAGTTAGAGACAGGGCCAGTGGTAGTCAGAGTAACAATACCGATGAAAGTTTTGTTCTGCTTGGAAATGGAGGTAACTCAATAAGTCCAGGTGATATTCAATCTTCAATTGCCTTAGGTGTAACGGATACCTTTCAAAGCATGGCTGAGATAATTATTGAAAGATATAGAAAACAGATCCCAGTGGTCGCTGTTAACCCAGGAAGAACCGTTCAAGCAATTTTTAGTAGCAATTCTGAGGTTGAATTGATTTCAGAAGATGGAGACGAGAGCATTTATTACGACTCTTCGTTGTCTTAGAATTTTATAATTAGAGGTTTTAAAATTGGTTTTGGAGAAGAAAATGAAAAGATTAATAAATCTGCTTGTGGGAACGGGTTTTTGTTTGTCACTTACTGCCTGTGGTAGTGGTGCTGCCAATCTTTTAAACCCCTATTCTGATAATTCAACGGTTCAGCTTGGAGTGGCGAATAACCAGCCTCTCTTGAGTGAAGGAAGTTCTTCAAAATCAGAAGAAACTGCACGTACTGCCCTTCAAGTTATGGGTGAGTATCGAAGAGCTCAGGCTCCTCAACCAGCTTATCCCGTAATTCAACCCGCCGAAGTTAGATTGATGTGGATTCCAGATCACCTTAACAAGTTTGGAGACTTGGTTCCTCAGCACTTTTACTACTTGAAAGTATTGGATGATCGTTGGGCTGTTCAAGATGCTTTTGACATCGAGCGGCAGCTGAATGAAGGCGACTCAGACCGAGGGGGTTCAACTCCTTGGGTTCATCGAGAGCGAAGGTAGCCTAATATGAGAGCGTTTCTAGTAACAGCAAGTTTGGCGATTCTATGCACATCCTGCTCGCCCCAAAAACCGGAGTTCGAATACATTGAGCCCAGGGTAGAGCATTATCAAGCAGTAACTCGTCAAGCACCGATAGAACCGGTCTACAGTAGGGTCACTTGGAGCCACTTACCACGTCCTGCTGGGGAGCAGAGAGCAGAAAAAGGTCAATTATATCACCCAGTTATTGAATTTTCTATGAAAAACGCCACTCTTTTGGAAGCATTAGAGGCACTTAGCCAGACTATAGGGTATGAGCTTCGATACCCCACCCAGTATGGAAGCAGGGCGGTATCAATGGAGATCACAGGAACGGTTGAGGAAGTACTAAAAGAAGTAAGTAGACAGGCTAAGGTCAGCGCCCGTCTCGATCACAAAAGAAGAATTTTGGTGGTCGGTAATTTTGCTGATAGCCCGTCTTTACCATCTTATAGGTCACTCTCTCAGCCATAGGATTTTTTAAAGCTGCTTATTTTTAAATGAGTAGTTTTGGATTTTAACCTCGCAGAAGGTTTTAAAGGTTTACCCTATGAGCATAAGCAGGCTAACAAGAGACAAGCTTTATCAGGACGAAGAGATCTTCAACAAGCTTCTCCCCTACGTAAAATGGGATGAGCAAAGAAAGGTCTTCGTTCATAGTGATGCGTCATTCTGGTCAATATGGGAAGCAGATCCGCTTTTGCTTACTTCCACTTCAGACTCTGAGGCCTTTCAAGCTTGTGCAGTTCTTCAAGAGCTACTTGATTCCCTAGACACAAATATCTCAGTCCAATTTAACTGGATTACTAGTTTTGATGTAAATGACATTTTGGATAGATGTAGAGATGACTATCCAGTTGACGGTGTGGCAGGTTGGATGGCCAATCGTTGGATTCGTCTTATGAAGCTTTCAGCTTCATCTCAAAACTTTTCGCGAAGAATTAAAAAACTACGTTTAATCATTTGCTTTCGCTATGAGCCTCAGTGGGAGGGGCATAGTCAACTAGATCAGATCATCAGAAGTTTCTCGGTTCTTTTTAAGGGCCCTAAAGGCTCCGGGGACGATCTTTCGGCCAGACAAAAAGAGTTTAATCGCTATGTCGAGGAGTTTCTTGGTCAGGTAGAGGGAAAGATTTCCTCTTTGGCAGATATTGGTTTGCGACCCAAGCTTGTTGATGGGCAAGGCCTTATTGATCTTCTTTATCCGATTTTAAACAGAAGAAGTACAAAGGGTGGAAAGTTCAAAAGAGGAAGAGGAAATGCGGTGCCTGTGCCAGAGTATGATGCTGATGACTCTCTTTCTAATCTGATTTCAACTACTCCAGTTCATCATGATGAAGATGGGTTCATTGAAAAAGATGGCCGATTCTTTCATACGGTAAGTATGGTTAAGCCACCTAAGCAGTGTCTTCCAATGATGACCATCCCTCTGCAATCTTCTCCAGTTGAGTCGATACTCTCAGTGACCTACAGCAAAGATCCTGTAGAGATTCAAATGAAGCGTTTAAATAGCCTTGACCGTTCTTTAGGACTCAGAGAAAGAGCCCCTGGCGGACGTTCGAACCAACAAGTAGTGCATCAAATCTCTACCGTTAGACAAGCGCGAGACGAACTTTACTCAAACCGCTCTCAAGTTGTTAGAGCAGGTTTACACCATGTCCAAATTACCCAAAATATGGATGAGGCCAGAAGAGCAGCTAGTGAAGTATTGGCTCAGTTTCCCTCTCTAAATGGTGCTAGAGGAATGTCCCACATGATCTCGGATTTAGGTGTTCTACTCAACGCTCTGCCGGGTGGCTATGATCCTAACCTAGATGGTCCTGGTTGGACCACGATGATGCGTTCATCGCGTGCTTCTCGTTTGTTTCCAATTTGGGGTAACTGGAAAGGTAGTAAAAATAACCTTTTTGTTCTGCCAAGTCTCTGGAACAGGGAACTAGTAAGTTTCGATTTATACGATTCAAATACTGCACCTAACGTTATCATTAGTGGAGTTTCAGGTGCTGGTAAGAGTTATCTTCTGAACTTTATCATTATTACAATGATGAGAGGTCACTATTCACTACAACCGGATGGTTCCAAGCTTTCAAAGCCGCCTATCACTTTTGTTTTTGATAAGGGTATGCCTAACCAGCCTTGTGGTTTTGAGAAAGTCGCCAAACTATTTCAGGGAAAGATTTACCAAGCAACACCTTCAAGAGCTCCAGCTATGAACTTCTTAGCCAGAGTTGGTGAGATGGATGCTGATAAAACACAAGGTGACTTCAAAGACATCTTTGATGTTTGTGTTGACGTGATTGTTGATATGGCCACTCAAGAAGGAATGGTTTTAAACCGACTTCAGCGTCATGAGATTGTTGAGTCATTAAACGAAGCTCATTATCGTTATCGTCATGGCACTATGGAGAGAGAGTTTCTTCTCCGAGATGTAGTAAAAGTTTTGAAAGAGCCGCCTCGTCCGCATGAAACAGAGGACAATTTCCGAATGAGGCAAGAACTGGCTATCATCATGAGAGAATTTTATGGTGATGGAACCTATGCAAGATTCTTCGACCGAGCAGGTAGCATTGAGCTTAGAGAAAGATTTATCGTTTTCGATCTTAAGGGTCTAAGCCGTAGTCCTGACTTACAAAGAGTTTTCCTTAAAGTAGCTATGCTTTGGGCCGACGAAGTGATGAACGACCCTGAAGAGCTAGATACTAGAAAAATGCTTGTCTTTGATGAGGCTCATGATCTAGTTGGTAAAACATCCGCTGGAGTTGTTGAAGCAGCCTTCCGTCTATATCGAAAAAGAAAAGGTATTGTTATCGCCGCTAGTCAGTCTGGTGAAGACTTCTATGTCGGAGAAGGTGGGCAGGCTATTGTTCAGAATAGTTCCCACAAAGTATTCTTGAAACAAGACCCAGCAAAGTTCCACCTTACTGCTCAAGCTTTTCATCTTAATCCGCAGCAGGCGGACACGATCATGCGCTTGAACACAGTTAAGGGAGTTGAGTCTCAATTCTTCCTACTATCGGATATCGGTGAAGCAGCAATGGTATTGCCGCTTGAACCTGCATTTTACTGGGTTTCTACCAACAATGGTGATGATAACCAGTTGTTTGCAGCACTATTAGATGAAACAGACGGTGACTTTGTTTTAGCTCTGCAAAAAGCAGTTGAACTTGCACCTTTTGGAGCGGGAGCTTTAGCCTCAATGAAACGAGAGGCAGAGGCGGCAGCAGCTGCGGAAAGCAAGAAAAGAAGTGGTCGAGCGTTAAGCTTGTCTGACGGTTTAACCAAGGCGCCAAGTTAAGGCCAATAAATTAGGGAATTGGTAAAAGGTTTTATTATGAGAACTTCAGGTTTTACAATTTTAGCTCTAACTTTGAGTGTTTTAGTTTCGGGATGCAGTAAGCAAGAAATTCCTGCTCCAATTAAGATAATCAAAAAACAACGTTTGGTAGCCCAGGAAAATCCAGTTCCAGGAACTGTTGATGAAGCATGGGTTGAGAAAATGCACGACACTGTAAAGATTCCAGGTCAGCTTGATCCAACAGGCACTTACTATCGCCTGCCCCATAAAACTATCTATGAGATTCGCCCAGGTCGCTATCAAGAGGTTCAGTACCCAGGGGACAGTAATGAGGCTAAAACAAGATGAAAAACTTTAGACTAGTAAACTGTGTTATAATGGCTATAGCGATTTGTCTTGGAGCATCAGCTTGTTCTAAGAAGCCGCCCCTAGAGCCAGAGGTAATAGTCATCAATAAGACTGAGGTTAGAAGTATTCCGGCCCCAGTACCTGAAGGTGTTTTAAGATATTGCTGGGAAGAGCCAATGGTTACAGTGGAGAGCAACAAAGCTGGTCTCGACAGAAAGGGACAATGGTATCAACCTGCGCACCTAGCTGTAAGAAAAGTTCGTCAAGGGAGATGGAGACCTTGTCGACCAGGGATAAGTAACGCTGAAATAGGGAGGATTAATTAAAATGTGGCGTAACGTAAAAGATGTATTGCTTCTTAAGCCCGCAATTACTTCAAGAAATCTGGTTACAGTTATTTTGGTAGCGATGATGTTTGGAGTTTATGTGGCCTCAGGTGGAGCTGTTACTACCGTCCCTCATGTTAAGCCTGGAGAAGGGTTTGGCACGGTTGATAGAAAAGTTGAGTCTAAGCTCAATACTCCGGATAATTTGGCTGTAGAGAGCGAAAACATTAAGGAATCTGAAGTAAAACAGTCTCCAGACGCGATTAGAAAGAGATACATCGATAACCTTAGAAACGACCCTAGAAAGCTAAAGTCTAGCAATAGCAAGCCTTTAGCTAGAACTAAGCAAGTTGAGCCTAGCCCTTCGGTTACGGTTGAAGAGGACGAAAGTGGATCAGATGATTTCTCTGCGCTTGAGAGAAGATTAAATAAGGGAAGACGCTAGACGAGTTTCACCAATAAATGGATTTCGATAACTTTACAGAAGATGATTTCAGTGACCCGAGTTTGCCGGTCAAGGAAATCTATGGAAGTCCAGGCAACCTAGAAAAACTTGGCTCACCAAGTGACTACGATGGAATGAATGTTCGGTTTTATTTCTATCCAACTTGGCGTTCTCAATTGTTTCCTCTGATCGGTTTTTTCATTAGCAGCATTTTATGCATTTATATTTCTAACAATTTTGAAATTAGTGTGATTAAAGGTAAACTGTTTGATATCTTTGGGACTAGACTTTACTTACATTTACCCCTTCTCTCTCTAATACCGGCATTGGTTTTAGGTAGGCTTTTAATTTCTATCTATGACTCAAGATATATCGTTGATGAAAGAGGGGTTGAGGCTCAAATAGGATTATTTTCGATGAGTCTTCGTCAGCCAAGGCTTAGATACGAAGATATTCGAGGTGTTGAACCTGTCCAGACAATCTGGGAAAGGATCCTTGGAATCGGTGGCGTATTGATTGGAAGTGCGATGACTCAAGACGTGGAAATAGTGATGGAAGGTATCGCTGACCCACGAGGTGTACAGTTATTAATTGGTGGCGAACGAGATAAGCGGTTAAAAGAGCTAAAGGGTGCTGTTATGACCGATCAAGTCGCGGTTTCGGGTGATTAATTAGAAAGATATAGGGTTTAGAAGGTTTTAAAGTGGGAAAGCTATTTACATTTATAGTCTTATTATTGGCGGTAGTCGCTGGGCTATTCTTCTCGCCTTTCTCTAAGGGCCTAGAAGTCAATGCTGTCACTAAAAAGCTAGCATCGGTATCTCGAGATATAGGCCTCTTCGAAAAAGAAAAGAAAGAGAACCTCACTGGCGTTTTTGTATCTGAAAAAAGCAAAGTTAATACCAGTAGAGAGGAAATCGATTCTCTAATTAAAAGTGCTCCGACTCTAGATATTAAACCAGACAGTGACCTTGCAATAAGCCCTTTTGGGAAAGAATTAATTTCAAAAGGCTTGTCTCAAAAATCACCTAAACAAAAGTCCTCTGACCCCAGAAAAGATGCTCTAATAAAATCTCTTCAAGAGAGAATTGCCATAAGCGACCAAGAGTTGGCAGAGACAGCTGCAGATAATAGACAGCTGGCCAAAAAAGTCGAAAGCTTGAAAGGTCATCTGAATTCTCGCGCTCAACCAAGCTCTTCAGTTAAAGTAGATGACCCTCAAGCAACCATTCGAATGCTTAAAGATAGTGAAGCAGACCTTCTTAGAAAGGTTGTAGAGTACCGAAAAGAGGTGCGCTCTCTAAGTCGCAAGCTATCAGCTGTAGAACAAAAACCAGCTAGTTCAAGTTCAACGTCTGAGTTGAATCGTCTAAAGAAAGAAGTGATCTCCCTGAAAGGTAAGCTAAAGTTAAAAGAAGAAGAAATTTCAGCTCTTTCTTCCGGTAAGCCTTTAAGGCCTCGACCTACTCAGACAAAAAACCAGCCTACCGCAGCTAGTTCTGCTCCGGTTGCAACAGCGGTTGCTTCGGCACCTCCTGTACCAACTAGAGTGCCACTTGCCACTGCCACGGCAACCAAATCATCCGCAAGAGACATGAGAGTGAAGGTTACAGTTCCAAAGGCTAACTTAAGAACTGGTCCTGGTAAAAAGCATGGCGTCGTCACCCAAATTGCAAAAGGAGTGGTTTTATCTGCCGAGTCTCGCTCTGGAAGTTGGTTTAGAGTTCTTGACCCAACCGGTAAACGAGCTTTTATCTCTGCAGATGTGGTAAGATTACTTAAGCCACAAACTAGGTCATCACTCGCTGCTAAGAAGACATCAAAACCAGCACTGAAGCCACGTCAAGCTTCTCGTGTCCCAGTTCCAGAAGGCTTTGTCCCTTTTGATGCTACTAGACCAGCTGCCAAACAGGCAGCACCTAAAGATGCTGAGCAAAGAGCGTTCGATCAACTCAAACAAAGGCTTTCTAGGTAGTTTTTTATGACTAAGTTTTTTTCAGGTTTTAAAATAGTTTGTTATCTCGCTTTAACAGTTACTTTTATTTGCGAGCTTGCTTTCAACTATGCCGAAGCAGACCAATACGAAAACAGTCGTTCTTATTTGGTATACCCGCTAATTGCTGATCGCGTTTCAAGTAAATTCGGTACAAGAATTCACCCTATTAAAAAACACCGTAGCCATCACAACGGTATTGATTTAGCTGCTCCTCGCGGTGCTCACGTAAGAGCAGTAAGTGGAGGTAAGGTCGTTTTTGCTGCTGACTATAAGGGTTTTGGAAAACTAGTAACCATCGCCCACGATGATAAAAACGTCTCTCTCTACGGCCACCTCCACGAAATTCTCGTTGAAGTTGGTCAATGGGTAAAGCCCGGGGAGCTTATCGGAAAAGTTGGGAGTACTGGCCGTTCTACCGGTAACCATCTTCATTTTGAATGGAGGAATGAGGGTAAACCTGTTAATCCGCAAGAGGTACTGCCAGGTATCACGCACAAGGCCCAAGGCTGAG
>CAZECN010000001.1:175311-193227 GCA_964510575.1 uncultured Bdellovibrionales bacterium | reverse complement strand
GCTTTTAATAAGCACAAAAAGACTTCCTCCTTCTCCAATGTTAAGCCCATCACGGTTCTTACTCATTGGATTGCAAATCCCACTAGAGATTAACTCTAAAGAATTAAAACCATTAGCTGTGGTTTTACAAAGACTATCAACTCCACCGACTACAACCGCGTCACAAACTCCAGACTCTAAAAGAGCTCTGCCACTGTAGAACACCCGCCCGCCTGAAGAACAGGCTGTGGAAATGGTGTAAGCAGGTCCAGTCACTCCCGCGAAACCAGCAAGAAGCCTAGCTCCAGCTCCTAGTTCTTGATGGAAAAACTTATAACTTTCAGGGAAAGAACCACTGCGATGTTTTTCTACAAAGGGGCTTTCTGCGCCATCCACCCCTGAAGTGCTGGAACCAAACACTACGGCGATTCTGGAAGAAGAAAAAGTCTTCTTCAATTCATCAATCTCTGGCTTAACACCTTGGTAAAGTCTATAAACGAGTCGAGAGAACCTACAATCAAAGTCTTCAAAGGCCTCGGGCAAGCTAGGCAGTTCAGATAAAACTTCTCCAACTTTAGGAGAAAACTCTCTGAAATAGTTTTTATCTTCGACTAAGAATTCTCGAACTGGACGGGCGTCGAGACTGCGCACCGTTGCTTGATAAGAAGAGCCAAGCGAACTAAGACAGCTAACTCCAAAAAGTTGGACTGAAGATGACATAAATAAAAACGGGAATCTCCTCAGCCTACTACTGTCAGTTGAGTTTGGGCGTTAAACAAAACTGTATCCTCACAAGCAGAGAAAAAGATCGTATCAACAGCGATTGCAGAAATAATTCCAGCATCAAGCGGAGCACTCCCCCCTATCGTAAAACTAATTTCGGCATCACTATCTCCACTTGGATTGTCTGCGAACCTTAGATCATTCTCATCTAACTCGAAGACCAGTACCGTCTCACCATCTGGGCAACTAAAAATCTGAGCTCCTATATCCTCATCATCAAAAGACCCTTGGACCTCTGATGTTCCTCGAATAAAAAATACTTCCTGAGGCAATCTGACAATCAAGTTAATTTCATCATTATCTCTGAAAACGTCATCACGGGAAAAACTGATACCGGCTCGAACAACAACATCTTCCTCAACTCCAATTAAAGAATCATCAACCGAAAGTCTGACTACTTCGGTGACGTCTTCATCGCCATCACCACAAGCTACAAAAAAAAGAAGGAATAAAAAGTAGGTAGATCTGAGAAGTGATTTAGCCATTGAATAACTCGCAAATTAGAATAGGAGACAGACAAAAGCTATCACGATCCGCTCTTTTGCTCACCTCAGCCATGTTCAAAAGAGCAAGTTTCTAGGGAGTCACAGCAACAATCGGCTTGGCTCCTTCCCGACCTCTTTTGACATCCTTAATTAGAAAGGAAAAAGGTAGGGCTAGTATGGCCACATAACTAGCAACATTGAACATTTCAGGAATACTATAGTTCTCGGCCATTGCCATGGCTGCTACTCGACCCAAGAAGGACCCCAAGCCAACCCCGATAGCAGTCAGGTAACCCTGGCCCTTATCCTTCAAAGATTCAGGAAAAATGCCAAGAATAATTTTAACCGAAGCCAAATAGCAGGCTCCAAATGTAAAAAGATGAAGAAACTGGCCGAGCAATATCCACTCAACCCCAGTTTGGTTCGCCATAATTGACCAGCGAACAAAGGCAAATAAAATTGCTGACCTTAAAATAGTAACGAGACGAAATCTTTTCTCAACCCAAGGGAAAATTAAAAAAAGTCCAATTTCGCATATCACACCAATTGTCCAAGCAGTAGAAATCATTCCGCCAGTCCAATCTAAACTTCTAAGATGAACCGAAAGATAAACATAGAGTGGTGTATGAGAGGCCCAAAGCAGAAGGTTAATCACATAAAGAGCTACCGCCGTACCTCGGTAACTACCCAAACTTTTTATTTCTCCACTAGACTCAACTCTACGAACGGTTTTTCCCAATAAAGGTTTACAAACAAGAGCACCTGAATAGCTGGCTAACATAAAAGCCATACCAATAAGGCCTAGATAGGCTACCCCCATAAAATCAACCAACTGACCAAGCACCATAGTTGCGATAATAAAACCGTAAGAACCCCAAATTCTAACCTCTTCAAATCCCGGATCTCTTTCCGAACCATCCCTAATAGCTTGGGCTTCAATCAACGCATAAATACCCTTTCCAGCAAAAGCCGCAATAAACCAAGCGGGAATTAATATCGAAATCTCAGTAACAAAGAGATAAGGGAAAAAACCAAGCAAACCCAAGAGAATTAAAGGTGTAAGCAAACGACTAGCTGCAAAAGAGTTATAGGCCAATGACAAAACAAAAGGCGCAGAAACGATCGTTGCAACTGTTCCCATCATACTGGCAACAGCTATTTCCCGAACACTGAAACCTAAGTGCTCCCAAAATATTGGTAGAAAAGCCAAAAAATAGGCCAAAAAACTAAATGAGAAGAAAAAGAATAATTTATAACGTCTTCCGGGAGTCATCTGCTTAGGGGTGAAATGAAGCGAATGGAAAGACTTTAGCAGGATGATGCTTAATGCAAAAAATATTTAGCTAGTCTGTCTATCTTCTTCAGCGGTTAGAAGATTTAATTTCAAGGCGTGAATGCTCTTATTGGCAAACTGCGTCTCTAAAACTTTATATATAATCTGATGTCTTTTTACTCTTGATAAACCCGAAAACTTGCCTGAAACCAGTCTCAAAGCAAAATGTTTACCCCCATGCTCCATAGCTCCAGCATGACCATAATGCGCTGCACTCTGATCTTCCAGACTAAACTCATCGCCTGGGAACTCTGCGGCTAGACAGGCTCTGATCTCATCTTCCAGGTCACTAGAAGCAGCCATAAGCTTTCACCTAAATTATCTAGCTTAAGAGAATGCCGAATCTGCTAAACTCTTTAACTCTCCGGAGTGAAACATCTCAGTGGCTATGTCACAGCCTCCTACGAACTCACCTCCAATAAAAATTTGAGGAAACGTCGGCCATTCAGTGACCTCTTTAAGTCTTGCCCGAATTTCCGGATTGTCCAGAACATTGATCATCTCAAAAGGATGGCCAATCTGCTTAAACATCTCGACCACTGACCCCGAAAAACCACACATCGGCATTAACTTAGTACCTTTACCATAGATGAGTATCTTGTTTTCACTGATTTCTTTCTTTCGATCTTCAACAAAACTATCTGACATTATTCTTTCTTCTAATCCTAAGCTGCAGTGGTTTTTATACTTAAAGCGTGCATTTCATCACGCGCAATTTCATCGGTAAATAAATCTTGGACTAATCTATGTTGAGCAACAAGTGGCTTATTTTGGAATTCTGGGGAAATCACTTCGACACGAAAATACCTTCCGTCTCCCTTGAGATCCTTAACTACCGCCTTGGCTTCCGATAAACCATTTTCTATCCTGTTCCTAACTTCTTCTTCAGTCATCTTGCTAATTCTCCAGAAACTCGAGATGGCTATAATACCAAGGCGAATAGCCTGTCAACTTTGGTAGCCCATACTGCTCCTTACCCACAGATTTGAGTTTTTTTTCCCCTTTATTCATAATACTTGGAGCTTAGACACTCATATAGGTCTGATCGAAAAAAAGCCTAAGCCCATATAACTGCTAAATGACTAACCCGATAAGTATAATTACTTTTTACAAGTTCCTCCCGATTGACAGCCGGCGCTTGCCAACTGTTAAGGAGTCGCTTTGCTTTACAGCAAAACGACGTAATATTCGTGGTTTAATAGTGATTGCTGGTGAGGGCCTGAACGGAACGATAGCTGGCCTGCCTGATGACATTGCTGAGATAAAATCTAAAATAATAGAATGCCTTGGAATCGATGAACTCGCCGTTAAGTCGTCTTCAGCACCTACAAACCCGTTTAGACGTTTCAAGGTAGATATTCGCCGAGAAATCATTACGATGGGAGAACAAGTTCCACTGCCTGAAATGGAAACTAGTTCTCACCTCAGTCCAGAAGATTGGCACAACAAAGTGACGAGCGGAGATGACGATTTTATCCTCTTAGATGTGAGAAACCATTACGAATCTCTGTTAGGTAAATTTAAGAACTCGGAAGTGCCTGGCTTCAACAGCTTTGGGGAGTTTCCAGAGTATGTTGATCGTTGTGGTATTGAAAAAGAGAAAAAAGTTTTGATGTATTGTACGGGTGGCATCCGCTGCGAAAAAGCCGCCCTGCTCATGAAAGATAAAGGCTTTGACGAGGTCTATCAACTTCAAGGCGGGATTCTTAAATACCTCGAGCAGTATCCAAACCAAGAATTTGAGGGTGAGTGCTTCGTTTTTGACGACAGGGTGGCTGTTGGACAAAACTTGGAACCTTCTGGCCAGTATCATTTATGCCCTCACTGCGGAGATCCAGGAAAAATTCCAATTAGTTGTCGCCAATGTGATAAACAAGCTGTAATTTGCGACCGCTGCGCTCGAGTAGCAGCCTACAAAACCTGTTCAAAAAACTGCCGTTATCATTTCGAAAGAGAAGCTAAAGTTAGACATATTTCTAATTAGGCCCAAGTTCTATAAGATAGCTTAGTTTGGGCTTCTCTAACCCTTCAGCAAATTCAATTCTTTCGCCTCGGGCGTTGCTTGGATCCCCCAAACTTGCCTTAAATTGATATGAGAGCTAAGTTTACGCTCAATTTTAATCGTTTTTACCCCAAGGTAAGATGAGTTCCAACAACAATCCTCAAGTTCCCTTCTTTAGACAAGACTGGTTTCGCTATGTTTTCCCCTTTGTTGTCTTCATGCTTCTCACTGAAGTTCAGGCAACTTTCTCAGGGTCATTGTTATTTTGTCTTTACGCTCTAAAGTCGGCAATCGTTGGTGGGCTGCTTTACGCATTGTTCAAAGGAAGGAAAGCAGAGTTCCCTGGATCATTTCATTGGATGACCCTAGTCCTCGGAACGTTAGGGTTCCTAGTTTGGATAGGAATCGGCAATTTCCTGCACACTGATACCGAGATAACTTTCAATCCAGAAATATTTTCTGAGAAATGGCAATTTTGGTTGGCAGTCCTCGCCAGGACTGCGGGTGCCGTTCTGGTAGTACCAGTAATGGAGGAGCTCCTTTGGCGATCATTTGCCATGAGATATATTATTGATGAAAAATTTTCCTCTATTGAAATCGGTGCATGGAACCCTAAAGCTTTTTGGATCACTGTAATTCTTTTTACTGTCGTGCATGTTCCTGCAGACTGGCCCGCATGTGTACTCTATGGAATTATGATTGGTTACTGGGTAGTTAAAACTAAAAATTTGGTTGGAGCGATGTACATCCACGCAGTCACTAATTTACTACTGGCTGCGTATGTTGTCGCTACTGGAAACTATTTTTACTGGTAAAAATTACTATATCGTTAGCGATCCCGACGGCTAATATCTCTTAGCTGCTCAAAACTCTCTCGAACTTTATCCTCATCAACGACTGTCGTAATAGTGTTTTTCACACTATCAACTAAATCTTCATCCACCAGCTCCCCCACAATCGACGTCAAATCCTCGTCCACACCCTTGTTCTTGATAAACTTACCGAAGGCAGCCAAACCTTCTTCTCGTGCTTCAGCCTCCCCAGAATCAGATGAAAGTTGCTCCTGATCAGAAATATTTTTGAGAAAATGAAAGGGTATTAAATAGGCAACAAAAGCTAGCAAGCAAATAATGATTCCAGAGTAAAGCAAGCTAAACACCTTACCTCCATTCTTGGCATCTTGGACAAAATAGTTTTTAATTCTTTTAATCATCAATCTTCACCAAAGCTGACTCGCCATCAGATGTCATCTCTGCTAGAGCTGTCAATATTGTACAGTCTAACATAAAAAATGTGACATATAATTTTATTGGCTAAAATGACTGCTAAAACCTGTAAAAATCGTCCTGACTGGGACCAATACTACATTGAAATGACCGACCATGTAGCCTCTCGCGCCACTTGTGATCGGGGTAGGAGCGGTTGCGTAATAGTCAGGGACAACAGGGTTTTAGCAACTGGCTATGTGGGCTCTGCGCCCGGATTAGCACATTGCGATGACCAGGGTCATTTAATGCGAAAAGTAATAGACGAAGATGGTGTTACTCGAAGCCACTGCATGAGAACTATTCATGCTGAACAAAATGCTATTTGTCAGGCAGCTAAATTTGGAATTGCCCTGGAAGGGGCAACTCTCTACTGTAAAATGGAACCCTGCAGAGTTTGTGCCATGCTAATCATCAGTACCGGAATCAAGAGAGTGGTCTGTCTAAAACGCTATCATGCCGGTGCTGACACTCGAGAAATGTTCAGAGAAGCTGGTTTACAGCTAGATGTTCGCCAAGATGAGATCGAAAACTATGAAGACCAATAAACTCCTCTCAAACACTCTCAGCTATGAGTAAAAAAAATATAAACCCCTGGGTCACAAATACCTCTAAAATTGTTTACTCAAACCCTTGGATAAGTGTCAGAGAAGATCAAGTGACGACGCCCTCTGGCAATCCCGGAATCTACGGAGTAGTGGAAACTAGACCTGCGGTTGGAATAATTGCACTCACGCCGGAATTTGAAATCTATATTGTTGGCCAGTTTCGTTACCCGTTGGACTGCTATTCTTGGGAAATTGTGGAAGGTGGGGGCGAAAAAAAGGAAGACCCAATAGAGGGAGCTAAGCGCGAGCTATTAGAAGAAACAGGCATTACTGCTAAGAAATGGACTCAACTCGGAGAGGAGGTTCACCTTAGTAATAGTCATTCAGATGAGCGTGCTTGGTTTTTTTTAGCTGAAGATTTATCTATTGGAGTTTCTAACCCTGACTCCACAGAATTACTGGAGGTTAAAAAAATACCTCTCTCCAACGCCTTGAAAATGGTTAAAGAAGGGGAAATGAAAGATTCAATGACGATTATTGCACTCTCTAGGTTAGAAACCTATCTAAACGAAAAAAAAGAAATTAACTATTAGCTTCCATCAACTCTTCTTGCCGAAGTCGAAGTTCTTTATAGCGAATATTTTCGAACCCTTCCCTTTGATGGTTTGGTTCTCTTCTAATTTCTGGAACAATCATCGAATAAATAAATATCGACAAGCTAAAGGCTCCAACTAGACCCCCCGATGCTAGCCGAGGTAAATCGGTTAAATCCAAAGCTCGAGTATAAACAGCGAACAAGCCAGAAATAAAAATTAAAACAGAGAGAATCCGTAATAAGTTTTTTCTTGAAGACTTAGCCAACAGACAGTGGCACCTAGGACAAAAGAATCTGGTTTTTCTACCAACAGTCTTCAGATCCAGTCTAAGGCTGGTCGCGCAAGAAGGGCAAAAATTGACTTTAATATCCGAATCGCTCATTTGCTCAGTATAATATTATTATTAACAGCTAATAAATTTAGCATTATTATAATGCCCTTTTAGGATTTTACAACTACCTGCAATAGACGACTCAAATATGGGTTAGTTCATTAGTAATATCAAAGAGTTATTTACTCTCAATTTAGCAAAAAAATTTCCAGTGTTTAGAAAGTTCCTCTAAATTGACAATCCTCCAAATATTCACAACTATTGCGCGGATTTACCTAGAGAGGGTGCTAGAAAGTATAGAGATCTCCATTTTATTTGGAACATTACCTCTCAGTTATGTTCATTTAATCCAAGTGTCAGTTTAGGATCCAAATTACTCTAGTTTAAGATGAAGGTATTACAATTTAGTGACCAAGCGTTAAGCTCCGAGGAGTCTCGAAAAAAATGTTCTGAAATAGTTTTTCAAGACTTCGAGACCAACGGGCGAAGTGTGATCTCAGCCTCAGGACAAGAGCTCTCCAAGGTCCTAAGCGCCTCAAAAAACCCTTTTAAACTGATCGAAAATTTTAGAAATGACTGCTGCGAAGGAATAGATAGTCTTTTTTCTGAACCAGCAATTTACTTGCTAACTTCAAGGGAGCAAGTTGCTTCTGCGGTAGCTTCTGCAATTGGCGCTTCAGAGCTGGAAATCTGGACAGACCTTGATGGTCTGATGACTGCGGACCCCATAAAAGTTCCCAAAGCACTTCCTATCGATCACGTAAGCTATAAAGAGGCTTTGGAACTCTCTCAATTTGGAACTAGGGATTTACACCCCTCCACTATTCTAGAAGCAGCGTCTGTAAATGTTCCAATCAGGTTAAGAAACATCAACCAGCCAGAATGTTCAGGCTCTTTAATCTCATCAAGCTCAAGTGAAGCCAGCAGTGAAGTAACAGGAATTACATCTATATCAGACATCGCTCTTCTCAGAGTAGAAGGGGCTGGACTAATCGGAGCGCCCGGGGCTGCTCGCCGTGTTTTCAAAGCACTCCACGAAGAACTAATTAACGTCATTCTAATTTCTCAGGCTTCGTCTGAACATTCTATATGTTTCGCGCTTTCAAGAAGCGCGGCTGAGAAAGCTTGCACAGCTCTAAATAAAGAGTTTGCTCCAGAAATTGCCTCTGGTTCCATACATTCAGTTGAACCTGGAGATAAAATGTCAATCATCGCAGTTGTTGGCGAAAAAATGAGACAATCCCCTGGTCTTGCCAAAAAAGTGTTCCAAGCTCTTGGTCAGAACGGTATCAACGCTTTCGCGATTGCCCAAGGCTCTTCGGAGCTAAACCTCTCAGTGGTAGTTTCTGAGAATGATGAAACCAAAGCTTTGAGAGCACTTCACGATTCTTTTTTCTCCTCAAAACTGAAGACTATTAATTTGTTCTGTGTGGGCACTGGACAGGTTGGAGCAACTCTTCTCGACCAAATAGCAGCACACTCCAAGCAGCTTAAAGAAAGTGATTCTTTAGAACTTAGACTAGTGGGGGTCGCCAACAGTAAAAAAATGTTGGTAGAGGAATCGGGAATCAATCAAGAACAGTGGAGAGAAGGTCTAGAAAAAGGAAAAGACATTTCCTCAGTTGGAGATTACATCTCCAAGATTAAAAAGTTAAACCTAGCTAACAGCGTTTTTGTGGACAATACGGCCCATGAAATAGTCTCTGACCACTATGAGGACGTGCTATCTCACAGCATTTCAGTAGTCACTCCGAATAAGAAGGCTAACTCTAGCTCATTGGAAAGATTTTATGGACTTCAAGAAATTGCTAAAGCTGCCAATGTTAATTTCTTTTATGAAACCAACGTAGGAGCAGGTTTACCGGTCATTGAAACTCTTAAGGACTTGATGAGGAGCGGAGACAAAGTACTTAGTATTGAAGCAGTGCTGTCTGGAACCTTAAGCTATATATTTAACTCTTTCGATGGGAGCTCAACTTTCAGTGAGGTTGTAGTCGAGGCCAAGGAGAATGGCTATACCGAACCAGATCCTCGGGACGACTTAAGCGGAATGGACGTTGCTAGAAAACTTCTGATCCTTGGAAGGGAAATGGGCAGACCTCTTGAAGAATCTGACGTGGAAATAGAAAGTCTAATTCCCCAGTGTGCTTCTAATGCTAGTGATGTTAAAGAGTTCCTTGAGCAACTTAAACTAGCAGATGAAGAGTTTGAACTGAAGCGCTCGGCCGCAGCTGAGAGAGGGCAAAAACTTGTCTACCTTGCCCGGGTAGACCAAAAAAGTGCGTCCGTTTCACTTCAAGCCGTTGGACCAGAACATCCCTTCGCTTCTTTGTCTGGAAGTGACAATATTATCTCTTTCGTGACTGAGCGATACAACGTATGCCCTTTAGTGGTTAAGGGTCCTGGGGCTGGAACTCAAGTTACAGCCGCAGGAGTTTTTGCAGACATAATTAAAGCAGCGAGTTACCTGGTATGAAATTTTACAGCACCAGAAATAAAAACCTAGAAGAGTCCTTATCCTACGCAATACTAAACGGCTTGGCTCCGGATGGTGGCCTTTTCATGCCCGAAAAGTTTTTATCGCTCGACTTATCTCAATGCAGCACTTTTGCTGAGATTGCGTTTGAAGCAAGCAGTAAATTTATTGATGGAGACATCAACGATAAAGAACTAAGAAACATTTGCAATGAGGCTTTCAATTTCCCGGTTCCAATTGTTGAAGTAGGTAAAAACACTTTCGTCATGGAACTATTTCATGGCCCAACAATGGCATTTAAAGATTTTGGGGCAAGATTTATGGCCCGTATGGTGTCAGCCTTAAAGGAGGATCCCACTCAAAGAACAACAGTGATTGTAGCAACCTCCGGTGACACAGGGGGAGCAGTCGCTTCCGGCTTTCATGGGGTTAGAGGTATCGATGTAGTCCTCCTTTATCCAAAAGGTAAGGTAAGCCCCTTACAAGAGAAACAGCTCACAACATGGGGGGACAACATTACGGCTGTGGAGGTTGAGGGATCATTCGATGATTGTCAAAGAATGGTTAAAGAGTCGTTTCATGATCAAAATATAAAAGAAAACCTCAACCTAACTGCTGCGAACTCTATTAATATTGCCCGGCTTATTCCCCAAATGCTTTATTACCTTCATGCAGTAAAAGAGTTAAGGTCAAAAGAGCTTATTTTTTCAGTCCCTAGCGGCAACTTTGGTAATCTGACAGCTGGAATCTTTGCAAAAAAGCTAGGAATGCCTCTCAAAAAATTCCTTGCCTCCACAAATATTAACGATGCAGTTCCTCGCTATTTGGAATCTGGAAAGTTTGAGCCTAATCCATCAGTAAAGACCATCTCCAATGCAATGGATGTTGGTGAAGCTAGTAACTTTGAACGATTGATGGACCTTTATGACAATTCCTTGGAGAGCATACAAAATGATGTTCGAGGTTACTCTTTCAATGATGAGCTAACTGCCCAAAGAATGAAACAGCTCTATGAGGAAAAGAATTACTTAATCGATCCGCACGGAGCAGTTGGGTTACTTGGAGCCGAAAAGTATAGGGAGGAGCAGGCTGATAGTGAATCAACGATAGTGATCCTAGGAACTGCCCATCCTGCTAAGTTTAATGAAGTAGTCGAGGATCACCTCGGCTTCTCGCCGGAAATTCCTCATAGGTTGTCTGTATTGATGGATCAGAGGAAGATCGCTATCTCTTGCTCGAACGATTTTAAGGAATTCAAAGAGATCCTACTGGGCAAGGGGAGATAGTTATGTTTTCAGATCGTGACATCAAAGATGCTATTAAAAACAAATCTCTAATCGTAGATCCTTTCAGACCAGAGAGCATAAGGCCAGCCGGACTAACTCTCCACCTAGGAGAGAAAATACTAAAACCATCCCCCGGGATAACTGTTGATATTAAGAAAAAGATCTTACCAGATTACCAAGATACAATTATTGGCGACTCCACCCCGTATAAATTGGAACCTAGTGAGTTTGTTTTAGGACATACACTCGAGAAAGTAACTGTTGGTAACGATATCGGCTTTCTAATTGAAGGGCGTAGCACTCTTGCCAGATTAGGCCTAACAGTAGTGCAAACGGCCATGCTAGTTTACCCAGGACATAAAGAAAGAGCCGTCACACTCGAACTGGTCAATCACAGTGCTAACCCAATCCTTCTCTACCCAGGAATGAAAATTGCTAGAGTAGTACTAATAAAATTGGATAGTCCTTGCGAGAATCCCTACGATGAAACAGGTAAATACGCTGACCAAGAATCAGTTGGTGCCCCGGTATTTAAGGACGAATTCACCGAGCTATAAAAATAGCCCTAGATCTTCTTTGCACCTGCTCCAATCTTAAGATTTATAAATTCAACCATTAACGAAAAGCCCATAGCAAAGTAGATATAACCTTTATCTACGTGAGTTCCCCAACCTTCTGCTACCAACATAACGCCGATTAACAAAATAAAGGAAAGGGCTAAAACCTTAAAGGTTGGATGCTCTTCAATAAAATCACTTATAGCTTTGGCGAAAAAAAGCATTACAAAGATGGCTATTACAACTGCGATCACCATCACACTCAAGCTCTCAGCCATCCCCACGGCAGTAATCACTGAATCTAAGGAGAAGACTAAGTCTAGAATGATAATCTGGATGATCGCTCCCCAAAATGATTTAGGAGGGGTTTCCACGCCTTCATTTTCTGCCCTAACACTCTCCATCTTATCGTGAATTTCATGAGTAGATTTTCCAATAAGGAATAGACCCCCAACCAAAAGAATCAAATCTCGACCAGACAACTCATGCCCAAATATGGAGAACAGTGGATCAGTCAACAGCATGATCCAACTAATTGCAAAAAGTAGAGCTACTCGCATGAACATTGCCAACAGTAGGCCGATAGTCCTTACTTTACCCTGTAGTTCCTTTGGAAGCTTGGCAACCACAATGGCAATAAAAATAACATTGTCGATACCAAGTATAATTTCCAATCCAGTCAGGGTAACAAGAGCAATTAAGTTCTCAGAAGATAGCAATTCCATTGTGTAAGCCGCGGAGTTTGAAAAAGTTATTAAATTAGTTTGTTGTTTAGCCGAGAGAATAGTGAAAAAGTCGACCGATGCCAATAGATAAGCAGCTTAGCAAACTATGAATGTTAAAATATCTGAGGGCGAGACTATCTAAAACCTACTACCTGTTTAATCTTGCCAAAAAGGCCTCTACTCGTGCGCTTTCTTTCACCTCTTTTGAAGGGAATAATTTCCTGGCAAAGATCCTTGATACCGCTTCGAATATGCTCTTCTGCCAGGTCATAGAATGTTTTCCCTGGAGCTCCCCATTTTCGTCCTTTTTCAGAAAACTGAATTGTGTGAAGCGACATGCTTTCAGGAAACAAACCGCTATCATCACACTCATCTGAAATATCTGAAGGTTCTAGCAGTCTTGAAGAATAACCATTCATAACCATTCTCCACTTGGAGAAATCAAATTCATTAGCATCATCAGACTCTCTAGTTAGCCTTCTTAAGCTATCGATTGATCTCTTTAAGGTCAAAGCATCATCATCGACAACCAAAACAACTTGTTGGCACAGTGGAAGAGTTGCAAAATGAGACACACCCCAGGAACGCCCTAAATCAATTAGAACAACATCAAAATTATCCTGTAAAAGAGGAACCACACTTTCGATAAAAGCCTGCGAACTTGGAGCCCCTTCTAAAACATCAGCTTTAAAGTGAAAACTTTCGTGATAATTTGCTGGTTGCCCAATTATCGAAATAGATCTGTTAGCACCTTCCACCGAGGCCATACACTCGGAGAGCCGATAAACCGGAACCTGACCTTGCCTAAGTAACTCAGATACCAAAGATCGTTTTCCAACACTAACTCTCGCCCAATCAGTCAGGTGCGGGTTAATATCATCAAGATCCAAAATACAAACTGACAATTCATGGTCAGCCCAACAAGCAGCAAGAGATGCCGTTACAGTGGAAGAACCGACTCCTCCCTTCATCTGGGCTACCGCAATAACTCCTTCATTAGTAGAGCCCGAAGCTTTCGTTATTTGCTGGTTATCCAGTACGAAGCTAGCAATATTGGCGATATCCGCTATCGGCATAACCTTCACGCCTAAAACTCGGCGCAACCGAACTGCCTCTAGTGCGTAAATATCATTTTGTAGAACTACACCAACTCCCGAGCGAGGAAATCTGATTTGAACCCGCTCCACTATATCTTCACAGTCCTCGAAACAGCCAGGACCTACCAAGACTGCTTCAGGAACAAATTTTGGACTGACATCCTCAATCACCTCAACCATACAACTTTGCAGCCTCACTCTACGCAAGCCGGATTGCTTAATGGCTTCATCAACTCGAGATTCTAGAGCGTTCAGCAGTTCTTCAGTTGTGTCGACAACCAGGATTTCCATAGATAAATCTATTTATTGTTCTCTCAACTAAGAGAGAAATTAAATTAAGTGACTATAGATTATTAGATGACCAGAAACAGCAAAGGTCTCTGCCATAGAAACAAAAACCCATAAGTTAAATGTGTCTTATAATTTGGCTAAACTTAGGTCTTTTATTAGTCTTTTAAGGTCTTCCTGAACAAAAGGTTTCTGCAAAAAAGCATCCGCTCCCTGCATTTTAGCCCACTCTCCGGCTTCGTTAATATCCTCTGAGGAAACAATTATAACGGGCGTCTCTGGCTCTAACTTTTTCACTTCTCTACAAATCTGGAAGCCATCCCCAACAGAATTGCCATCACTATCTAATAACCGCAAATCGAGTAGCACCATTTCTGGTGTTACCTCAGAGAGAATCTGAGAAACGCTACGAGGAAGATTATGAAAAACTCTGGCCTCATAGCCCAAAGATGAAACAATACCAGCCAAAACAGCCGATTGTGTAGGTGAGTCCTCTATAATTAAAATATTTTTAGCCTTCATATTACTAGAGCTGAGATGTATACAGAAAGGTTGTTAGCAAAAAAACAATAATGATAACAGTACCAGCGCAGAAACCACTAATGTTTGAGCCAAGGTCTAACTTGATTTGACGAACGGCTTCTTGCTCTCTTACCAGAACATCAAGATACTGGCTACCTTGCTCTGCATCAGCATACCAACTGGACATAGCATTACTCATTCGCTTTACCGCTGGATCAGCAATTTGAGAATTCAACTTGTCCATTGCTTCAATAAACTGACCATTAGATCTAAAGGAAACAAGACTCGATAATAGAGCTCCTGCAAAAGTTCCCTTCCTACCCTTGGGCATAGCTTCTACAACATCGTAAACAACATGGCTTACTGATTCATCAGACCTAGCCCTAAGCATCAAGAGCATAGAGGCCAAGTCAACTTCCTCTTGAATCTTCTTCGAAGCTGACTTTTTCCAATATTTGACTACTCTCCTCGGCAATATCACCGCTAAAAAAAGACTTAGCACAGTTACAGCAATCGCATTAAACGGTAAATACAACGCCCAAACCATTGCCGACGCTGCTAGGGCAATAAGAACTAAAATACTTTGAGAAAACGAAATTAGAGTGGAAAGTTCCTCTTCATCTTTAATAGAGCAAAGTTCCTTAAAATAACTCCGACCTACCTGAAAATAGTTCAACTTAGGTTTATTCAAAAAACGAGCTTTCTCTGTTAATCTTTCAGCATGAATATCTAGAACTAACCATAGTAACAAGAAAGAAACCGCTATAATCAAAAATAGAGCCATCACTCTGCTCCTACGATTCTATCTGCAAAACCTGTCGCAACCAACACCCCAAAAAGCTGAAGCACAATACATAGCTCAAGCACTGGCTTGGCAAGCAATCCACCACTGTTAAGGACGACAAAAATATTAATAGCCAAACTTATCAAAACAAATATCCATACTGCTCGATACCATGCCCGTCTCAACTCCACTCTTTTGCTGAAGTTTTCTAAGGAAGATTTCAATAATCTGGAAATCTTTGTTACGCCTTTTTGTTGTAAATCGTAAACTCCCATCATTATAAAGATTGAACTAGCAAAGATATTGGATTCCTTACCAACTATCCTTCCGGATAAACCAACTATGGAGCTTTTTAAATTTCCTCGATTTGAGGCTCTATCCAACTCAGTTCTCAGAACACCTTCTGGCGCACGCTCTAAAACAAACTCAAAAGCACTATTTAGCTTCTGCCCTTCAGTTACACGCATTTCAAGACCAGAAACAAAACCACTGAGATGTTGGTTAAAGGCGATTCTTCTCTCGATACTCAAATAAGTAACTAGCCTAAACAGAAAAAAGTAGAGGCTACAAAAAAATACTCCTACCCCACTCAACACTCCCCACAAGGCGAAGAACACTAATGATAAGAACAAAGAGAAAAAGAAAGATGCGGGATAAAAGAAATGAGAAAACATACCGAGCCCAGCCTGGTCAAGCCTGATATCACTGCCAAGATGTGAACTTCCCTTCGGTATCCAATACTTAGCAAGTCTCCTCAGCATGAGATTGCTAGATTTAGCCTCACTCAAGGTTCTAACGTTTAGAAGATGTAAGCGCTCAGATTCAGTCACCTTAGTCACCCGGAACTAGTTGTATATTATAATCGAGAAACAGTTTCTTCTGAAGTGGGCTATCAACCGAATCCACTTCCCATTCTCTACTTTTATTAGTTCTTCCAGTGAATCTAACCAAACGCTCCAAAGAGAACTTTCCATCTGTACTAGGTGAGACTTCCACTACCTCCTTAAGGACAGGCTCATCGTTTTCTAGATCTGTAACTATTACTAGAGAAACCGCCCTTGAGATTCTTCTAACAACACTCTGTTCCGAAGAAAGATCACTTCTCATTACGAAATCACAGAACTTCCAAAGCCCTAGTTCAGCAGATTCTGCACTGATCGTAGTCACACAACCCTTTAGGCCTTGCTCCATCACCGAAAGATAAGCGGCAGCTTCTGAACCACGTAAGGCATCAAGCATAATTCTATGAGGGGCTCGAAATAGAGCAAAAGATAGTAAATTGCCCGCTTCAGACTCACTATAACCGTTATCAAAAACTAGTTTTTCAAGTTGTGGACTTGAAACTTTTACCTCAGACAATTCTTCTATTGTCACAAGCCTTTCATCAGATGGGGCAGAGTTCATCAAAGCCCCAGCGAGCTTAGTTTTTCCGCTACCAGCAGGACCAACTATCAGGATATTCTCAGCTGCAGTTGCAGTAACTTCAGTAAGCCATGAAGCAAGAATTGCTGGCAAAAACTTCACTCGTAATAAATCATAAAAAGAAAGTTGAACTGGGCGTGGAATTCTCAAGCAAAGTTTAGGATCTCTATATGAGAAAAAACTATCTGCTGAAACGCTAGTTAAAACTCGCCGCTTCTTATCCACAAGAAACACTGACCTTCCTGCATTGCTTTCTATGCTTCCCAGCGCACGCCTTTTCAAAAATTTTAGAAAAATCCCATACTCTATCGAGGATCTAAACTTAATCTTGGTCTTTAAAACCTTTGAATTATACTGAACGCTAATATCTTCACTACTATCTACGTATATCTCTGAGATTTTCTTATCTTCAACTAGTGGCTGAAGAGGTCCATAATTTCCTGCTAACTGATAGAAATAAGCTTTGACCAAAGAAATATCAAAGCGAGCAAAAGAAATATTAGAGGATAAACCTCTGAGAGCTCTCTCTAATCCAGTATTAAAGACGGCATCGATATCGACTGGAAGTTCACTGTCATCGGGAATCAACTCATCAGCTATTCTAGTTAAGTCTCCAATTAAACGCTCAATCTCTCCAGAGAACGGTCTATTGTATTCTTGCCACCCAACTACACTACTCTCTTTTGTTGAAGAATTAGTCACTCCTGAAGAACTTCCAATCAGCTTAAAATCATCTGACTCTAAAATTTGTCCGGGTTTAGCAAGATTTGGATCAAGAACAACATCACTGATTCTATCATTCAGGCGGGTCCCGGGCTTTTGCAGCTTTCTAAGTAGTCCTGACATAGTTTTAGCCTGCTCTCATCTCTTCTCTTAATGCCGCACAGTTACCCTTAATCATAATTGGAGTAACTGGGTAAGCAGCAGGTATTGGGCCAGCAGCTCTACAACCAATTAAACTTTTCTTGTTCCCGATATAGTCTCTAGGCAAAAGAGCTGGGGCTAGCTTTCTCCAGGTAATTCGATCCGCTGTAAAAGTTTCGTTTTCTGAAAGGGTCACTGCTGAAACAGCTACATTCACCATATGCACTCCTCCCTTCGCACGTTGCTGTTCTTTACCTTTAAAGAAAAAAGTAAAAACTAGTGCCGCGAAAATCAGTCCTAGTATTGCCGGCAATTGCCAGTAGAGCTTGGCAGCTCTAAATGTTGCGGGATGAACTCTCAAAACCTACAAATATCCAATTATCTAATGATCCTAAACTATTGACCCTTTTAAGATTATGACTAGACCCCTATCGATTCCTTAGAAAAGCTAGAAATATTTTGAATATTTTCAAACACTTAGCTGTCTCTAAAACCTATATACTGCGCCTCATTGAAATTTCGGTTTTACTAGATTAAGCATAGGCGCAGTATAAGCCGAGCGCAGACGAGGCC
>CAZECN010000001.1:138444-175211 GCA_964510575.1 uncultured Bdellovibrionales bacterium | reverse complement strand
TACTCAACCTCTAAATATGCTTCTCAAGGCCTTCAGGTCTTGTCTAAATTAATTACTAACCCGGGGGAAATCGAGGTATTTGGAGACCCTAGAGGTAAAACGCTGGTCGCGTTTGACAGATTCCCCGGCGCAGTATCTGTCCTCTGGCCATGCTAAAGCATGGCGGATATACTCAACCAGACAGGATCAAAAAAGGCCGAAATTTAAACTAGGTTGAGTATATTCCCCTAACCAACGAGCATAGACTTTGCCGTATGCGAAATTAGGGGTAAACAAGAAGAAAAGATTTAGCCCTGTAAAGTTAATTGTTTTGGAAGATAAAGATAAATTTCAGCTATTCCAAGAGTGGATAGAACTTGGAGAAGTTTTTATTCAACTCGATACGCGTCGAGATGGTGTTGCAGTCCCCGAACATTGCGAAGGTCAACATGCACTCACTCTAAGAATGAGTATGGCCTTCAACTATGTTCCTTACGCTACGGAAGAAAAAATATCCTGTACTCTAAAGTTTGGGCAAAACTACTTTGACTGTGAAATCCCATGGCCAGCTATTTGGGCAATGTCAGTTGACACTGGAAATCCGAATTCGGCCAAACAACAGCTATGGCATCAAGATATGCCCCGAGAAGCAGCAGCGGATGTAGCTCGCCAACTATTTAAACAAGCGGGGCAAAATATAAAATCTAAACTTGGTCTAGTAAAAGACAAATCTTCCGAAAAGCCTCCTGAAAAAAAGTTGGAAAAAAGTACATCCAGTAAGCGAAAGCCTCCAACCCTAAGAAGAATAAAATAAATTATTACGCTAGCGGGCTAGCCCTCTTATTTTCCATCCCGTTGACTTATCTTTCTTCTCAACCTGCTTTTTACTTGGCACTTGGAATGTAGCTTTACTCCACTCTAGCTTTCCGTCTTCATTCCTAGCGCCCACCTTAATAGTCATACCGTCAGAGCCTTTAGGGAGAACTAACTTGCCACTCACTCCCATCGGGGAGATAAGCTTAGGAAAAACCATCCCCTCTTCCATAATCTTATCTTCATCAAAGGCGAAAATCGCGTCATAAGAGTCCTGATCTCCGACACCTTCCTTAGGGCTTCCAATGAAAAAATTGATATTAGATAAACTCAACTCTTGGATTCTTTTCTTTGCCGTTTTAGCGACCCTAAGCGAAGATTCCAAAACATCTACACTGTCGAAAAGATTTGCAAGAACTGCAGCTTGGTAACCAGAGCCAGCACCAATAATCAAAACATTGCTATCAATTTCAGCCTTTGATGCATTAATCATTCTGGCAAAAAGAACAGGATTCACCGTGACACTACCTTCCTGATCACTCAATTCTCTATTCTCGTAGGCACTGGAATTTAATTCTTCGGATACAAATTTATGTCTTGGAACCTTGCGAAAGGACTTCAACAAGGAAATGTCTGCTTGAGCCTTTGACTGCACCTCTTTTAACATTTTTAACAGCTCAGCATTTCTGCTTTCTGCCTTCAAAGGCTGGGGAATTGTCAAGCAAAGCAACAGAAAGCAAGACAACAATCGAAACAAACTACTGTTTAGATTGGCTCCATTCATAGGCCGCCCTGAAAGCCAAAATCCATGGCGTAAATTCAGCATATTCAAATCCCTTTCCTTGATAAGGCCACTGCCAAGGCCTTATGCTTCTTTCGATATGTGGCATCATAGCCAAATGCCTACCATCCTTGGAAACTACACCAGCTGCTCCAAAAGCAGATCCATTTGGATTGGCTGGATATTCAGAATAAGCATATTTAAGGGCAATACTATCAGCTAAGCTTTCTGTTGAAAAAACAAACTTACCCTCCCCATGAGCAACCCAGGCACCTAACCTAGTGCCCTCCAAAGGTTTGAGAATTATACTAGGCGATTCCCCAACCAAAAGATTAACAAAGCCAGACTCAAACTTCTTAGAATCATTATGATCTAAAAATATTCTGTCTTCTGAAACCACGTCCAACAGGTTCATTAGCTGACAGCCATTGCAGACTCCGAGAGAAAGGGTATCTTCACGAGCTAAAAATCCCTCAAGGGCTGCCATGGCTTTAGGATTATATTTAAAAGCCCCGGCCCAACCTCTAGCAGCGCCAAGAACATCGCTATTAGTAAAGCCACCAGGGAAAACCAAGAAAGAAATATCTGAAAGATCCTCCGCCCCAGTCATAAGATCAGTCATGGTAATATCTTTAACTTGGTAGCCTGCTGCATAAAGAGCAAAAGCCATCTCCCGCTCCCCGTTTGTCCCCTTATCTCTCAAGATAGCAGCCAAGGGTCCTTTGGCTTTATCGCTAGAAATTTGAGGAATATTCTCTAAAGACTTCTTAAAATCTTTTGGGAAGTCATAGACAAGTTTATTCCTAGCGAAACTCTCCCGTCTTTCTAAATCCTTATCGTTTTCACATTGGAAGCTGTCCAACAGAGAGGAAGGTTTAAACCAAGTTTCTCTCAAACCCGCCAAATACTCGCTAAGCTTTAAACCACCGGCCTGGATACTAACGGCCTCTCCTCCGACCACTCCTAGGTCAATAAAATCAACCCTTGGAAAATCTTCCTCTATGGTGGCCAATGAATCGGTTTTAATTTGCAAAACCACGCCAGGCTTTTCACAAAAAAGATAAGATAAGTTTTGTTCC
This sequence comes from uncultured Bdellovibrionales bacterium, assembly GCA_964510575.1. GTDB lineage: Bacteria > Bdellovibrionota_C > UBA2361 > SZUA-149 > CALKYB01 > CALKYB01. The sequence goes on along the minus strand of CAZECN010000001.1, from coordinate 172,559 downwards.
TTAGGTAAGCTTAGTTCAAATCCGACATCACCCACAAAAGCCATCTCAAGAACACATCCAATCAGACCACCGGCAGAAACATCATGTCCTGCTAAGACCAATCCCTTAGAAATAAGCTTCTGAACAGCCTCAAAGGCTGATTTTAAATCTTCGACAGACTCAACATCCGGCACCTCATTCCCTATTCCACCCAAGGTCTGAGCCAAGCTGCTACCACCAAGGGCATCTTTGGTTTGTCCGGAGAAATTAACATAAACAAGGCTAGTGTCTGTCTGGTCTTTTAAGTCGGCAGTTACCGTCTTTTCGATATCTCTAACAGGGGCAGAAGCAGATATAACAACCGTTCCCGGGGCGCGAACCTCAGCTCCATCTGGATAATTCATAGTCATGGAAAGAGAATCTTTACCAGTTGGGACTGGTAAACCTAGGGCAATAGAAAATTCAGACACCGCTTCAACAGCTTGGTAAAGCCTCACGTTCTCCCCTGGCCTTTTAGCAGGCCACATCCAGTTCGCACTCAGAGAGACGGAGTTCAATCCATCTTCTAGCTCAGCAAAAACAATATTAGTCAGAGCCTCTGCAATCGCTAAACGAGATCCAGCCTTCTCATCGATCAAGGCGGCAATTGGCGCATGACCTATAGAAGTCGCTATCCCAGCCCCTCCTTCATAGGATGACGCCATAACACCCAAATCGTTAAGCGGGAGTTGCAAAGGTCCAGCGCATTGCTGACAAGCCACTAACCCGGTAACACTCCGATCAACCTTATTGGTCAACCAATCTTTACAGGCAACGCTTTCTAAAGAAAGTAGCTTTTGCACCGTGGCTAGCAAATCTTCATTACTACTAATTTCAAGCTTAATGGCTGGAGTACCTATAGCTTCTACCTCCCCCTCTAATATAGTAGTCGGGGCGGAACCCAAGATGACCTCAAAAGGTAGGTTCACAGGTTCCAGGCTATTGGAATCTGAATCAGATTCTACAAATCGAAGTGTACTATCATCAGTAATCTCTCCAACCACATAAAAAGGCGCTCTTTCTCGAGTGCAAATTGCTTCAAGCTCAGATAAGTTCTCTTTAGCAATCACCAAGCCCATTCTCTCTTGGGACTCGTTAGAAAGAATTTCTTTAACTGAAAGTGTTTTGTCCCCGATAGGAAGCTTGTCTACTTCTATTCGCCCCCCTCTTTCTTCAACCAACTCAGCCAAACAATTCATATGACCACCAGCTCCATGATCATGCACTAGAACTATTGGGTTAGAGCCCCGCTCAACCAAGGATCGAATTGCATTAAAAACTCGCTTTTGCATCTCAGGGTTTGGCCTCTGAACAGCCGATAACTCGAGTGCAGTTGAAGCGGCTCCGGTATCTACCGAACTGACAGAACCCCCTGCCATTCCAATCCTGTAATTATCCCCACCTAATACAACAATTAACTGTCCAGGTTCAGGATCAGTCTTAATCGCATTATCATCCGTAGTGTAACCAATTCCGCCCGCCAACATTACCGTCCGATCGTAGGCGTAACTAGAGCGCTCACTTTCTCCCTCAAAAACTAGAAGAGAGCCGGTAATCAAAGGTTGACCGAACTTGTTACCAAAATCAGAGGCTCCATTCGAAGCCTTGGTTAGTATTTCTCGAGGTGACTGGTACTTCCAACTTCTTTCACTAAACTTATTTTCCCAAGAAGCTGCTAAGGAGCCTTCCAAACGAGGGTAAGAAGTCATGTAAACAGCTGTTCCAGCCATAGGAATACTCCCACGTCCTCCAGCCATCCTGTCCCTAATTTCTCCTCCACTTCCCGTACTAGCCCCACTGAAAGGCTCAACAGTAGTTGGAAAATTATGAGTTTCAGCCTTTAGAGAAATAACAGTAGATTTTTTTGATAAACCAAAAAGATTCTGATCCCCGGGGTGAAATAGGTTTACACCTGGCCCTTTCAGAAAAGCGACATTATCTTTATATGCAGAGACTACTGTCTCTCCATTCTCAGCAGTGGTTTTTTTGATAAGGTCAAAAAGAGATTGATTCTTCTTATCCCCTTCAACAACAAAAGTTCCATTAAATATTTTGTGTCGACAATGCTCTGAGTTTATTTGAGCAAAACCAAATAATTCCGCATCGGTAAGTTTTCTTCCTGAGCTAAGAACAAACTTTTCAAGAAATTCTATTTCCTCTTGAGATAAGGCTAGTCCGTTTTCAGAGTTATAAGCTTCAATATCATCAATCTCCTGCAATGGCTCTGGATCTCGATCGACTAAGAGAGTGTTAGCACCCAAGGAAGAAAACTTACTCTGGGTCATGGGGTCAAACTCAAGGTTCGATCCATCAACTAGCTTGTCATCAATTATCTGTTGAAAGTTTTCAATTCTTTTAATCGAGCCAATCCCAAGGTTGCCGGCTATTTCGACTGCATTTGTAGACCAAGGGGTTACCATCTCTTTTCTAGGCCCAAGATACTCCCCTTGGTAGCTGGTCTGATCAGAATGAACGGCCTGTAACATCCATTCAACTTTTTCCGCGTCAGCTGAGGAGAGCTCTTGATCGCTTTCAACAACAAAAATAGAAGATGAATTGGTAAAAAAACTTGTATGCATTGCCCTAAAAGAATGGAAAAAAGTTTGAGGCCTCTCTAGGGCCCTCTGAATTGGGGAGAACCTATCATCTATTACCGGACTTCGTCACCTTCGCTAGAAAGCAATGTCCACAGGCCCTGAAAATGCCTAGTATTAGAATCGGGATTTTTATTCTCAACCGGATTCCAGGACGGTTCCTCAATAAATAGCTTACAAAGTGGGGTCTTTGTCCGGCAAAGCACATATTTAGGATCCAACCACGAATACAAGCTCACCCCTCCATCCACTAAGCCCTCAGCCTTCATCTCTCTTTTGGAAAGCTCCCGGCTAAAAACAGCTACTCTGGAGTCCAAGTGAGGCTTTTTTAAAACTGAGCCATTATGATCTGAATAAAGATAAACCAAGTAATCTCCTAATTCACGATTGTGAAGAACACTCGCTCCCTCTAACTCCCCAAGGGCATCCTCTAAATCAGCTGGAAGAGGTGTGTAGTCAGTTCCAATTGGCAACTGGGCAGACTTTTTTATATTAACAAAAACTATACAAAAAAATAAAAAGCCCGCTGGAGCAGGATCCACCGCAGCTAAGGCATTTCTAATCTTGACAATAAAAGTTCGGAAGTTACCTCCACTTTCTTCTCCTATTCTCCAAGAAATACTAACAACTAGCCCAGAGAATATTAAAGCCCAGGGAGCTAACCCAACATCAACTAATGCCGTTACTGAGAGAGTGAGAGGCAAAAAAACAAAGCGAAGTAATTTTAATTTTTTTAAAGAACGATTTTCTAAAACCAATACGAGCGCCAAAGCCCAAACCAATATTACGAAACTAGTCTCAAAGTTATACAAAGAACCAGGATTAGGATTAAACGATAGTCTATCAAAAAAAGAAGAAACACTGGATGCAGTCTCTTGCAAAGCCTGAGCACCAAAATAGGGGGTCAGAAAAACTGGGCTAAGTAGAAGGAATATTGGAAGCGACCTACTAGAACGATCATAGCTACCAACCAACAATCCAGAGATAAATAAAAGCACCAATAGATGATCTTCGTAAGTATTAGATAGCAGAATTGCACTAAGAAAAAGAAGTAAACAGCCCAACCACCCTGCTCGCTGCCCTGTAAACCAAGGGCTCAAAAGAAGTAGAATTAGCGCAGTTAGAACATAAGCTATTAAAGATGAATCTAATGTAGCTCGGTACAGTATCCCCGAGACAACTGGCATCGAAATCACAAAACCAAAGAACAGAGAACCACTGCATCTAGAAAAACAATTTGCCAAAGCAAGGCATAGGAAAATACCGAGCAAGAGCTTAAGGGTCAAAAAGGAGCTCTCAAAAGGAACCCTTTCTATCATTGCAATCAAAAGATCCCATAGCCATGAGCCGTCATGCCAAACTCGATCTCGACCAGCCTGAGTCCACATATCAGCGAAAGGCACTTCCCCGTTTGCTCTGATCCAACGACCAACTGCCAGCTGACGAAAAAACAGAAATCCAGTTAAAGGAGAAAAGAGATAGCTACCAGCAGCAATGCTAGCCAAAGCCATAATCAGAAGACCAACCCCTCGAATCTGCCAAACTTCTTTAAGGCCCTTAGCTATTTTTTGCTCAGACATTTATAACTAAATATATGTTCAATAATAAGTTCTTAAAATTTAGGTCTATACCGCGCCTCATTGAAAATTCGATTTTTAGAGAGTTATCATGGGCGCAGTATAAAGCCGAACTTTTAGTTCGGCCAAAAAACTATATACTCAACCCTTAAATGTCTTTAAAAGCCGGAATTTAAATCAGGTTGAGTATATCTGGAGAGATCGTTTTCAAAATACTTACGATTATGGTGAATTTGGTCTAAACTTAATGCCCCTAAGAACCTAGCAGAGGTACACTCTTAAGCCACTAACTTAGTCGATAAATGTCACTACGAAAAGAATTGAGAAAACAAATAAAAAACCTACTAGTAGTAGGAACTCTGTTACTCCTTGGATTGAGTGGCCAAGCGGAAGCCTGCCAAGACATCGATGGGATAGTCGACCATAACTGCGACAGACAGCTGGTTATCATCTGCTTTGGAGACTCGATAACTTTTGGAGTTAGGGACGAGACAGGCTTAGGATATCCCGGTTGGTTAAACCTGCTCTTACCAAACGCCTTCATCCTCAATGCAGGTATTTCAGGGGAAAGAACCCCAACTGGTCTTGCACGCGCCCCTGGAGTTTTTACCTCAATACCTAACCCAGACTACATAGTAATACTTGAAGGTGTTAATGATTTTTTTCTTAATACTAGCGCAGCAGCGACAAGAGCTAATCTACTAAGAATTGAACAAGTTGCAGCAGCTACCGGTGCGGTGCCTCTACTTGGAACACTTATCCATGTTAACAGAGGGTTCCAAGTTGGCTGGGTAAATGCAGTTAACCGGCAAATTGAGCCTTTTACCGAAGTTGATTTTTTTAGCTTAGGACCGGGCGTTTTAAGTAGTGACGATCTCCATCCTGATGCCACTGGATATCAAATGATGGCTAACCTACTTCAGACAAGGTTGGTCGATATTGGAAACTCCATTAGACCAGTGGATACTGACCAGGACGGAATATACGATTTTGCCGAACCTTCCTTTGGTAGCGACCCGCTGATTGCTGATACCGATGGGGATTCAATTTCAGACGGGGATGAAGTTTTTGTTTTCAACTCGAATCCAACCTCTCTCGACTCTGATGGAGATGGTCTAAGCGACTCAGATGAAGTTAATGTCGTAGGCTCAAACCCTGGAGATCCTCGCCCCGGAGCTCCAACTATTGTTGACTCTGAAATTCAAACTAGGGAAATCTTAAACCCAAGCTAAGCAGATTCAAAAAATCACCTAATAACAATACCCAACCTCTCCAACTTTAGAAGATTCACATAAGCAACCCTTGCGCCAGGAGCCAATTTTCCTTGATTATCTCTAGTATTGGCTGCTTTCCATAGCTCAGCTTTAGCTTGTCGCATTACATGTGGGGTTGTGGTTGAGAGAATTTTCGCTATAGCAGCATTATTAAATATTGCGGCATAGAGCTCGGGATCCTCATTGGCAGAAACTCGACTTGCCGCCGTAGCAAAAATAGATCTACTACAAATTTTCATCTCAGGCATAAACCGATTCTCTACCGAGTTAATAAGATGAGCTGTACCCAGTAAAAAACCACCAAAAGCTCGAGGAACATTGCTGGCCCAGAGTCCAAAAGACTCAGTAATTCGAGAAAGGGCAAAACTCCTCTCAAATGAAAAATCTCTAGACTCATTTTCTACCTTTGACCCAACTGCCGTACCCATCCAACCTAGAAAAGACCTCGCTAGTAAAGAGTCTCTGGTTGGTAGAAACACAGATTGTGGGCCCTTTAGAACCAACCACTCATTGTTTTGGTCAACTCCCTTAACAACTACCAGGCGAGAAACATCATCAGGTGAAAGATAGTTTTCATACTCTATATCTTCTCTAGTTAGAGAAGATACCCCTGAAATTTTATCGAGACGATCTCTAGAAAGACTAATGGTCAGCCAAGAAAAATTACCTGAAACCAAGATATCCAGACCTTTGGCTTCAAGGCTTTGCAAGGCTTCTTCAGAATCGGCTATTTGGTTCTCTAACAATCCAAGGGATGGGAGTGATTCTTTTCGCGCTAATTTCTGATAATCACGAAAAAACTTTCCCCTCAGCTCCAGTTCTGGATCATCTACCAACCTAGCCATAGCCATCGAAGGACCAAAACCCGAGCTAGCCATAACTCCATGGATATTGCACAAACTAGCTATCCAAAAAAGAAAAGGAATCACGGCTAACCAGTTAGAAATTCCCAACCTAAAATAGCGGGCTGCTACAAAAAAAAGCACCACTACCACTGGAAAAGCGAATTGTTGGAAATCTTCTAAAAGCACCGATGACAAAGACTGAGAGTTACACAAAATATGAGTGGAGTTCAGTTGAAACGTAACTACTCAGGAAGTTCTTGTCGAGGCTCTCTATTTAAATAGAACCTGTGCCGAGTAGTTAGTTGTCCAAACCTCTCTGAGCTTTACAAATGTGGTCAAAGAGCTTTTGACCATCTATACTGCTCGTGCTTGTCTACAGACAACCACTATAATTCGTTTTAACGCCTGTCTGGTTACTAGTTAACTTGGCTGCACTTTCAATCGCTTATCAAAGTAATGAACATAGTCCAGTTTAAAGGAAGAAGAATCGCCCAACCTGACTACTCCTTAGGAGCCTATCGAGAAGGAGAGCTTCTTTCAGAGTTAGCACATAAGATTGGTCATGAAATAGGCAACCCTTTAACTGCTATTATTTCTCTAGGCTCTCTTCTTCAAAGAGTTTCAAAAGACTCGGGAGGACTTTCTAACTTTGAAAAAACTAGTAGTTACATTGATTCCATGGTCAACGAATCTTGGAGAGTAGGTCTACTAAATGAAAGGATGGTCCTTCTACTAAGCTCGCGCCCCAACAATCAGGAGCTATCGCCGGTAAGAAGAGTCGTGGAAAAAGCTGTTCAACGGCTTCAGTCGAACAGTGATTTCGCTGATCTTGATCCAGAAATTACACTTCACGACGAAGAATCCACTATTCAAATAGACCCTGGCCAATTTCAAGTAGCCATTTCTGAACTACTGAGAAATGCTCACATTGAAAGTAAAGAAGTTGATAAACCATCTAAAATTAAAGTTAGTGCTAGTCAAAACGATCAAGGTGAAACAGTAGTTGAGGTATCCAATCGATTCAGCTCACCTCTTCCAGAAGATCTCTCTCAGGTGTTTCGCCCTTTTATTAAGGGCCAAGAAACAAAAAAAGGCTCTGGACTGGGCCTTGCAGTAGTTTGGTCAATCGTAGAAAAAGCAGGCGGAAAGCTCGAGGTGGAAGAAGATAGAAAAAGTGGAGAAGATACTTTCACTACCAGAATTACCGTTCCACCGTCCAAGTTAGTTGAAATTGAACTTGGCGGCTCTAGAAGTTCAAAGAGTAGCAGTAAACCTGAACAATCGCTGACCCCAGCCTCCTTACCAGAAAGCATTAGAGTCTTGGTAATTGAAGATGAAATGATGGTAGCCACAGCAATTGAAAAAATACTTTCCGTTACAGTTGGAAAAAATGCTGAGCTAAATACCCAAATTATGAGTGGTACAGAAGCCGTTGAAAAAATAAGAGCCGGAGCTCTCTTTCATGCAGTTCTTTGTGACATCAACATGAAAGGCATCAACGGAAAAGAAATTCATCAGATTCTAAAGCAAGAGCGACCAGAAATATTAGATTCTTTTGCATTTATAACTGGTGACAAAAGCTCTCCCGACTTGCAATCTTTCATGAAGAACAGTGGCTGCCCATGGCTCCATAAACCCTTCGAGACTGAAGACCTAGTAGATCTAGTAGAAAAGCTAATCAGCAACTAAGAAGAAAGTTCAAAGATGGCTATACGAAAAATTGTATTCTATCCAGACCCAGTATTACGGGAAGTTTGCTCCCCAGTAGAGGAAATAGACGAAGAAGTCAGAACCCTAGTGGAAGACATGGTTGAAACTATGTACGACGCACCAGGAATCGGATTAGCCGCTCCTCAGATTGGCATCAAGAAAAGAATTATCGTGGTTGATGTTGGAGGCAACTCTGAGGACAGCGCCGAACCTAGCCTTTTTAAAATAATAAACCCTGAGATTGTAGAATCTGAAGGAAAAGTATCTGGCGAAGAAGGATGTTTAAGCATTCCAGAAGTCCAAGAATCAGTAGCAAGATATGAAACCGTAACCGTTGAAGGGCTCGACCCTGAAGGCCAAAAAATATCAATAGATGCAGATGGGATGCTCGCTATTTGCCTGCAGCATGAAATCGACCATCTAAATGGCGTGTTATTTATCGATTATTTGAGCAGAGTAAAAAAAGAGTTCTTAAGAGGTAAGCTAAAAAAACTTGCTAAACTGTATAAAAAATCCTGAATAGTGCCCTACCCAATAATATATCTCGGAACTCCAGAGTTCGCCGCACTACCACTGAAAATGCTGGCTGAAGATTCCCGATTCACAGTTAAGGCAGTTCTAACCCAACCTGATAGGCCTTCGGGCAGGGGACAAAAGACCTTACCGTCTGCAGTAAAAAAAACGGCGCTAGAGTTAGGGCTTCCGGTTTTACAACCTAAAACTTTAAAAAAATTAAAGTTATCATCTGATCATTCAGAACTTACAGGCTCTGAACTAGCAGAAAAGTTAAACAACTTAGGCGAAATCATGGCAGCAGTTGTCGTAGCGTACGGTCAGATAGTTCCTGATCCTTTAATCGAATGGCCTGAATTTGGAGCAATTAATATCCACCCCAGTCTTCTACCTAGATGGAGAGGGGCAGCCCCAATTCAACACACTGTCTACTCAGGAGACACTGAGACCGGAACTTGTATAATGTCACTGGATAGCGGTCTTGATACGGGACCAGTTTATGCCCGAAAAACCTGTTCAGTTGAAAAAAATGAAACTTTGGGATCTCTCCATGACAAACTTTGTAGCCTATCCGCCAAACTCCTAATTGAAACCTTACCAAAAATTTTTAGTGGAGATTTACTAGCGGAGGCTCAACCAGACATCGAACTACCCTATGCTGAAAAATGGACCAAGGAAGATGCCAGCTTAAAATGGGAAGAAAACGCAGAAACTTGCTATCGACGCATTAGAGCCTCAACACCCGTGCCTGGTGCTAGGACCTTCTCTGGAGACAAGCTGATAAAGATTCTCTTGGCGAAACCTGCAGACGATCGGGGGTTCAACGAGGGTAAGGCCGGCACAATTGTAGAGATAAACAAGGCAGAAATAATAATTGCTTGCGGAGAAGGTTCTTTTCTTGCCCTTGAAATGATACAGTTTCCGGGAAAAAATCCGGTCAAGCCGGCTGATGTGTTGAACGGCAATTTGCTTAGCATTGGCGATATTTTGGCTTAGACTTAATGAGGAAAAACTAGGGTGAAAATAAACATTGCTCCCTCCATTCTTGCTGCCGACTGGGGAAAATTCCGAGAAGAAGTTGAGCAAGTTGTGGACGCTGGCGCCGATTGGATTCACATCGACGTTATGGACGGCCAGTTCGTACCTCCTATAACTTTCGGTCCAGATCTAGTTAAAGCCCTAAGAAAATCAGTTAGTGTTCCTCTAGATGTTCACTTGATGATCGAAAACCCTGAAAACCAAGTTGCTGCTTTTAGAGATGCAGGAGCTGATGTGATAACGGTCCACCAAGAAGTTTGTCCTCATCTACATCGAGTTCTTCAAAGCATACGAGATTCAGGAGCAAAAGCCGGAGTTGCCATCAACCCCTCAACTCCTGTCTCATCCATTGCAGACCTTACAGAGTCAATTGACTTACTTTGTATCATGTCAGTAAACCCTGGTTGGGGTGGACAAAGTTTCATAAATAAAAGTCTTGGAAAAATAAAAGAGGCGAGAGAGCTTCTTGGTGAAAGTACAGACATTGAAGTCGACGGTGGGGTTAATGCAGACTTAGCATCTAAGATAATCTCAGCAGGGGCTAACGTTCTGGTTGCAGGCACCGCAGTTTTCGGTAAAGAAAACTACCAGGAGGCAATGCTCTCCCTTAGAAAATAGAAGCCATGGGCACTTTTATTATTCTCCTTATTGTTAGTTTCTTCATTGGCTCGACTCCAAGTGGATATCTCGTAGGTAAATACTTCGGAAAAGATATTCGCAAAGAAGGAAGTGGGAACACTGGGGCAACAAATACCGCGAGGGCGTTAGGGAAAAAAGCCGGACTGGTTACCCTAGCAGCGGATCTCGTGAAAGGAATGTTGCCATCTTTGATACCTGTGTTTTATTCAGTGGGTCAGCTAAAATGGTCGGGCTCCACAGGCACTACTCAAGTAGATCTTCAGGCTTGCTTAGGCTTAGCTGCTATCTTGGGCCATTGCTACTCACCATTTCTTTTTTTCAAGGGTGGCAAGGGAGTTGCTACTACCTTAGGGGCCTTTCTAGTCATTGCCCCAATCCAAGCAGTTTTAGGATTAGCTTGCTTCATAGTAGTGGTTAGACAGTTTAGAATAGTTTCCCTTGGCTCAGTTCTAGGGGTAATACTCTTTGTTCTCCTGATTATGTTAGATATCCCTACGGCTCAGGGAGGCTTAACTAAGTTCGCATCTATGGCGATGGGGTTAATAGTCATTTCCCGCCATAAGGCAAATATATATCGAATACTCGAAGGGACAGAGCCTAGGTTTAAGATTCCAGAGGCCCTAACAAAAAAAACAGAAGCCCCTATCGAATCGGCAAAAGAGTAAATCAATTGCCCTGAAACAAAGCTAAGCGTGCTCTAGGCCTTCTGGGATAAAGTGGGAAAGCGTTCCATTATCCCACATGACCGTAACAGTCTCAGTTGGGGGCTCTTTATCTTTTCCAGCAGACTTGATCGAATCACTAATTGTCTCCGTTCGAACTTTCTCTACTGTGCCAACTGGCCCATGAATTCCTGTTCTCTTTACTCGGTCCCCAGGGGTAAAACTTTTGCTCTTACTTTTAGTAGTCATTATTTCCTTTCAGAATTTCTTAACGCTTCTATATGTCTTAACTCTTAGGATTACCGCTAATCAAGAAAAGTCTCGGCCTAGGCAATAAAATTTTAAACTAACCAGCTAATCCAATAATCTTACCCTGACCTTCTTACCGTTATATTAAGACAATCACCCCATTGACCGATAACTACTTATAGCCAAATTCGGGTGTTTTCGGCTCAAATAAAAAGCTTATTTTTCAGTATGTTAGCGCTACTCAGTGCCAAACCCTTAGCTCTTTACCCCTTAGAGCGACAAAAATGAAGAGCTTTAGGACCACTTAACATCCAATAGATTATTCAAGGAAACGGCCTTAAACCGTCTCCGAAGGCATATAATAACATCTTAGTAGAGGTTTTGCAGTGATGGGAAAAAACGACAAACTATCTAAAAATCCACTTTTACAATGCTCTTTTTGCGGGAAGGCTCAAGAAGAAGTGAGAAAACTAGTGGCTGGACCTAGTGTCTACATCTGCGATGAGTGTGTAGACCTCTGCAACGACATTCTTACTGAAGAACTGCAAAACATATCGAAGTCTACGTTTTCTGGAGAAGTCCCTACCCCTCCAGAAATTAAAGAACATTTGGACCAATATGTGATTGGTCAAGATAGCGCCAAAAAAGTTCTCTCGGTAGCCGTTCACAATCACTACAAAAGAATTGAAAATGCCGGCAAAGATAAAGACGAAGTAGAAATTCAAAAGTCCAACATCCTTCTACTAGGACCAACAGGCTCAGGAAAGACTTTACTCGCTCAGACGCTAGCTAAAATGCTGGATGTTCCGTTTACAATCGCCGACGCTACCAATTTAACTGAAGCTGGTTACGTAGGAGAGGATGTAGAAAACATAATCGTCAACCTCCTTCAATCAGCGGACTATGATGTAGACAAGGCTGAGAAAGGTATTATCTACATCGATGAAATTGATAAGATTTCAAGAAAATCTGAAAGCCCATCAGTAACGCGAGACGTTTCTGGGGAAGGTGTTCAACAAGCTCTACTAAAGCTAATTGAAGGTTCAGTTGCCAACGTTCCCCCAAAAGGTGGTAGAAAACATCCTCAACAGGAAATGCTTCAAGTTGACACTAAAAATATTCTTTTCATTTGCGGTGGGGCTTTCGCTGGGATTGAAGGAATTGTTCAAAGAAGACTTGGAACTAAAGAAATCGGCTTTGGATCAAAAGTTGTTTCAATAAACGAAGACGACAAAGATTTGTTCAAAAAAGCTGAACCAAAAGACCTACTAGCTTTCGGGTTAATTCCTGAATTCATAGGAAGGCTACCTGTCGTAGCAGCCCTAGAACAACTTGAAGAAGCTGACCTGGTCAAAGTTTTAACCGAGCCAAAAAATGCTTTGGTTAAGCAATATGTAAAACTTTTTAATTACAGTGATGTAAAGTTAGAGTTCACTGAAAAAGCACTTCAAGCTATGGCTAGAAAAGCTATTGCTAGAAAAACTGGAGCAAGGGGACTTCGCTCAATTATTGAGGAAATACTTCTTGATACTATGTATCAAGTTCCTGCCAATAAAAATATTGGAGAAGTGATCGTTGACGAAGACACTATCGAAAAAGGTGTTTCTCCTACCTTGGTAAACATCAAGGATACAGCGAACTCATAGCTAACCAAATTTTCACTAGAAAAGGCTCCTTACAGGGGCCTTTTTTATGGTTTGCAGCGGCTAAACTTTGAAGCTGTTGCATATCTCAGGCTATTGGTTATCTTTGCAGTGCAAAGGGTAATTATGTCTGTCCACATAGAATGAAAATAGCAATCGCATCCAAGAATCCTGTTAAAGTAGAAGCTTTCCAACGAGCGTTTCAACTCACTTTTCCCGAGGAAGGTCTCGAAACCTGTTCCCTGGCAGCTAGCTCAGGAGTAAACGACCAACCCTTTGGGGAAAGTGAAACCTTGGAAGGAGCTCTGAACCGTCTATCTGAAGTAAAAAAACTGGCTCCAGGGCAAGACTACTACTGCAGCATTGAAGGCGGATTGATTAGAGATAAAGAAGAGCTTTATGTATTTGCTTGGTTAGTAGTAGAAAACAAAAAAGGTCTTCAAAGCCGTTCTCAGGCTGCTCGTTTCAAACTCCCAGAAAACCTGGCCTCATTGGTTAAAGCTGGAAAGGAATTAGGAGAGGCTGACGATATTGTTTATGGCAGAACAAACTCAAAACAAGGGGATGGCACGGTAGGTGTACTAACAAATCAGCTAATTACCCGCACTGACTACTATGAACATCCGGCAATACTAGCACTCAGTGGTTTTATAAAGCCGCAATAGCTATCTAGCAAAAGCAAATACTTTGCTGCCAATAAAATTAAAAATCGTCGCTGTAGCCACGCCCATAAAGCTAGCTAGTAAGTAAAATTTCTCTCCTGAATTAAAGGCACTACTCAACAAGAGAGACATAACTAACAAACGAACAAGTAGGCCTATTCCACAGACACTTACATAGGAAAAAAAGCTTCCCAGTAAAGACTCCACTTCCTTTTTCCTAAAAGTCCAAAAACGATTAAGAAAATAATTACAACTAACAGCAACTCCGAAGGCTAGTGAAGCTGCAAGCAAATGGCCAACTCCAAAACCTTCAACTAAGGCAATTAAAACCGTGGTATCTACGGTCAAACCGAATAAACCAACAAAACAAAACTTAACTAATTCCATTACTGTTGGAAGTCTAAGCTCATAGAGACTCCAAAGATGTCGCAAATAAGCAAGCTTTGCCCCATTATCGAGTTTACTCTCTCCAAACCTGCGGTCACAGAATACGATTGGAACTTCCTTAACTCGACCATCTAAGCGAGTCACGAATTCTAGAACTACCTTCCAACTTTTAGGATTAACTGGAAGATCGGAGACCAAGGAGGATCTGACAGCCATAAATCCACTGGTAGGGTCAGTTAATTTAGAAATTCCTTTGGCCAGGAAACCTGAAGCTCGCGAGGAAACTCTACGCAAGAAACTCCAATTTTCAATACCGCCTCCCTTCATATAACGGCTACCAACAGTAATATCAGCGTCTCCACTAACTATTGGCATAATCATTTCCGGCAAGAAAGCAGGAGGATGACTAAAGTCTGCATCCATAACAACACTTACGGAGTTTTTGGCTAACGACAAACCCTTTAATACAGACTGCTCCAAACTCCTGGGTTCAACTTCACGAACAATAAGATTAAGAGGAAATTCTGAACCAAGTTTTTCGATTAGCTCCTCAGTTCCATCTTGAGAGTTGTCGTCCACGATGATTAACTCATAAGACACTTCACTTTCAACAAGCACTCGATCAATCTCAGGAATCAAATACTCCAGATTTTCAGCCTCTTGATAGACTGGTATTACGACACTCACCTCTTTTTTAAGTGGAAAGCTTTCGAGTTTTTTTACAGGACTGGATCTTGAGTAGATTATTTTACTAGAGCTTTTCATGGTACGACCTTAAATTACTAGAAGGTCGTAGTTCTAGATCAATACGATAATAAGAGCAAAACTATGCAGAATTCTCTTCAGATGACGAAAAATAAGAGGGGTTTTTAATAACTAAAATCTATTAGAGTTTTCGATAACTATCTCTACTCTACGGTTTCGAGAACGCCCAGCATCGCTATTGTTACTAGCAATTGGAGAACCTTCTCCATATCCAATAACTCGAAGTCTCCCGCCTTCTATTCCACGTGTTCTTAAACCATCTGCTACTGAATTTGCTCGTCGAAGCGAGAGGCGCTTATTATAGCTTGTACTTCCAATGGAATCGGTGTGACCTTCTACTGAAATTTGGCGACCAGGAGTGCTTTGAATTACTTCAGTAATATCACTGAGAGTTCCCTGAGCTTCTCCAGTTAACCTTGAACTATTAAATTGAAACAAAACATCGGGTAGATTAACTATGACCCCTCTACTAGTCTGTGAGACATCGGCTCCTTTTCTCTTCAACTCCTGAACTAAGCGATGGTTTTCTTCCAGCCTAGACTGCTGATCTTCAATCCTTTGTCGACTATCAGCATTAGCACGATCATTTTCATCGAGCTGATTACCAATTAAAGCTCCACCCAAAGCACCAGCAGCACTACCAATCGCAACCCCTGCTCCAGGATCACCTGTTTGATTTCCGATGATAGCTCCCAGCCCAGCACCAACAGCAGCTCCACCCACTGCCCCTGTTGTGGTTCTATTAACCCCCCCAACAACGCAGCCAGATAACAACAACACCACAAGACAGAGAATACCTAATCGAGCTTTACTTTCTTTCATTTCTACTCTTCGTTAACTTTATTTTCTTTCAAGAATCGATAATTGCTGGATAGCTGCTTGGTTATTCGGATCAAGGTCTATAGCCTGTCTAAATTCAAAAGCAGCGTCTTCTATTCTATCAATGGCAGCATAAGCTTTACCTGTTTCCAAGTGATAGTTGGAAGACTCACCGCACAACCTAAGTGCTCTTCTGTAATAAAATAACCTGTCAGCATCAGAAGTTGCTTCCCTAGCCCGCTGAGCTTCATTTTCAGCTTCCACACAGCTCGGAGATGAATGTTTCGTTTGGCTAGAAGGTGCCGACACAACCCGAGCGGCCACTGGAGCAACTACCTTTTCTACTTTTCTCACAGGGCTTGAGACTCTAGTAGACTCTCCCAATGCACGTTCTTCGCTCACTCTACCGTTCTCTCCAATTTTCCTTACAGTACCCGGCTGAATGCCAGAGCTGAAAGTAGAACCCGAAGTACCGATGGCAGCTGCTTTTTTCGCAGGCGGAATATTGAAGGTAACTTTCCTATCATCCGTTGAAACTACTCGTTCAGTAATTCCTTGCGCAGTCGGCAGACCTCTTACTGGTTGAGAATTTTTTGAAACTTGCACCGGAGCCGTTTCAACGGATCGTGGTTGAACAGGTCTGATAGCAGTTGGTCTGACCGGAGCTGGGGCTTGATACCTCTGAACCGGCTTAACAATAGTAGCTTGAGGTGGAGTAGAAGGAACAACTACTTCCCTGACCGGAGTGCTTTCCGGTGCCCTAACTACCTGTCTCTTCACTTCTTGCTTTCTAACTACTTGCCTAGCAACTGGCTTAGAAGCTTCTCTGCTAACGGTGCTCTTAGCCACCCTTACTGGCTCAACTCCACTACGAGCTTGCCTAACTGGAACATTAGAAAGAAATCGTCTCAATTCCTGGTCATTAACTTCAGCTGAGTAAACTTGAGCTTCTTGCCTAGCTCCTAGGGTAGAGTTTCGAACATCATCATACCTAGCTACCTCAACTGGCTGCACCGTCTCGCGAGTGGTGATATTCTCTTCAACAAGAGCTGAACGTCTTGGAGCTCGTCTACGATTAAATTCATCTCCAACTGGAACCGAGGGACGCTGTCTTATGCTTCCTTGCACGTTACTTCCAGGCAATCCAGGCTGAACCCCATGTCTAGAAAGAGAACCTCTTGCTGTTCCATCAGTGTAACTTGGTCTGTAAGCAGAAACGACTCGGTCACCTTGCTGTTTGCGAATTGTCTCAAGCTCCTTATCCAACATTTCAATCTGTCTACGCTGTTGCAAAACTCGCTTTTCTTGAAGTGCGATTGCTTGATCAGCACGATGAACTTGGTTTCCTATAACGGCTCCGGCTGTTGCTCCAGATGCAGCTCCAAGAAACGTACCTCCTCCAAGATTTCCACTAGCAGAACCAATTAAGGCTCCAACTCCGCCACCTAAGGCAGTTCCGGTCACAGCACCAACGCCGGTTGGGGTGACTTCATACTCAGGCAAACCTAAACTAGGAAACTGCCGGTTCAAGTAACCACAGCCCTGAAGTGCGATAGTTGCAGTTAATAATCCAACCGATATTACAATTTTAGAGGACAATTTATTCTTCACAGCTACTAACTCCCAACATTAGAACTAAAGGATACCACCTTACCTGGTCAGTTTAACCAGACCTCGAAACACAAGTGGCAGGTCCAAAAGGCTTTGGTTTAACCTGCCTGAAGAAGAAAGGGTACCGCATCGTACAGGGTCACGCCAGATAAAAACCACCCCAGAAGCATGCTCCAAACAAAAAAAAGCCCCCTTCTAGGGGGGCTTTTTTTAACAGAGTTAGCTTCACCTAAACCCTATCTCCTATGCAAACTAGTAGGTAATGCGTAGGTGTTAAGGTCCAGCTAATCGAGGCTCTAAAACGGCGACGTTGTTATACGTCGCAGCTGAGGAGCCGTTTTCAGGAACGAAGAGGAGCGTGGGCTGAACGCTTACGCTAGTATCTACGATAGTAATCATCTTGTTGACGCTGACGTCTCAACTCTTCAATTTCGCGACGCTGCCTGTCCAACTCTTCAGAATTTCTTCTTTCAAGCTCTTCAATTCTGGCTCTTTCAGCAGACTGTCCATCAAGCTGGTTTCCAATAAGAGCTCCACTCAAAGCTCCAGCTGCCGCACCAACCGCAACTCCAGCTCCGGCATCACCAGTCTGATTACCAATAATGGCTCCCAGACCTGCTCCAGCAGCAGCTCCACCAAGAGCTCCCGTTTGTGTGCGGTTTAAACCTCCCGCAGTACAGGCGCTCATCCCAAGAATCATTAAAACCATCAAAGACTGAGTTAAATTTTTCATAGCATTCTCCTAAATAATTAGATTCGCAGGGGTATAAGGTTTAAGCTGCTCTTTTGTAGGTTTCAATCCTAAAGTTAAAGGACTGAAACCTACATATAATACGCAACTCCGATAGGGTAGTCTAAAGCTCCTTTAAAAATTGGCCGCTAAAAACAAAATGATCACGTCTAAGCCCGACTCCTTCTCCCCTCTAAATATAGACGAAAGACAAGCTTATAAATTCCCTAGACTATTGTAAGCACTTAACATTACTGCTTTTTTACTAGCTTGGGTTAATAATCTCGCTCCCCTTTGCGGGGAAAAGCATGCGAAACATTAGAACAGCGACGCCTAAACATATTGCGCTATCTGCAATATTAAAAGCAGGCCAGTGATAGGCACCCCAATAGAAATCTAGAAAATCAACTACCGCATCAAAACGAAAACGATCGACAATATTACCTATCGCGCCGCCCAAAATACAAACGAGGGCTATCTGCGAAATTCTATCCCCTTTAGTATCTCGCAACATGTAGAAAACAGCGAGAAGGGCGAGGAAGGCGACAAAAAGTAAAGTAACTCTCCTTTGAGTATCAGGAAGTCCGGCAAACATACCAAAGGCAGCACCTGGATTATAAACGAGTGTTAAATTAAAGAGCCCCTCAACAATACTAACGGGACGACCTTCAGCAAGAGATTCTAGGGCTAGTTTCTTACTAAGTTGGTCAGCGACAAGAACCACTGTAAAACAAAGCCATAAAAATTTATCTTTCATAATCTACTGCGATTCAATTCTTTTTAGACTCACAACCAATGGCTTATCGCTAATCTCAATCGACCCAAGATTTTCTTTATCTGCATTAAGTTCCAAATCTCTCTCTTCCATAACTTGCTCAAGCTCCAAAGCAAGCGTTTCGGACTTAACGTATTCATTATGATCACTGATTGCAGTAGAAATCTTTGGACAGGCCGTCATAAACTTAACGGAAATTCGATCGCTTACATGAAAATCATGGTCTTTTCTTAGCTTTTGAACTCGGTTTACAAACTCCCTAGCCAAACCTTCGAGCCTCAACTCAGAAGTTAAATTAGTATTTAACACCACCGTGACCTGTCCCGATGAGGCAACATTCTCCTGGCCCTCTTTGGCATCTCGACTAACTAGTATGTCACCTGGTTTTAATACCACTTCTTGAAACAGGAGTTCTTCGCTCTTCTCGAACTCACGGATTTCTTCAGTAGTCATTCCTTGCACCTTATTCCTCAACTCTTTCATTCCATCCGAGCCCAGTTTCGGCCCTAGGACTTTTCCTAGAGTCTTAGTGTTCAACAAAGCCTTGAGATTAACCACCCCTTCTTCATTAACACTGTAGTCGACTTTCTTAATGTTCAACTCATCCTTGATATAATTATCAAGCTGTTTCAAACCATCCAAGACGCTCTGATCCGGATGAACGACTTGAATATCGGACAAGGGTTGACGAACTCTTAAACCAAGATCATTTCTTAAACCACGGCCCAACAAGATCACTTCTTCGAAAACCTCCATAGACTTCTCAAGACTAGGATCCGTTTCGATTCCCGTTTCAGACGCAGAAGGAAAAGGGGCTAAGTGCACACTTTCACAATTTATCTCATCGAAGTCTGAGCTAAGATTTCTAAAAATCTCCTCGCTGATGAAAGGTGCTAGTGGAGCTAAAACTCTTGAAAACGAACTTAGGGCTTGATGCAAGGTAGCGTAGGCATGAAGCTTATCTTCTTTCTCCTCTTCGGTACCACCACTCCAAAACCTTCGTCGATTCAACCTAATATACCAATTAGTCAGTTGCTCAACGAAATCCAGAACCGGGTTCAAAGTAGCGTATAACTGATACTGATCCATTGCTCCCTCTACCCTTTCAGCAAGAGAAACAACACGGGAAAGTATCCAACGATCTAGTAAATTATTTGATGGCTGTGCAGGTATCTTTTTTGGGGACCACTCGTCCACCAAAGCATAAGTCACAAAAAAGTTATAGGCGTTCCAAAGAGGTAAAAGAGTTTGCCTAACGACTTGCTGCACTCCATCTTTACTAAATCTAAGCTCCTCTCCTCTGGTTGCCGCCGACGAAAGTAAGTAAAGTCTCATCGCGTCCGCCCCAGACTCTTCCATCACTTCTTCTGGAGGTGGGTAGTTTTTTAAAGACTTGGACATCTTCTTGCCATCTTTGGCTAGCAAGATTCCATTAACGATAACATTTTTAAAAGAAGGTTTATCGAACAAAGCAGTGGAGAGAATTAACAAGGTATAGAACCATCCTCTAGTTTGATCTAAACCTTCAGCAATAAAATCAGCTGGGAAATTTGCTTCAAACTCTTCTCTATTCTCAAAAGGATAGTGAGCTTGAGCATAAGGCATTGAACCTGACTCGAACCAACAGTCCAAAACTTCATCGATCCTCTTCATCTTCCCAGAACAAGACGTACAGTCTATTTCAATCTGGTCAATAAAATGTCTGTGCAAATCATCTACTTTTGCTCCGCCCCTTTCTTCCAGCTCAGACACTGAACCAAGGCATTCCACTGCATCGCAACTATCACAACGCCAAACTGGAATTGGCGTACCCCAGAAACGATTTCTAGAAATGGCCCAATCTCTGGCTCCTTCCAACCATTTACCCATTCTTCCATCACGCAGATGTCCGGGCACCCAGTGGATTTCATCGTTAACAGCTCGAAGTCTGTCTCGGAATTCTTCAACTTTAACGAACCAGGTAGGAATAGACTTATAAATTAGTGGTGTATCGGTTCTCCAACAGAATGGATAGGAATGCTCAATGGTACGATGGTCAACTAATTTACCTTCGGACTTCAACCAAGCAACTATCTTAGGATCAGCTTCCTTAACGTTGAGACCAACAAAGTCACTAATCTCATCCTTAAAACTGCCATCCTCATCTACAGGATCGATGATAGCTATATCATTCTCCTGAAATACTTTTAGGTCATCTTCTCCAAAAGAAGCTAAATGCACGAGACCTGTTCCATCATCGGCAGTAACAAACTCTCCAGCATAAACCTGAAACGCGT
This sequence comes from uncultured Bdellovibrionales bacterium, assembly GCA_964510575.1. Lineage (GTDB taxonomy): Bacteria > Bdellovibrionota_C > UBA2361 > SZUA-149 > CALKYB01 > CALKYB01. Next base: position 151,772 of record CAZECN010000001.1, on the reverse strand, counting down.
TACTCCCTATTTGATCAGAAAAATAAGGGAACAGTGGCTCATAGTTAATACCAACAAGCTCAGACCCTTTGAATTCATAGATCGTTTCAAACTCTGCTCCCTTTCCGAGTATATCTTGCACCCGAGAGCTTCCAGCGATAAAAACCTCCCCAGAGTCTTTTCTTCTTACCATCGAGTAATCTAGATCAGGACCAGTAGCCACAGCCATATTACTAGGTAAGGTCCATGGAGTAGTCGTCCATAAATATAAGAAAAGATCTTCATCCCCAAGCCCAGCTTTCTCAATTAGTTTCGCAGCACCGTCTTTAACCTTAACCCTGACGGTAACGGCCGGATCTTGAACATTTTTATAATTAAGATTGGCCTCAAAATTACTAAGGGGAGTGTTCATTGCCCAAGAGTAAGGAACACACTTAACGCCTTCGTAAATCAGTCCTTTCTCCCAAAGGCTCTTAACTACCCACCAAATGGACTCCATAAAATCAGGATCCATCGTTCGATACTGGCGGCTAAAATCAACCCAACGGCCTGAGCGCTCCAAGAACTCCTTCCACTCAGCTGTGTAGCGAAGCACTATCTCACGACAGGATTCATTAAACTTATCTATCCCGTATTCCCTGATCGCTCGATTTCCATGAAGATCCAACTTCTTCTGAATTTCGAACTCAACAGGAACACCATGGCAATCCCAGCCACAGCGCCGATCCACATGATATCCCTTCATCGTGAAATAACGCCCAACTACGTCCTTAATGGTTCCTGCTAATAAATGACCATAATGCGGTAAGCCAGTGGCAAAAGGGGGGCCGTCGTAAAAAACATAGGAAGGTCTGTCAGTTTCACTGGGCTGTCCATCCAGTTTGGTGGAGAGCTTTGCGTCAAGCGATTTTTCAAAGATCGAATTATCACCCCAAAACTCAAGAACGCGATGCTCTAAAGCCGGGAACTTTATTTCCTGTTCAACGGGTTTCATTCAGGCACAGTAATTTAAGGGAAAGCTCAGAGTCAGGGGCAAACATTTCTACCCAAAGACGGCTCCAGTTCAAGGCTCAGAACACTACCCGTTTTTTGCACTGCCCACAAGACAGGAGCCTCCTCAGCGCTCTTTATTTCGCTAAAGGAATCGACAAAAGTAGGACTAATTGCTGCAAGCTTAGCCGATTGGGTGTCTAAGTCGCTATCCTTGCTTGAAGCACAAAAAATCTTAATTCTCTGCTCGCGAGTAGCAACGGCTAAAAGTGGTTTCGAGCCAGCCGTTAGCTCAGTGAAAGCTTGCAAAGCATCATTAGCAATTATCGTTTTAGGACGAGGAACCAAGCCTTTCATTTTCCATGGACGATAAATTCCATCGTTGGTAACAGCAAAAAGATTTTCTCCGGAACGCTCAATCGAGAAGTGGGAAATTTCAAGTGGCAACTTGGTCACACGTCGAGCCGAGTCAGAAATTCTTTCACTAGAATCGAGTTCATCTCTGACCCTCAAACCTAAATCCTCCTCAGTTCTTATCAAGCGCCAAACCAAAATATTACCAGTCCTATCAGCACCGAAGAATATCTCTTGGTCAGGATGAGTAACCAGAGAAACAACCCCAGATGCCAAGCCTCGATACTGCGATAAAGCGCGCAATGAGTTTTCGGCATTACCGTTCCAACTTCCAAGCCCCCAAGAGTAAACTCGAGCAGAGCTAAGACCAAACATTAGAAACTCTTGTTGCCAATCCCAAGACATCGTTGTCACTCTGCCTTTAAATCTGGTCATTCGGGAGTAAATGGAAGAATCGGAAAGATCAATCAGGGAAACTGATGAATACTGCCCAACAGCAAGCTTGCTCCCATCAGGGGACAATGACAAAGATAAGATTTCCCTAGAACTTCGAGCTAGTTCAGTTGAGACAACAAGAACTTTACCCGCAGTGCTTTCAATCAATTGATGGCGAAGAACCCTACCATCTGCACCACCTGTAAAAGCCTCTCGACCTGCCTTGGAAACCTCTAGGGCCGTAACCTCACCACTGTGAGCTGGAAACGAATTAAATTTGGACCCAGACAACTGCTTGACCTGAGCAGGATAGCTTTCGTCTACTTCATTAAGAGCCCAGCGAGGCTCTATAGGCTTCTGTTCCACCCCTTCAGGGGCAGTTGCCGTCAATTTAGTCTCTCTGGACCAATTGATCTCTCTAGCAGTAGAGGGTCCACAGCTTGCAAGAAAAGGTAAAATACCGATCAGGCAAAGCGGAATTGCTAATGATTTACGATTTTTTTCTAACTTAGGCTTCACTTGATACTGGATTAATGTAATCTTCCACAAACTTACAGCCGGTATCATCTTTAAAATACCGGTCGAGATTTTCAAACCTATTAACTAACTGGTCAAGATGTCAAAAATCAGCACGGATGCTAGCAGTTCTGACGAGAGCAACCAAATTACATTCCGAGATATTCTACCTCACGAGAAAATTGTAGAAGCTTTAGAGGCTGTCTCAATCTTCAACCCTACCCCGGTCCAGCAAAAATCAATTCCGATTGCTTTAGACGGGAAAGATCTGGTTGCTCAAGCTCAAACTGGAAGTGGTAAGACTCTAGCTTTCTCAATTCCTTTAGTTGCAAAACTAATCTCCTCAGATTATCCGAAAGATAAAACTGCGGCCTTAGTGATCACACCTACTCGAGAGCTAGCTGACCAAGTACTTAGCGTTGTTCAATCTTTAGAAAGTAGTTTTGAGCCTGTCCTTGCCATTGGCGGTGTTGACATAACTAAGCAAATAAAAAAGCTCTCTTCTGACTGCAGAATTGTAGTAGGCACACCAGGCAGAATTTTAGACTTAATGAGACAAAAAGAACTCTCGTTAAAAAATTGCGAATACTTTGTCTTGGACGAGGCAGACGAAATGCTGTCCATGGGATTCCTCGAAGATATTAGAGACATTCTCAAAAAACTTCCCAAAGAGAGGCAGGGGTTATTCTTAAGCGCAACCATCACTCCTCGAGTAGATATGCTTGCGAATAGCTTTCTATCTTCTGCTGAGAAAATAGAGATTGAGCTGGATAACGATCTAATCCCAGATGTCGACCATAGCTATTACGAAGTCGGTAACGATCTAATGGCGAAACCCAATGCTTTGTGCGACCTGATTGAAACTTTGCAGCCCGAATCAGCTATTATTTTCTGTAATACAAAAAGTGACACGGAATTGGTTGAAGCTCTTCTCAGGCGCAAAGGCTTTGATGCTCGCAGGCTAAACTCTGACTTAAACCAATCTCAAAGAAACCGGGTAATGAAAAAAATTCGAGCCAAAGAGCTTAGATTTTTGATCGCTACTGATATTGCTGCGCGCGGAATTGATATAGAAGAAATTCAGCTCGTGGTTAACTACGCCATTCACGAACAGTCTGAGACCTATGTTCACCGAACTGGAAGAACTGGTCGAGCCGGAAAACAGGGTAGTGCTGTCAGTCTAGTAGGGCCAAGAGATTTTGGGGCCTTTCATTACCTAACAAAAGTACTAGATGTTGAATTCACAAAGAAAGACCTTCCTGACGATAATGCTGTAGCCAACGCTCGGCTGGAACACATCGACAAAATTCTAGAAGAAAGAGATACAGAAACGGGAAAGCGCTACGAATTACTCGCAAAAAATCTCGTAGAAAAATCTTCACCTGAAGAACTAAGCAGCAGACTTGCCAGCTTAATTCAAACTGTAATCGAGACTAAAAATTCCAAAGAAGTGAAAAGTCTTGAAGATGAACTAGTCACAGATACCGACAGCAGTCCTAAACAAAAACGTGACAGAAAAAGGAATAAGTCGGATGACAATAGTGAGCTAAAAGCGAAGGGCGACAGAAAACCCAAAGGAGATAACCTTAGGGCTAAGAGAGGTCCTGAAAAAAGAGTATATCTTGGCCTAGGAAAAGAAGACGGATTAACAATAGATAAGTTTCAAAAACTCGCCCAGAGCGAGGCTTCTTTGAAAAAAGAAGACATTAGAAATCTCACGCTGAGAAATCACTATGGCTTTGTAGATCTTTTTGATGCACAGGCAAGCTCCTTAATTGAAGCTCTAGATCAAAGTGATTTTAACGGTAAGAAATTCACTATCGAGGTCGCAACAACACTAACTTCCAATAAAAAGCCTTCGGGCAGAGGTCGAAACAATGGAAGTAGGTCTAGAGACTCAGACAGAAGAAAAGGTCGACGGAGCTCCTCTAGAAGTCGGCGAAGCTAGTTGCTCCCCCAAATCTTTTTAAGAAAACCTTGCCGCCCTGAACCAAAGCTATATGCTTTGTAACGAATCGGGTTCTTTTTATAATAGTCTTGGTGATAATCTTCAGCTGGATAGAATTTTTTCGCCTCTGAGATTTCAGTCACAATTGGATCAGAAAACTTACCTGACTCTCCCAAATCCTTCTTGGACTTTTCTGCTAGCTCTTTTTGCTCTGCGGAGTGATAGAAAACAGCTGTTCTGTACTGAGTTCCTCGATCCGCAAATTGAGCGTTTAAAGTTGTAGGATCAATATTTCTCCAAAACACGCTCAAAAGCTTCTCATAACTAACTTTTGAAGGATCGAAGGTTACCTGAATAACTTCCGCATGCCCGGTAGTTCCAGTGCTAATTGTTTTATAAGTTGGATTATCTACGGTTCCACCAGTATAACCGGAAACAACAGACTTCACCCCATCTAACTTTTCAAACGGAGGCTCCATGCACCAAAAACATCCGCCGCCAAAAGTAGCTTTTTCAAGTTTATTTTCTTCAGCCATAGCTAATCCTGAAAACAGTAAAATGCAAAAAATCGAAGTGGTAATTTTAACAACATAGTTGCTGGTTTTATTATTCAAACTGGAGTCTCCTTACTCAAAATCAACTCTATTCCGGCATCAGTATAATAGTTTACACCTTCCTTACTAACTAGCACGAATACTCTGTAAACACCCAGTGGGAGTTCTTCTCGATTCAACATTCCAAAGAATCCACTGTTAGCTATATCTCGACGAATATACTTCTCTGCTAAGTCTGGCCTTTGGCGCACATTTAGAGACATAGTATAAACCTTGCCTTTCCCGCTCTTTAGCCTTAGACGAGACAACGAATGATCGTTGTTCATATTTGCTAGAAAAGCATAGCCATCGATAAAGACATGGTTGGAGCTAACAATAATATGCTCGAACTTATGGACGATACGACCTCTACGAACCTTCAATTTTTCTTTAATTGGCGGATTTTCCAAGAATTTTTCGTCTATTGGAGGAAAGGAATAAACCCCATTTCTTTCTGCCGCAAAGGCTATCCTTCGAGCTTTTTCTTGATCCGGATACAACAACCCAAGACCGGCGACTTGATACCTAACCACACTATCTTCAAGCATCGCTTTTCTAAGGTCAAAATAGGGAGAGAACCTTAGGTAGGACATAGAGGAAAAGGCTAAACCCGCAGTAAAAGCCACAAAAGAAAGTTGTCGAGAAAGATAAAGAGTCTTCAAGTTGTAAATCAAACCCAACCAGAGTAGGGCTATGAAAAACGAAGAAATTAGTCGATAACGAGTTTCGTTAAAGCTACTTTCTACTGAGAAGTTATGTTCAGTAAGACCATGAACTACTGCAATTAGAAAAAAGAACAGAAGGCTAGCTGATATAAACGGGCGCAAAACTGCAAGAGGTCCAACTAAACAGAGAAAGGCCGCTACAAACATGGAACCGTAAAGCACGCTAGTCTCAAAACGAATAGCGGTGACTGATCCAAAATAGCTGGTCAGATAGCTAAGAAAAGCTACTGGCTCAACTAAATTTGACGATGAACCAACCTTTTCTACACCTAAAATTAGAATATAGGCACACAGTCCACCAATTACTAGAAAGACAAAACTACTCAAACTTCTTTTCTTTAAAAAATAGTAGAGCCCAGCGATGCCGGGAACCAGCAAACCAGTCATACCAGACAATGCCGACAAAATTGAGCATATCAAACAATTTCTTAAGGACTGCTGCTGAGAGCTTACTCCTGAATTACGCTCTGTTCGTGTGGCAAAATAAATTGCTGACAAGCCAAAGAAAACCACCGCTATATTCGCAGCGCCCCCAGAAGCCCACATAAACTCTCGCATAAACTGCGGTTGAAAGATCAAAAGAGGAACAACAAAAAAGATAATCTTGTTTTTGTGTTCTGACCAACCTGAGCCAACAATTAGAACCAGAAAAGAAAGGATAAGAAGCAGATTGCCAACTAAAACTAGAAAAGAAAAATTTAGCTGCCCAGCCATCTTCCAACAGATAAGTGCCAAAAGTCTACCAACTACTTTGGGGTGTCCGCCATCACCTCCGAAGAGTAAGGCTATTTTGGATGAGATGGATTCCGAGTTAGACCAAGAGTTTAAAAATTCGAGAAAAAACTCAAAGTCTTCTCCATTCGGAATATTGGAGAGGTTGCCAAATACATGCGACAAATGGATAGCGATTGCGCCAAACGCGATCGTATAAAAGACGATACTTGAAAGGCTTAACTCCGGTCGTCGAGACATTCCACGCACCTAATACTTTCCGGGCGTGCCAAAAGCCTTGCACTACCTATTTCTTCACAACAGTCCAAACACGTGCCCAGAGTTGAGTCATTCTCCTCAATTCTTTTTAGAATACTTCTTAAACGCTCAAGACGTCCTTCTAAGGTTCTGAGTTGAGCTTGAGCTATTGACCTAGCGCCAATAGCTTCCATTCGAGTCAAACGACCAATTGCATCATCAGGCTCTATAGGTTTAGTTTCTTCTTTGGTTCTAGGAATATCCCTCTCGATAGAGGCAATTTCTGCGAGCACTCGTTCTTCATATTTTTTCAAAAAACCGATCATACTGAATAGCGAAGCTTGCTTAGCAAAGACCTTTCTCCTCCCTACCAATCAAGAGAAGTGCCGTTAGCGTGAAAGAATTTTCCAGTATCTTCAAACTTGAACTTGTCGATTGAATAAATGATCTCTTTTGCAGAGTCATCAGGAGTCATTCCTTTATTCTTCGTCATTAGAGTCGCAACTAAACCTGGATGCACAGCTATAACCCCTACTTCACGACGCTTTAAATCTCGAGATAGACTAACAGTTGCTGCGTGCAATGCCGCCTTGGACATTCTATAGCCATACAAACCTCCGTTAGAATTATCAGACATAGAACCGGCTTGAGAAGACATCATAACCACCACCGAACCTGCCCTAAGCGAAGGTAAAACTGACTGAGTAGTCATCAATGGTCCTAAAGCGTTGACATTGAATTGCTCTCTGATTGTCTCAAAATCCATGTCATGAATAGTTTCTTCATGAAGAATTCCAGCATTGTTAATTAAAACATCAATCTCTCTATTTTCCAGAGCTGGCCCTAACTGCTTAACGGCCTTCCAACTTGATACGTCTAAATTTTCAACTAGTTCGAGATCGAGCTTAACCAGCGAAGGGGTGGCTTTTCGGCAGCAAGCAATTACACGATCTCCACGTTCTACATATTGAGTAGCTAGAGCCAATCCTATTCCCCGGTTGGCTCCGGTGATCATTACTGTTTTCATTTATCTAAATTTTTCTAAAAATTAATTAAATCCAATGCTTTAACATCTTCATTTTGATGTTTTCGTTACCTATCTGGTTCCATTTTTTAGTCAGTAGAAGAAAGGTCAAATTAAGACAAAGATAATTTTGATGCTAAATAAAGACTTAATTTTAGGGCTTTAAAAACCCTATTACCTACTATTTCAATGCGTTAACTTTGTTTTTTAGGCCCCTTGGGCCACTTCCAGCAATTAAATAATATGATATCTTACTCTCAATCGTCCGTTCAGACAGACGCACCCAGGGGAAATTTCATATGAAAAGGTTAGTTTTATATTGTGTTGCTACTGCGCAGCTACTCTTTTGCCTGCCAGAGCCGGTCTTCGCTGAGAAACCTTCGGCCACTAGCAGCAAAAATAAGCCCATGCTCGGTTGGATTGAAAAGGTTGAGATCAAACCTGACAATTTGATAATGCATGCCAAACTCGCTCCGGGCAGTGAAACCTCGTCTGTTGGGGCAACTAATGTAAAATCTTTTAAAAAGAAGGGTAAACGTTGGGTTAAGTTTGATCTAAAAGATCGAGAGGGGAAATCTCGCACCTTATCCAAAGAGTTGATTCGAATCGCGAAGATTAAGAGGCCTGGAAATGATCCTATTGAGCGCTACACTGTAGAGCTGGGTCTTTGTATTGGAAAAACATACTTAGAAGAAGAAGTAACTCTTGCTGATCGCAGAGGCTTTGAATATGAACTGCTAATTGGGAGATCTTTCCTTGCCGGAAATTTAACAATCGATCCCTCTCTTTCTTACACAGTAAAACCAACCTGCACCCAATCGTAGTTTAAAAAATGAAAATTATATTACTATCCGCAATAACTTGGTTGCTTGCCATGAGCTCTGCCGCGGCAGAACAAACTGTTGAGGAGGATAAACCTCTTGAAAAAGAACTAGTTGGTTGGATTGAGAAGGTTCATCTAACACCTGGTAATATTACTCTAGATGCTAAGTTAGACACTGGAGCTGACAACTGTTCCTTGAACGCCGAAAATATTAAAAAATTTAAAAGAGACGGCCAAAGCTGGGTTCGGTTCGATATTAGAAATCGTCTTAGAGAAACTAAGACCATTGAATTACCTGTCCACAAAAAAACAAGAATCAAGAGAGTAAAAGGTAAGTCTCAAGTAAGACCTGTTGTTAGATTAGGTCTTTGCCTAGCCGGCAAATTCTCGGAAGTTGATGTAAACTTGGCCGACCGTTCAAACTTTTCCTATCCTCTACTTGTTGGAAGAAGCTTTCTATCTGCCCATGTGATTCTTGACCCTGCCAGGACCTATATGTCTGAGCCAGGGTGCCCAGCTAAAGAGAAGTAGAGAGCAGAAACCATGGCTTACAATAAACGGTCAACAGGTGCTGTTCCTGTAGCAATTATAAGCATTATCGCTGGGCTAGTGATTTTGCTTCTCCATTACCACAAGCTTAACGTGCCTCTAGTGCCGGACTACTCAACTGCAAGTTGGTTGGTTGAAGCTAAGATTAATGTACAACCAGTTAATGACAAATCAAGTGTCACTCTTTTCCTGCCCCAAATCTCTAAGACCCATAGCATTGAGAATGAACAATTTGTATCCGACGGGTTCGGCCTTGCAACAATCTCTGAGAGAGGAAATCGTATCGCTCGCTGGACGAATGGCGTCAGCACCGGCAACTACAATCTTTTTTATAGAGCCCTAGTTCGGCCTAAAGAAGCCCAAGTAGCCGGATCATACAAAACGAGAAAGAGGCCTAGCACTTTAAAAGTCTTTACTAAGCCTGAAATCAAAAAAGTAGCTCGGCAGCTTAACAAAAAAGTTTGGAGAGAAAATAAGGGACAAAAGAAATTCACCGAGGCTCTTTGTCAGCTTGCACTGACAGAAAAACTTGATGATAGCTTTATTAAGCTACTCGAGGGTCGAGACAGTCGTCGTTATCGTCTTGAAGTTGTAACAAAGCTGCTTGCTGAAGAAAAAATACCAGCCCACCTTGTTCACGGTGTTACCTTGAGCAGGGCTCAGGCCAATATACCTGTAGCTCACTGGCTTGAAATATTTAGTGAAGGGCAATGGCACACATATGACCCTAATTTAAAAAGCTGGGATCTCACTAAAGACAAGTTTGTCTGGTGGAAAGGTGAAGATAAACTGATCGTAACAAACAACCCCGCAGCGGTGAAAACTGTAATCTCAGTTTCTCCGGGAGAAGCTGCTGGAGTGAGGGCTGCGATTCGAAAAAGTAAACTTAAGGAACAGGCCGCTGGCTTCCTTTCTCTTTCTTCCCTCCCCGTTCACACCCAAGCTGTCTTTAGACAAATGCTGATTATTCCTTTCGGGGCGCTGCTCGTTGCTTTTCTTAGGAATGTTGTTGGACTAAAGACCTTTGGAACCTTTATGCCGGTGCTTATCGCTCTCTCTTTCAGAGAGCTGCAACTTGCCTGGGGTCTTTTATTATTTTCTTCAATTGTCACACTTGGATTGATTGCTAGGTTTTACTTTGAAAAGCTGAAGCTTTTGTTGGTTCCGAGACTTACAGCCACTCTAACCCTAGTTATCATTTTTATGATTGCGATTACTCTTATCGCTGACCATTTAAATCATAGTATTGCGCTTTCCTTAGCTCTTTTTCCGCTGGTTATACTAACAATGACAATCGAAAGAATGTCTGTTGTTTGGGAAGAAGTTGGTGCAAGAGAAGCGCTTAAACAAGGTATTGGTAGCCTTGCTGTAGCCTCAGTAATTTACTTCTTGGTAACTAACGCCTACCTTGAATATTTGTTTTTTGTCTTCCCTGAACTTTTACTTGTGGTTCTTGGACTGGCTATTTTACTTGGACGCTACAAAGGATACCGATTGATTGAACTATTTCGCTTTAAAGAGCTAGCCTCAGAGGAGCCTAGTAGCCAGAGCTGATGTTCTCCCGCCTTAAAAAATTAAAAGCAGCTGGCGTTGTTGGTATAAATTCCAGAAACCTAGAATATATTGCGGAACACAACCCGAGAAAGCTCTATCCCTTGGCTGATAATAAAATCAGGACTAAGCTTATTGCTAAAGAAGCTGGCATTTCCGTTCCTGAACTTTACGGGGTTGTCTCTTCAGTAGGAGAGGCCAAGAAACTCAAAGAGATCATAGACAATAGAAAAGAATTTGTAATTAAGCCCTCGCAGGGTTGTGGTGGTGAGGGAATTGTTGTCGTAAGTAATGTTCGTGAAAATGAAATAGAAACAGTAGCAAGAGAAACTCTAAGTTTTTCGGACCTAGAACACCATGTAGCTAACATACTTCATGGTCTTTTTAGCCTGGGCTCAAGGCCTGACAAAGCAATGATTGAATACCGAGTTCGCTTTGATCCAATTTTTGATGATATTAGTTCCCGTGGTGTGCCTGATATTAGGATTGTTAGTTTTCTCGGCGTACCAGTGATGGCTATGCTTAGATTGCCAACACTAGAGTCAGGTGGAAAAGCCAATCTACACCAAGGCGCGATTGGAGCTGGAGTTGATATAGCTACTGGCAGGACTCTATCCGGGGTTTGGTATGACTCAATAGTAATGCACCACCCTGACAGCCAAGCAAACATTGCTGGCAGGCAAATACCTCACTGGAATAAGCTTTTAGAACTTGCAGCAAAAAGTTATCAGCTTACAGGTCTTGGCTATCAGGGAGTTGATATTGTCCTTGATGAAGAGCTGGGGCCTATGCTGCTTGAACTAAACACTCGCCCAGGTCTTGCTGTGCAAATTGCCAATCAAGCCGGTTTAAAAAAGCGTTTGGTAAAAGTAGAGCAAAATATCTCGAACCTTAACTCCGTAGAGGAAAAAGTAAATTTCTCTATTTCAAACTTCGCATCCTCAAAGGAGTTAGCCACTAGCTAGCTTGACATAAACAGCTATTTCTATTATTTTTCTATATCTATAAATAGTAGATGCTAGGCTCTTGTGTCAACAAATACAAACAAAAACAACTTCGAGAAAAATCCGCTCGAAAAACTACTGGCACGGCAAGAGCTTTGGCCTGCTCGCAGCAAAGATAAGGAATTTGTATTTGGAGCAGAGACTCATCTACTAGAGTCTTCCGAAAAGCTTGCTGTGAGCAAGAAACCGTTAGCAGCTCCTTTTCTCAGCGCTCCTTTCCTAAGTGAAATTGACCAATACCTGGGACAAGGGGGACTCTCCTTTGGAGAAATTCACGAGTGGAGCTTTAAACATTTAGAAAAAGCTAACTATGCTCAAAAGAAAAACTGGCAAGCTCCTATTTCTATTTTTTTATTTCTAATCAGTAATTCTCTAAAGAACTCCCTGCAAGACTCTCATCCAGAACATCACCAGCGAAAGATTTTCTTTATAGGCCGTCGCTGCTGGCCTACTCCTCATGCTCTTAGTGAATATTTTGGTAATGAAAACTCTTCCCCTAATACAAACTCTCAAAAAGAGACTCTATACAACTGGCGAGAAAATTGTTTTTTCATAGATCCACCAGACAAAGAGCAAAGACTACTTAGCTCTGTTCTTGCTCTTCAAAGCCGATCTGCTCTAGCTGTAATTTCTGACATTAGTTTCTCCAGCCTAATAGATAGTCGAAGAATGAAGCTAGCTGCTAAAAAATCAGGTGCTCTTGGTCTGTTATTTAGAAGCCCTTGGGAGAATCAGTCTTCCAAACTTTCAGCCTCAGCAGCTAGCACACGCTGGGAACTAGCGGCTAGCCCTGAAGGCTGGAAACTAAATCTTAGCTACGCCAAAGGATGCAGTGTGCCAAAACAGTGGTTTCTTGAAGAAAGCTTTGCCTTGCTCTCAAATAAAAAACCCCGCTCCGAACTAAGGAGCAGAGCTTTCGATAATAATGTTTTAGGAGCTTAAAACCTATTGGCTAGAACTCCACCACCACTATTAGTGGGCAGAGCTTGTGGTGCAGATTGCGAACCAAGCTTATTAAAAACATACTCGATAAAGTTGAGAAAAACATTTCAGATCTTAAAACAGTTTAAGAGAAGATAAATTTTTCCATTTCTGAATTTACCTCAATCAGCCGTAAAGATTAATCCGAATAAATCAAAAGTAAACACAAAAAACCTCGCCCCAAAAAATATCTCTGAAGCGAGGCTTTTATTACTAGAGCAAACTAACTATTATTTAAAACAACATAAGTTCACTCCCAAGGGCTTTATCCTCAAGCCTGTTAAACTCAAATATCAACTCCCTGGACTAGAGGGATTAAGCTCTCCCGGAGGTGCTGAGCTACCACTTCCACCACCACTATTGTAGGCAGGGCAATGAGCAAATCCAACTCGCTCACCATTCACCTCTACAGAAATAGACTGTGAAAGCCAAAAATCTCCATTAGCAAAGTAATGAGATGTTCCTCCAGCGGAAACGCTTCCATTTACCGTAACTCCTTCAGTGTGGTTATCCCAAAGAACTTCAGCTGAATTTCTGCCATAAGTCACACATCTGAGATTATTCAAGGTAGCTGTAGTAACTTCAGCAGGTGCTGGCGCTGGTCCAGTCTCATTTGGACCGTTAGTAACAGCTTCGGTGCCACTATCATTTGGACCGTGTGAAACGACACCTGTGCCACTATCATTCGGACCGAACATATTATCGTTTTGCGGGGCCTCGGGAGCAGAGCTTTGATCTCCTCCTCCGTTGTGAGCAGGGCAATGAGCCCATCCAGCACGAACCCCATTAACCTTTACGTCCATAGAGAGTGGAAGGCCAAAGTCCCCATTACCAAAGTAATGAGATGTTCCTCCAGCGGAAACGCTTCCATTTACCGTAACTCCTTC
>CAZECN010000001.1:76540-138344 GCA_964510575.1 uncultured Bdellovibrionales bacterium | reverse complement strand
CAAAGTAATGAGATGTTCCTCCAGCGGAAACGCTTCCATTTACCGTAACTCCTTCAGTGTGGTTATCCCAAAGAACTTCAGCTGAATTTCTGCTATAAGTCACACACCTAAGGTTATTTAACGTAGCCGTAGCAACTTCAGCTGGCTCTGGACTAACACTTTCACCACTGTTCGAATCCTCTGGCAATGGCGCTAGTTCAGTTGGATTCTCCACTAACCCAGTAAAACAAGACGAACCATTATGAAAAAAAGCTTTCAAACGATACTTGTCTCTTGTTGTGATTCTAATGTCATTTGGTCCACCATACTTTTCAGTCGGGTGTGTTTGCATCGAATGTTGAACCAGTTCCTGATAGCTCTCAATCCAAACGCTACCTTGTCCGCCATCGTTTATTGGCACTGACGCAGTAGACCAACGACTGCTCCTTTTTCGATTATAGTGAAGTTCAACCTGATACCTGCTAAAAGCTGCAGGATTAGCATTCCATCTTACTTCAGAAGAAGTAGCGCTATATTCTTGAAAACGTAAATTTAAGTCGTTACATGACGCAGAACCAGATGTTGCAGGTCTAGCAGCATCGTCGTCATCGTCGTCATTAAAATCACAGGTGGTACAACCTGGATTAGTAGGATTAGTAGGATTAGTAGGCTCGTCATCATCATCATCATCGGCAATCGAATTTCCAAAATCATCTGGATGTCCTGTGGTCGCTGGAGTATGAAAATCAGGAACTGGAGTCGTTTGCATTTCCGTTCCAAAATCATCTGGATGTCCTGTGGTCGCTGGAGTATGATCATCGTCATCATCATCTTGACCATCACTACCACTTCCAGCACCACCGCCATCTGCAAGGGCCAATGACGAGCAAACTAACAAACTAAAAAATAAAATTAATAAATATGAAAAGATTTTTCTAAAAGACAAATCGGACATAACCTTAAACTCCAAAATAAATCGCCGCTAAAAAAAAACAATAGCTTGCGGCAAAACCTAACTAACCAAACTATCCCAATTGTTATGCACTTTACCCAGTAAGTGTGACATAACTAATAGTTTAGTATTTTCAAATAGTTTGCAGCTCTGGATAGATATCCCTTAGAAACTTTCGTCATTATTTAGATTGACCTAATAGAAAAATGATTAATTGAAATAGTTAGTGTAGCTAAAGCCTTACATGGAAATATTTAAGGACAAGCAATGCTCCCAGTTCGATGGCTCTATGCTCCGCCAGCAAGTTAGCACAGGCTGAAAGCTGAACTTTGGATATCCTTAAGGATATAATGCAGCCCAGGAGCGGTAACAAAAATAAGACTCTCCTTAAAAATTTAATCTACTATTTAGCCGGCAGAGCTACCTCAACAACTACTGAAACAAACTAGGACCTAGCAACCAATCCTGTTTTCTCTGGCTTAAAACCAAGAGAATGGTAAAAAGGAATTGTTTCAGGTCGCCCAGTTTGAACCAAAACTTGGTAACAATTCTCTTGCTTTGCAATCTGAAGAATTTCTCCAACTAAAACTTTGCCAAACCCCTGCCCTCTTAGAGAGGAACTCACTATAACACTTTGCAAAACTCCAAGAGGCCGCATACCTCGAGTCAAATTAGGCGTGACAATGAGAATAGCCGCTCCCTCTACGCTACCCTGAATCTCTAAAACAAAGTAACTGACTCGCTTATCTTCGAGTATTTCTTGCCAAAGCTCAGCGGACTCTGCCCCTTCCTAAACTACAGGGTCTTCAGGGTTTAGCTCATGGTTTAGTTCTATAACTCGCGCTAAATCTTCTTTGCGAGCCAGTCTGACCTTAACTTTTCTTTCAGCGGAACTCACTTCTATCCTCTTTACTATTCTACTAGCTGGACTGCCGACGAGCATATATTTTGAATCTATTAAACTTTAAACCACTCCAAGTTCATGCCGAACCTGCTGACAATAACTGCCTCCAAAAATATTGGCATGATTCATTAAATGATAAAGATTATAAATTCTCTTTTTTATTGAGTAGGCACTAGTTTTTTTTCGTAGCGAAAAATATTTTTGATAAAACTGAGAGGAAAAACCTCCAAACATTTCGCTAAAAGCTAAGTCTGCCTCTGAGTCACCAAAATATACTGCTGGGTCAATTAGAGCGGGACCTTTAGAACTCCAGTAGACGTTTCCACTCCACAGGTCTCCATGAAGAAGTGAAGGCTGAATTTCATCTTCAGACAAAATCAAGCGCACTCTCTCAAGGTAAGCTTCAAATTCCTCGCTCTCTCTGAACCAGCCTTTATCTTCTCCAAGCTGAGCTTGAAAACGAAGGCGCCTTTTAATAAAAAACTCTGGCCAGTTTTTACTCCAACTGTTTCGCTGCTCAGTCAGTCCAATGAAATTATTACTCTCAAATCCAAATCTAGATTCTTCTGATTGATGAAGCTCAGCCAGTCCTTGAGCTAAAGCAAGTGAGTCTTCACTTCCCGGTTCTAAATATTCAAACAACAAACCCTCCTCAGAAGCTTCTATAACCTCTGGCACCACTAAAGACTTGGCTCTTTCTCTAAGTATCTCAAGGCCAGCAGCCTCAGCTTTAAAAAAACCTACAGGGGGAGAGGCGTGAGTTTTTAGGAAATAGTTTTTTCCATCAGCTGCTACTATTTTCTCAGCCTGGTTAATATACTCAACCTACTTTAAATTTCGTCCTTTAAGGGAGTGGTCTAGTTGGGTATATCCGCCATGCGTTAGCATGGCCAGAGGACAGATACTGCGCCGGGGAACCAGTAAAACGCGACTAGAGTTTTACCTCTAGAGTCTCTAAATACCTCGATTTCCCGGGTTAATAATTAATTTAGACAAGACCTAAAGGTCTTGAAAAGCATACTCAGAGGTTGAGTATATGGTTTTTTGGCCGAACTAAAAGTTCGGCTTTATACTGCGCCTTTGCTTAATCTAGCAAAACCGAATTTTCAATGAGGCGCAGTATACACCCTCCCCCAACCGAGCTCCTCGAAACTACTTTTAGCTCTTTAAGCAGCTCCATCTACTAACTCCAATAGAGCTTCTCTTACTTGTATTAAATTTTCGAATTGTCTTTTAGCTAAAGAAAAATCTGATCCAGCTGTCATTTCTGTTTTAATAACCCAACAGTCAATTCCAGCAGCCACCGCAGATCGCAGCCCTCTTTGAGAGTCTTCAACCACAATGCATTCGTCTCGCTTAAACCCACTTCGCTCAAGCCCTGCTAAGTAAGGGTCAGGCGCTGGCTTGGTTTTACCGTATTCCCCGTTAACCAGTGCAAACTGAAAGTATTTATGAAAACCACTGCGATTATGAATTCTTTCAAAGTGCTCCCGATAGGCACTAGTCACAACCGCCATAAAATAATGTTTCGAAAGTTTCTCTAGAGTTTCAGCAGCACCTTCAACAACCACTTCCTCACTGTCTATTAGCTCAGAGTAAATGCTATTTCGCTCGACCTTAAACTGCTCGATCTCTTCCTCGCTATACCCCCTGCCGTCTAATAAGTGCCAAGCTCCTCGAGAATCTAGCAAAAAGAACTGTTGATACATCTCAAGCGTCAACTCCACCCCTAGCTCTTTGAGCTTTTGGCGGTTAGCCTCAAAGTAAAAGCGCTCGGTATCAACCAGCACGCCGTCGTTGTCCCAGAGAATTGCTTTATAGTTACTCATACTTCTATATATCTTAGTATTTTAGTCCGTTTGGCTTTACCGAGATTGTGAAATCTTTGTTATCGACAACGGAATTAGTTATATCCTTTTGACTCGCTTGCGCCACGCCATGACGGGAAACTGATTAAACCTATTGATATTGTTCCGATGCTAAAATACGACTGGTCAAAAGAAGAAGCTCTTCAGATTTACCAACAACCGTTCCCTGACCTTGTATATAAGGCCCAGACCATTCATCGAGAAAACTTTCCTGCTAATACAGTCCAGCGCTCTACTCTTCTGTCCATAAAAACAGGTGGCTGTCCTGAAGACTGTGCTTATTGCCCTCAGAGTGCTCACTACCAGACTGAAGTTGAGCGAGAAGAAGTTCTTTCAACGGAAATTGTTTTGGCCCAGGCCAAAAAAGCAAAAGGTGAAGGTTCAACGCGTTTCTGTATGGGGGCAGCATGGCGTGAGGTAAAAGACGGAAAAGAGTTTGATCAGGTAATTGACCTAGTCAGTAATGTCTCAAACCTTGGAATGGAAGTCTGCTGCACTCTGGGCATGCTAAATTCCGAGCAGGCTGTTCGCCTCAAAGAAGCTGGTTGTCATGCTTACAACCACAACCTAGATACTTCTCCTGAATATTATGGAGATATAATTTCAACTAGAACCTACGAACAGCGACTACAAACTTTAAAAAATGTTCGTGAAGCCGGAATCACCGTTTGCTGTGGCGGAATTGTTGGTATGGGTGAAGGAGACGAGGACCGCATGGGTCTTCTTGTAGAACTTGCAAGCCAAAATCCGCACCCTGAGTCAGTTCCAATTAATATGCTGGTAAAAGTAGAGGGCACACCTCTAGCAGATCAGGAGCCTGAAGAAGTTGATATAGACCCGATAGACTTTGTCAGAATGATTGCTACTGCAAGAATCATGATGCCAAACTCCTATGTTCGTCTTTCAGCTGGAAGAACAGAAATGAGCGAAGAAATGCAGGCTCTTTGTTTTGTTGCTGGAGCAAACTCTATGTTCGCGGGAGATAAGCTCCTGACCACTCCCAATCCTGAAGATGACGCTGATAGAAAGCTTATGAAGAAACTTGGTATGAATTACCAAGAAGAGAGTGCTACTGAACAAGCTAGCTCAGAAAAATCACATAGTTCCTGCTGCAATAAAAACTCTGAGCAATCAGTTCAAGCCAATATTTAAGCTAACAGAATGTCTAAAAAAGCCAAAAATGCGATTACCCCTACCCGAGAGGAAGACTATCCAGAGTGGTATCAGCAAGTAATAAAAGCCGCTGATCTTGCAGAAAACTCGCCTTCCCGTGGATGCATGATCATCAAGCCCTGGGGCTGGGGAATCTGGGAGAGCCTCCAGTCTGCGCTTGATACTATGATCAAAGAAGGTGGAGCAGAGAACGCTTACTTTCCTTTATTTATTCCACTTGGTTTTCTTGAGCGGGAAGCAAAGCATGTTGAAGGCTTTGCCAAGGAATGTGCTGTAGTCACTCACCACAGACTTGAAGAGAAAGATGGCAAGCTGATTCCAACTGGTGAGCTGGAAGAACCCTTCATTGTTCGACCTACTTCAGAAACAATCATCGGGGACGCTTTCAGTCGCTGGGTGCAGTCTTACCGAGACCTGCCTCTCTGCATTAACCAGTGGGCAAATGTGGTTCGCTGGGAAATGAGACCAAGGATGTTTCTTCGCACAGCTGAGTTTCTCTGGCAGGAAGGTCATACTGTCCACGCTAACGAGGGTGATGCCCGGCAAGAAGTCGAGCGCGCTCTTGAAATGTACCGAGTGCTAGCTGAAGATTACCTGGCGCTTCCGGTAATTAAAGGTGAGAAAACTGAGGCTGAGAGATTCCCTGGAGCCATAAGCACGCTATGTATCGAAGCCATGATGCAGGACAGAAAAGCCCTTCAGGCAGGAACTTCGCATTACCTGGGAACAAACTTCTCCGAAGCCTGTGGAATTAACTTTCTGGATGAAAACGGAGATCAAAAGCTAGGGCACACGACTTCGTGGGGAGTTTCAACGCGACTTATTGGCGGCCTAATCATGACTCATTCCGACGATGACGGACTAAGGGTCCCGCCAAAGGTCGCTCCAAAACACGCTGTCATACTTCCAGTTATACCTAAAGACGATCAGCGCGCTAAAGTTCTGGACTACACAGATGGACTGGCTAAGGAGCTTCGTAAAGTCCAGTTCTCTGGAAAATCTTTAGTTGTAGAGCACGACACCAGAGACCTTCGAGGAGGAGAGAAAAGCTGGAGCTGGGTTAAGAAAGGTATTCCGGTTCGAATCGAAGTCGGGCCAAGAGATATTGAATCCGGCTCAGTGGTTCTTTTTAGAAGAGATCAAAACGCAAAAGAGAAAATATTTCTTAAGCGAGAAGAGTTGGTAGAAAAATTACCAAATATTCTAAATGAAATTCAGGACAGCTACTTCAAGCAAGCAAAAGATTATCAAGCTGAGCACACAACTACAGCGGTCACTAACCTGGATGAAATGAGAGAGTATTTTACTCCTAAAAACAAAAAGAAACCCGAAATTCATGCTGGATTTGCCCTAGCTCCTTATGCCGAAAGTCAGGAATCAGAAAAGCTGATTAACGAATTTAAGGTAACTGTGCGTTGCTTTCCTTTAGAACAAGACGGCTCCGAGGGAAATTGTGTCGTCAGCGGTCAACCAACTAAAAAGAAAGCTATCTTTGCCAAGTCCTATTAGCGGCTCAGCTCCAAGTTTTCCGACAAAAATTAGCCAATAACTTCAGGTGGTTAAAATTCGATTTCGAGAATATCTCAGATCGTTGGTTAATTGGACAAATCCCTGAATTATAAGAAATTTTTTTAAAGAGTTTTTTATTTTGGTCAGCTTGACATCCCACTAGACCGTGCTTAAAAACTCCCCAGCAAATTGAAGGCAGAAGTAATGCCGGGCAGGTTGGAAGCGATGAGCTACCATATATTCCTGCCTTATTTACTGTTTCAATTATTTACAATTTGGCACCTCATCATTGGGAGAAGGATGCCATGAGAATAAGGAGATACGATTATGGGCCTGCGTCCACTACACGATCGATTGATTGTTGAGCGTCTCAGTGAAGATGAAAAAACCGCTGGTGGAATCATCATTCCTGAAAGTGCAAAAGAAAAACCTCAAAGAGGCAAGGTTGTTGCTGTTGGAAAAGGGAAAATCCAGGAAGACGGAAGTGTGAGACCACTAGACGTTAAGTCTGGAGACACAGTTCTTTTCGGCAAGTATGCAGGAACTGAAGTTACAGTAGACTCTGAAGACCGTCTGATCATGAGAGAAGACGACGTTCTAGCTGTAGTCGAATAAATTCTTAAAAGTTTAATTATACCAGGACAAAAGGAGATAATAAGTCATGGGAGCTAAAATTCTTGAGTATGGTCTCGACGCTAGAGACGAAATGCTTAAAGGGGTTAATACCCTAGCAGACGCGGTTGCGGTCACAATGGGACCAAAAGGCCGTAATGTGGTTATCGAAAAATCTTTCGGCGGACCAAACGTAACAAAAGACGGTGTTACTGTTGCCAAAGAAATTGAAATCGAAAACAAATTCGAAAACATGGGAGCCCAGATGGTTAGAGAGGTTGCTTCAAAAACCTCTGACATCGCTGGTGACGGAACCACAACTGCTACAGTTCTTGCTCGCGAAATTTTCCGAGAAGGAAGCAGAGTTGTTGCTGCTGGAAACGATCCGATGAGCATCAAGCGCGGAATAGACAAAGCTGTTACTGCGATTGTTGGTGAGCTTCAGAAGCTTTCTAAAGAAACTAAGTCGAAAGAAGAGATTGCCCAAGTTGGAACTATCTCTGCTAACAACGACCAGTTCATCGGTAACATCATTGCTGAAGCAATGGAGAAAGTTGGAAAAGAAGGTGTAATCACTGTTGAAGAAGCTAAAAGCCTTGAAACTACTCTTGAAGTAGTTGAAGGAATGCAGTTTGACAGAGGATACCTTTCTCCTTACTTCGTAACTGACCCAGACAGAATGGAAACGGTTCTAGAAGATCCGTACATACTTCTACACGAGAAGAAGATCTCTAACATGAAAGACCTTCTGCCTCTTCTGGAGCAAGTAGCACGTTCAAACAAACCGCTTTTGATAATTGCTGAAGATATCGACGGTGAAGCCTTGGCTACTTTGGTAGTTAATAAAATCCGTGGAACTCTTAACATTGCTGCTGTAAAAGCTCCTGGCTTTGGCGACAGAAGAAAAGCCATGCTTGAAGATATCGCGACCCTAACCGGTGGTGAGTTCATCAGCGAAGACCTAGGAACTAAGCTTGAAAACATCGAGGTTGGTCAACTTGGTCAGGCTAAAAGAGTTGTTATCGACAAAGACAACACAACCATCATTGATGGATCTGGCAAAAAAGACGGAATCGAAGCAAGGGTTAAGCAGATCAGAAATCAGATCGAAGACACTTCTAGCGATTACGACAGAGAAAAGCTTCAAGAGCGCCTTGCCAAACTTGTTGGTGGAGTTGCTGTAATTAATGTTGGAGCTGCCACTGAGCTTGAGATGAAAGAAAAGAAAGCTCGGGTTGAAGATGCACTGCATGCTACTCGTGCTGCTGTTGAGGAAGGGGTTGTTCCTGGCGGTGGAGTTGCTTACATTCGTTGCCTTTCAGCTCTGGACAGCGTTGATACTGTTAACGACGAAGAGCAAGTCGGTGTAAACATCATCAAAAAAGCAATCGAAGCCCCACTTAGAACTATTGTTTCTAACGCCGGCCACGAAGCTGCTGTTGTTGTAAACGACGTAAGAAACGCCAAAGGCTCTACTGGTTTCAACGCTCTAACAGAGACGATTGAAGACTTGGTTAAAGCTGGTGTTATCGACCCAACAAAAGTAACCCGTTCTGCTCTTCAGAACGCTGCTTCTGTTGCTGGCCTAATGCTAACCACTGAAGCTGTAATCGCCGAAAAGCCTTCTGAAGGCGGCGATGCTGCTCCTATGGGTGGAATGCCAGGCGGTATGCCAGGTGGAATGCCAGGAATGATGTAGTTACAAACTAACGTTCCTAAAAAGCTATCTTCGGATAGCTAAAAAGGCCGGCTCATGCCGGCCTTTTTTATTTCACCATACAAAACTTTTCTTTACCCCTCAGCACCTGCTACCTTGATTAAAGTTAAAAACTAGATGGGAGGACATCATGACCAAAGGCAAAATAGCAGCAACCAGCCCCACAGCCGTAGACCTAGAAGAAGGTAAACAGTATGCTTTTTGCACCTGCGGGCTTAGTGAATCCAAAACCTTTTGTGATGGTTCACACAAAGGAAGTGATTTTAAACCACTTGTCTTCACAGCAGAGAAAACAGAAAAAGCTTTCCTATGCGACTGCAAGCAAACCGACAAAGCTCCATTTTGCGACGGAACTCACTCTGGTCTGGAAAAGACTTAGTTCTATTGCGAAGCAGCAGCCTAGTAAGCAAAGGTTGAACAGCATCGAGGCAAAAGAAATTTTCTAGAATCCGGGAACAATCTGGCCTCGCTCCTCACATCTCCCCTCTTGCTTGAAGGCTCTCTGAGTTTAGAAAGTCTGCCACCCAAAACCTTAAAACTAAAAGCTCTAGCCCAGCTTCTCTAAACTCTCTATCAAATCAAAATCGGAGAAATACTTGGCAGACTTTTTGTCACTATCATTAACAGCAAAATTAAGTGAAAGACCTTCAACCTCATCAAGTAGCTTAGAACAATCAAATTTAGAATCTTCAACTGCAGGCCTAAACTTTAAGATAGTATCAACAGTTCTCTCAACAGCTCTAGTCTTCAACCCCATCAAGGACTCTGACTGCTCATCACCCGTCACTGGATTGCAAAAGGCATGAACGCCATCAAGCAATTCTGTCCTCCCTCTTCTCCAACTAGCCAAAGCATCAATTGCACCTACTTTCGCTGGGGCAATTTTAGAAAGACCCCTTAAAAGCATTCCCCCAGCCATACTCTCAAATGCGACCTGACAAAAAACTAAATAATGAATGGACTCTTTCCAAAACTTGTTTTCTTCCCAACCAGGCTCAATTTCTTCAGCCAGTTCAGGAAAAATAGATAGAGTTAAACTCTGATCCAACATTTCTTCAATTTGTTGTCGGCTCTCTGAAAGCTCTAACCAATCTTGCAATAAGGTTCTAGCTGCACGTTTTCCAAAGCGATCTCGAAGTCGACTAGCAAACCAACTATCAAGATAGACTTCTAAAAGTCTATGACGCCGGCGAGCTGTCCTTCTCCCATCTAAATCAGGATGGTAGTAGTCTCCTGTTTTAAAATAAACGAAAGGGTGAAACTCTATATCGGTAGCAAAGTGAGAAGCCATTCCAAATAAAACAGCCCAGAGAATTTCAGTGTTTTCTTGGCTCTGCTCTTGTATGTAGTTGGCTAACCTCAGAAGAGGTTCAAAAGTATTATTCTTAAATGAACCGTGAAGAAAAGCTGCCATTAACTCAGGGGGCTTTCCTCCTAGGCGATAGTAGTAAGGAGCATCATGAAGCATACAACCCAGCCTGGCAGCTGGCCTGTTGTCCGTAACTATCTTGGCTAGCTCTGGAGATTGCTTCTCAATCTCTAAAATAGCTTCTTCCAACACAAGCCAATGAGTCATTTCTCCTGGCATCTAATTTTTACCTAGACGTTTATTTAAAAAGACTAAAACCCTCTGCTCAACATCTTCATAAAGCGGTCCCAGAGTTAGTTCATGCTCACCTCCAGGAAAAAGTTCGAACTGAACATCATTTCCCCTGTAAACTCGCACTACCTCCTCAACCGCCTTAGGGTTTAGATGATGATCCTCTGGATCTTGCATAGCAAGCAACGGAAGCTCCATTGTTCTTAAATAGACTCGTGCTATTCTTCTAACCTGCACTAGCCTTGCAGCAGCCCCTACTGAATGGTGGTCATAGGCATGCCGGGGCAATTTAAAACTAGATTTGTCCCTCTCTTGTTTTTCCTCACACCACAAAAGATTTAAAAACCAGTCTGGAAACCTAGATAACAAAGGAAGGAAGAAGCTTCTCTTTCTAGAGTTGAATTTCATTGGAGCAGACATCAGCACTAAACCTGATGGTTTAACACTAGCCCTTGCAGCAGCAATGGATGCTAGCAATGAGCCAAACGAAAGGCCAATTACGAAGAAAGGGATATTCGTACATTCCTCTATAACATTTTCAGCCCCTCGAACGGCATCCTCAATCCAGACTGAAGAACTAATTTGACTAAGCTCCTCAATACTTTGACAATGTCCCGAAAGACAAGGGCAGTGAACGCTAAAGCCATTTTCAAAAAGATAATCACCAAGATGTCGAAGCTCGGAGGGGTTAGCTGTCATCCCATGTAGTAGTAATACTGCTCCTCGAGGGCGCTCTGCTTTGTGAAAAAATGCATCAGTCGACAACTTCATAATCCGCCACTATCAGCTCAATGAGTAAGGCCAAGAATCTAAAAAAGAAGAAGCAAGGACTCAAGAAGAAAGTCTTAAGTCTATCTTTTTTAATTTCTATACCACTTGCCGCTCTTCTGACAGCTTTTAATATCTATAATATAGTAATCTACCACTTTAAATTCACCGCAGACCCTCTAGCCTGGTCAACCTTTGGTCTAGGCTTTATCGCCAGCATATCAATACTAGAGGGAGTTAAACTATCCTGGTTTAGAACTTTTATACACGAGCTCAAACACGCAATTGTTATCTTGTGCACCGGAAATAGGATAAAGAATTTCCATGTTGAAAAACATACAGGGCATGTCGAATTTTACATCCAGAAGGACAAGCTGCATTTCAAACCTTTAATTATGGTTTCACCATACTTTTTGCCGCTTTTCTCAGCTCCAGTATTTATAGCCTGCTTGATCTTCGACGCCTCGTTTTCAGTACCTCTATGGCTTATTTTAGGAGCCACATTGGCAGCAGATTTAGACATGGGCTTTAGGGAGATACATCCTCATCAAACAGATATTAGTAATATGTTCGGAGGAATAATTCTCGTAGGCCTATTTATAGTTAGTATGAAACTTATGTGGTGCAGTTTTTGCCTCCTTTGGGTTACTGGAGGCTGGGAGTCTTTACAGACAACTGGAGCAACAGCATGGGGCTTTCTATCAGCAATCGCAGAAGGGGTTGCTTCTATCTTAGAGGCTAGAAAAAATAGCTAGAAGCTCAATTTACTTTTTTCCTTTACTTAAATCTTTCAACAAAAGCTTGCTTATCGCTCGACCTAGACTAAAAGATTTTTTAGGTTTTTTCGGCTCTTCAGATTCTTCAACCTCTTCAGGTTCTACAACTGCAGCATTTGGATCAAAAGACTCAATTCTTTCACTTATAGCTAAAAAAGCTTCGTCATTTTCTTGCCTAATCCTTTGCTCTGCTACTAGGCGCTTCTTTCTTGCCTTAACTCTTTTTATTTTCTCTCGCTCTAAGGTCATTTCAGCTATATTGACGGAAGTAGCCGGCGTGCCAACTGAGTTGACGTAACTGTAAGCTCCGGTAAAGAGAGTATAGACCAGCCAAATGACTAACAAGATGGCAACCCAACCAGCTACATCCAAAGCATTAATGTACGGAAGTCGATACTTATCCTTACGTTTCATTTTAGCGGCTGCCGCCGCTCCTGAAAGCTGAGACACACCGGACAGTCTTGGACTAGTCCTAGGCTCCTCTACCTCGTCATATTCGAGGTCAACGAGAAAATCTCCATCAATGTCTAAGTTATCAGCCATAGTTTAAAATCAAGTTAATTCCAATTGAGGCCCTTCCAGTAAAAGGCAGCCCCCTCATAAGCTGTTATTGAAAATTGACAACAAATTGTATACTTTTACAACTCTAGTTGTGTCATCGTAAGCCCTTATTTTTACTCTCTTTTTATGCCGGCCAGAATACTAGCTGCTTTTTTAGACATGGTGATGCTGCGCTTGACGGCTGCTGCCCTCCTCCCTAGCTCCGGTTTAGCTGGATTCGGAATGTTTATTCTAGCCGGAGCCTATTTTGGTGTTGGCAATAGCACTTGGCTATCAGGTTCCACTCCAGGAAAGAGAATTCTCGGACTTGAAGTTAAATCTATCGTTTCAGGTGAAAGACTTAGCCTAAAGCAAAGTTTGCTTAGATATCTTTACTACCCCGGCTTCGTAGTTTTGTTAGTTGATCTCCCTCAGACCTATTTTAAAATGAACGGCACCATTGCCTCCCCTTGGCTGCTTCAATTCAATATGCTTTTAGCGTTTTTATGTTTTTTCATCTCCGTTGCTATTTTCTTTAGCGGCAAAAAACTACGAGCTGGCCATGACTATTTAGCTAAAACTGTTGTGGTTAGAGATGAAGGAGTGTCCACCAATGCAACGCAAAAGATCTTCGAAAATGCTCAAGTTGTTGCTGGAACATTTGGAGCTTCCCTAGCTTTCATTCTTTGGATAGCAAGCGTAAAGCAACCCCCTGTTGTAGCTAACATTACTACTCACAAATACTATTTCGAGAAGAATCATTCATTGATTATTGCTGGTTCCCTTCTTATCGATGACAAACTTGAAATCGCTATATACCTTCCTCCGCCAGTTGAAGAAGATGAAATTCTACAAAAAATAGAAGAGCTTCTTGATGAGATGAATGAGAGAGAATTGTTAAATTCAGAGCTAGAATTGATATTCCTAGTAGCAACAGAAGAGGGACTTTCTCACAGTTTTAGAAGAAACACTGGTGAAAAGACTTTGGAGCAAATTGAACTTGAGCAAATACCTTCAAGCAATAAAAGCCCCTTATAAAGGGATATCCCTTTGTCTGTCGGATAAAAAACTGAGGCAACTCTCGACCAAGCCTTGGCTAATTGGTCTTTTCAGTTGGCCTCTGTCTGTGGCATTTGCTTTTTTTTCCCACTCTCATCTCTTAGATCTAATTGATACAAATTCCCAATCTTGGTGGGCACCAATCTGGAATTGGAGTGCCGGGTTCTTAGCGGCGGGTCTGTTGTTTACTCTCTCTTTGTTTTTTTCAATTTGTCTGCTTTTTATATTTTCTGGTGTTTTCCAAACGTCGATAGCAAAGGAGGTTTTTGAACAAATGGGGGTAAAACTCCCACCAGAAGACCAAAGCTTGGCCGGAGAAGCTGGAAGAACAATATGGGTAGAAACAGCAAAACTATTTTGGATAGTGCCGCTAACCATTACTACGTTTATTCTGGGCTTGCTTCCATTCCTCACACCCTTTGCATTAATTCTAACCTCGTGGCTTCTAGGATTTCAGTTTATGGATATTGCTTTGGATAACCTTAGGTATGGAGCCCTTAAAAGAATTCGCTTTTGTCTAAAACACTTCTTTAAAACTTCTATTTTTGGTGCAGTGCTTGTAATCTGTTGGGCAGTTCCTTTTCTTGGAATACTGATCGCTCCTGGCGCAGCAGCTGGGGCAGCTTGGCTGATAGCCAAGTGTGAGCTGGTAGATCTACTACCAGAGAGCCCTAATAAAGATTAGAACGAAGATTTCATTAGTGGTTTCAGGAACTTAGAGATGGAGCTGATATTGTCTAAGTCTTTAAGTATTCGGCGCTAACTTCCGATAAATACTATAGAGAGTCCAAAACTCTACGTCCGTAGCGCCAAGCTATGTCGTAGCTACTTAGGTTTAGTCTTAAGTAAGTTGCAGGATCTCAGGTTGAATTGAATCAAACAGGTTTCGAGATGAGTGAAAAAACAACTAAACCCAGTAAGACCACTGGAACCATAAAAAAAGCGGTGGACTCCTTCCAAGGCATAATTGACCAGAAAAAGAAGGCAATGGAAGAGGCAATGTTCGAGGCTGAGAAAACAGCTCGAGTAAGGCAAGATAGATTGATCCAAGCCTTAGTTAAAGTTAGAAAAGCACTACGTGATGTTGCAGCCTTAGACATGGGCAAAAGATTTTACCTAGACATGAAAAAAGATGACTGGGAAGGCTGGCCTCGAATCATACTCAGACTAATTGATTCTGAAAACCCAACCGGAGAGCTTCCTGAACTTGTAGTTATCTCACACGATAGACAGGATTCTGGAACCTTAGAAATCAAATACGCCAACAAACTTACGCCTATTACTATTTCCTTAGCGGATGAAAAACAAGTAGCAAGAGTCTCAAGTGTTTTGAAGAAATGCCTTAGAGACCACTTAGAGATGGTTGGAGACTTGGTGGTTGAAATAGAGCAAACAGATGGCGCTAAGCGCTACAGCAGTTACGATGACGAAGATCAGCAAAAATCTAACTCAGAAAAATCAGCGACTAAGAATGAAAATTCAGATAATATAAACCTTTCTATTGACGCCTAAGCTCTACTAGCTCGTTTAAACTAAACCAAGATTAAATTCATCAACTACGAGGTTCCTCTTTGGGTGAGGGTTTCTCCTTACCCATCATAGCTTCAAGTAGTTTAGCTTTATCAACTTCAGCTCTAGTCCAAGGATTTTTCCAACCACTTTTGCTAAAATCTCGAGCCTTTCTTAACTTTTTCTCGGCCCAAGGTCTGGCATACTTACGAAGTCGCAGCTCGCCCTGATCCAGATAAGCAACAGCCTGATCATTTTGAAAAAATATTGAAGACTTACCGTATTTCCAAGTTAAAGAACCTCTTCCCCTTTTGCGGGTTCTTCCATCAGGCGGGCCAAAAAGTATTTTAAGTTCAGCCGAACTCCTCCCTATTACCCAATCCCTAACCTCATCCTCCGAGGCACCAGTGATTATCTCCCCAAAAGCAAAAGACGAATAGAGAAATACGGCGAAGAAAAGCCATCTGGCATAGTTAGCGATCACGATAAGTCATGATTGCAGGCTCAATAAAAAATCTCAAGACAGGAAGAGAAATGCTAGCTAACTAGCCGAATTCTCAATAGCTAAGTATGCCTATCTGGCCTCTGGCCATCTCTTAGGATGGTGGCTATACTAAATTGCTAAAATCACTGGTTTAAAATTGTTCACACCAACTTACATTGTTCCAGCTTAACTCCATCGCCGACCGAGACCAATACTACAAGCTTGGAGTTTATTGTCTTACGGCCTTCAGCTTGAGTGCTGGCCTTTCCATCGCTCTATCTAAAATCTTTCTGGGACTGCTTCTGTTGATATGGATGATTAGGAAGTTTCTTACCAAAGGCAGCAAAGTTCATCTTTTCGAAGCACCCTTACTTAGCTCGCAAATCTACCTTATCACTCCAATGGTACTCTGGTTAGCAGTAGCCTTGGTGGCTACTTGTGCTGGAATAGATTTTTCTAATTCAATTGAAGAATTTATAAAATCTTCTTTGCATTTTCTATTTCCGCTACTGATTCTTTCAGTTCTCAACTCTGCCAAGAACGATGCTCAAGCTATTGAACTAGTAATTTCACTAATAAAATGTCTAGCACTTAGTATGGGTCTAGCTGCTATTCATTCTTTTATAAGCAGCTCATTGGGGTACAGCATTCAACCGAAAATACCCGGCCCTGTTACCGAATCAGGACAACTTACAATGGTTATCCCTCTAGCCCTAGGCCTCTGCCTCGCTGGTAGCTTCCGAATAAAATTAAAAGAAAAGTTTTTTTATGGAGCGTCATTGCTGCTAATTGCTGTCGGGTCCTGGCCATTAAGTTTAGGACTCAGTCCACACTTGGGACTTATCATTATCTCGGCAGGCCTTGCACTGATGGTTGTTCCAACGATTCTTGATAAATATGGTTCCGAACGCTGGTCGGCAATTTTGCTGGTAATTTTACTCGGGTCCTTGATCGTGAACCTAAAGCGTGGGCCCTGGCTTGGTGTTTTCTCAGCTATATTTGTTTATGGGCTCCTATCTTCCAGAAAATTAGCCCTGTCAGCTGTAGTGGTCGCAGCTGCTATTTTTATAACTTTTGAACCAGTGCGTGAAAGAGCTTTTGATATGGTCGATCATTTCAACATTGGTGGTGGTCGCGGAGAAATTTGGACCTTGGGAATGGAACTTGTCCAGCGCTACCCCCTAGGGGTAGGCCCAGATAACGCCAGTGTAATTAGGAAGATGGATGATCAGCTCCCGGAGCTACATCGACATATGCACAATAACCTTTTGAATATAACGGTCGAAACCGGTTGGCTGGGTCTCACTATTTTTTGTCTATGGATTTTCAGACTAATTTACTCCTGCCTATTCCGCAGGAAAGGAGCTTCAGACACCAATCCAGTAAACATCCTTTTGTTATCCACAGGCTGTGCGGTTGTAGCTTGGCAAGTTGCTGGCCTTGTTGAATACAATTTTGGTGATGGTGAGGTAAGGCTCATTGCCTTTTGTCTCACAGGATTTATAATTGCCCTCGTTGGAATTGCAGACCGTCAGCAGGACGGTTTGCAGGAGGTTTGAAAAAAGAGAAAACAATGAACGACTCTAAGATTAAACTCTTTATGGACTTGGCTGGTCAGAACTATGCGGATAAATTCAACGCCGAGGATCAGGAAAAAAGAAAATTAGGAGCCCAGCTTCTTCTCTCAGAAGTATTAGAATATGTCATTAAGGGGCTTGGCGTTAAGCCAGTTTTCAATGGTACAGAAATCACTGACGCTAACGGACTGGACTATCTAGCCGGGACTAAACCTGACAAAGTCGAAATGCTTGATGGACTAGCTGACGTAGCCTACACAATGTATTGGAATTCAGTTGCTTTCGGTGCCCCTCTAGAACAAGCTTTTGAACTTGTCTGCGACAACAATCTCCAGAAGTTTGTAAAACTAGACAATTGGAGTGGAAAGGAAGGCTCTATCGATAGCGATCAATGGGATCTTGGGTGCGATACAGTCTGGCCTCCTGAAGTTACTGAAGTAAATGTTGTTCAAATATCTGAAAACTTTTACGGAGTGGGAAAGGATAAAACTGGGAAGGTTAGAAAACCCTCCCAGTATCATTCTGTCGACTTGCAACCGCTAGTTGCAAACTCTTAAAAGGCATTAAACCTTCTCCAAAAGACTATCGTCTACGACTTGCTCCCCGAGCACGATCAATATCTCTAAGCAAAACTCGCTCAAGCTGAGTAATTCCGCTTCTGATTGCAGTGATATTAGAACCTGAGTTCAAACCAAGCACATCACTTCTAATGTCAGAAAGACTATCTCCAGTCTGGGTTTCCAATTTTGACTTAGAAACATTTATCGGACCGCCTGATTTAGCAATTCTAAAAACTCGATCTCTCTCTAAAACCAAAGCTTCAACCTTAAAAAGTTTTCGTTTGAACTCACTGGAAGCAGCCCGAACAGACCTTTGATCAAAGCCATCACGCTTAGGAGCTGAAGATCTTCGAAGACTACCTCTAGATACTTTTGCAGCAGCAACTTGTGTGTGCTGAGAACTACTCCTTAAACTGGCGACTTCACTGGATAATCTTTCAACCTCACTTTTAAGCGATCTCTCAGTCGACTCTTTTCTAGCCAGCAGGTCAGCTACTTCTTCTAGCTTCTCTTCTGCACTATCCGCTCTTTGCTGAAGAGTGTTTTGAAGTTTTTGAGCTCGCTGCCTTTCGGAGTTCAATAGTTTCTCACGTGTAGAAATATCGCTCTCTAAACTACTAATTTCCTTTGAAACTTGATCTTCACTAGGAGCAGACATTAAAGCCTTCTGCAA
The DNA here is from genome assembly GCA_964510575.1 of uncultured Bdellovibrionales bacterium. Lineage (GTDB taxonomy): Bacteria > Bdellovibrionota_C > UBA2361 > SZUA-149 > CALKYB01 > CALKYB01. The sequence goes on along the minus strand of CAZECN010000001.1, from coordinate 120,084 downwards.
TCTTGCAATCTGATCTCTAAGCTCCTCAACTTCGTTATTTTGAGCCAATCCTTTCAAAGCCGACCTTCTCGACTGAACTAAACCTTTTTCTAAAATAACTATTTTTCTTCTCATAGATGAAATTTCTAAACTGCAATCTCTAGGAGCTTTTGGATGTGCTGCTGGGGTGATCACATTTCTAGACTGAGAGTCCTCACTAGTTGCAAAAGATTGGCCTAAGTCCTCTTCCTCCAGATCAAACTCACTACCCTGGCTTACATCGTGATCTTCAATCTGATTTTCCAAAGAGTTTACCTGTCTGTTAAGGCTATCAACCGTAGCCTCAAGCTCTGCTATATGATCAACTATCTGAAAACCATCACTATCAACGCGATAAGCTCTTCCATCAGCTAATCGTCCTGATTTGGCCGGAACCGAAGTTTTTACGTTAACAGCACCTTCAGTGTTAGCAGAAGGCAGACCCCTACTATCTTCAGCAAGAGCTAAGCTCGAAGTAACAAGTACGCTGCAGCAGCAGAGCTTTAGAAAATTCATGATTGCGACCTCTTATCGGTAAAACTAGTAAAATGATTGCCACGGCAAATGTCTCCCCTCTGACCCCTAAAATCAACCAAATGTTTTTCACTGTTGAAAAGTAATCAAAACCTCTGATTGAACTAGATCCGTTCCCTCTACTAACAAGCTGTACTAAGTTAAAACCGATAAAGAGAATCCTAAGCACCTATTTTTACTATCCTTTCCTTAGCAGTATCTACTTGTTGACTTTAAGATGTATTTAGAGCAATAAACAGTTACCAACACACCGTGCAACTGTTTGGCATGCCAAACTTTAAATTGAGCGTACGCAAAAGTAGGAGCTAAAAAAATGGAAACTCCCGACGTTTGGAAAGAATTCAGCGGAAACGTGATCACCCATAGTGGTGCCCATCACCTGCTAGCTATTTTGGAGCTAACTAACGAAAGGGGCTACGCTCGAGTTACTGATATCGCTCGCTCTTTGGAAATTACAACTGGAAGCGCTTCAACAAACTTAAAAAGTCTCAAAGGCAAAGGTCTGGTTCAAGAAGACGAAAATAGGTTTCTCTCTCTTTCAGCTGAAGGGCGCAAATTAGCTGAGGCTATTATTAAGCGAAGAACGACCCTAATTAAATTTTTCACTAAGGTCTTGGAAGTAAGCCCGGAACAAGCAGAAATTGATGCCTGCAAAACGGAGCATCTTCTCAGCTCTGAAACGACTTTAAAAATGGACGAGTTCATTGCTAGCAAGCACTAGACTGTTCAACTTCCAATCATTACAAGACCAACTTTCTTATCTTCAATAAGAATAACCGTTTGGCCTATTCGCCGATCTTTAAACACATAATTTTTTGGTCGTTGACTGTAGCGAACCTTAAACCTATTACTATAGGCCTTGCCAAGTGCATGAAAAAACTCTTTGGCATCCCCGTTAGTGTCCCAAGCTAGTGTCCAAGTAAGCACTCCATTGTTTTTAAAACTTGTTGATTTGGATGACTGTTCTTTAAACGGATAGTAAGCAACCTTGTCCCCTCCCCAGCCGCTAGCAGCTTCTTTAGCTTCCCAGTCCGGAATCATCTCCGAAAGTAAGACTGATATGTAAAATTCACCTAGTCTATCTTTGTAAAATGGTTCAGTAGAAACCCTGTCTTTTAGCTGATCTGGCAACTCAGGCTCTAGTTCCTTAAAACCCTTTTTCCCAGAAATATAGAGCTCGGGGTGAAGTATCTGCTCAGTCGATTCCGGCAGACGCTTGTATGCTTTATTGATACCTTTGTAGCCATCTTGTCTGATAAGTCGATGAACAAATTTTAACCCTTCACTGTAAGGAAACATCAACATTTTTTTAAACGCCAACGGAGTCTTCACCTGACTATTATCACTGTCTTTAATACTCTCGGTAGGAAACACCCCCTCCGGAAGAACCTTATAATCAGCCACTGAAGGCTTATTAACCCGAGAAGCCTGGTAGTCGTAAGTTACCGCTGAAGCATCCCCTTCAGCCAATGCTGAATGAGCTGATATTTGATCTGAAGAGTAAATCTCCCCGTCCAGAAGCTTCTCGATAGCAAAGTGTTGATCTTGAAGAGCATGAACCAATTCATGAATAATAGTTGGACCTTGCGCCTCTTCTGAGAGCCAGTCTGCCATCACAAAAGAATTACTGCCGGGCTCGTAATAACCTCCAAGATTGGAGGTGTATATCTCTACCAAACCTTCCTGATACTGATAGTCCAAGGGGACCGAGCCAAGTAATTTACCTACTATTTCCTGCCCTTTTAGGATGTTGCGATCGAGATTTTTAACAACCTTCTCAACAAGAAAATTAGCAATCTGCTCCTTCCCATGAACTTCACAAGGCACCTTCTCAAGAGGTGGAAGCTTCCTTATTTTACTAGCAATTTTAATCGCCGGGCCGGTAGCGGAGCAATTAGCCTGATCAGAAGTGGGAGAACCACAAGCAACTGTAGACAACAAGCAAAGAGCTATTATTTTATTACTAATCATTGGGGCTCAAACTCTATTAAAATCCGACAAATTGAACTAATCTTTGCAAAACCTAGGTAAAACATTTTAACACAGATAGGGATCTTCTTGAACTCAAACAAAGGCGAGAAACTGCAAGTCTCAGGCGTAAAGCAGAATAACCTAAAAAATTTCGATCTTGAGTTTGAACATGATCAATTCATAGCTATTACTGGAGTATCGGGATCTGGCAAATCTACCCTAGCCTTTGATACCCTCTATGCTGAAGGTGGTCGACGTTACATAGAAACTTTCAGTCCTTATACCCGACAATTTTTAGACAGGCTTCCTCGACCATCACTAGATTCAATTGCAGGCGTTCGACCTGCCCTTGCACTAGAGCAAGCTAATCGCACTGTAAATTCTCGCTCCACAGTTGGAACGGTTACTGAAATCAATGAATATCTAAAAATTGTTTGGGCGTCTCTCGCGGTCGTGGATTGCCCCAAATGTGGCGAATTAATCACTAGAGACACTCCCTCATCAAGTTTCGAAATTCTCCAAAAGAAGGCTAAAAGGCTAAAGCCAAAATATATTGCTATATCTTTCCCTGTTGAATTCACTGGTTTGGCAACCGAAAGTTCCTTTGCTCAAACTCTAATTTCCCAAGGCTTTGTCAGGTATTTTAATTCAGCAACTTCTTCTTTGGATTTACTTGAAGATGTAGACGAGAATCACCCTCTTCAAAAAAGAACCGTTATTGTTTTAGACCGAATTCTTATCGAAGATCCCGGTAAGCTTTCAATCGAAAGTGAAAGTGGAAAAAGGCTTATCAACAGTATTACTCAAGCTTTCGCTCTTGGCAGAGGACAGTTTTCTGCTCTATTACCAATGGGAGATAGCCACGAAACTATCTCTTTTAGAAATGATTTACTTTGCAGTAGTTGCGACTCTTCCTTTCCTCCACCATCTTCAAGCACTTTCTCTTTCAACAGTCCTCTTGGCGCCTGTGAATCCTGCAATGGTTTCGGATATATTTTAGACCTAGACATAGACCGCTGCGTACCTGACCAATCCAAGTCAATAAATGATGGAGCCATAGTATGTTGGGAGACTAAGGCGACCCGCCGAGAAAGAAGAAAACTAATTGAGCTTTGCCAAGAACAAAAAATTTCAACGACTAAAGCGTGGAAAGATCTAAGTGAAAGTGCCAAGAGTAAAATAGTTAATGGTCAAAAAGGTTTTAGAGGCTTAAGGAAATGGTTTCAACATCTAAAAAGAAAGCAATATAAAATGCATGTACGAGTTTTCTTAGCTCGCTACCGTGGCCAATTTACTTGTCCTGAATGTTCAGGGTCCAGACTGAAAGAGAAAGCCGGGCATTACAAAGTTAAGGACTTCACAATTCCAGAGATTTGGAACATGCCAATCTCTCGTTCTTTCAAATTCTTTAGTGAATTAGCTGAAACCAACAAAGACAATGACACTCTTGAACATGCATTGCAGGAAATAGTCTCAAGATTAAGCTACCTCGAAGAGATTGGCCTAGGCTACCTAACCTTAGATCGCCAATCGAGAACTCTCTCTGGGGGTGAAAGCCAAAGAGTCAATCTCACTTCAATACTTGGCGCTCGACTGGTTAAAACGCTCTTGGTGCTAGACGAACCAACCATTGGTTTACATGCCAGTGACACCAATCGCCTGATCGAAATCATCAGAAAGCTTCAAAGAAAAGGAAATTCACTACTGGTTGTAGAGCATGATCAAGAAGTCATTAAGGCAGCAGATCAAGTTATTGATATTGGTCCTTTATCAGGCAGTGATGGCGGAGAAATAGTATACCAAGGAGATATTCCTGGACTGTTGAAGTCAAAAAAATCTCTTACTTCGCAGTACCTAAGAGACACTGCTTCATGCTGTGCTGAAAAGAAGTCTTCCGATGCTCCTGCTAAAATGCTCAAGGTATCTGGCGCAAATGTAAACAATCTCCAAAACTTAACGGTCAACCTTCCTCTCGAAGGCATCACTGTGATTTGTGGAGTCAGTGGCTCTGGCAAAACCACCTTAGTGGAAAAATGTTTAAATAAAGGATTTTCTAAGCATAAACAGGGTTTAGATAGTAGCGACGATGGTGTTCCAAAGCTAACTGGTGTGGATTTAATTGACGATTTAATTTTGATCGACCAAAGCCCTGTTGGGAAAACTCCTCGCTCAAACCCAGGAACCTACACAAAAGCTTGGGACCTGATTCGAGAGTGTTTGGCTGAAACGGATGCAGCTAAAGCTCTGGGACTGGCTAAAGCCGCTTTCTCATTCAATGTCGAGGGTGGCAGGTGCCCAGATTGTAAAGGCGCCGGTTACCATAGGGTAGAAATGCAATTCCTCGCTGATGTTTTTGTTCTATGCGAAGCCTGTCAGGGCAATCGTTTTCAAGAAAAAGTGATGGGAGTTACTTTCCACAATCGAAACGTCGTCGACTTCCTAGAAATGACAATAGAAGAGGTTAGGGATTTTTTTGAAAGCTTAGGAGAGGACAAAAAAGCAAAAGAAATAACAAAACGGATTAAGCCCCTTGTTGACTTAGGTCTCGGCTATTTACGTCTAGGACATCCTCTGAACACTCTTTCCGGTGGCGAAGCTCAGCGTGTAAAACTAGCGACATACCTTCAAGAGACAGGAAAGAAGTCTTGCCTATTCATTCTAGATGAACCCACCACTGGTCTTCACCCTCATAATATTGGTTCTTTGCTTACCGTTTTTGATCGCCTTGTAGAACAGGGCCATGGGGTTCTCGTTATTGAACACAACCTAGACGTGATTAAAAATGCAGACTGGATGATCGAGCTAGGGCCAGGAGGAGGTGAAAACGGAGGGAAGCTTTTACTAGAAGGAGTTCCATCTAAACTTCTCAAAAGCAAAAAGAACATCGAAAAATCACCAACTCTTCAGGCTATAAAATCAGAGCGGAAGTTATCAGCTGTAAAACAAAAAACTAAAACCAAAATTTCCAAAAAAACTCCTGTCACTATAGATATACAGGGAGCGAAACATCATAATTTAAAGAACGTAAGCCTGAGCATCCCTCAAAATAAATTGATTACTATTTCTGGAGTCTCAGGGTCAGGCAAATCCAGCCTCGCTTTTGATATTCTTTTTGCTGAAGGACAACGCCGCTATATAGACTGCCTTTCTCCATATGCTCGGCAATACATGAAACAATTGGACAAAGCTGATGTCGATTCTATTAGCTTAATACCACCTACTATTGCTGTTTCTCAGAAAAAGGCGCCTTCTGCTGGAGTATCAACAGTTGCAACTACCACTGACATTTATCAATACCTACGACTTCTGTTCTGTAAAACTGGGGAGCAACATTGCCCCGATCACGACCTACCAATTACGAATACAACAGCAGAACAAATAGCAGATGAGATAATTTCGCTCAGCAAAGGCAAATCCGCTTATTTGTTTGCCTCCGTCGTCAGTGGAAGAAAAGGATATTATAATGACCTCTTCCAAAGAGCAGTTCAGGCAGAAATATCTTCAGCCAGAGTAGACGGCAAGATCATTTCAATCTCTACTGAGCTAAGGCTGGAAAGGCATAAGCTCCACTGGATCTCTCTTTTGGTCGGCTCCATTAAAGGAAATAAGCGAAATAAAAAATTAATAGTAGAGGCAATTGAACAATGCCTACTGCTTGGAAACGGAGAGCTTGAAGTATCAGTTGGAGATCCCAGCAACAAGCCAATGGTCTTCAATACAGCCAGGGTTTGCCCTAAATGTAGCCGAGGGTTCAGAGAGTTAGATCCGCAAGATTTCTCTTTTCGTTCGAAAAGAGGGCTGTGCACGACATGTGGGGGAACTGGTAAGGTAACTAAAAGAAAAAATGAAATAACTTGCCCTGATTGTGATGGGGCTCGAATTGGGCCAATTGGTAGACATGTCTATTTAAATGAAAAGTCAATCTATGACTTCACCAGTCTTTCAGCAGATCAATTACTAAAAGAACTCCAAGCATTGAAATATGATTCTCGTTTGGAACCTGTAATGGATCCAATTCTTACCGAGCTAAAACATCGGTTGAAAATCATCTCTCAAGTAGGGCTTGGTTATCTTGAACTGGACCGTAATGCCTCTAGTATCTCTGGTGGAGAGGCTCAACGCCTTAGACTGGCCAAAACCTTAGGCTCTCCACTTACCGGAGTTTGCTATGTTCTTGATGAACCTACAATTGGCCTTCACTCCGAAGACCAGCAACTACTTACAGGCATTCTTAAAGATCTAAAAAAAGCAGGAAATACTGTAGTAGTGGTTGAGCACGATGAAGATATCATTCAAATGGCCGACCATGTAATCGACGTAGGCCCAGGCGGTGGCAAGAATGGAGGCGACATTGTTTACGAAGGAAAACCTGCCGGGCTGCTAAAATCTAAAGTTAGTAAGACAGGTGAATGTCTCAGAAAAATTAAATCAGTTTCCGAACTACCAAAACTTAAAACTAGTAAAAACCAAGCCAAACTGACCTTAAAAGGAGCATCAGCAAATAATTTAAAAAATGTGACCGCTGAGATTCCTTTAAATAAATTATCAGTGGTTTGTGGTGTTGCTGGTTCGGGCAAAAGCTCTTTAGTTCACGAATGTCTGATCCCAGCTGTTATCGAAGCCTTTGGGGAAGAAAACGATTCGCCGTCAAACTGGACTGGACTAAGTGGCATTGATACTCTCGATAAGTTTGTAGAGATAGACCAAAGCCCTCTTGGGAAAACTTCTAGCTCTACCCCGGCTTCTTACCTCGGGGTAATGAAAGACATTAGAAAAGTATACTCAATGCTCCCCGAAGCAGAGACTAGAGGCTGGAGTGAAAAACATTTCTCTTTCAACACTGGAGCTGGTCGCTGCGATTTTTGTGGTGGAAAAGGGTTCATTAAAATTCCTATGAGCTTTTTACCTGATGCTGTTACAGGCTGTGAAGCTTGCAATGGCAAAAGATATAATCAAGAAACAGAGTCACTCACCTACAATGGACTCTCTATTGGCAGCTTGCTTGAGAGAACAATGGATGAAGCTTTAGGCATTTTAAGGAATCACAAAAGAATTTATCGTTCTTTAAAGTATGTCTGCGATCTAGGTCTAGGCTATATATCTTTGGGACAACCAAGCCACACTCTAAGCGGCGGTGAAGCTCAAAGGCTAAAAGTGGCCAGAGAACTAGGGAAGCGTGAAGCAATCAATACCCTCTATGTTCTAGATGAGCCAAGTATAGGCCTTCACATGAGTGATATTAGCAGATTATATTCGGTACTGAACAATCTGGTAGAGCTAGGTAATACCGTGCTAGTAGTGGAACATAATTTGGACTTTATATCCTCTGCCGAAAATTTGATTGAATTGGGGCACGGACCCGCTACAGAGGGAGGGGAAATCATTTTTTCAGGAAGTCCATGGGAAATGATCAGGAAAAAGAAAGAAACTCCAACCTCCAGAGCTCTAAAAAAGTATCTTTCAAATGAGTGACAATTTACTCGAAAAACTAAAGTTAAAACCAGCTCGAGAGGAGTTTTCTCAAAAACTTGTCCCGGACGAGTTAATGGAAAAACTACTGGATGCAGCTAACCATGCTCCTAGTGGCTTCAATATGCAGCCTTGGCATTTCCTATTGCTAAAAGATCCTAACCTAAAAAAACTTTGCTTTCATATTGCCTTAGAACAGCAACCCGTTTTAGAAGCTCCCGTAACAGTTATCTTCATTGCCGATCCAACGGCTTGGAAAGGGCCCTATAGCGAGGTACTTAGACTCGGAGTTGAAAGTGGAGCGTTATCAAAAGCCGAAGCTAGTGGTTTTAGAAAAAGCATGAACCTATTTTTTGATTCAGGCTTATGGGGCATGAAAGGTTTACTAAGGCGGATCACAATGCCTTACGAAAGAATGTCCAAACCAACTGCTCGCTATCACTGCTCAAGAGCAGAAACCGAAGCTTGGGTTAATTCACAAACTATGTTTGCTGCGGGATCCTTCTACGTGTCTGCCCGTGCCGCAGGTCTTACTACCTCAGTCGTAATGAACTTCGATGAAAAACGATTGAAGAAACTCTTAGGTATTCCCAAAGAAATGACTATTCCGATTTTAATTTCCACCGGCTACTTACTGGACGAAGAAACTCCAAAAGTAAAAGAAGTTAGGTTTCCAATTGACGACAAGGTCAGTCGTGACCTTTTTGGAAATACAAGGAGAATGGTAAAAAGCAGAACTGGTTCTTAAGTTAGCTTCTTACTTCCGGATTACCGCTACGGCTTGCCCTAGAGCCGCAAAGTCGCTGTTGCCAGGCTCAAACTCGAAAGCCTCGGAATTACTTTGGAACCATGCCTCTATCTCCATCCCTGCCATTGAAACCATCTCTTCAATAAAACTTTTAGAAGATGGGAAGATAGACAATCCTTGATAAGAGTTATTACCTGACTTGAGAAGCTGTCTTGCTAACTGACTCTCTTCAAGAAGTAGGAAGGAACCAACAAAAGTTCCTGAATTTCTCAAAACTCTTTTTAAACCAACAAGATATTTTAGCATATCCGTTGGGGACATATGAGCAAAGATAGTAAAGGCTGACACCATGTCTACACTTTGATCTCCTAGGAGAGGAAAATGAGAGTCTGTTTCCAACAACCAAGTGGCGTTACTTTCTTTAACTCCAGCATCTAACAATTCGCGACGAGTATTCTCCAAAGCCGTTTCAGAAACTTCCATTCCTAAGTAATGACCTTGGCTAAGGTAAGGAACTGTATGAGCAGCCATAGAGTCTAGTCCACAGCAAAAATCGAGTAAACTGTGAGAAGGTTTCAAACCACATTCGAGAAGAATATTATGTTTTAAGAAAGCTACTGACTCAAGCTTAGCCGCCTTTTTTGCCAAAGTTTCTCTTGGAGCTCTCCTAGAAAATTCTTCGTACTCATCATAAAAAGAAAGAAGCTCCTCCGTTCCTAGTGATACCCCTAGGACCCGATCAGTTGTTCTCTTTAGCAGAGCGGAGAGCCCTGTCTTTTGACTGTCGAAACTTGTAGTCTCTTTTAATAAAGGCTTGGAGCTTGCCATAAAATTCGTCCTCGATTCGAATTTTGTTCAAACTTGAAAGTTTTAAAAATTATATTTCTTAGGAACTTCAGTGACCTACTTGTGGTTAAGGTCCGTAGTTACCTGCTATTATGACACTTTAATAGACGGCTAACATTTGCGAAAGGAAAAACTGCATGGAGAGCGCTGTAGCTTCATCTAACCTGAACAACTTTAAATTATTTGCGGAAGAACTGGCGAACACTGCTAGGGAAATGATCGCTGAAGCGAAGGCTTCAGGGAAGTCTCTTGAGTTTGAAGTGAAGGAAGATCAGTCACCTGTTACTGAAATGGACACGGCTATTGAGGAGGAGTTTAGAAAACAGATCGCGAATAGCTTTCCTGAACATGGCGTGCTGGGAGAAGAGTATGGTGATCTCAATCCAGATTCAAAATTTAAATGGGTTATAGATCCAATTGATGGGACGACTGAGTTTCTGGCAGGGCTTCCGACTTTTGGTTGTATAATTTCACTCTACCTTGGCAACGAACCTCTTTTGGGAATCATTGACCACCCAGCACTAGAGCAAAGACTTGTGGGTGTTAAAGACCAAGGTGTTAGTCTCAATGGTCAACCTCTAGCTAGGTACGACGAGCAAACAGCAAACAATAGATTTGTTGTATCCGCACCTTCCAACTTCGTAAGGCTTGGTAATGATCTAAAGCTGTTTAATAATTACTGTCAGGAGTTTCATTTCGTCCGCGTTTATCATAGCTGCTATACTTACACGAATATCTTTCTAGGAATGGCAGACTTAATGTTAGACTGGAAAGTTAAACCTTGGGACAGGAGTTGCTCCAAACTATTTTGCAGCGAGTTAGGTGTAGACTATTTACCTTTAAGCTCAGAAGATGATGACTTTAGGATTGCAAATTTTTCTTACGCAATGGGAAGACCAGAGGCACTAGAACGATTAAAGAAGATTATTTAAATGACCACGTTCTTTATCTTAATGTTCATCTTCATCGCCATCCTACTAATCGGTGGCTTTATCCTTTCCGCCCTTCCGGAAGAAGTATCAAAAAAGGCTATGGATAGCTTAAAGAAGAAGTCAGGTGAATAGGCTTAATCCAAGCAGGTTTTTAAAGTTAGAAACTGAGAGGGCCGTAAAAAACATTTGACCCTTTCAGTTAAGAGCCGCACTAGTTTAAAAAACTTTCTTCTTCAAGAGTGAAATCTTCTGTTATTTCTACAAACTCCATCAAACCGTAACGGAAGTCGTGTTTTAACAACACCTGTTCCGGGGCTAGCTCTTGAAGGTGTCCAGTTGACACTAAAACCCGATAGGTTCCCTCATCAACAACATGTCTTCTTTGAACGAGTACAAATGGCCTAAAATTAGGAAGTGAAAACAGACTTCTAATACCCAGGCTATTTTTGTAGCAATCGAAACTACTCTTAACTATATACCTCCATTGCAAATCTCGATGTCTAAGATGTGGAAACGAAAGCTCTTCATCTCTCTTGAACATTGAACAAACGCGCTTCAGTGGAGATGATCTCGGAAGCGTTATTTCTAAAGTTTCTGGTTCGTCTCCATCTAAATACTGCTGCCAACAAGATTCTTCAGTGTCACTACGAAGAAAATCACTTCCAACCTCAACTTTAAGCAATTTTGGTGGAGCTTCGTAAGAGGTGAAGAAATTGTCATAGTCGATGACAAGTCCAATACGGGTCATTAATCTATAGACTGCCTCATCAACTTCGATTTTCTCCCAGGATAAAACTGCTGGCTGCCGATCAAAAGGAATCAGATGCCGGATACCTCCATTACTGTCTTCAGATTCGTAAAAATTATATCTCCTCCGGTAGAGCATTTGCTCTGGTCCATGGTCTGAATCTGGAACTAGAAGACCGTCGAGTAGGTTGTGTATAAAATTATTCATAATCTTTCCTATGTTGAAAAAACCTCAGAGTAAAACAACTAAGCCCTCTCTGATGAAGCTATGGCTTCACGGGAAAGGCTCAGTGAGTCTATCTTTAAAAATAAGGGAAAGAACGCGGTGGGAGATTAACTATATCCAGACTTCATTACACTAAACCCAGAAAATATCAATTTCTCAAAGAACAATGAGCTCTCTCAACAACTTAGTCGATAGTAACAACAACTCACACAAAGTAAATTTTATAAGAGTTTTGAATTTTGTTTTTATCGAGGCGCTCAAGGGTCGACGAATGAGGCGTGTAATGCGTGATGCTCCCTCTTCAGTCGCATCACCGATACTTCGGCCTGCCAAGCGGGCCGAGACACCGCAGCGACGAAAGCCCGACGAGCAACGAAGATTTTCTAAGAGGTTTAGATTTTTCTTTTATCGAGGCGCTCAAGGGTCGACGAATGAGGCGTGCTACAGCACGCCGCAGTAAGGAGAGCCCGATGAGCAACGAAGATAAAAGGAAAATCTAAACCTCTTAGGCGGTGTAGTCGTAGGTGCCGGTTAGTTTAGACCCCTTCTGCGGATAAAACCTCCGCCGAATCCGTCTCTCAATATCAGTACAAATCCAAAGTAGTATTGGAAAGACTAATAAAGCACCTAGAAACTGACCACCTGGTTCAATTTGATAGTGATTGATTATGCTATGAAAAACATACTGGTCAAATGCAATGGCTAGACCATAAGGGACCAGCACAAAAAGAAATTGCTTAAAATAATCCACCCCATCTTCCTTGGGCTTCACTCTAAACACCTTGTTAATCAAGGCATTGGTCGAAAGCAGGAGTAAGAGCAGGGGAATGATAGCCCAAATAGCGTATACGAAGTAGTTATTCATACATAAAAAACATGAGGAGAAATTGCCTATAAATCGAAGTTTAGCCGAATTTGTTGTTCTTGTTCAAGTGGAGGTTTAGAGAGCAGAAAAGGCATCTTAAACAGAGCGAAGCTTAATCTTAGAAACCCTTCTCTGGCCAGAACGCTGCCTATATTCTCTGATTACTTTTCGAACATAGTTCTTAGTTTCTTTAAATGGAGGAATGCCTTTATATTTTCTTACATTTCCAGGCCCAGCATTATAGGCAGCTAGGGCCAGTCGAACGTCACCATCAAAACGTCTTAACATTTTATGAAAGTAACCGACACCACCCCAGATATTTTGGCCAGGGTCGTAGGGATTGTTTACTTTCATTTCCTGGGCAGTTGACGGCATCAATTGCATCAAGCCCATAGCACCTGCATGCGACTTAGCTCTGGAGTTAAAGTTCGACTCTACTTTAATTATGGCAAATACGAGATCCGAAGGGATTTGATACTCGGCAGAAGCTACCTGAACAGCTTCCCATATGTTGCCCTGGGAAGGTGAGTTTGAAGAGTGATTTCCTTTACTGACTACGAAAATTAGAAGAAAACTTAAACCGAAGGCAATCACAGAAAGTAACTGTAGTCTGCGCCTGTTGCGACGACGACGTCTAACACTACTTACTTCTCTACGAGCTGCTCTACTAGATTCCAAATTTCACCTACTTCAAAATACTACACCCAATAAAAAACAGGTGTAATACAATTGTAGCAGAAACAGACCGTTTCTGTCGGAAAATCTTTAGAACGTTTATTCGGGTATTATTAGTATGAGCTAAGCTGCTGCTTCTTTGATTAAAACTTGCTTTAGATAGCGAGTCTGGCGCACTCCAAGCACCTGCTCAATAGCAGTTAAAACAGCTTTTCCCGGCTCAATGTCACGCCCATTATCAGCGTTATAACGAACAATTTTGCCAGCATAGTTAGCTAAATGAATGCCTTCTCGAACTGTAAAGCGCTCATCTGCTCGGTGAGCCGACTCCAAAAAGTCTGCCACATAGTCTAATATGATTGGATCCGTTCTTGGGCAATTAACCTCTAAAATTCTTCGCTCTTCAGAACGATCAGGATTATCAATCATAATCTGAGGCTGAAGTCTCGACTGAATATACTCCGGTAAATCAAAACAAGACTTATCGTCATTCATAGTTGCAACAAATCTAAACTGAGGATGAGCTTTAATAACCACGCCAGCAGTGATTGATTCGATATATCTTCTGGAATCAAGCAAGCAAGATAGGGAAGCCCAAGCCTTTTCCTGCATTCTGTTTCCTTCATCAAACACAATGCAACCACCAACAATCATAGCTGTAACCAGACTACTGGCAACATACTCCATTTGATATTCATTTTTCCCGGTTTCAATATGAACTGTATTAATCAGTACATCATTTGGTTGAGTGTCTGAGGTGGCCTGAAACAAGTAAACTGGCCGCTCCATGGTTTTAGCCGCACTGTAGGCCATAACTGTCTTACCAACACCTGGCTTTCCAACCAGCCTTGGCGCCATAGCGAACTCCCCTTCCTCTTCAACAAACCAAGCTGCTCTAAGCTGATCCATCACGGTTCGGGCTCCAACCCATTCGAAATTGAGCTCCATTGGGTTAGCTAATCTAATTCTGGTATTTCCAATCTTTACGTATTGAGCACCCTTTGGTCCCTCTACGACCAGATCTTCTCCTCTGACTTCTACACTTTTTTCACTGGACACGAATTGACTCTCCTCTTGTTAAACCAAACTCAAAACCACATTGGAATATAAGCAAAAATGCTTACATGACTGTTATGGCCGAAAAGATAGAGGGCGCATAAAATTATAGTCTAATGTTATTAGACACTTAGGGTGAGTGTTTTCTATATAAGGTGTGAAACTAGACTAAGTGCCTAATTTGAAACCTCACTTCGAGTCCAGGCTCCGATAACTATGGCTAACATTACGGCACCATAATAGTAGCTGTGAGATACAGAGAAAAACTCTAGCCCTGCCTGGGGAGGAATGTGATTGAGAACCATAATTGCAGGAAACGAAGTGGCTGCTAGCGCAAAACCTCCAAAAAGTTCATCCTCTTCCCATAAAACCGCGATTAAATAGCCAGGGATGAAGAAAAGGAGGAATACTAGTCCAGCAGCTATAACTATCGGTCGAACCGTATATGACTGCTCATATATGGAAATCGCCTCAGGGCTGAATAGTAAAAACTCAGCAATAAAATCCAAAGCTAATACTAAAAGTATAGAGCCTAAAAGAGAAAGGAATCTGAAGTCAGCCATATCCTCTACCGAACCTAAATATCGGATTATCAAAAAAACTCAAACCCAAAATAACCTAATAATTGTGCTTTGTCCTTCCAGTTTTTTGGGATAGATTGAACTAGAGAACAAATTTAGGGCAATTTCAAATAATTTTAGCCATTCTCAAAGTTAATAAGGACAACAATCTAGAATCAGGTGACTGTTATGAAAACAATAATTTCAAGCTTTGTTTTTTTACTCCTTCAACTAATTTTTATCAGCAGCACCTCCCTGGCCCAATCAGCCTGTAAAGGACTGGCCAAAAGCACCTGTTCTGCGAAATCTACATGTTCTTGGGTCAAAAGCTTCACTAACAAAAACGGCACTAAAGTTTCAGCTCACTGCCGAAAAAAACCTGGCAAAGGCTCAGCTGTTAGCAAAAAGAAAAGTAAGAAATCAGAAGCAAAAGCATCCTCCGGGAAAAAGAAATCTGCAGCTAAAGCAAAGAAGAAAAGCGAAACTAAAAAGAAAAAATCTAAAAAGAAAGATAGTAAGAAAAAGTCCTCTAAGAAAAAAAGTAAAAAGAAAAAGAAGAAAAAGTCTTCTAAAAAGAAATCTTCGGAATAGATCAGGGCTAAGGCATCATGAGAAAGTTTAGAGATATTTTACTTTGCGCCCTGCTCTTTGCTGGGGTTCGAATGCTAGCTATTAATTCTAAAGTTACAATTATTGGTATCCCAATCATTGATGAACCTTTAGGCCAAGCGCTAAATTGGCTGAAGAAGTTTCCCTTCACTGTTTACCTAAACCGTTTCTTAGACTTATTCTCAGGTTTTTAGGCGAACATTTAAATTTATCGGAAACTAAACTAGAGCTTCTGATCGGTTTCTATTAGAAGGCCTTGTGCCCTACTCGGTAACGAAGTCCTACTAAACTGACTTCCCACCCAAGTTGAAATAAGACTAAGAACTTCATTAGAAGCCAGCGAAAAAGCTTCAATAGCTCCCTCGGCATTAAAATCAGCTACGTCCTTAGATACGGTAAAGTTCTTTTTGGCTACTATTTCTCTATCAACCAAACTAACAAGCTCAGCGTTAATTGAAACAACAACTTCTCCGGGAGAAGAGGCTATATGGTGCCTAAAATCAAGTATCTCCGTTCTCAATTCGAAATCAGCAGGAACCCCAGAAGATTCACGAAATACTGCAGAAAAAATACCAACCCTCTCCAGATAACTCTCAAGTAACATCCCTATGCGCTTTGGAGGGGGATCTACCCAGTACGCAAATTGATAGTATCCTCGGGAACGATCGTTTTTACTAAAAATAATTCTCTGGGAGTTAACAAACCTTCCTGCTTCAGTTTCTCTAACCCTAAGGTTCTGCTCCAAAGGTTGGCCAAACTTTACAAGCCCCGCATGGTCACTTTCTAAAACGTAATACTTTTTATCCTCAGCCTCAGGACCAAGTGAGACTGAACAAGCCGCAAAGAAAGCCAAAACTATAAAAGAAAATATTAACAAATCCTTTCTATCAATCATTCTTTTATTCTCTCTCCAGGCCCAAGAGCTCCTTCACTCGGCCCAGTTAATAAGGAAGACGGGTCGTCAAACTGTTCCATAGCAGCAGTAACACTTTGAGCTGCTCGTGAAATATCTTTGCTCACATTATTAACATCAACTACAAGCAAATCGATTGCCGAGCGAAAAGACTTAGCCAATTTTTCACTTTCTCTATCTACTGTTTTCGAAGTAGAGCCAACGTTCTCAAGGACGATCTTCATCTCCTCAAGCATTGCAGGAAGGTTTTTTCCTGCCGAATCAAAGGTTTTTCTAGCTGCTTTAGTGACCTCAACCATATTGGCTGACACCTCAGATAAATTCGCAACGAGCTTCTTAGTCTCAGCGTCCATAGAGGCTAAAGACGCCGAAAAAACTTCTAGGTTATTTAAAGTACCAGTTAGAGACTTTCTATTCTCTTCTGAGATAACACCCTTGGCTTCCTGTAAGATTTGACCAAAATCATCAATCAAACCAGGGACAGAATTAGCTATGGCATCTAGCTCCGTTTCTCCTTCTTGCACTATTGGGAAGCTCTCCCCCAGTGGTATATCCTTCAAAAAGGAACTCCCTCCAGTACCCCCTTTGAGCTCCACTGCTGCAAGACCGGTTAACAGATTTCTGGTAATTACTGCGCTGGTGTCAGTTTTAACGGGAATATCTGCATTAACTTCAATTGAAACTTTAACTCTTTCAATATCAGTAGGAGAAATTACAAAATCCTTAACAGAGCCAACAACTATACCTTTCATAGTTACGTAACTATCAATCTGAAGGCCGCTAAGAGAATGTTTTCTAAAATAGACCGTATAGCCGGATGCCGCTTTACTACTTCCTCCACCTCCTAGCCAAATAATGCTCGAGAAAAAGAAGATTGAAAGCACCACAACAACGACTCCAACCAATGTATATTTAGGACTCGATTCCATTACAGTCTAGTTCTGATACCTTGCGGAGAAATACTCCTGAATCCAAGGATCGTCAGTTTCCACCACTTCCTGATAACTGCCATTCGCCACGACGGATCCCTGTCCCAGCACAACAATTCTGTCAACTATTCCCTCAAGAGTGTCTAAATCATGAGTTACCATGAAAATCGTAAGACCCAAAGAATCACTTAAAGTACGTATCAGCTGATCAAAAGCTCTTGCATTGACCGGATCCAAACCACTAGTTGGTTCGTCCAAGAATAAAATTCTAGGCTCAAGAGCCAGCGCTCGAGCTAAAGCCGCTCTCTTTCTCATTCCTCCAGAAAGCTCTGAAGGCAATTTACCTGCCACACTTGCCTCCAGTCCAGACAAACCAAGTCGGAGCTGAACTAGATCATCAATCAGAGAGTGATCGATAGTAGTCTGTTCAAGAAAAGGAAGCGCTATATTCTCACCAACTGTCAGAGCCGAAAAAAGAGCTCCATTTTGGAAAAGGACTCCAAAGCTTCTTCGGAGCTTGTTCATTTTTTCAGGAGAACAACGCCAAACATTTTCACCTAGAAGCCAAATCTCTCCCGATGTAGGTCTAAGTAGTCTTATAATCTCTCTAAGTAAGGTCGACTTTCCGCACCCACTTCCACCAATAATAGCAACAACCTCTCCCTGGTCTACTCGAAAACTAACCCCATTATGCACCACCTGACTGCCAAACTTGGTAACTATATTTTCAATATCAATTACAGTTTCCATAACCAGCTAGTACCCCAACTGAACATATAAAACTGCAAAGGCAGCATTAATGAGAATTACAGAAACTATGCTTTGCACTACGGTAGAAGTCGTATTTATTCCGACACTTCTAGCGCTATTTTCAACAACAAGTCCCATCCGACAGCCTATAATTCCAATGAACACAGCAAAAATTGGTGCTTTAATTAGACCAATACAAAATGATTGCCATGGAAGCACTATCCGAAGACGATCCAGAAAAGTAGTTGATGATATTCCAAGTTGAAAATCGGCAACCATCATACCTCCGGCTACTCCCACAATATCTCCAAGAATAACCAGAAGAGGCATAGCGATAACTAAAGCAAGAATTCTGGGCAGCACAAGAGCGTGCATAGGGGATAGGCCCAATGTACTAAGGGCGTCCACTTCTTCGTTCAACTTCATCGTTCCAATCTGGGCAGTAAAAGCAGAACCAGACCTCCCGGCCATCACTATTGCGACTAGAATTGGAGCCAATTCTCGACAAATTGATAGACCAACTGAATCAACAATAAAGATATTGGCTCCGTATTGCTGAATTTGAGAAGCAAAGAGGTAAGCTAAAACCACTCCAATCAAAAAAGTAACTAAAGTAACTACAGGTATCGCATCAACTAAAACTAACTCTAGCTGACCTATAATCTCCTTACCGCGAAATAGTTTGGGATTCTTAACTGCTCTCCAGAAATAGCTAAAACACTGTCCAACAAAAGAAAGTAGCTCTCTAGTTTTATCCCAAGCATGGATACTTCCCCTACCAATTCTATCGATAAGGCCTAGCTCTTTGCTTTTTTTTCTAGGCACAGGTTCGTCTAAACGATCTTCAACAAGTTGAATTAAGGAAAGTTGATCTTTGTCGAAGTTCCTTAGTTGAACTCTTTTCCCCTTCAGACCAGATAAGAGAGCCATTGCGCCAGCAGTATCAATTTTGGTGAGAGAACTACCGTCGACTTGGACTTCTTGAACTTGGCTCAGTTCCAGTTGGGTAATATCTTTTTTGAGAGCCGCTAGTCGATTAATCCTCCAGCTACCTGAAAGACTGAGTTCAGCCCTTGAACCATGCTCTGTATATTTCAGGTTATCAGCCAATTCTTAGCGTTATTATCTAGGGGTTAAGGTAAAAAATATGTTCTAACCTCTAGTTGAGAGTATGACAAATGTGACCTCTCTAGCCGCAATTTTTAATGAAGATAATTCTCGAGTTCTCGACGTAAAGCCAAAAGCTTCTTGGAGTCTCTTAGCTTCAAGGCCGGTGGGTCTTTTTTGAGTTCAGAGATTTTCTTCTTCAGTGAAAATTTTAAACTATCAGGTTTAAATCGACTAAAGTTTCCAGATTTCAACTTATTGAAGCTATTTCTCTTAAACTCGTGACCTTTACAACTAGACTCTGGGGACTGGACTGGGCGATTAGTAAATACCAAAGCACCGCTAACTTCTTTTCGACAAACAAAGACTTTCTCGGCTTGAACAAATCCAGAGGAAGAAATTAGAGCTACAAAAATCAAAGCCATAAAAAATGGAAGTTTCATTTAAAAATTTTCAACTAAGAGTAATTAACGAAACCTTTTCGTTAAAACGCACAAAGATTTTCAAATTGAATAAAAAAGAAAGACTCTCTTCATAGGAAAATTATCTCACAGTCACTCAGCCAGAACTTGTCGAGGCGCTCAAGGGTCGACGAATGAGGCGTGCTCCCGCACGCCGCAGTAAGGAGAGCCCGCCGAGTAACGAAGAGAAGGAACTGGTTTGAGTGACTGTGCAGGGGGAGGAGAGTAATAGTGGTCGTACCACATCCTCAGAAACGCCAGCCGATAGTTCGGCTATGAGTCAGGAACAATTAAGCCTGTTGATTCTTACGGCCTCTGAAATTTTTTCGCTACAAAGTTTCCTTTTTAGGAGGCCCATAACAAATAGTGTCCAAAGCGTTTTGGGAGCTCTGCCCCCCTGCAATAGTGACTCTACGGATCTCCTAGTGTTGAGTGAATCAGGGCAAGCCCTGATTCACCATCGCAAATTTAAAATCAATTAAAATTGAGTAGCTCGCCTACTAACATACTCAAAAAACGACTATATTTTTCACAGTCAAACAATCGATTTAACGAGATTTGACTCAAATAGATGTATTCTAGAGGATAACCTCATCCCAAGGTTAATAGAGGTTATTTACATGTCTTATACGGTAGATGCTGGTATCTCACCAAATTCTTATCTTAGGAGTAAGATTTCAAACACGGGCATGGAGCTTTCAATCCTTCAGTCCCTAGTCTTCAAAGAGAAAAACTTAACTACTATAAAAAATGACGGTAGTCTGATCACGGCTGGAGATCCTCTCTCACAAATCCAGATCATCGAGACTCTTAAAATTATCGACCGAGTGGAAGGTAAAAAGCGTCCAGTGATTGCTGAAGAGAACGGATTAGATGTTTTGAGAAGTGTGTCAAATTACTGGCTCCTAGATCCTCTTGATGGAACCTATGTGTACGTCAAAGGATTCTATGGGTGGGGAATCATACTCTCAGAAGTACTAGATGGAGAGGTTGTTAGAGCTTTCGTTTACCGTCATGGAGCTAAACCTCAAATATTCGAGTACTGCATACATGGAGGATTCTCTATAAACGGTTCTCCTCTTCCCAAAACTAGGAACACTGGACCCGAGTCTTTGTTAGTAAGCAAAGAAAGTTTAGATGATTTAAAAGAGAGTCACCCTTTTCTGCATAGTAGAATCATTGAACTTTATCGAAAAAAAGAACTGCTGATACGGGACTCCAAAAGTGCTGCTTCTAGTCTCTTTTCTATTTGCAACAGCGGTTGCTCTTACATATCCACCAAAACAAAAATTTGGGAAGTCAATGCTTTAAGAGCTTTGATTCATTATGGAGGCACTGTTCTTAATCTTGACGGTCAGCTACACGACATCTCAGCCCAAATTAGACAACCGGTTTTCGCGAGCCTTAGCAATACGCTTAGCCAGAGGTTGTTCGGATAACTTGAGAGGGGAAAATCAACTAAGCAAGTCGATCCCCTCTCTATTTTAAGCCTTAACTATTTTTCCCTGTCCACCCATAAACGGCTGCAAAACTTCAGGAACCACAACGCTGCCATCTTTTTGCTGGTAGTTCTCCAGAATAGCTACAACTGTTCTACCCACGGCAAGACCAGAGCCATTTAGCATATGAACTAGCTTAGGCTTCTTCTCTCCAGCTGGACGATAGCGAATTTTTGAACGGCGACTTTGGTAATCAGTAGTATTAGAGCAACTGCTAATCTCGCGATAAGCCTCCATGCCTGGAAGCCAAACTTCCAAGTCATAGGTTTTTGCAGCAGCAAGTCCCATATCACCACTACTCAAGGTAACTCTTTGATAGGGAAGCCCAAGAGCTTCTAGAATTCCTTCGGCATTTTCCGTAAGCTTTTCAAGTTCATTAAAAGATTGCTCTGGTTCAACCAGTTTCACTAGCTCAACTTTATTAAACTGATGAAGTCTAATTAAACCTCTAACATCTCGACCATGAGAGCCCGCCTCTGCACGAAAACAAGGCGTAAAAGCTGTTAGGTAAATTGGCAGGTCTGCCTCTTCAAGAATTTCGTCTCGGTAGATATTAACTAGCGCAACTTCAGAAGTTGGAATTAGATATCTTTTGTCCTCTTCACCTTCAGTTTTAAAAAGATCCTCTTCAAACTTTGGAAGTTGACCAGAAGCCGTCATTGACTCTTCTTTGACCAACAAAGGAGGAATAACTTCTTGATAGCCATTCTTACGATGTTCTTCGAGCATGAAGTTAATTAAAGCTCGCTCTAACCTCGCTCCATCACCGCGGTAAAGAGAGAATCTAGCGCCAGAAATTTTCGCCGCTCGCTCAAAATCCAGAATTCCTAAGTTTTCTCCAACTTCCCAGTGAGGTTTAGCCTTAAAATCAAATTCTGGTTTTTCTCCCCAAGTTTTCTCTACACGATTGTCGGCTTCTGTCTTCCCAACAGGAACAGATTCATCAGGAAGGTTAGGAACAATCAGTTCAATTTCTTTGAGCTTGAGCTCCGCTTCAGAAACCTGTTGGTTAATCTGCTTTTCCCTTTCCCCTTTCTTTTTCAGATCGGCTAAAAGCTCTGAGCTATCCTCTCCGCTCTTTTTGGCCTTAGCAATCTCAGGATTAAGCTTGTTCTTCTCTGCCCGAATGTTTTCAGCTTCTGAGAGAAGACTTCTTCGCTGGCTATCCAAATTCTGCCATTGGCTCAGATTTTCTGGCACTCCGCGAGTTTCAAGTCGGCTGACGACGCCCTGAAAATCATCTCTAAGTAACTTACTGTCGATCATCTATCTTCCTCAAAAACACCAATACTGGGGTGAGTCTTATTACCATGATAATTTCTAAAAAGAAGACCCTAGCTTTAACTATAGAGCACTAATTATATGCCTAATTTCTAAAGGTTCTAGGTCTAACCTAGAAAGCACCACTCCGATTAAATCAATTCTATGATTGGGGATAGGAGCCCCTACCCTATACCTAGCAAGGTAAGAATCCTTGCCAGACTTTAACTTACGAATTTTTCGGCTGTCCACGTTGTCGAAGATCTTTTCCCCACCAGGTTCAAGTCTGGTTTTAACTTCAACAAAAACTAGGTCCTTCCCTTGTCTGAAGATAAGGTCTACCTCGCCTCTCTTCCAAAACCAGTTTAGTGCAACTTGTTTATAGCCCTTAGACTTGAGAAAGAGAGCGGCTACCCTCTCTCCCTCTTTACCAATCGTTTTTCCTGAGTATTTTTTCTCTAAGTAAGTACGCATCAACAGTCTCTTCGACTGCCAATGCTTCTAATTTCACTCCAGAATAAAAATCTATTTAAGGATATTTATCTTTTTAGGCCCGCCTGGAAGCCCTTCTGTAATCAAGTCACCTACTTCCATCCCTGCAGGACACTCTCCTTGATACTTATATTTCATGACCATTTTGATTGGAGGCAAAGGTAGCCCTTCCATAGTCATGCTACCATTAATAGTAAAAGCTTTCTCAAAATCACCTTGAGCATCAAAAGTAGCTGACATCTTAAAAGTCTGCCCAGCGGCCTCTCCAGAGCAAGACATTTCAGATAAGTAGCCAGACCCAGATTTTTTAGAACTAACATCGCAAGATGTAGCACTGTCATTTCCAAGGCTCTGATTGAGCAACCTCTTGTCACTCTCTTCATTAGAGCACTCTTTATACTTAACTTTAGTACCTGGCATTGCTGAGTTTTCAATATCAGCAATCCAGTAGCCTGGCTTTCGCTTCATGAAGACCTGCTCTTCTTTGGCAAAAGCAAAGCCCGGCGTTAACAGAGCTAGGCACAAACTTGAGAGCATTAAACTTGCAGCTACTTTTTTCACTATATCCTCCAGGGTAAGCATTAAAGGTATTTATAGAGTTAGACGAATTCCCTAACTCCAGCAAAGCTTTTTCTATGAATCCTACAAGGACCAATAATTTGAATTGCTTCGCGATGTTTTTTAGTCGGATATCCTTTGTGCCCTGCTAGGCCATATCCGGGGTACTTATTTTCTAACTCTACCATGAGCTGGTCCCTACGCTCCTTAGCTAAAACAGAAGCAGCAGCGATAGAAAGAAATCTACTATCTCCCTTAACTACTGTTTGCTGAGAAACGTTACAGAGCATTTCCGTGTTGCCGTCCACTAAACAATGTATGTTCTGTTGAAGTTTGACCCTAATTGTCCCAGCTACTCTTTTCGCCGCAAGTCCCATAGCAAGCCTAGTAGCTTCTCGAATATTGATTTGATCAATTCTTCTTTGACCAACTGAAACAATCGACCAAGCCAAAGCCTCTTCACAAATAATTGGAAAAAGTTTTTTTCTAATGGATGGGCTGAGTTTTTTAGAGTCATTAATAAGCTCGTTCTCATACCCCTCAGGTAAGACAACACAAGCTGCGGTGACAGGACCAGCCAAAGGCCCACGTCCAGCTTCATCGATCCCAGCTATCAAAAATCCCTCGAACTCCGGACTAAGGGCCAGTTCTTCATTAAATCCAATAATTTTTTTCATCTCCCACAGAATAGAATATTTTATTTTTTCGCGATATAAGGTGTGACTGTTTAAGTTATAAACCTATCTTTTTTATCGACAATGCCCTCAGATAAGATTTCCAAAGAGCAAATTACCAAAATTGCCAGACTCGCCCGACTAGAAATTAACGAACAGGAGGCTCAAGACTTGGAAAAGGACTTGGGTGAAATTCTCGAGTATGTCGGGCAGCTGTCTGAAATTTCTACAAAGGGAGTTAAGGCAACTTCCCAAGTGCACTCCGTAGAGAATATTTTCAGGAGCGACATTAAGAAAGAATCTCTAAAAACTGAAGAAATTGAAGCCATAGCCCCTGACTTCTCGGGCGGCGGATTCAGAGTTCCAAAAGTAATCTAAACTTTAATCATAAATTAAATCTAAACTAATATGGAAGCACTAACCAAACTTAGCGCAGCGAAAATGAGAGAAGGTCTTCTTTCAGGAGACTTCTCTGCCGTTGAGCTAACAGAAGCTCACTTAAATCAAATTGAAAGCAGCGGCGCTGAGCTTAACGACTTCACTAGTATTTGCAATGAAGAAGCTAGTGAAGCCGCGAAGATAGCTGATAAAAGACTAAAAGAAGAGAAAGAAAACTCACCAACTCTTACTGGCCTTCCCGTCGCAGTTAAAGACATGCTGTTAACTAAGGGAATACGAACCACCTGTAGTTCTAAAATGCTAGAGAACTTTATTCCACCTTACAGTGCAACTGTGGTGGAAAAGATAGAGCAAAACGGCGGAGTCGTAATAGGGAAAACTAATCACGATGAATTTGGAATGGGAGCTTCCAGCGAACATTCTATTTTTGGACCAGTTAAAAATCCTTGGGATCATCAACGCGTTCCCGGTGGTTCAAGTGGAGGGTCAGCGGTAGCTGTAGCCGCGGGTCATGCGCCATTAGCTTTGTCTACCGATACGGGAGGCTCCATTCGACAACCTGCTTCTTTTACCGGGGTTGTTGGACTAAAACCTACTTATGGAAGAGTAAGTCGCTATGGCGTAATCGCTTTTGCTTCCTCTCTTGACCAAGTTGGCCCTCATGCCCGAACTGTTGATGATACAGCAATTCTTTTGGAAGCTATTTCAGGAAGAGACGAAAGAGATTCAACTTCCATAGATCTCGAAGTTCCAAATTATTTCTCAAATTTACAATCTGCTAAAAAAGAGTCGCTTAAAGGTTTAAGGGTCGGCCTTCCGAAAGAATACTTCGTCGACGGGCTTGAAGCAGATGTCGAAGCTAAAATTCGAGAGGCTGCCAAGGTTTTAGAGGAAGAAGGAGCTGAGTTAGTTGATATCTCACTCCCTCATACATCAGCAGCCTTGCCAGTCTATTATATCATTGCCCCAGCTGAGGCTTCTTCTAACCTAGCTAGATATGATGGCGTACGATACGGACATCGAGCGGAAAATTTGAAAAGTTTGGGAGAGCTTTATGAGCGAAGTCGCTCTGAGGGTTTTGGAGATGAAGTTCAGCGAAGAATTTTAATTGGAAGTTATGTTCTTTCTGCAGGTTACTGCGATGCCTTCTATAATAAGGCCTTACAAGTCAGAACGTTAATAATCGACGATTTCAAATCTGCCTTTCAAAACTCTTGTGATGTTATTCTTGCGCCAGTTTGCCCCTCTACTGCGTTTAAAATTGGCGAGTTATCCAATTCTCCCTTGAAGATGTACCTTCAGGATGTTTTGACCACCCCTGCTAGCCTAGCCGGTCTTCCAGGAATTAGCGTGCCCTACTCACTAGACTCTAAGGGGCTTCCCATAGGGGTTCAGTTACTAGCGCCACATTTTGGTGAAGAAATTCTTCTTAAAGTAGCAGAAAGAATAGAGCGTAGGGCATCATTCGATAACACTAAGTTTTGCATAGAGTAGAAAATGGCACAGTTTGAAACAGTCATCGGTCTTGAGGTTCACGCCCAGTTAGATACAGATAGCAAGATTTTTGCTACCTCTGCGGTAGCCTCTGGCGATAATCCCAACTCTCACACTGATCCTGTAACCCTGGGTCTGCCGGGTTGCCTGCCAGTTTTAAATAAACGAGTGGTAGACTTTGCAATCAAAGCCGGACTAGCAACCAATTGCTCAATTGAAAAAGAATCGGTGTTTGCTCGAAAACACTACCATTACCCAGATTTACCTAAGGGATATCAGATTTCTCAATACGATAAGCCAATCTGCCTGGGAGGCTACCTAGACGTCAAAACTGACGAAGGTGTAAAAAAGATAGGAATCACTAGGATTCATCTAGAAGAAGACGCAGGTAAAAGCACTCACTTAGAAACCGAGGACTCCTCTCTAGTAGATCTAAACCGAGCCGGTATTCCATTGGTCGAAATAGTTTCTGAACCTGACATGCGAACTCCCCAAGAGGCAGGGGCTTACGTGAGGCAACTTCGTCAAATTGTTAAATACTTAGGCATCTGCGACGGGGACATGGAAAAGGGTAACTTGCGTTGCGACGTAAACGTATCGGTTCGACCTATTGGTCAGGAGGAGTTTGGAACTAAAGTTGAAGTTAAGAACGTAAACTCTTTCCGTTTTGTAGAACGAGCCATTGAATACGAACAACAACGACAAATTGCTCAAATTGAACAAGGTGAAGAAATTGTTCAAGAGACTAGACTTTGGGATGAACAGCGTGGCTCAACCAAACCGATGCGCTCTAAGGAATTCGCTGAGGACTACCGCTATTTTCCAGACCCTGATTTGCCGCCTGTTATAGTTGATGAGCTCTGGGTAAAAAAAGTAAAAGAGTCTTTGCCGGAGCTACCGGATCAAGTTATCTCCCGTTTTAAGGACCTCTATCAGCTAGAAGACTATCAAGCGGAAAGACTGACTGAAGAGAAAATAGTAGCCAATTATTTCGACAAGGCAGTAAGTCGTCACAACAACCCTCAAATAATAGCCAACTGGATTTGTACAGAGCTGTTTGGACGATTAAATAAGGAAGGAATTGAATTCGAAGAATGCCCTGTTAGCCCAGCTTACCTAGCTGAACTTGTGGAACTAATCGACAAAAATGTCATTAGCGGAAAGATTGCCAAAACAGTTTTCGACGAAATGTTTCAATCTGGACAGGATGCAGCTTCGATAGTGGAAAAGCAGGGGCTAAAGCAGATTACTGACACGGGTGAAATTGAAAAGGTTGTTTCAGAAATAATTGCCGCTAATCCTGAACAAGTTGAAGAACTGAAGTCGGGAAAAGAGAAAGTACTAGGTTTCTTTGTTGGTCAGGTAATGAAGGCAACAAAGGGTAAGGCTAATCCTCAAATGGTAAACGATTTAATTAAGAAGCTTACAAATGGCTGAGAAGACCGTAATCATAGGGGCAACAGGTGGAATTGGTAGAGAGCTTGCAGCTGAACTATCAGCTAAGGGAAAGTCTCTGCACCTAGTAGCTCGCAAAGAGGGCGGCTTGAGTGAACTAGCTATTAGTCACAGAGCCTCTTTTTCAACTTACGACGCTTCTGACTTTTCTGCCCTTGAGAACGACTTAAAACAATTAGTCGACGCCGGAGATGAGGTAGTTTCTATTGCAAACTGCGCGGGCTCTGTCCTACTAAAACCTGCTCATCTTACCTCAGAGGAAGAGTTCCTTAAGATAATATCAGAAAATCTTAAGACTGCTTTCTCTGTAGTAAGAGCTGGCACAAGGATTATGAAATCTGGCTCAATTCTTCTATTTTCAACTGCAGCGGTAAGGATTGGACTTCCTAACCACGAGGCGATTGCAGCAGCCAAAGGTGGAGTAGAAGGTTTAGTCCGCTCTGCTGCATCTAGCTATGCAAGTAAAGGCATTCGAGTAAACGCGGTTGCGCCTGGCTTAACTAGAACCCCAATGACTGAAAGAATAACTAGTAACGAGCAAGCTCTGAAAAAATCTGAAGGAATGCATGCTCTGGGTAGAATTGGCGAACCCGAAGAAATTGTCTCTGCCGCTTGTTGGATGCTCGATCCTGCTCAATCTTGGGTTACTGGTCAGATTCTTGCGGTCGATGGCGGACTTTCTACGATAGTCAGCAAGTAGGTCTCTACAGATGAGCAATCAAATCCTGCTGTTGATACAGTTAGCTAGCTGCTGGTTTATGACTGGCTTAATTTGGTTTGTTCAAATTGTTCACTATCCTCTATTTTCAAAAGTCGGACAGGATCAATTCATAGTATATGAGAAGTTCCATAATACTCTAACTACTTGGGTGGTGGGACCTGTAATGCTGGCAGAGGCAATTACTGCTTTAATTTTGGCAACTAGACAGGGTGGAATACTACTTTGGACTTGCTTAACACTGCTTGGAGTTATTTGGCTCTCAACCGCTTTTCTTCAGGTGCCCCAACACAGTATTCTTGAAGCTGGGTTCAATCCAGAGGCTCACAAGAAACTTGTTTCAACCAATTGGATCAGAACTATTCTTTGGTCGGCGAGAGCATTATTGCTTACGACTCTGTTGCTTAAGTCCCCTTGAGCTTCATTTCACCCAGGTAAGAGTCTAGCAACCAATCCCCGCCTTTGATATCTTCAGGCGGTTCCACTTCCTTTATTTCGAGCTCTTCACTGAGAGAAAGCACCAAACCTCTAACATTCTGCTCAGTGTCAGGCATTGCAAAAACTACTATTTCACCTTTTTCAGCATTAAGAGTTCGAAGCTCTCCTGTCATGCCGTCATAAGTTTCCAAGATGTTTTTAATTTGAACTATATTTCGCGGAGGTAGACGAAAAAATATTGGAGTGCAGTCCATTGAAAGTCAGAAAAATTTTCTTTTTAGGTTAACTACTTCTGACTATTTCATAAAAAAATAATAAAAACCACTTGTCGCTTTCATACTCTCTCTGTCAACTTAGCTACATGTATACTGAAACCACTTTAAATATAGTGTTTGGCTAAATTTTACATGAGGTTTAAGTATATTTATTGTCCGACAGCGCTCCGCACTGCTTATACCCCTTTACGACAGGCACAGAAAAAGCCGAATTTTGTAGTAGACGGGGTATATTACTCGCTCTTTAAAAATATTCCTTCAAGTAGAAGCATTGATTGTTTTTAGGCTTTTAAAAAGTCCTATTAATTTTTGGAGGTTTATTATGAGGTTTACAATTCCTGTCCGTGGCGTAACACAAATACTGGGCAAGGTCACAACCAAGTTCACTCGTCCTTGGAATGATACAAAATTCAGAAACTCCGTTGCTGAACTACTGGAAGCTTTTCCACAACAAACAACAGCTAAGGTCTTTCTAGGGATGACCAACCGAACGCCATCTCCAGGAATGCTTCACTTAATTAATGAAGTTAAAAAAGTGCATGGAAATATGGGAGTAACCTGGTCAAGCCTATCCGGTCACAAAACCCTATTTCGGTATCTCACTGTAAGTAATCTGTTCTCTTGGAGAAAGAAAGTATTCAAAGAGCTGATTAGCACATCAAAGACAACGACAACCTACTGTTTCTCAACAAGTGGACTGGCAATGATTGATATAGCTGGCAAGAAGGGAATAGCAGTAGATAAAATCGTTTTGATTAGTCCACCGGTATTCATGTCTGAGGCTAACGCCAAACTTTGCCGTTACGGTATAGTCATTCGCTACAGCTTTGTCTTGATTGCTATAATTAGTCTTTTTTTCACTCACTGGCTTGCTACGACGCTATTTTGGTCTGGTGTTACTGTCTGGCTCTTTTTCAACTGTTTGGTAGTAACTGAAGATAGAGACTGGCATCTTATATTCACCCCTGGACTTTTCTTAGTAGCCTTAGCAGAATTTATAATCAAAAAATTTCCAGACCGTGAATTAAGATTTATTAGGTATCTACATACTCAAGCTAAAAGAATAAGCCCTTGCGACTGGTTTAACTCAGTGATTACAGAGGACAGCTTTAATTTTCACTTTATCCCTTCGAGCTTAAGTCTTTACCTTTATGGTAAATACATCTGGCTACTCTCTTTTAACCCAATGTGGACTAAGAGAAGACGGGATAAAATAATTATTGTCTGTGGGGGATCACGCGATGATGTGCTCAACACTAAACGCTTAAAGCAATGGGCTAAACGTTGTGGTTTTAAAATCATAATTGACTTTGAAGCAGATCATAGTCCTCTCGAATCTCCCAAGCTTAAAGCAGCTATCAGTTGATCAAAAAACTAACTTAACTCCAGTTGACTACCCCCGCTCGTAGTCACTGGAGTTGTGCCTAATTGAGGTTTTTCTTATGGTTAGAAAAATATTAGGTCTTTTTAAACTAAAAACAATTTACAAATATTCCTGTCGCTCTTTTCGGCATTCGAGAGCTTCGATAAGAACTAGAGAAAAGCTTAAAAAAGATTTAGGAAAACTGCGGTTGGGTGCTGCAATGCAGAGAGCCGCAGCCAACAATCCAATCTCGGCAGTTTATAGGAATAGTGTTTCGCCCAGAGTAAGCATCATCGATTATTCGAAGCGCCTTATCATCAGCTCGATCTTTAAATACTGGAACGAAAACTGAATTATTCGCTAAATAAAAATTAGCGTAACTCGCCGGCATCATCTCGCCCTCAAAGTAAATTGGTGAAGGCATAGGAAGAAGTTCAACCGACAATTTTTCTCCCTTAGCGTTCTTAGACTTTGCAAGTCTGGATAAGTTTCTTCGAGAAATATCTCTAAAGGCTGGGTCGTCTTCAGCAAAGACCAACAGAGCCGCTTGATCTGAGACAAAGCGAGCTAGATCATCAATATGGCCATGAGTGTCATCCCCTGGAACTCCAGCTTCTAGCCAAATGGTGTTTTCAACCCCTAGGTAAATAGAGAAAAGCTTTTCATACTCTTCTTTAGAGCAAGATTTATTACGCTGCTGAATTTCACTTAGCAAACACTCCTCTGTTGTCAGTAAACTACCAGCTCCATCGGTCTCAATAGCCCCACCCTCAAGCGTAAAAGGAGTAGCACCATCTAGTCTTTTGGCCTGAATAAGTTCTTTCTTACTCTGCTCAGCGATAAAAGAAGGTAGCTTTTGATCCTTTTGAAAGTTTTTATACTTAGCCCAAGCGTTGAAATTCCACTGAGTCCAAAGTAACCCTTGATCTGTCTTAACAGCTGTAGGAGCAGAGTCTCTTAACCAACTACGGTCGGTAGGAAACTGAAATATCTCAACATTCTCTAGGGACAAAGATAATTTCTCAAGCTCCTGTTTCGTTTCTGCTTCGTTTTCACAAATTAGCTTTACTGCTTCTTCTTCAGAAAGTTGTCTAATAAAACTAGCGCAGGCTTCTCTTACTTTTGAAAGAACTTTAGGAAAGTCGTTTTGATTGTGAGGCCAAGCAAGCCAAGTGGCACTATGCTCTTCCCATTCTGCAGGCCAGCGTAAGCCAGTACTTTGATTCATTAGAGAGCCCTAATCATCTACTCTAGAAGTGATTTTAGAATAGGCATCAATCCTTCTGTCTCTTAAAAAAGGCCAGTTACGCCTAGTTTCTTCGATTTCTTTGCGAGAACAATCTGCAATTAATATTTCTTCTTCACTGACAGATGCATTTTTCAACACTCTCCCAAAGGGGTTGGAAATAAAGGAATTACCAAAAAATTCTATTCCGTCTGTACCTGGAGTTTGTTCATGTCCCACTCTATTAGCTGCAGCAACATAAACCCCGTTCGCAACGGCATGGGAGCGTTGAATTGTCTGCCAAGCCTCAAGTTGAGATTGACCATAGCTTTCTTTTTCAGAGGGGTGCCAGCCAATAGCTGTTGGGTAAAATAATACTTCTGCACCTTGCAAAGCAGTCAATCTAGCAGCTTCGGGGTACCACTGATCCCAGCAAATCAGAACACCGACTTTAGCGTAGCGAGTTTCAAATACTTTAAAACCGGGTTCATCACCTGGGGTGAAATAAAATTTTTCATAATAAAGAGGGTCATCTGGGATATGCATTTTTCTATAAACGCCTAGACAACTTCCATCAGCGTCAATAACAGCTGCACTATTGTGGTAAACTCCAGCAGTTCTTTTTTCGAAAAAAGGAACCACCACTACAGATTCCGTTTCCTTAGCCACTTTAGCAATTTCACTAACAGTCTCCCCATCAACCGTCTCAGCCAAATCAAAACGCTCAGCATCTTCCACAGTACAGAAATAAGGAGTTGAAAATATCTCTTGAAGGCAGATTACTTGAGCTCCCTGGGCCGAGGCTTCTTTTATAAGCCGTGATGCTTTTTCTAGGTTTTCGGCTTTAGCCTGACCACAGGGGTGCTGAATCAAGCCAATCCTGAAGCTATCCGACCTGTTTTTTGAGCTATTAGTCATCATTAGGAAAATACTTTGATTCTATGGTGTTTGGTAATTTTTCTTTGGTTTTCAGTAGACTAAACCAAGATGGATCTAATCTTAAAAATAACTGCAGAATACAGACTAAAATAAGCATCTTTCATGATTGAAATTATATAGCAAACTGCTATAGCAAGCTGTATTTGGGCCCTTTTTGCTCACTATTTTTGTCTCTTTAGAGCTTTGACTTAAACCGTCCCTAACTCTAGGGAGGGCTGTGGTCAAAAGACTGTATACAAGACTTGGATGGGTGTATAGGGTTCACCACAGGGATAATTTTGGTGAGCCCTAAGTTTTTTATTCTCATCATACGGCAAGTAAACCGAGGTCTTCGGGCTCAAGTTTACCAAGGAATTTTGATAGATTGATATGACTGCTCTAACCAGTTTTTTTACTTCATCGATAGGTAAGAAATTTTTAATGGCGATAAGTGGGGTTGGCCTAATCGGCTTTATAGTTGCCCACTTAATCGGAAACTTACTAATTTTCGGCGGCCAAGAGGCCCTCAATGCTTACGCTAAAGGTCTCCACGACCTGGGAGGACTTCTTTGGATCGCTAGAATTGGTCTGATTACTATTTTCGTTGTTCACATTGGAGCAGCTATTGCCCTGACTCGAGACAATCGAGCAGCAAGACCAGACAGCTACCAAAGCAAAGGAACTGTGAAAGCATCCTTAGCTTCTAAGAACATGGGGCTCAGCGGTTCATTTATTCTTCTTTTTGTAATTGGACATTTGCTTCACTTCACATGGGGAGTGATTCAACCTGAAAGTCATTCATTAATCGATGCTCAGGGACGGCATGACGTATACAGCATGGTGGTAACTGGATTTTCTAATCTATTTGTTAGCATCCCCTACATATTCTCTTTGATTCTATTAGGGGCGCATTTAAGCCATGCAATGAGTAGCTTTTTTCAAACGCTGGGCTTTAATCACCCAACCTACACGCCTTTGATTAACAAAGGAGCTCCTATGCTGGCGATGGCTATAACAATTGGATATCTGGCGATACCGGTATCTGTAATTTGTAAAATTATTACTCTCTAACCTACAACTAGGAAGACTTAGAACGTGGAACTTAAATCAAATATTCCTGAAGGACCACTCGCTGGAAAGTGGGAGAAACACAAGTTCAATTTGAAACTTGTAAACCCGGCCAATAAAAGAAAATACGACATCATTGTTATTGGTTCTGGTCTGGCTGGAGCTTCTGCTTCGGCAACTCTTGGTGAGCTTGGCTATAATGTGAAGTGCTTTTGCTTCCAGGACTCTCCCAGAAGAGCACATAGTATTGCTGCTCAGGGTGGTATCAATGCTGCCAAAAACTACCAAGGAGATGGTGACAGTGTCTTTAGACTTTTCTACGACACTATTAAAGGTGGAGACTTTAGATCTCGCGAAGCCAATGTTCATAGGTTGGCAGAAGTCAGTCGAAACATTATTGACCAATGCGTGGCCCAAGGAGTTCCTTTCGCAAGGGAATATGGTGGCCAGCTTTCAAACCGATCTTTTGGTGGAGCCCAAGTTTCAAGAACTTTCTACGCTAAAGGTCAGACTGGGCAACAGCTTTTGCTTGGCGCCTATTCTTCTCTAAGTCGCCAGATCAAACTTGGAAAAGTAGAGATGTTCCCTAGAACAGAAATGCTAGACCTAGTTGTTTCTGATGGACAAGCTAAGGGAGTCATCATCAGAGACCTCGTGACAGGTAAAATTACCCGGCATAGCGCTCATGCTGTTGTATTGGCAAGCGGGGGTTACTCTAACGTTTTCTATCTCTCAACAAACGCAAAAGGCTGTAACGTTACTGCTACTTGGCGAGCGCACCGAAGAGGAGCTGCTTTTGCTAACCCTTGCTACACTCAAATTCACCCAACTTGCATTCCTACTGCTGGACCCTCTCAAGCAAAACTAACTCTAATGAGTGAAAGTTTGAGAAACGATGGTAGAATATGGGCTCCTACTAAGGAAGGCGATAAGAGACCAGCCAATGAAATTCCTGAGGAAGAGCGAGACTATTACTTGGAAAGAAAGTACCCAAGTTTTGGAAACCTTGCCCCAAGAGACATTGCCTCGAGAAGTGCTAAAGAAGCATGTGATGAAGGAAGGGGTATTGGGCCAACAGGCTTGGGCGTAAACCTAGACTTCAGAGACTCAATCAAAAGAATGGGTAAAGATGTAATCGAACAAAGATATGGAAACCTATTCCATATGTACCACAAGATTACTGGCGAAGATCCTTACAAAATGCCGATGAGAATTTTCCCAGCTCCGCATTACACAATGGGTGGGCTTTGGGTTGATTACAATCTAATGAGCTCAATTCCGGGACTGTTTGTAATTGGAGAAGCTAACTTCTCCGACCACGGTGCTAACAGACTTGGAGCCAGTGCTTTGATGCAAGGTTTAGCCGATGGTTATTTTGTTCTTCCATACACAATCGGTAACTACCTAGCCTCTGACAATCCTGAAAAGATTGATCCAGAAAGTGAAGACTTCACTCGTTGCCATGAAGAAGTAGTAGGCGGAGTTCAAAAACTCCTCTCAGGTGGCGGAAAGAAAACTCCCGATGCATTCCACCGTGAGCTTGGCAAAATCATGTGGGATGAATGCGGTATGGCCAGAAACAAGGAAGGCCTTGAAAAAGCAATTAAAAAGATCCCCGAGCTGCGCCAAGAATTCTGGGACAGCGTAAATGTCTTAGGTGAGTCTGGTGAGTTTAACCAACAACTTGAAAGTGCCGGAAGAGTGGCTGATTTTCTTGAGTTTGGTGAATTGATGTGCAGAGACGCTTTAGAAAGAAAAGAGTCTTGTGGTGGTCACTTCAGAGAAGAAAGTCAAACTAAAGACGGTGAAGCCGTAAGAATTGACGAAGACTACTGTCATGTATCTGCTTGGGAACACAAAGGTGTTAACGAGACTCCTGTTCACCATAAAGAGAAACTTGATTTTGAAAATGTGCAACTATCGGTAAGGAGTTACAAGTAAGATGGATTTTACACTCCGCGTATGGCGTCAAAAAGATTCCTCAAAGCCAGGAAAAATGGAGACTTACCAGGCTAAGAATATAAGCCCTGACATGTCTTTTCTGGAAATGCTTAGCACCGTAAACGGTGAACTTTCAGAAGATGGAACTGAGCCAGTTGCTTACGATTGCGACTGCTTAGAGGGAATATGTGGCTCCTGCTCGATGATGATTAATGGAGTTGCTCATGGACCTGAAAGTGGAACAACGACTTGTCAGCTACACATGAGAAGCTTTAACGATGGTGACACAATTGATGTCGAGCCATGGCGAGCAACTGCCTTCCCAGTAATTAAGGATTTGGTAGTTGACCGTTCTGCATTTGACAGAATCATCCAGTCTGGTGGCTATATATCAGTAAACACAGGTGGGGCACCTGACGGTAATGCTATTCCAATATCTAAAGCTGAAGCTGACATCGCTATGGATGCCGCAGCTTGTATCGGCTGTGGAGCTTGCGTAGCAGCCTGTAACAATAGTTCTGCCATGCTTTTCACATCTGCCAAGGTTGGCCAACTTAGACATTTGCCTCAAGGACAGCCAGAAAGAACCCAGCGAGTAATTGCAATGGTTGAACAGATGGACAAAGAAGGTTTCGGAGACTGCTCAAACCAGTTCGAATGTGAGGCTGTTTGTCCTAAAGAAATCAGCTCTAAGTTCATTGCTGAGTTAAACAGCGAGTATATTCGAGCCAAGCTGCTAAAATAAGTGTCAGCGTTCAGATAGGCTTTTTCTTCGATGGAGAGCCTCGACAAGAACCACCTGAACGCTGGCCAATAAAGTCTTAGCCACTGGCTAGTTTTCAACAAAAACCTTCATTCGTTTTGTAAGTTTTCGCTTTCCACAGGTGGTGGCCATCGCTCGTGTGCTGTTGTAGGTTACACTTCATATTAGTAGCCCACTAAAACCTAATCTAAGGATTTTTCAATATGCTCGAATTAATGAGACGCCACCGTAAAGGCATCCTGGGAACTG
Source organism: uncultured Bdellovibrionales bacterium (assembly GCA_964510575.1). Lineage (GTDB taxonomy): Bacteria > Bdellovibrionota_C > UBA2361 > SZUA-149 > CALKYB01 > CALKYB01. The sequence continues at coordinate 83,879 of CAZECN010000001.1, read as the reverse complement.
GAATGATCGTATTCTGCGCTTTGCTTATGCTTGTATTTGGGCTTGGTGGCGGCATGGGAGCTTCCGGTGGTGGAGCACCTCAAGTGGCCGCCAAAATCGGTGATATTGAAATTCCATACAGAGATTACGCAAGAAATCTTAGTTTTATAGATCGTCGGATGAGAAACCAGCTTGGTGGAGCCTACGAACAGTTCAAATCTCAAATCAACATTGAGCAACAAGCAATAGACTCCTCAATTGCTCAAGCTGTTCTTTCAGATTTTATTGAAGATAATGGTTTTACAGCCAGTCGACATGAGATTGATAGAGAAATAAAATCAATGCCTTTCTTCGTGAACAACGGCTTAAGCAGAGAAACAGAAAGAAGGTTTCTGAATTCAATCGGAGCTAGCCCGGAAGCTTTCAAACAAGAAATAAAGAAGCAAATCGTCAGTAAGCAAATCACCGACATCTTTAAAGATTTAAACTTGGTTTCCGAAGCAGAGGCTAGAAAAGAGTTCGACCGCAAGCACAAAGAATCATCTTTTAGGGTATTGAAAATCTCAGGAGCCGATTTTGAAGACAAGGTTAAAACTGACGACCCCCAAGCATTACAAGGTTTCTATCAAGAAAATGAAGAGCAATTCAGAAAACCACCCGCCGTTCAGTATAGTTTTGTGAAGTTCGATCCTGTTTCTTTTCGTTCCTCTGTTGAAGTAACCGAGGACGATATCAGCTTAGAATATCAAGATATGAAACAGTCTGGGCGCTTTAATGTTCCCTCTAAGGTTAGACTCCGACAGATCGTTCTAAAAAACACCAAAAAGGGAGCTTTAGAATCAATGGTCAGCCCAGAGTCTGACCAATCATCAGTAGTGCCAATGTCCGGTAACTCCGAGGCTACAGCTCTAAAGGAGAAAGCTGAAAAAATACTTGAGCGACTCAACAACAAAGAGGACTTTGCAACAATAGCAAACGAAGTTTCTGGAAGTAAAAATGGTGGTGACCTTGGGATGAAGTCATACAAAGAGCTCAACCCAAAATTAGCTACTGAAGCTAGAAAAATGGACATAGGAGAGTACAGCGAAGCTATCGAACTTCCAGACGGACTTTATATTGTTAAAGTTGAAGGTGCTGAGGATCAGAGGGTTAAACCACTAAGCGAGGTTCAAGCTGAAGTTAAGAACAATGTCCAAGCAGGTTTGGCAGGAGAGTATGCCTATGCAGAAGCTGAACAGATTTTGTCTGATTGGAAATCAAGCTCGAAGAGTTTGGAAGATTTCGCCAAAGAGAATAAGCTTACAGCTTCAAAAACTGAAAAGCTTCTCTCTGCTGGTCAGATAGCAAAAGCTGGATTACCCGGCCTAACCACTAAAGTAATTGAATATGGACAAGGCGCAAAAGACCTAGTTTTAGTGAACGACACCCCTTTTCTTATTGAAGCAACTGATTACAAAGAATCTTCGATTCCTTCCTTGGAAGAAGCTAAGGAAGAGGTTGTAAAGAAATATACAGCTGAAAAGAGAGTGGAATTGGCAAAAGCTAAGGCTGACGCAATTCTTGAAGAGCTTAAGAAAGCCGGAAATAAATCGAGTTTGACTGCCATTGCAGAAAAAGAAGGTTTAAAAACAGAAGTGACCATAAAATCTTCGAGGACAAGTAGTAGCGAGCCTGTCTTTAATGCTGCCAATGCTAGAAAAGTTCTTTTTGCCCTAAACCAGCCTAACCAAACGGCAGGGCAAGTTTTCGAGCTTGGAGAGGAGTTTTTTCTAGCCGAACTTGTAGAATCATCTCAAGCTGAAGGTAGTAACTGGGAGCAAGAAAAGGGCACTATTATTGAGCAGCTTAAAAATAGATCTTCAGGCAGGTTGAACGCTGCTCTTCAAGAAACACTTAAGAAGAATCAAAACTCTACTGGTGAAATTTGGATCAACCCTGACCTTAAAATCTAGTGAATCATCAAGACTCAGTATTTGTTGAAAACCTTGCTTTTAGCACTAAGATTGGCTGTAGTGCTGAAGAGAGATCCTACCCTCAACCCTTAAAAGTTAGCTTAGAGGTTGAGTGTTCCTTAGCAGGCATTAAAGAACTGGATGATGGGGTTTGTTATGACAAGCTAAGAAAGCTTGTTATTTCACTGGCTGAGAATAGAGAATGGAAGCTGGTTGAACATTTGGCTGAAGAAATAGCTGAGCAAATTCTGCAAGGTTTTAAGGCTGCAACCGGTGTAAGAGTAACGATAAATAAATTTATATTCTCAGATTGCCAGTCCACCGGTGTAAAAATATATAGAACGAATTCCTAAAGGCTTCGTTGTTAAAACGAGAACAACTCAAATTTGGAGCTAGCATTGCCTGCCAACGTTAATTTTACTTCCAAAGGTTCCCTTCTTCAGAAAGGTTATACTTCTTCTTTGAAAATTAAAGCCGATTTAGGTGAGAAATGTATGCCTGGCATTATCTTGTTAGAGCTAATTCAAGAACTAGAGCTACCTCTTGATACAAAACTATCTATTTTCTCAAACGATGGTCAGATTGAAAACTTCAGAGGCAGGCAGTTTGCTGGTGAAACTGAAAGTGAACAAATAGTATCTATGCGAGGCCATATAGCCGCACCTGAGTCAGATCCTCTGCCCATAGATATTAATTTGAAATCTTTCTTCTCTACCTTCGTCGGTAAAAGTAATATTACTTACAGTCTAAAAGGAAACTCTAGCCCTTTAGTTAGAGAAGTTTTGCCAGAATTAAAACTAGAGCAGGCTTTTAAATTGCTACCTGTTAGGTGGCAAAAAGTTTCCCTAGGCCTCGAGTTTTTTAAAAAATCTCTATTTAGCTCAATGTTTGGAAGTTCTCCAACTATATACAAAAGGCTTTATATTGATTTGGAACAGAGAGAACTTAATTTATTTGCCGAGGAGACCATGATCCCAGAGAAAGGCATAGCTCCTCTTGAGGAAGAAAATTTAAAACAAGCCGTTCTTAAAGTTTTTGAGAACAGAGGACTACCGGGAGTTAGAGAACTCAAAGATATCTACAAGGACTTATAGAGATGAGAATGATTAAAGCTGCTTTCATTATCCTAGTCGCGAGCTTAGTGGCATGTAGTGACGCAGAAGACCTACTAGACCTAGTAATCGACCCACCTGAAAGACAAGCAATTGACCAATCTCGAGTAGGAGTAAATAATTTTTTTGTAGACTCTCAGTTTGGAACGATTCCACAGCAATATTCTGAAATAAGAAACACTCTCGGGGTAAGATTTGTAAGAGTGCTTTTTGCTTGGTCAAATGAAGTTCAGCCAACACCAACATCGACACCAAACTACTCTTTTTACGACGAAATACTAAACTCAGTCCCAGCTGGAGTGGATGTTCTAATTACCGTAGTCCATGCGCCTGACTGGATGCAAAACCCTGCAAACTGGATAGATGGAGATCCTCGAACAACTTGGGTGGAAAGATGGCTCAGGCCTACGGTCAGTCGCTATAGTGGTAGAGGAAGCGTCATCGGCTGGGAGGTCTGGAATGAACCTGACTTCCCTAGAGTTCCTGGTGACAATGGTCTGGCTCTAACTGATGTCAATAATTACTTCGACCTACTTTCTAAATCTAGCCCAGTAGTCAGAGCCTTAGACCCAGGTAAGTTAATAGTAATTGCCGCAACAGAGGCTATTAACCAAAGTTTTCCAGAACACTTGGACTACAACAAAACACTTAGAGACCTGGGAGCGGCTTCTCTGGTCGATGTCTGGAACATTCACTATTACAGCACAAATTTTGAGGCTCTCATTGTGAGTGGAGGGATTGCAGATTTTCTAAACGGACTGGGCATGCCTGTTTGGATTACGGAATCCGGAGAGCAAGGTCCTGACCAACAACTTGCATACGTTGAAACTGCCTGGCCTTTTCTTCGAGAGCAGGTCCCCTCAATCGACCGAATCTACTATTTTCAGTTTGGAGAAACTACGCCTACAGCAGTCAATTTTGGGCTACGTACAACTGACCCGTCAGCTCCATTGTCTGATCTTTATATAAACTTAAGGGACAACTAACCCCAAATAGCCTAAATCTAGGCGATTTTAGGCGCGCAGGTAAGCCACTATTTCAGTCTAAAAAACTGTCGATTTAAAAGTCTTCCCAAGACTTACAGGCATCTTAACCCTAGCTAGTTGTCGCAGATATTTTTATTGACTGTTTTACTCAAGTAAAATAGTCAGTAACGTAATTGCGTAACTAGAACAAAGACGCGTTTAGCTGCTTTTAAGGACTTCCAGAGGCAGTTGGCAGAACACGTAACTTTAAGAATAATAGATAGAATTAGGTACTACTGACTGATGCACAGTCAAAACACAAGCGGCTCGAGTTCTCACTATGACATTATAGTCATTGGCAGTGGACCATCGGGCCAAAAAGCAGCCATTCAAGCTGCCAAACTCAGAAAAAGAGTAGCAATTATTGAGCAAAGCTCAGAAGTGGGAGGAGTTTGTACCAATACCGGAACTATCCCTAGTAAGTCTTTTAGAGAGGCTGTCTTATATCTTTCCGGCTTCAGAGAACGGTCGATTTACGGAAATGCCTACCGAGTAAAAACAAATATTACTATTAATGACCTTACTTTTCGCATTGGCAGTATTATTCGCCACGAAAACGATGTCATCGAACATCAGCTAAGCCGAAATAGAATTGAAATCATTCAAGGTCGAGCCAGTTTTATCGACCAGAACCAAATTCTACTGGAAAATAGAGATGGTGTAAGCACCAAGACAGCTGACAAATTTGTTATCGCAGTCGGAACCAAACCTAACCATCCACCTGGCTTTGATATCGATGGAGACCGAATTTTGGACTCCGATGATATTCTTACTGTTAAACAATTGCCAAGAAAGCTAACTATTGTTGGTGGCGGAATTATTGGTATTGAATATGCTTCAATGTTTGCAGTTCTTGGAATTAAGGTAACTTTAGTCGAAGCTAAAAAACAGCTACTAACCTTTGTAGACCGAGAAATTGTAGAGTCCTTAAAGTATCACCTAAGAAACCTAGGCATAACTATTCGTCTTGGTGAAGAGGTGCTTGAAGTAACAAGACGAGAAGATGGGCAGGTAGTTACCTCTTTAAAAAGTGGTAAGAAAATTGTTTCAGATACGGTTCTAGTTTCAGCTGGACGTCAGGGAGCTACCGACTCTCTAAATTTAGAAAACCTGGATATTGAAGTAAATAAATTCGGGAAAATTAAAGTAAACGAGAACTTTCAAACTGCTGCTGAAAATGTTTATGCGGTAGGAGATGTGATTGGATTTCCTGCCTTAGCTAGCACCGGAAAACGGCAAGGTCGACTGGCAGCTAGCCACGCTTTTGGTGTGAAAGAAGACTTTGAAGAAATTCCTCTACCTTGGGGTATTTACACCATTCCTGAAATTGCATTAGTTGGTGAAACGGAAGATTCCCTGACTGAAAAACAGGTTCCCTACGAAACTGGAATTGCTCGCTACAAAGAAATTGCAAGAGGCCAGCTAATTGGGGATGAGCTGGGAATGCTGAAAATCATCTTTCATCGCGATACCTTACAGCTCTTAGGTGTCCATATCATCGGTGAAGGTGCCACTGAAATCATTCATTTAGGACAAGCTGTTCTGCATTTAAAGGGCGGACTTGAATATCTCACCGAAGGCGTGTTTAATTATCCTACACTGACTGAGTGCTATAAGGTCGCTGCCTTGGATGGTTTAAACAAGATTCGCGCCTAAGCCTTGGTTTAAATAATATTAATTAAATAATATTTAAAAACTGTAGTCTTAGTTGTTAAAGTTGTGCCCTCTTCTGTAGTAAAAAGAGTTCCCCTTTCAGCGCATCAACCCGCAATTCGAATACTTATAGTTGAAGACGACCTTTTGCTGGCAAAAAGGTTAGTAAAAAGCCTCTCTATTGCTTGCCCGCACTACAATTTTTGTCATGTATCAAACTTTGAGGATGCTCTAAAACTAAATCAAGAACTGAGACCAGCTGCAGCAATAGTTGATCTTTCACTTTCCAAGCAAGCTGGCCCAGAACAAGGGCTAGAATTAATTGAAAAGCTCGTCTCCGAATCCAACTCCACCAGAGTAATTGTTTTAACTGGGGAAGACAGCGGCAATTATGGCTTAAAATGTATTCATGCTGGAGCATCTAGCTTCAATCAAAAGCCTACTACTCCAGAGAAACTTCTAACTTTACTGGAAGACGCAGTTAATACTTCTCAAATAAAAAAGGCGAGAAAAGCCTCTGGTTCAGAAAACTACTCGATTAAAATCAAAAGCCACTCTAGTTCAATGAAAGAGGTCATTGAACTAGCTGACTTCGCTGCTAGTAGCTCACAGCCGCTGTTACTAATTGGAGAAACGGGAACGGGCAAGGGCTGGCTGGCAAAAAAAATACATCAAGCCAGTAAGTCTAAACAGTTTATTCGCTATCAGCCCACTTTTACCAGTGCCGATCTAGTAAACAGTGAGCTCTTTGGTCATGAGAAAGGAGCTTTTACTGGAGCACTGAACACTAGAGTAGGACTAATTGAAACGGCAGATAAAGGGAGCCTTTTTATTGATGAGATTGACTCTCTATCCAATGAAAGTCAGGTAATGCTTCTTGAGACTCTTCAGGAACGAAGTTTCAGAAGAGTTGGCTCAAATCGTCTTTTGTCTTCTTCTTTTAGGCTGATAAGCGCCAGTAACCAAGGGCTTGAAGCTCTTGCTGGTGGCGATTTATTGAGGAAAGATTTTTTTCATCGTATCTCGCATTTAAGGATTGAGCTTCCTCCACTAATAGAAAGAAAAGAAGATATCATTCCGCTCGCAGAATCTTTTCTAACTGAAATTTCAAATAGCCAAGGGTGTAAAGTACACTTGATTAGTGACTCTGCAAACGCAATGCTTAGCTCCTATAGTTGGCCAGGTAATATTAGAGAATTAATGGCAGTTATTGAGTCTGCTGCTTGGCTAGCTAATTATAGAAAAAAATCTATTATTGAAGCTGAGGAAATAAAGCTTAACCAAAGTAGTCGAATGGCCGCCCATTCCAGGGGTAACTATCGTGAGCAGCTAGAAAAATTTAATCGAAAAATCCTTCTTAGTGCTATAGAGCTTACTGAAGGAAATAAAACCGAAGCTGCCAGGTTGCTTGGTTTAGATCGTTCTACTTTTAGAAGGTTGTTGGAATCTGTAAAACAATAAAACCCTAAAGAAGTTTTCTAGAGAGAACCCAGACTCGGGAAATTTTGTAAACTAAACCAAATATCCCATGATTGTGGCGAAGTCGATTGAACGGCCAGCTTTATAACTTACAGGGACGAGGAGCAGAGTTTAGTAGTCCTAAATGAGCACCGCAGTA
>CAZECN010000001.1:0-76440 GCA_964510575.1 uncultured Bdellovibrionales bacterium | reverse complement strand
GAGTTTAGTAGTCCTAAATGAGCACCGCAGTAATTTTACGTTTAGGAGAGATCACCCAAGAACGGGAATTTCTAGTCAATGTGTCGACCGCCAAACCATGACCCACGTATTTCTTGGATTCGATTATAAACCTGCTTTAACTCATCCAGCTTTCTCTTCGCCTCTTCTGGGCCTAAATCACTCGTATCTGGATGATATACTTTAAGCATTTTTCTATAGGCGTTCTTTAGCTCAGACTCACTGGCCTCGTCTGTTAATCCAAATACAGCTACCAAAGTAGAATATTCGTCTTCTCCGGAACTCTGCTGGGAATACCCAACTGTATATTCTTTTTCAAGGGGAGCTTCCCTTGATACCGATCCTCCTCCAAGTCCACCCGACAAAGCACTGTTTCTATTTGATGATGAGGGTTGTGAAAAAGCTTGCCTCTGACCAAGAGACATACCAGAGGAATCTGATGGCTCTGATTTGGACTTTTTTCTTTTCTCCTTTTTTGGTTCAGGCGAGTTCCCAGCGTCCAATTCAGCTTTCTCTTCTCTACGATCCAAATCGTCTTGAAACTTACTCCATAGATAAATAGAACCTAAAATAGCTGAGATACCCACAGCAAAAACCAAGAGAAGCTTTCTTATTTCCGCACCGTAGTAGCCCTTACCAAAAAGAAACAGTTTTGTTTTTAAATCTAGCTCGTTGTTAGAGTTAATCTCTTCAACCCGGCCAAGAGCAAAATTCTCTCCCTCCAAGCCATTAGCATGTTTAACAATAGCTTTTCTAAGAGATAGGTTTTCAGGATTAGGGTCAGGACGAATAGTTAAAACTCTCTCATAATAGTCTCTAGCCTGCTTTATATTCCCAGACTTCACACTATCCTTGACTCTCCAACTGAAAAGCTTAGCTAACGGCTCTGCGACTTTCTTAGAGGCCTCTGTATTTTCAATTTCAAGTAATAAGTCTTTGGTCGAATCGTCATCAAAAGGCCAGCTATGAGAAATATCATCGGAGTTCTTCATCAACCCGTTTAAAATCTCTAAAACTTGATTTTCCCAGCCAACTTTTCTTCCAGCAGAGGGAATTCTTGCAAACCATTTCAATGCCATATTGAAATCATTTCCTGCCATATTATCTTGAACAATATTCGCTATCTGAGTAGCTGCAAGTTTATTCAGTAGAGAAGTTTCATTTGATTTTGTTATGGACTCGCTAAATCGATCAAACTCTTTGAGTTTTTTAGTTCCAAGAAGAGCAGAGGTTTTTTCAAAAAGATAATTATATCTATTTATAGTTCTAAGGTTGGTATCTTGAGGCTCAAGAACTTGCCCAGCTAGAGCCTCCATCAATGCTACAGATTGTGAATTTCTAGAGAGCAGCAAATCGAAAACTCTCTTTGAAAGCTTTTCACCGATGATAGAATCAAAATTTCTTAAACTAGCGAATTGCCTGGAGTCTAGTTCAGAAACTTCGAGTTCTTCAATTTCTACGCTGTCAATCAGATAATCTGAAAAAGAATCTACCGAGCCAATGCCTTGGTGAACTTCTTCAATTTTGTTTTTAAGATCAGTAATGTCTCCAAAAACCTGAGACGGAGCAAACACTGCCCAAATCAAAATTATTGTTGCAAACCTGTTCATTTTCTTTTTTATTAAAATCGTTCTTTTTTAAACTTATCTCCCAGTAATTTAGATGACTTAGGAAAGAAAAAGAACGAATTAAATTACAGAAATTATTAGCTTTATTTAGAGCAAAAAAGGACGTGCTACTTTAAGGGGATTAAAGCTAGAAACGAATATTTTACCTCAAAAAAGGAGAAAAAATTTAGCTAGCTTTTACTAGGACTATAAAAATAGCTCGGATGCCTACTGCTTCTTCAAAAGTTCTACTCTAAGAGCCTTTCTTAGAAACAATCCCGTAGACCGGAATTTCAACAATCTTTTGGTCTGGATCGGGATGATTCGTCTCAACTGTTACCTTGGAGTGAAAGACTCCCCTTACCCCAGGCTTAAGCTTTACTCGAATTTTTGAACCTTCCTCACCTTCCACCACTTCAGCAACTAAGCCTTGAGTATCACTTTCCAGATCAACTATTTTAAGGTCGCTAGGGCCAGAGTAAGATAGGGAAACATCTCTACTGACCTCCTTAACTAGAGGACCTTCAATCAAACCAAAAGAAACATCCGAGGGCTGCGCAACAATATCTCCATTAACTCTAGCGAATACTGGTAGATGAATTATTGGAGTCTCTTTACTAGTTGTTTTAACAACTATTCTGTCCCTAAAAATACCAAGCGGCACTGTATCCTTGAGTTTAACCAAAAAGCCGGTGTCAGTTCTCTCAATTTCAATGGACTCTGATCGCCCAAGAATGTCTGTTATTTTGGTTTCTTCGGTGCTGTATTTATTAAATTTAACCTCAATGGTCTCAGGTTGACCTCGGCGAATAGTACCAAAATAAACTCTAGCTGGATCTAACTCTACATCTCTTTGAATATTTCCTTTCAAAGAGAAAACTAGGGCATTATCTTGAGGATCATTAGTGTAAATTCTAACCGTTTTTACCTTGTATCCTCTAAACCCGGTGGTATCAAAAACGACATTGATATTAGCCGAACTCCCAGCTCCAATTTCCCTACTCTCAGGTTCCGCAACAGTGCAGCCACAGTCAGCCTGAACATCTAAAATTTTTAGAGGGGCGTTACCTTTATTAAAAACGGAGAAGGTTTGAGTAACTGTAGCTCCTTGCTTAACCGAACCGAAATCAAAAGAATCAACTTTGACTTGGGCTCGAGGAGAGCCTTTTGTTTGCTGAGCTTGGCTTTCCTGAATAAAAGCTTGGCTGGTTAACTGAACATTTAAAGTTAACCCAAATACAACCAGGGAAAACAATACTTTCAAAGATTGTTTCATTCTTGACCTACTTTTAGTCTTTCCGGCTCGTCCTCTGCAGACTTAGCCTGAGCTTCTATCTTTTGCAGCTCTTCGAGCAGCTTCGTATGGACGTTTCCAGTTTGAAAGTATTCAGTGCGCAGCACCTTGCGGTGCAGGTCCATATTAGTCTTAATGCCGCCGATTATATATTCGTCGAGTGCAACCAGTAGTTTTTGAATAGCTTCCTCTCTAGTCTCACCACAAACAACAAGCTTAGAAATCAAAGAATCATAGTATGGTGGAACTCGATAGCGATCATAAATAGCAGAGTCCAGCCTAACTCCTGGCCCCCCCGGTGGATGGTAACCTACGATTTCCCCGGGAGAAGGCATCATTGTCTCAGGGTCTTCAGCATTGATTCTAGCTTCAATGGCGTGACCTTGAAGCTTGACCTCTTCCTGCTTGAAAGAAAGCTCCCTACCAGCAGCAACCCAAATTTGTTCCTTCACGATATCAAGATGCGTAACCATTTCCGTTACAGGGTGCTCAACCTGCAATCGAGTATTCATCTCAATAAAGTAAAAATTCTGGGTAGCAATATCTACCAAAAACTCTATTGTTCCAGCACTGGCATACTTAATTCCTTTGGCTAGCCCAATCGCAGCCTCGTACATCTTATCTTTTGTTTCTTGTCTTAAACCATGGGCTGGAGCCTCTTCAATTAGCTTTTGGTAGCGTCTTTGAATAGAGCAATCCCTTTCGCCAAGATGAACAAGATTTCCTTGCTTATCCCCAATGATTTGAACCTCAACATGACGGGCTCTGGGCACATACTTTTCTAGGTAAAGGTAAGGGTCATTAAAGGCAGCTTCGACCTCTCTCTTTGCTTGCTCAAACGTCGGGATGAAGTTATCAGCACTTTCAACGATTTTCATTCCACGTCCACCACCACCTGAACGCGCTTTAATTAAAACTGGAAAACCAATTCTCTCGGCCTCTAGGAGCATAGCTTCAGCATCGATCCCAGCATTCACTGTTCCCGGAATCGTAGGAACGTTATGCTCCATCGCTATCTGGCGAGCCTGTTCCTTATCACCCATCAATTGCATATTACGAACAGTAGGGCCGATAAAGGTGATACCGCACTGATCGCAAATTTCAGCAAAAGAGGAGTTTTCGCTCAAAAAACCATAACCAGGGTGAATGGCCTCTGCTCCAGTTACGGCAGCAGCTGAAACCAAAGCATTGATATTCAAGTAAGAGTCAGTTGCAGCTGGTGGCCCGATACAAATGCTTTCATGGGCTAGCTTTGCGTGTAAAGCATCAGCATCCGCTTTAGAATAAACCGACACTGTACGTATACCCAGCTCATGACAGGCACGTAGTATACGAACCGCAATCTCTCCGCGGTTAGCTATTAGAACTTTTTTAAATGGAGGCTTGCTGCTCATCTGAGAACACCATTGAATATATTAATATTTTCAGGCCGGCTCTATTTTAAATAGCGGCTCTTCATACTCAGCCATTTGGCCGTCTTCCAAACATATCTCAACAATCCTTCCTGACTTTTCAGACTCGATCTCGTTCATGATCTTCATCGCCTCGATAATACAAAGAGTATCGCCTTTCTTAACTATATCTCCCACTGAAACGTAAACATCTGCATCTGGAGCAGCTTTAGTATAAAAAGTTCCAACCATTGGGGATTTTATTTCTTCGATATTCGAAGAAGCACTTGGAGTAGCAGGAGCTTCAGTTGGGTTTGGAACTGGGGCCAGAGGCTGAACTGGTGCTTGAACAACCTGGGAAGGCGACTGAATTGCAGCCTGCAGAGGCTGAACTGCAACTGGTGCTTGAACAATTCTCTCAGCGCCACGCTTTAGAGAAATTCTCTCACCGGAGCGCTCTAGTTTAAAGTCAGTAACATCATTGTCCTTTAAAAGCTTCAACAATGAGCTTATCTCATCAATATCGAAAACCTCTTCGGCTTTTCTATCAGATGCTTCAGTCTTTTTATTATCTTTCTTAGTTTGTCCCATTTTACCCCTCTCAAGACCCAAAATGAATCCCGCATTTAAATTTACGCTATACCTAAGCTAAATTTACGCCCTCTCTAAATACTCACCACTTCGAGTATCAACTTTAACTTTATCTCCTTCGTTCACAAACAAAGGTACTTGAATCACAGCCCCTGTCTCAAGAGTTGCTGGTTTTGTTGCTCCAGAAACAGTGTCTCCTTTAAGACCTGGATCACACTTAGAAATCACAAGCTCTACAGAGGCTGGAAGACTAAGCGAAAGCACCTCACCGTTAAACAGCAAGACTCTGACTTCCATGTTTTCCTGAAGAAAGTTTTTTGAATCACCGACTGCTTTTTCTTCAACTGCCAACTGCTCGTAACTTTCTAGGTTCATAAAATGATAAGAACCATCAGAGTAAAGATACTGCATGTTTACTTCAGAGATATCAGGTTTCCCTACTTTCTCTCCAGCCCTGAAGGTTTTCTCAACCACTGACTGGTTTGTTAGGTTTCTAAGTTTCGTCCTAACAAATGCACCACCCTTTCCGGGCTTAACATGTTGAAAATAAGTAATCTCGTAAGGCACATTGTCTATGAGGATCTTTAGGCCATTTCTAAAATCGCTAGTGGAGATCATAAAAATATAAAATTTGGTTATCCCAACGACTCGGCCAAACCCAAAGCGCTTCTGACCAAGCAAGAGGAAGGTTTTAGCAAATTTATGGCTTCAGGGAAAAGCTCAGCGGATTATATTTAGGCTCTAGATATAGCGGTTTTTTGCCTTAAAGCTGATGTTTATAGTCGGTTTATTTAGAGCCGAACCGCCACTATTACAATAGCTTTGTTAAAGGAAAAATTAACGCTTTCCCTTACGCTGATTTTTTCGGCGGCGTTTTAGAGCATTCTTACTAACAGCAGCAGCTTGAGCAGCTTCTTCATCACCTACTGCTGAACTTGCCTCAGGTAACTCAGATTCTGCCCCGGTCTTGCTCTCCTCGCTCTTTGCAGCAGCTCTTCGCCTTTGAGCACGATTTCCAGAGCTAGCTTTCTCTTCGGGGCCTCCCTCACCACCAAAATCTTGGTGAACAGCTTTAGCCGCTTCTTCTCTCTGCTTTTGTAGTTCTCTTTCTCGCTCTTCAATTTCTCGAACTTCTTGCTCCGTTAACATCACTTTATTGAAGAGGTTAAAAACAACAGAATCACGGATCGAAGCCAGCATATTCTCAAACAGGGCATAAGCCTCTCTTTGATACTCTCTGAGAGGATCTCTCTGGCCATATCCCCTTAGCCCAATACCTTCTTTGAGATGATCCATATTGGCCAAATGCTCTCGCCAAAAATGATTGATCGCTTGCAGATAGAAAATTTTGGCATTTCTTTCGATAGCTTCACGGCCAACAAACTCTTCTCTCTTACCCAAAGCTTCTTCGGCGATATCCTTGAGTTTGTCATACAAATACTGAGCAAGCCTCTTATCCTCAGAATCTATAGCGTCTTGAAATAAATCCTTGGATACTTCCATACCAAAGATGCGCTTGAAAACTTCAAGGATACCGTCAACGTCCCACTCAGAGACAGGAAGCTTCTCGTCGATCCGGCTCATGATCATGTCATGAACACAGTCGGGAATCATTGTCTCAAGCTCTTCTGCGACAGCTTCACCTTTCAACAACCGACCTCGCAGTGAGTAAACAACATTACGCTGCTGGTTCATCACGTTGTCATATTTGAGAATCTGCTCACGGAAACCTAAATGGTAATCCTCAACTTTCTTCTGAGCATTCTCAATTGCTCGACCAACAAGTTTTCCTTCGATGGCATCTTCCTCTGCCATTCCAAATCGTTGAACTATTGCCTGCATGCGATCACCACCAAAACGGCGCATTAGGTCATCTTGTAGAGATACATAAAAGCGAGAGCTTCCTGGGTCACCTTGACGTCCAGATCGTCCTCTAAGCTGATTATCAATTCTTCGACTCTCATGCCTCTCTGTTCCAACAATGTGTAAACCTCCGGCATCAAGAACCTTAGCTCTTTCTTCGGAACACTGTTTTTGAAACTTACTTAATGTTTCAGATTGCTTTTCTTCTGAAACTTCATCTTCACCAATTTCAGCCTCAGTCAAAAACTCAGCGTTTCCTCCCAAAACAATATCAGTTCCACGGCCAGCCATGTTGGTAGCAATTGTAACACTACCAAGCCTCCCAGCTTGAGCGACGATATCGGCCTCTCGCTCGTGGTGCTTGGCGTTTAAAACATTATGGGGAATACCTGCAGAATTCAGATACCGGCTAAGCAATTCAGATTTAGCAATACTAGCTGTTCCGGCCAAAACTGGCTGTCCTGTTTTGTGACATTCCGCAATATCCTTACAGACAGACTTAAACTTGCCATCCTCAGAAATATAAACAACATCGGTGAAATCTTTTCTTTGAATAGGCTTGTTTGTTGGAATTACAACAACATCAAGGTTGTATATTTTCTTAAACTCAACTGCCTCAGTATCTGCAGTTCCTGTCATTCCAGAAAGCTTGTCATACATTCTAAAATAGTTCTGGAAAGTAATACTGGCTAGAGTCTGATTCTCTTGGGCAATTTCTACACCTTCTTTTGCTTCTACAGCTTGATGCAATCCATTAGACCAGCGCCTTCCGTCCATTAGACGACCTGTAAACTCGTCTACGATAATAACTTTTCCATCTCGGACCACGTAGTCAACATCACGTCTCTGAATATTGTGGGCACGAAGAGCGTTGTTCACGTGATGAACATGCGCAATATTTTCTATATCGTATAAATTCTCAATACCTAAAAGCTGCTCAACTCTAGCAACACCCTCTTCGGTGAGATTAATCTCCTTACTCTTTTCTTCAATTGTAAAGTGTTGTTCTAGGCTAAGCTGAGGGATTATAGCATTGGCAATCTTGTAGTTCTCGGTAGGATCATCAATTCCTCCTGAAATAATAAGAGGAGTTCTCGCCTCATCAATTAAAATGGAATCAACTTCATCAACAATGGCAAAAGCATGCTCACGCTGGGCCATTTCATCGAGATCAATTTTCATATTGTCCCGAAGATAATCAAAGCCATACTCATTATTCTGGCCATAGGTCACATCTGCACGATAAGCAGCGGCTTTTTCCTGGTGGGACATTCCGGTCACAACTACTCCAGTACTTAGACCTAAGAATTCATAAACTCTTCCCATCCATTCAGCATCACGAGTAGCTAGATAATCGTTAACTGTAACAACATGAACTCCCTTACCAGCTAAGGCATTAAGATAAACAGGTAGAGTTGCAACTAGGGTTTTACCTTCCCCTGTTTTCATCTCAGCAATTTTTCCCTCATGAAGAACCATGCCGCCAATAAGCTGCACATCAAAATGCCTCATTCCCAGCACACGCACTGCTGCCTCACGAGTCACGGCAAAGGCTTCAGACAAAAGTTCGTCAAGAGTCTCGCCTCCGGCTAAGCGCTCTTTAAATATATTGGTTTGATTGGAGAGCTCTTCATCGCTCATAGCCTTGTAAGTTGGCTCGAGAGCGTTAATTTTTTTTACGACTTGAGCTTTACGCTTCAAATAGCGATCGTTAGACGATCCAAATACTTTTGTAGCTGCCGACTTTAACAAATCTAGGAATCTCCTTAAACTCTGTGATCACTATCCCCGAGCACTTTGAGCCGGGCCTTTCTGGCGAAGACTTCCTTAAGTTCTTCACCTGCAATAGGAGCTCCCCCGTTAATACTACGCCAGGCGGCTGAGGACTCCATGCACATGTATACTGGAAGAGTATTACTTACTTTTTTCAACTCATTCCAGACAAAATTCACCATTTTTAAACGAAGAGGCTGGACGTAACGCATCTTTCCGTCTTTAGCAAGAAACTGCTCTCCATACGGGACTGAACTCTCAGGAAAACGCTCTTCCATCACCTCCTGCATCTCAGGTTTATAACGAAGGCTAGAGACACTTATCCACGCAATGTCAGAGTCTTTTAGTCTTGAAAAGATTCTTCTAACAGCTTCGCTGTAGGCATCTTCCCATCCCTTAAAATGAATCAAAGGGTCAAAATGAAGACCAACCCTGTAACCAACAGAGGCTACTTGCTCCATAGCCGAAAGGCGTTGCTCGAAACTGGCTGTAAGTTTTTCATCATTAGAATTGATTTCTAGGGCATTGACAGACCAAGAAACTACTGTATTTGAAGTTACTCTAGGACCTTGGCTAAGCATCTCTTCAGAAACCAGATTAGAAATGTTTGCTGTTTTGGTTTTGAGTTCCAAGACAGCATTTGGAAGTCTAGAGAAAAAAGGAACCAGTTCTAAGCTAGTGTCAGTTAAATCATCCCAAACTAAACTGTCGATAACCTCACCCGTTCCAATTCTAAAATATCTTGAAGGCTCGGAGCTAACTCTGTCGGTAATAGCCTGAATGAGATCTTCTATATTGCTATATATTTTTAAAGTTGGATTACGTTTAAGGTAAGACTGCAAGTAGCAGTAAGTACAATCCAAAGGACAGCCCTCACCAGGATTAACAGTCCAAAGATTGCAACAAACGTGAGAGTTTGTTCCGGGACAGGCTCTCATCCACTCTCCTTTATATCTACAAAGAAGAAGTTTCTTTTTACCCGCTGTAAACCTTTCAGCCTGCTCTTCAGCCGATTCCTTCTTCTTACCTAAGTGAAGTGGATCTCCGTGGTCTGAGACAAACTCTGGCTGAAGATGGTTGAGTCTCTGGATAACTCTCAAAGTTAAAGGATCCTTCGCTGCATCTTCGGCAACAAGAAGCTCTGATGGCCAGTGAGAACTATTCACTATCTTCCTCCGAGAACTCTCCAGATAAAATTGCGAATATTCTTGCCATCTCAGAATGACTTGATAGCTCCAAAATCTTTTTAGAAGCAGTTGCAATTTCGGAAAGATTCTTAGCTTTAACTTTGAAGGAAACGCTATCACCTTCAAACTCAGTAGGAAGCTCTAGCTTAATTCCAAGCGATTTTAATACACTAGCAGAACAGTCACTAAGTTCTTTCTCTAATTTGGCCTTTAAGGGGTACCGTTCCTTTTCCAGAAAATCCCTGACCAGTTTGAGCTTGTCTTTTCGACCGAGCTTTTCTCGCAAGCAAATTTCAACAATCTTTTCGGAATCAAGCACTTGTTGCTGAGAAACTCCATCACGTTTAGAAATTTGCCGCGCCAAGCCTAACAAAGCTCTACTAGCATTATCACTAGGAGAGAGAGAGCTAAGATGATCTGGTAAACTAAGGCTCACTTTCCCTCCCAGCTCAAGTAACCAACTTCTTCAACTTCATAACGAGCAGCTACTTTCTTTAATAATTCTCGATTAGTTTGATCGGCGTTCACTCTTCCTTCCACTGCCTCTTCAGGCTTGGCCATTTGATTAAAAACATAACCCACTATAGGAAGGCCTCTTGACCTAAGAACTTCAAAAGTTAAAGCCGCTTGGTTAATTGCACCCAAACGCGAACCAAAAACAACCAAAACTTTCAACCCAGTCTCTTGAGCCAATTCTGCAAAAGTCTGACTGTTTACAATTGGAACAAGTAGCCCACCGGCTCCTTCAACTAAAAAAGTCTCTTTAGCTGCCTTCCGTTGGTTAAGCCAATCAACTAGTTCTTCCCAAGTCAAAGAAGAAGCTTCTCTTTCTACAGCCACTGAGGGCGCAACCGGAGAGTGGTAAAGTTTAAAGAAAAGGTTTTTATACTCAGGATCTTGCCTAGAAACACCTAGTGCCCCTGCAATCTCGGTTATATCAGATCCAACTAGTTCTCCACTTCCATTCTTTTCACAACCTGTTTCGATAGGCTTAGCGGCCGAAACCTCCTGACCTTTCTTCTTAAGCTCTTCGATAATCTTAACGGTAGTCCAAGTTTTTCCGATTCCTGTATCAGTTCCTGTTACAAGTAAGTGCCCAGCCTCAGCAATAACATCCAGGTCTATATAGTCGCTCTTAGCTAACATCACTAACTCTCGGAACTACAAGCTTCATCGATGGCTTCAGCAGTCACTTGAACTAGTTTTTCAAGATCCTCTTCGGGCATGGCTATAGCCGGCATTAAAACAATTACGTTACCTAGAGGTCGAATAAAAACTCCTCGATCCCGAGCCGCTTTCACAATTTTCACACCAACTTGCTGGTCGCTTTTCCAAGCAGCTCTTGAACCTGGCTTTGAAGTGAGCTCAATGCCTGTCATAAAACCTAGCTGTCGAACTTCATCCACCCACTCTAAGGTTTTCAATTTTCGATCTAGCAAGCCTGTGTATTTATCTATTCGCTTTCGAGCTCCATCCATCAAGGTAGGGTCTTGAAACAAAGAAAGGTTTACTTCAGCAAATCTGGCAGCCAATGGGTTTCCAGCAAAAGTTTGCCCATAAAAGAAAGTTTTTCCTTCAGAAGGCTTTCCATGAAAGCCTCTAAAAATTTCTTCTCGACAAGCAACCGCTGAAATCGCAAGCAATCCACCGCTTAATCCCTTACCCATAACCAACAGGTCCGCCTCAACACCAGCAATCTGGTGAGCAAAAATTTGTCCTGTTTTTCCAAAGCCGGTGGCAACTTCATCTATAATCAGGTGAATGTCGTGTTTTCGACAAAGAGTCTCTATTTCTTTTAAATACTCCGGTGGATAAACCCAAATTCCCGCAGCACCTTGAACAAGCGGTTCCACAAAAAAAGCCGCGATCGAATCACCTTCTTGGGATAAAAATTCTTTCAATTCAGAGACACTTTTCTCCAAAGCTTCAGACTCCGAGCAGCCTTGTTCAAATCTAAAAATATGAGGAGTTCTAACTCGATGAGACTGAACAACGCTTTTATTTAAAGCTCCATGAAAGAAGTCTAGAAATCCAATCCCTACAGCACCCAAGGTGTCACCGTGATAGGCTCCTGCTAGGGAAAGTAATTTTGTTTTTTGCCTACCTTTCTCTCCACCTTGTTTCTGCCACCATTCTAAAGAAATTCTAATTGCAGCCTCAACCGCGGATGTTCCACTGTCGGAATAAAAAACTCTACTAAGGTGAGCTGGTAGTAAACTTACTAACCTTTCAGTGCATTCAATAATTGGGCTATGACTCAAGCCAAGCATCGTAGAATGCACTAGGTTTTCAACTTGGTCCTTACCGGCCTTGGTAAAAGCAGGATGAGAGTGACCATGAACATTACACCAAAGAGATGAAACCCCATCCAGATAGTCTTTACCCTCAGGGTCATAAAGGTAAAAACCTTCGGCCCGATCGACTATTAGTGGACAATCAGCAAACCACTGGCTGCTTTGAGTGAAAGGGTGCCAGATATGGTCAAAGTCAATTTGACGAAGGCATTCTGAACGGGACTGGACCAGACTGTCGCCTGCTTTCTTGACTGTATTACTCATAATGAACTACCCGGCTACGAAGACCGGTAGGACATAACCGCAGGTGAGGAAATTGTCCAGTTTACTAGGCAATCAATAGCTGACTGCAAACTAGAGGGAGGAAATTAATCCAAGTTTCTTTCCAACATCATCAACAGCTTGCAAAAGTGCTGTTATCAGAGCTGGTGTATGGATCGATCTAATAACAATCCTAACTCCGCTGGAGTCTTTATCGACTACTATTTTTCTTTCGAATAAACCTCTTACAATTTCAGAAATTATCAACGGATCTTCAAGCTTAATTAAAATCACAGGTGAAACGGGATCTCCTTCCACCCTTAAGCCCATTGAAATCAAACCATCTCTCACTCTGAGTGCTTTAGCTCGAAGTTTACTTCGAGAACGAACCTCTAACTCAGTTAGCTCAAGGGCAGCCTCGACTCCATACACTGAGTAAAGAGGAAGTAAATACGCATCCTTTTCCTCACCCAAAAGACCCTCAACTTCCAATCGAGAACCAACCACCGCAGCTCCAACCGAGCCAAGAGTATGTTTAAAATCAAAGAAAGACGTTACACCCTCATCAAGGATACCTGCTTTTTCCAACCCCCCACTACCCAACAGTCCTAAAACACCTAAACCAAAACTATCATCAACCAACATGGTGGCCTGGGCTTTTTCACAAACTTTCAAAAAAGCCCTGAGTGGGGCAACTCGACCATTAATTGGTGAGAGGCTTTCAATTAAAACTAAGACCTTCCGGTCTATTTCTGAATTCTGTACCCTACTTAACTTCTCCTCTAATTGGTCTGGCTCAGCTGAATCGAAGTTACTTAACTCAAGTCCAGCAAAGGAAAATCCTTCGCAAACCTGTCGCTGGATTGAAGATGAAATAAATACATTACTGTAAAAGGCTTGCTTGGAGTTAGAAATCAAAGCAAACAACATTTCTTCGAAGGAAGAGAATAGCCTGGCCTCTTCTGAGGCCCTAAAAGCAGAGACGCCTTTAGCTAATCGCTGATGATAGGGTCTAGCTCCGCAGGTATCTCGACGACCAGTTAAAAGTTCATTTTCTCGACTTAAACCATCTCGAACTGCTTGAAAAACTCTATTATCTTGTGAAAAACCTAAAAAATCAGTTGAACAAAAAGAAGTGAAAATTTCACTTCCTTTGATTAGAGCAGCACCTTCACTGCGCTCAAAAACAAGTTGGCTCAAGATGAGACTTCCTTAAGAGCAGAACGAAGTCTGGCAATTGATTTTTGATAATCATTGAAAAATTTTTGGTGCTTGGACAGTTCGGCGCATGCCTCTAAAGATAAGTTATCCACCATGCTATCAAGCTTTTTTACAATCTCGGATGACTCCTCAAGTTCTACCGCAGTTTCGACCTCCACTTCTCTAAGCTCTACTCGTCCACCACCTAAAGGAACCGTCTCTAGAGCAACCCCACTGGGTTTTTGATAAGAAGCGGCCACCCCACCCATTTCTTTCAACAACAAGACCCTCGCCCTAATATCAGGCCTAGAAAGTAAGCTTTTTCTCAAAGCACCAACAGAGTGGATTTTTATCTTCACATAAAAAAAGACAAATCCGGCGATTACTAAAAGTAATGTTAAAACTACCCAGATCATAGCCCCTCTCTTAAATCATCAAGGTTAGATTCGAAAAGCAATTTTTCATCATCACTAAGTTGTCTATTCGCAAGTCCAGAATAGTTTCTTAAATTTTCCACTTCGAACTTTAGCTCAGGACTAACTTCCTTGGAGTAAGCGCTAGGCGCACGAGCACTTCTCTTTAACTCTCTAATTCTGAGAGACAGCCAAGAATTCAAAAGCAACATCCAACAAAAGATAGCTCCAAATAAAATCATTCCTCTAGCAAAAGTTTTACTCCGTTGCTCTGGGATGGAAGCTACTTCAGCCGGAGCGGCGGTCTTAACTGAGTCAAGACTCATCCAATTCGACTCACCACTAATCAGGCTAAGTTCTTTATCTTTGCTTGAGACTCGAGCTCGGGCAGAATAATTTTTTAAATTAACTTGGTTGAACTTTACGAAATAACAGCCAATATTAAAATTATCTTCCCAGGCCAAATAACTAACTGGTTCTTGGCTATTATCAGCACGTATATCAAGTTCAACGTGTAGGTCTTCTCTAGACACCAAGCTTTTAGGAACTTTGATCACCCACCGCTCTTCGGCCCTGTCTTGCTCCAATTTCAATTGGAACGAATTTGTGGAATCAGCCCAAGCGACAGTGGCTGAATATGTAGCCACCAAAACGGCAAATAATATTTTTAAGTGTTTACTCATCGATTGCTCTTAGGAAGAAGTATTTTAATAATTCTATCCCCTTCTCTTAGCCTAAGAAGGTTTTCCATGCCGTTAATAACTCTAGCAAATACACTGTACAAGCCATCAAAGTGTTCAGCCCGATCCAGAGTAACATAAAATTGACTCCCATTTGAAAGCCTTTCTTCATTTACCGGATCTGGCTTTCTAGCCATTCCAAAGGTTCCTAATCGATGCTTAATTGATGAGAATTCAGGTGGAAGAAAATAAGAGGGGCCACCACGACCGTTTCCCTCTGGGTCTCCCCCTTGCAGCACATAACCCTCAACATATCGATGGAAGGTCAGATTATTATAAAAACCTTTCTTAATTAAATATTGAAAATTAGCGACCGTGACCAGAGCTTCTTTTCGGTAAAACTCAATTTCAATTGGCCCTTTTGTAGTCTCAATCAAGGCACTACCATATAACTGGCCAGGGTTAGTAGGTATCTTAAAAGGCAGTTTCTGCTCAGCTAGCGCTGGTAAAGAGAAGAACACTGTAGCCAGCAATAGGAGCATTAATTTTGAATAGCTGTAACAATTCAAGGCGTTCATTTTTTATCTATAGCGAGCAAGAATATACTGAGAAGCGGAACACAGCCTGAAGATTTGCTAGAACTCATCAGAAGCTAAGTAATCCCCTGGAATTTCCAAATCTGCAGCAGAATATGTTGGTTCCGTTCCACTTTTAAAATATTCTAAAAAGCCATCAGGGTCATCTTGAGAAACCAGTCTCCCGGTGTAAGGATTAACCTTCAAAGGAATAACTCCATTAGGTATTTCAAAATCAAGCTCCGGCTCGTCTTTAAGAAACTCCTGCATAAAATATAAGAATATAGGAGCTGCAGCCTTACCTCCCGTTTCCCAACGGCCAATTGTTTTCTTTCTATCAAAACCAACCCAAGCGCCGGCAACCCATTCCGGGGTGTAACCAACAAACCAAGCGTCCATTTGTTCGTTGGTTGTTCCGGTCTTACCTGCAACAGGTCGTTCCAATTTTTTCAAAATTTGAGCTGTTCCTCGCTCAACTACACCCTTCATCATGTTAGCCATGATAAAGGCGCTTTCTTCATCGATTACCTGTTTATGCTTTGGAAATTGCTCAAGAATGACATTGCCATCTCTGTCCTTTACAGACTTGATTACCATGAGCTCTGGAAGATATCCCCCCCCAGCAAATGCACTATAGGAATGAACTAGCTCAACCAACTTAACTTCAGGGGTACCCAGAGCAATAGACATATTTCTATCGATTCTGGTGCTAATTCCTAGATCTCGTGCATATTTAATTCCTCGGTCAATTCCTACTTTGCGAAGAAGATGAACTGAAACAACATTTCGTGATCGCTGCAAAGCAGTTCTTAAAGTAATAGGTCCTAAAAATTTATGATCGTAGTTCTTGGGAGTCCAAAATTCTCCAGTTCCATCTCGCATAGAAATAGGTGAGTCAGGAACGATGGTTGCTGGCGTGTAACCAAGAGTGTCTACCGCAGCCAAATATATAAAAGGTTTAAAAGCTGAACCAGGTTGTAGCTGTCCCTGAGTCGCTCGATTAAAAACACTTTGCTCATAATCAAACCCTCCAATCAGAGCTTTAATCTCACCAGTAAGAGCATTAGAAACCGAAAAAGCACTTTGAAGCTGAGGAGTTTGATCCAATACAAAGGGAGTTTTACCACCGACATCGGTGTAGGGCTCTTCTCGAACAGCTTGAGGATCAAGGGAGACTTCTAAAACCGAACCTCTTTTCATTAGTCTTCTGGGTGAAATTCTCCTAGTGCGCTCTCGTCCGTTTTTCTTATTCTGTATTAGGTTTAGAGCAGCCCACTTAGCTTTTGCTAAACTTATAGTCCCCTCAAAGGCTCCAACTTGGACTCCAACTGATTTTTTTCCAGAATTTAAACTAGTAACAACACCTTTATAAATTTTATCAGGTAGTAGTTCTTCTCCTATTTCGGATTCCTGTTTCCGAAGGAATTCCTCAATAGCTTCTTTACCTTCCAATGCTTCGATAGGACCACGCCAACCCCTTCGCCTATCAACTTCTCTCAAACCTTTGCGTAGAGATTTCTGAGCCAGGTCGTAAGCCTCTAAACTACCTGTTGTCTCAACTATAAATCCCCCTGGATTCGTAGCGGTTAAACCTGGAGATATGGTCTTCAGCTTTTCTTCCAAAACCTTTGCTACATGCGAAGCAAAGTAAGGCATTTTATGAAAAGTGTTGGACTTAGGTGGGAATATTTCTAGCTCTTGCTTTCTTGCGGAGTCATATTCCTGCCGAGAAATCATTTTATTCCGCAGCATTTGGTTTAGAACATACCCCTGCCTTTCAACCGCCGCTTGTCTGTTCCTAGGTCGAGCATAATAACTGGGTCTTTGTGGAAGCCCCGCCATATAAGCCGACTCTCCTATCGTCAATTCATTTAACTCTTTACCAAAGTGAACCTTGGCTGCCGCTTTGACACCATGCGCTGTCTGACCAAGAAATATCTCGTTCAAGTAAATTGTAAGAATTTCGTCTTTAGTAAGAGCTTTCTCTAACCTGTAAGCAAGAATCGCCTCTTTAGCTTTTCGTGTATAAGTTTTTTCACGTGTAAGCAGTAGCGACTTAACAACCTGCTGAGTAATAGTAGAAGCTCCTTGCTTCTTGCTACCCTTATGCCGCAGGTTAGTATAGACAGCTCGAAAAATACTAATTACATCAATACCAGGGTGTTCATAGAAATTGGAGTCTTCCGCAGCGAGAAAAGCATTGCGAACGACAAGGGGGATCTCTTCAAAGCTAACTGGATAACGCTTCTCATCATAAAGCTCCGCCAGCAAAGCACCATCTTCAGAATAGATTTCGGTAACTCCTTTAGGACGGTAATCACCAATTCTAGAAATTTGAGGCAGATCTCTAGTTAGCCGAATGTAGTAATACATTCCTGCACCCAAGCCGACGACCAAGCTAAGCAAGCCCAGCACAATGCCGGTAATCAGACAAAATTTAAAAAACTTCTTCAATTCAAACTCTTTTAATGCTGGCTTTAAAGACTCGATGAGCTAAAGCTGAAAAACTATTCTAAGGCCTCAAGTAATGATTGTAGGCTTTCGAACTCACCTGAACTTATCACCGCAGGAATTATCGCACCATTATCTGATTGAACAGCCCCGTAGACTGGAGGCCCTAAATTACCTATGTTTTGAACCTGCTGGGTCTCCACAGGCCGTCCAAAGTATATTTTCCCCTTGGAGCGCTCCTGGCCATCGAAAACTTCTAAAGAAAGCCGGGCTTCATCTTTCTTAAACTTGGACTGATTAAACCTATTTTCCTCTAGCCAGGTCAAAATTCTAACATCATGGAACCTCGATAGTAGAAGGCTGACTGTCTCCTTTTTTACCAGCTCCTCTTGATTCTTTGCGGAACTTAGTAACCAGCCCGAGCCAGCTTTTGAAAACTCTAAAGATTGGTCACTATTTTGACCATTCTTAGACACCACTATTTTGGCTGATAAGCTGCGGTCTAACTCATCAAAGGGAGTTCTATCCCTTAAAAGCTCTAAGGGTTGAAGAAAATCTCGATAGCTTGGCAAACGAGTTCTAAAAATTCCTTCCTCTCGATTAAGCCGGAAAAAATATCTCTTCGACGCAGTTCCTTCGGGGTCCATCTCAACCGACTCCCCAAACAGCATAATCAGTGGCTTTTCTCCTTTTTGATGGAGAGTAATCGTAATTAGCCCCGACTCTAAGCCATACTTACTAAGGTCAAGCTTACCTCCGGCAATCACTTCTTCTGCCTCAAGCTTACGCCATTTACTTAGTTTGGACTCTATTAAGGCAGAATCAACTGGAATAGTTTCAACGACACCTTGAAAAAACCAGGACTCTCCCAGCTTTTCGATCGTATCAACTTCCATTCCTATTCTACGATTAATTTTAAAAACTTTTTCAGGGTCAAACTTGATAGGACTCAAATCCCTAAAGTCGGAAAGACGCTTCATCAAATTAAGAGCCAATGAGTCATCTACCAAATGAATTGTTTTCTCTGAGTCTTTAATAATATATCGCTTTTCGCTAAAGTTGGTCTTCTTACCAAGTAGCCAGCTTTCTTTTCTTCCGTTTGAGTCCGAAAGAGAAAAAGAAAACTCCCCTGTGTCGAAACCATAGGCTTTGACATCTTTATCAGCTTTCGAAATCTCAACACTATTTAAAGATCGTAGCTCAATAATCGAACCATAGACTTTATCAAAAGCAGCCTTTTCAAGTGGAACTTCGAAAGGTTCGGTGATCACCCAGTCTTCACCTGGATTGGTTCTGGAAAAAACTATTTCTTCATCGGAATGAGAGAGTCTCAGTTCAGTAGCCGATCTCAAAAGAGATTCAGCAATCAACCCCTCTGAGCTTTCCTTCTTATCATAAGATAATTTTTCCTGACTATGCTTGTAGACTACCCCTGATGTGATCAAGAGAATTAAAAATAGAGAAATAAATCCGGTTCTACTCATCGCGTTCTCGCAGAAACTCCTGAGAAAATAAACTCAAGAGATCCTTCTTCTCCAAAAGAATAGTCCTGAAAGAATTATCAATTCTGGTAACAAAATTACAGTCGAGAAAAAAAGATAGGATAGGCTATTCTGACTAATACCTGAAACCGACTGCTTCATTGTTTTGGGACGTATAACAATGCCCTCATCCTCATCAATAACCCAGTTTAAGGAGTTAAGAAAAAAGTCTCTATTAAATAATTTTCTAATATTGCGATTACGAACAAAGTCCCCATCACCAAAAACTACTGCTCTCTGCTTTTTATTTTCGACAGCCAAAGCAAGTGTTAGTGGGCCAGCTAGATCTGACTCTGTTTTACTGGACTCTAGCTCTCCTTCAAAAAGACCGTCTAGGTCAGTTTCACCCCAAGCTTTATCACTACTAAAAGCCAGTCTTGTGTAGCTAGCGTCGGGAATTGTCTTGGCTGACGTGGAAAGAGAGGTGGCTATCTCGTAAATAGTAGGCTTTAAAAATTTTTCAGTTATTTTATGACGGCCATATTTTAAAGCGCGAGGAACTAACCCTACTTTATTTCCGTCTAAAACACTGACAACGTTCTCCGCAACCACAGACTGGCCTCCGGAAATTCCAAGAAGCTCACTAATCTCTACAACACTACTTGGACTCCTAGGCTCCATAAGTACCAATAGCGCTCCACCAGCCTCTATGTAACTTAAAATAGCCTGTTTCTCGCCTGCAATTAAATCCTTTTCGGGTGAAGAAATGATTAATGCCGATGCATCAGGGGGAACCGCTTTCCCAGCATCAAGAAGTAAGCGCTCAAGTTGGATATTCTCGCCTCGTATCGCCTCTGCGAGAAATAAATATCCCTCCTCCGTTTGAGAATTAAGAGAAGGTTCACCGTGACCAGTTAAGTAGTAAACCTTCTTTCCCTCGCCTCTCTCAAGCTTGATTAAAGCATTTATGACCCTCTGTTCGGTAATGTCGCCGACAATTCTAGTCTGACGATCAACGGATCCGTCAGAGTATTTAAAAACCAAAGTTTCATTCTCACTAACCCCGTAACGATCGGCAACAAGTGGATTTTTTTCAGGATCCAATATTTCAAAGTCTATCAATCCAGACTCACGTTCTAATAACTCTAGAAGACTCGTAACAGAAGTCTTGGTCACTACGCCTCCTAGAAAAAATCCTTTTATTTCAATTCTATCCTTTAGTTTTCCAATAACCTGCTCAGTCTGAGGAGCTAAGGAAAATACCTTCTGCTCGGAAGAGTCGTAGCGAAAAAAGTTATTGTGGTAAGAAAGATAATTAAGGCCAGCAACTATAGCCACAAACATAGCCGAGTAAAGTCCTGCTGCAAAACCAAAGCCAGCTTTTCTTTTAGCACTACTACTAAATAAGCTTTCTCTGCCTCCACCTAAAACGAAAAAAATAAGAAACACTAGGGCCACTACAAAATGAATGATCGATAAGTAGTTTTGCCCGGAGCCAAGGGAAAACCAAGAAACCACTCCAAATACGAATGCAACTAGGGCAGCCCAGCCAAAAAAATTAGTATAATTATTCATCTACCAATGCTCACTGTCGCCAACGTGCTCCTTCTAGAACTCTGGCCGAAAAAAATAGGCCGACAGCAATTACTGAAATAAAATAAATAATATCTGCACTATCAATCACCCCTCGATAAAAATTAAGAGAATGGAGAGGAGGAGAAACGTAATCAAGTATATCAGAACCGACACCACCCAGAGAGCTAGCAGGAAGGTTGATCGCATACAATCCTAAAGACAAAACTACGCTAACGACTCCGGCCACAGTTTGGCTAGAGGTGCAAGCTGACACTGCAATTCCAAGGGAGACAAAACAAAGAGTAAAAAGAAAAAGCCCAAGCAGTCCTACTAGGATCGGGGGCATTTCCAGTGCCGCAAATGATCCTAAAGCCAACGGGAAGATAAAGGAAGTTGAAAGCATAACCAGGACGATTCCCGCGATTCCTAGAAACTTACCAAGCACTAGCTCCATTATGCCTACAGGAGATGTAATCATCATTTCAAAAGTGCCACTTCTTCGCTCTTCGGCAATAGCTCGCATTGTGAGCACGGGAATTAAGAAGATAAGAATAATCTCTATTGTTTGAAAGTAGGGAGCAACTACATGTTCATTGAGAGTAGGAGTTTTACCAGAGAGCAAAGCCGACTGCTGCAGCGCTGCGTTAAACCACTGGACTCTTCCATAAAAAAAGAAACCGGCTAATAGCAAAAAGCCGCTACAAATGACCCAAGCCAAGGGTGTTCGAAACCCGGCTTTAAGTTCTCTAGAGGCTATAGTTAAAACATTACTCACTGAGACTCTCCTGCCGGTTCCATACCAGAAACTGCACGAAGGTACTCCTGCTCTAACAAGGAACTATCACTATCTTCTGAAACTTCTAGACTAGATACCAACTGACCTTTGGATAATATTAAAGCTTGTGAGCAAGTGGCCACAACTTCAGCCAGGTTGTGACTACTAATGACCACACTATGACTATCACCCAGTTCTTTAATCAAAGCTCTGATCTCAATAATTTGAGAAGGGTCCAATCCACTGGTCGGTTCATCAAGAATTATTACAGCAGGATTATGAATAATGGCTTGAGCCAAACCTACTCGTTGCCTGTATCCTTTTGAAAGCTGAAAACAAGGTTGATGGGCAACATCCTCAAGCAGGCAACGATGCAAGACCCTGGCTATATTATCTCTAAGTTCATTAGATCTAAGCTTCTTAATTTTCCCAACAAACCCCAAATACTCTAGCACCGTCATTTCAGGATAAAGAGGGGGAGTTTCCGGTTGGTATCCGATGCTTTCTCTGACCTTATCTGCTTCTTTAGTAACACTATAGCCAGCTACCTCAGCATCTCCTGAGTCTGGAGAAAGAAAAGTCGTCAACATTCTAATAGTTGTTGTTTTACCAGCTCCATTGGGCCCTAGCAGGCCAGTCACCTGATTCTCCGGGATCTCAAAAGAAAGACTGTTAACCGCATCCAAGTCAGCAAAACTTTTACTTAGCTTCGAGGCTCTTATCATCAGGGTATAAAGTGGATGCAGCGTATAAAGTGAAACAAAGACTAAGCGGAGAGATAATTTATAAGTTTCTTTTAGCTAATCTTCAAGTTTCACCGCCAACAGCTTGTTTTCCGATCAACCATCGCGGTTTTATGGCAAAAGATCCCTTTAAATGCTTTATCTAGTCTTGAAAAATTAAAATTTCTTTCAATAGTGCTATGACAACCATCGGAACTCCAAACTCTGAATCTGCGACCAAAGTTTTATTTTGCGGCGCCGGAGAACTAGGCAAAGAAGTAGTAATCGAACTTCAACGCTACGGTGTAGAGGTAATTGCAGTTGACCGTTACCCTGAAGCACCGGCAATGCAAGTAGCCCATCGATCTCATGTTATCAACATGACTAACGGTAGCGAGCTGGAAGAAATAGTTCGAAAAGAAAAGCCCAACTTAATAGTTCCTGAAATTGAAGCAATTGCGACCGATAAGTTGGTCGAGCTAGAGAAAGAGGGCTTTAGGGTAATTCCTACAGCTAGAGCTACTCAGCTAACTATGGACCGAGAAGGAATTAGACGTCTCGCGGCTGAGGAACTAAAACTCCCCACCTCTCCATACAGATTTGCTAGCAGCAAAGAAGAATATTTGGCAGCGGTTAAAGAAATTAAACTACCGGCTGTGGTTAAACCTGTGATGAGTTCCTCGGGTAAAGGTCAAAGTACCTTAAGAGAGGAAATAGATATAGAACCCGCTTGGGAATATGCTCAACAAGGTAGTCGTGGAAAGTCTGCCAAAAAGGGGTCTGAAAGAGTCATTGTGGAAGGCTTTGTGGACTTTGAGTATGAAATTACACTGCTCACTGTCAGGCACAAAGGCGGCACTTCCTTTTGCGAGCCTATCGGACATAGACAAGAGAAAGGTGATTACCGAGAATCCTGGCAACCTCAAGAAATGACCAGTCAAGCTTTGAAGCGAGCACAGGATATCGCCAAAAAAATCACAGATGACTTAGGGGGCTGGGGCGTCTTTGGAGTTGAGCTATTTATTAAAGGCGATGAAGTTTATTTTAGTGAAGTCTCTCCCAGACCACATGACACAGGACTGGTCACTCTCTTGTCTCAAAACTTATCTGAGTTCGCACTTCATGCTAGGGCAATCTTGGGTCTACCCATTCCTAAAATCGAACTACTAAGTCCAGCCGCTAGTGCTGTGATTTTAGTTGAGGGTGAATCTAAAAAAGTCAGTTTTGAAAATCTTGATAAAGCTCTGGAGCAGCCAGACACTGAACTGAGACTTTTTGGCAAACCTGAAGTTAAGGGGGAAAGAAGAATGGCAGTAGCCCTAGCTAAGTCGACGACCCCTGAATCAGCCAAGAATCAAGCCATAAAAACTGCTAAAACTGTCCAAGTAAAACTCTAAACAAAAGCTAAACGAAAAAAGGCTCAGCAGGAAATTATCCGCTGAGCCTCTTTCACTGCTAATGATTGTCTAAAGCCTAGGAAAGTAGGTTCTTTGCTTTTCCTAAAAGTCCCCCAACATCACCAAATTGATCCAGTATGGATCCACCTTCACTGGCATTATTTAAGATATTTGGAAGTGCGCTCCTCAAGGACTCTAAAGCATCTCCTTGTTCAACACCCAGCTCCGATGCAACTTCTGCAATCTTCTCTTCACCAATAGCTTCTTGAAGCTGCTCAGAACTGATTTCCTGATTTTCGCCATCACCTAGCCAAGACTTTACTTGCTCACCCAAGCCATTTTGCTCAAGCATAGAAGAAAGACCTGAAAGGTTAAGACCCTCTCCTTCAGTCAGTCTAGTGACCGCTTGCAAAATTCCACCAGCCTTGTTGCCAAGCTGCTGGCTCATTTGTGCACCTAAAAGTTGTTTTCCGATTGAAAGCAAGTCCATTGTTTTCTCCAAAATTAATGGTCGTTGTAATTAAAATCCTAACCTTAGCTTAAACCATCTGCTCTACTAATAGCTTTAGTCATCGCTAAGCCCAGGTCGACTATACCTAGCATAACTAGGACTGACTAGATGGCAAATCACTGAGTTTAGCGAGTACCCAAATAACACTGAATTATTTTCACTTTGAGACTAGAGAAATAAGAGGTCGGTAGCTAAATCATGAATTAACAGCCTTCTTTTCCATAACGGCTTCCGCAGGCAATTCTTTAAACTCCATTTCAATGGAAGTAGTAGCCTCTATAGTCTGGCCAGATCCTGGGATTTCTATAACTATCCTAGAATCTCCCGAGACTTCAGAATTGGGAATCAAACTAGATAAGCTTACTTTCATCTTTCCAAAAGTAAAGTTTTCAGCAGCCTTGGCACTTGCTTTTGCCTCTGACCCAGGAAGATCAAATTCCTGATCCTCAATCAGACTTCTAGTAGTCATATCAAGCGAAAGAGTTTCTCCTTCAATACTATTCAATTGATATAGTATTCTGAGCTTTTGTTCTATTCCACCAATGTTAAAACTATCTATTCCTAGAATCCAAGAGGAATTCTTTCCAATAGCTTCAGTCGGCAAACCGACAAACATATTACCAATACTGCGTTGAGTTTGTTCAAAAAGAGATTTTAAATCTGGGGGAAGGTTATCAGGAAAGCTAACATTAGAAATACTCCCCTGGGGATTTACATTCCAGCTCATAGTAATATCTTTAAGACGATTCATTTGATTCAAAGTAGCCTCTTTCAAGAAATCCGGCACACTTGCGTCTTCTTCTATTCTAGCCTGCAAGTAAGTGGCTTCTACCTTAACTTTACCTTGCTCATTTTTTCCTGTCTTAAACTCCATAGGAGTCACAATTGCTGGAATCGGAGGCGATGGAACTTGCTGACCATTAATTACATTGCTAGAACCCATTTTAACTTTCATCTCGGCATTCGCCGTAGAGTTTTCTGGGATAGTGTAGGAGTAAACTTTTTTCTCGCCACTACCTGAATTTACCACTGTGATTCCGTTACCCACTTCAGTTTCTCTTAGAATCTTAACAGCACCCTGCTGCTCCGAACTAAAACTAGACAATGCTTTAGGAGCTGAAACTGCCTCCTTCGACTTATCGCTTGTTTGGTTGGCCTCCTCTGACACATTTAAATCTTTGGTTGAGTCACCGTTCTCCGAAACGACCTCTTTAGAGTTGTTACATGCCACCAAAGCAAAGCTAAAAGTTAGTGCTAAGGCTGGAACTATAAAAAATTTTGGGAATTTCATGATTTGACCTTCTAGATTCTCGGAGAAGTTAAAATAGGCTCCGTGGTGCATATTTTCACAGAAAATAGGGGCTTGCAACGCTTCACAACCACTACTCTCTGGGTCTTCAATGCCAGGTAAAGATCTCGCTGTGCTCATGCAAAACAGATTGATTTCTGCTATGAATCTCCAAAGTTTCTTTAACAAACACTACAAATGTCTATTCTAGAAAAAATACTTAAAACTAAGCAGACGGAATGTTTAGAGCTTAAAACCCTCGAATCAGATCTTAAGGCTAAATTGAACGGCTTACCTGCTCCCAAGAATTTCGTTCGTTCGCTTCTCTCTAGCCAAGAACCAGCAATTATAGCCGAGGTAAAAAAAGCATCTCCATCAAAAGGAGTGATTCTAGAAGACTTTGACCATATAAAAATAGCCAAAAAATACGAGAGCGATGGCGCAGCTTGTATTTCAGTTCTAACTGATAAAGATTATTTTCAAGGAGATCTCAACTTTCTAAAGGAGATAGATGCAGAGTGCTCAATTCCTGCTTTAAGAAAAGATTTTATTATCGATCCTTTACAAATTTTAGAAGCTAGAGTCAGTGGTGCCGATGCTGTTCTTCTAATCGCTGCTGCTCTGGATACCGAAAAACTCTGCAGCCTACTTCAAGAATCACTGAGGTTGAATCTAGATGTTCTTCTTGAAGTTCATAATCAAGATGAAATGGATTCAGCTTTTGAAGCACTAGAGCAACTAACTTTAAAACATGCTATTCCGGATTTTTCCGATAGAGTCCTCCTTGGAATCAACAATAGAAATCTTAGTACCTTTGAAACCTCTCTAGGGGTTACTAAGACCTTAATTGCTAATAATCAGCAGAAGATTTCAGACTTGAGCCTTGCTGTGGTCTCTGAATCAGGTATCTTCGAGCCTTCCGATATCGCTGAACTAAGCGAGGCTGGCGCGAAGGGATTTCTTATTGGAGAATCTCTAATGAGGGAACCTGATCTGCTGAAAAGATTGATAGAAACATGCCAAGAAAATTCAAATCTGGAAGACGGTAAAGACAGTGGCAGAGAGTAAAAAATACAAGCCTGACCAATACGGCTACTACGGAGAGTATGGCGGTCGCTACGCCCCTGAGGTTCTTATACCTGCTCTTGAAGAGCTGGAAGAGTGTTTCGAGTCGGCTAAAAAAGACCCTGGGTTTATCGAAGAGCTTAAAGAGGCTCAGAAAAACTATATTGGGCGACCAACCCCCCTTTGCTACCTGGAGAACCTTAGTAAAAAACTAGGTGGGGCAAAGATATATTTAAAAAATGAAGGTCTCGCTCATACTGGAGCGCACAAGATCAATCACTGCGTTGGGCAAATACTACTAGCTAAACGCATGGGGAAGAAAAGAATCGTTGCTGAAACTGGTGCTGGGCAGCATGGACTGGCAACTTCTTCTGTCTGTGCTCGATATGGGATGGACTGCCATGTTTATATGGGAGCAAGAGACGCAGATCGTCAAAGACCGAATGTGTTTTGGATGGAAACTCTTGGCGCTCAGGTCACTCCAGTTCACCACGGCGGGAAGAGACTGAAAGACGCCGTAAACGCAGCTCTAAAAGACTGGATAACCAATGTTCGAGATTCTCACTATTTACTAGGCTCTTGTTTGGGACCTCATCCCTTTCCGGAGATTAATCGCTACTTTCAAAAAGTGGTTGGTGAAGAGATAAAAAATCAGCTTGCTGAGCAAGAGGGCACACTACCTGACTACGTCATTGCCTGTGTAGGTGGTGGAAGTAATGCAATTGGTGCTTTCAACGAGTTTCTTGATGAAGAGTCTGTGCAACTAATTGGCGTTGAAGCTGGTGGCCAAGGCCCTGAGGTCGGTCAACATGCCGCAAGATTTCAAGGTGGACGTGTAGGCGTAGTTGAAGGCTATAAATCGTATTGGCTGCAAGACGAGCATGGACAAGTTCAGGATACAGTAAGTATTTCCGCCGGACTGGACTATGCGGGTATAGGGCCACTCCATGCTTTTCTTCATGACCAAGGGCGAGTTAAGTACACCTCAGCCACAGACAAGGAAGTACTTGAATCTGTGAAAACCCTGGCCGAAACAGAGGGTATTCTGTCAGCTCTCGAATCAGCTCATGGATTGGTTGAAGCTATAAGGCTTGCACCTAGCTTGGCTACCGACAAGACTATCGTCGTTAATTTGTCCGGTCGAGGCGAGAAAGACTTGTTTATATTCGGCAGACATCTCTCAAGTAATAGTTTCCGAGAGTTTATTGAACGGTATGCTGAGGAGTTGAAAGAAGGTGGCAACTAAGTCTCGCTTAGAAAAATCATTGGCGACAATCAAGCCTGGAGACTACCCGGCCTTGATGACCCATGTAGTCTTGGGTTACCCAAGTCTTGAAAAAAGCATTGAGCTTGTTCAAATCATGGCCGAGAACGGGGCGGCGATCATAGAACTTCAAATTCCTTTTTCTGACCCCATGGCTGATGGCCCAAGTATTATGGGAGCTTGTGAGCATGCTCTAGCTGAGGGAGTCACTCCTTTGCATTGCTTAGATGCTATGTCCAAGCTTTCAAGCAAAATAGATACTCCACTATTGTTTATGAGCTACTACAATCTGGTTTTAAATCAGAAAGGCTTTGCCAAAGCTGCGTCAGATGCCGGTTGTGAGGGTTTAATTGTTCCAGATATTACTCCAGGAGAGTCTAAAGATAGTTTTTTCACTGAATGTGAATCTGAAAGTTTACCAGTGATTCCTCTAGTCTCCCCAATAACTTCTGAAACTCGTATGAAGCAAATTGCTAGCAATTCAACTTCCGCACCTTTTGTCTATTGCGTATCAACTACAGGAACAACTGGTGCGCGAGATAAGCTGCCAGAAGAACTTCCTTCTTATCTGGAAAATGTAAAGAAACACTTTCCAGTACCTCGAGCTCTTGGTTTCGGAATTTCTGAACGCGCTCACATCCAGCAACTACAAGGGAATGCCGAAATTGCAATTGTAGGAAGTGCTGTTATTAACGTGATTAAAGAAAGTAAAAATCCGCTAACCGAAGTCTCAAAATTTATCCAAATTCTATCAAAAAAGTGATTCGAATTTACTATTAAGACAGGGTCTTGAACGCAGGCTAGAAAGTCAAAGACCTACAAAAAAGGAGGCAAAGTCGGCTCGGCTTTGCCTCGCTTGGCCAAACCTACTCTTCCAAGTACATGCTGGCAACATTTCTTATAGTAGCTCTTTCCAGTGTCACGGAAGAAGTGCCATCCTGGTAAAGGGATTTATTGACCCTCCAGTCCACAAAGCTACCTTCAGAATCACGAAGGTTTCTTAGCGCAAATTTACCGGAAGGAGTACCTAAAGCTGACCATTCCCAGGGCAAACCATTACTCAGTGTCCCTGTCATAATGGCATTAGCTCCAGCGGTCTCGGATAAACTTCCTTCAGCTTGAGATAAAAATACGTGCTGGTTATTCCTATTGTTGGTTGTTAAACCTTCGTCGGAAAACGACTTTTCTCTATTACCACTAAGTGTCAAACTCCGGATAAATTCAAAATTGATCCCCATAAAAGGGGCGTTACCATCGGAGCCGGTGTGACAGCTTGCTAAAGTACCAAAGGGATATGGTTGCCCATTATCCAGACGTCTTTGATTGTAATCCTTAAAAAAGTCCGCATAATCAACAAGCCTAACATTCGCAGTTATCTCGGAGAGATAGGCTCCGGTATCAAGTAAAGTTTGATTGATCTCCTGGCGTGCGCGCCAGTCCTGAATGCAGCTTTCATCAGTGTCCCTTTTTCGACAGGACAAAAACTCAATGCCTCTGAAAAACACAAGTCCCTGTTCGTTAATCCATGGGGACCAGGTTGTTTTTGTTTCAAGCTCCATGGTCAGGGTTTCTAAACGATTAAAGGCGACTCCAACCTTGTCTTGCCAGGCAAGATTATTTCTTAAAAACACCTCTGCATTCACATTAGGAGTAATAACTCGTAACTTTTGAACAAACACAGCAGAACGCGCATCACGGGGCTTGAAAAAGCCCGATCCCCCGAAAGGCACACAATTAGTCTGATCGAAAGCGAAGACTGGTGAAGAGGCTAGAATAATTGTAAATATTAGGCGCTCTATTATTTTCATCTTTTACTCCAAGAAGGGGTACTACGTAGACATTTTAAATACTTAAGGCTCCTCAAAGCCTGCCTTAAGAATAAGAAAAATCCTTAATGAAGTAAATCAGACCAAAATAATTAACTGGTTTTAAAGACTTAGAGCTAATCTAAAATGAAGGTTTGTAAACAAAACAGCGAAGTGAAATCTTAATTTCTTAAAGTTCAAATGAGACTAGTGACCCTGACTCAGTTTGGGTTTGTCGTGTTATTATCATTGACCCCAAGTCCAGTAAGTCTATTGAACTCTCCCATCGTCGAGGGTCGTATTGAGCAAAAGGATTTTCCGAATCAAAACCAACACTCTCTTCTAGAAAACCTAATTGAATCAATAGAGTAGCGTAAATCTCAGGCGTTTGCCTGGAAACGATAGTTCTAACTAATACGTTGCCACTTGATTTCGCATCCAAACTATCATCAAGTTTAACCGAAGCCATGCTATTAATTAGTTCAAACCGGTGCTCAGAAAAAACATCCTCAATAGCTTGTTCTTCCCAGAGATCTGGGTCTTCTTCGATTAGCTCATCTCGTTCTTCAAATAACTTAGAAAACAGATTGGGTTCTATTTCAAGCGAAGCGCTGACATTACCTAAGTAGAAATTCATCTCTAGGCGAAATAGCATTTTATCCATGCGATAATACCTTTTTCACAAAACAAAGTTGCTCAACTTAAATCAAAAAGATTTGGAATAAGATAATTATCGGAAAAAACTAAGGACAACTAAATAGACAGCTTCAAAAAAACAGCTTTAAAGACTAATGGAATTAGACTGAATCTAGGCGAAAATGGCGTTTTCTGTTTTAAAAGGATTATTAAGAAGCTTAAATTCATGGCTTCCAAAAAGGTTGGAATCGAGTAGGCAGGCTGAAAACAGTTGGTTAGATTAAACCTGATTACTCGATTCTTGATCTAAATCTCTAAGCCGCTCTTTTTAGGTGGCCGTCGTCGATCTTTAAAATCATTACACAAAATCTCTGAGTCAATTTTATTAGTTTGCATATGCATTGAGTGATAAGCAAAGGTCTCCATATTCAGCTCATCTTCTGGGTAAGTCAGCTTAAAGCCTTTATAGATATCGGAATAGAAATCTACTTTTTTTACGGCTAATTCAGCGAGTGAACAAGTATTCCTCTGATCGCCACCTGCGGAAAGGAACTTCGCTCCCTCTAGAATATTAACAAAACATCTACTCAAGTCAGCGGCGCTCCAAACATATCTATTGTCAATGAGTAACGTCGTTTTAGATTTACCATTCGGGTCAGGTTCACTATGAAAAGTGCCACAAAATGCCGTTTTTCTATTTACGAAATCAATAGAGAGATTTGAGACCATTTTATAATAAATTTCTAGACCTTCTTGGCAGAGCACTTTTGACAATTTAATTATTTCCGATTCCAGATTGATAGCCTGCTCTGGACTAGTATCTGAGCCGGTATTTATATTTACTTTAGGTTCCTGACACTGAACCTCTGAAGCTAAAGCTGGGTTAAAAACACTAAAACAAACTGCGACTAGGCAAATCGAAAGAAAAACTTTCATTGGTATTTCCTCAGGTAAGGGCGAAGTCTGCCAAAAAAACAAAAAATGGGTGACCAAAGTTTTTAAACTCTGATCACCCATTCCTGTAACCTAAAGCCTGTCTACTCTTATAAAGTTTAAGGCAATATAATGGAGTTCCAGTTAAACCTCCAACATTGGAGGAACTAGTAAGGTTTCAACTAGTTAAGAGCTCCCTTGGCAGCTTCAAGTGCAGCATCGTAGTTAGGCTCTTCAGCAATTTCGCCAACGTATTCAACGTGCTTAACGTTACCATCTTTACCAATAACAAAAACAGCACGCGCTAGAAGACCTAAATCAGAAGCATAAACTCCATAGTCTTCTTGAAACTTTCTGTATTTATAATCACTGGCAGTCTTAACTGCTTCAATTCCCTCAGCTCCACACCAACGCTTTTGAGCAAAAGGTAGGTCGACGCTTACGGCTAGAACTTTGATATCATCAGACAAGTCTGTCGCTAGTTCATTGAAACGTCGAGTCTCGGTCTGACAAACTGGAGTTTCAACACTAGGCACAGATAGAAGAACCAGTACCTTACCGTCGTAGTCCGTAAGCTGGACATCAGCCATGTCGTTTCCAGTTAGTTTAAAACCAGGAGCTTTCTCCCCTTCGCTAACTTGACTGCCATGAACCGGGGTTGGGTTACCTTTAAAAGTAATACTCTGATTAGACTTGTTCATTTCAAATTCCTTTCTAAATAAATCGAGATTTCTTATTGAAATACGGCAGAAAACTATACCCGAAACCGATAGAAGTAAAGAACCCGCTGGTCAACGAATCAGCACCAAATCTCCAGCTAAACGTTCAAACTAAAAAAACCCGGCTTAAAACTAAAAGCCGGGTTTAAAAGGAATTTGATATATTTGATATTTACTTAATCTGTTTCGATAATTTCTAGAGCATCATCAGTAGCATCCAGATTGTCCCCTGAATCCATCAATCTCCAGCGAGCCTCTTGAAGAGGGTCTCCAGTTTCTTCATAGTGACTATCAATTAGCTCCATCCCTGTGATATTTTCACAAAGCGCTCTGACGTCACGAGTATGCTGCTCCACTCTGCCTAGCAAACTGGCAATCGCGAACTCATAAGTTACGCGGTGCAACATGTTCTCGAATTCTTCTTGAGTTCCTTCAACTATATTACTAATCAACTGAACGAAAACCTGCTCTGTAACCCTTGCAGCCTCTTCTTCGTCGCTAGTTAAGTGCATAGCCATGGAGTAAACTTTAACTTCATGCCGGCCAATCAAGACCTCAGCAGAAGACAAGTCTCCCATTGCAGTTTTTTCAACTAATTCTTTATCAGTAATTTCTATAGTCATTTTTATTCTCCCTCCCGAAGACTATTAAATCTTCGGTCCATTGCTTTCCCATTACTTAGGCAGTGTTCCAATTTGCAAATGGACGACCTCCCTACAATTGAGATTATCCACGTAATGGTCCAGCGGGTTGTCACCGGGATGTATGAAGCTAGGACTGATTTTGTAACAATTATTTTTAAGCTCTTAACTTTACTTTAAGCCCGATGAAGGCATGAAAAAAGTTCAGAAAATCGCTTTAAAACAGACAACCAACCTAATTTTTCACCCTAAAAAATCCAGCCAGAGTAATCTGACTTCAAGCAAGATGAATTAAGCATACATTAATTTGAGCCGAAAATCATCTATATGGAGCTAAAAAACGACTTAACAGACCGAGTACTCATTCTACTCTAAGTTTCTGAATAGGGTTTTTATCTTCTCTAGAGACTTCTTTCGTGGATTGTCAGACTCAACGCCACTGGCTAAATCTATGGCGAATGGAGATAAGTCTGAAATGGATTTTATGTTCGAAGATGTAACACCACCTGCGATAAATAGTCTTTGTAGTATATTTTTATCGGTAAGCTCTTCTAGTATATCGCCAGCTATAGTCTTACCAGTTCCACCATATTCTTTATCACTGAAGCTATCGAACAAGAGATAATCTGCTTTCTCCAGCAAAGCTTTTAATTTTGAGATTTCGGGAAGGGCCTTAAGCCTGAGGACTTTTATAACTTCAAATTCAGACCAGTCTTCAAGCATACTGTCTGGCTCATCGCCATGGAACTGTAAGCCAGAGATTCCCGAAATTGCTGCAATCTCAACAACCTCTTCCCGACTATGATTTACGAACACCCCGAAGTATTTTTTATCGGAAGGAAGCGCCGCTACTATTTCCTTTACTTTCTCTGGCTCGATATAACGCTTTGAATTCTGATAAAAATTAAAACCTAGAAACGCCGCCCCCGCCTCTAGCGAAAGCTCAGCATCTTCCAAGTTAGTTATTCCACAAATTTTTATCTTAGGTTGTGACAAATCGTTTTAGGAATTCGTTATTTCAATTACCGTTTCTAATACACCTTTTGCCCACTCACTATCAATTGATACTCCAGCAGTGGCCACACCTTCTTTAAGTGATTCACTCTTACCTGCAACATAAAGTGCAGCAGCAGCATTTATTACTATCAAGTCACGATAAGGCCCAGGTTCTCCACTTAGGATTTCTCTAATCCGCTTAGCGTTGTTTTCTGGAACGTCTCCCTGAATTTGAGCAAACTCTACTCGATTTAATCCAAACTCTTCAGGAGATATTTCATATTCAATAATCTTTTTCTGCTTAACTTCAGCAATAAAGCTTTTACCAGTAAGAGTGATCTCATCGAGGCCATCTTCCCCATGTACTACCATTGCCCGTTCTACCCCAAGTCTCGATAAAGCTTCCGCCATGGGTCGGCACATCTCTTTCTCGCTAACTCCTAGTACCTGGGCCCTAGCTCCCGCTGGATTAGAAAGCGGACCCAGAAAATTAAAGATAGTTCTAAAACCGAGTTCTTTTCGTATTCCAACAACTCTCTTAGTTGCAGGGTGATGCCCTGGAGCAAACATAAATCCAAAATTAGCTTTATCAATGCATTTCGCAATTTGAGCAGAGGATATATCTAGCCTAACCCCGAGGGCTTCCAGCACGTCAGCACTACCCGAGCGACTGGTCGAAGCTCTGTTACCATGCTTCGCAACTTTTTGACCGGTTCCGGCCACAACAAAAGCACTCGCAGTGGAAACACTAAATGTATCTAAACCACTTCCCCCAGTACCACAGGTGTCAACAACGCCACCTTCAAAATCGAAGTCTTTTAACTCGACTTTGTTCATGTGTTTTCTTAAAGCTGAAGCTCCTCCAACCAACTCATCAGCCGTGGGTAGTCTACCTCCAGTCGCCATCAAGTAAGCGCCTATCATTGCATCTGATATTTCAGCTTCGCTCCCGATCATTCCCTCGAACACTGAAAGGGTTTCAGCCTCGTCTAATGATTGGCCAGCTGATAATTTTTTAAAGAGTTGTTTCATGGCAGTTAATGAATTACTTACTAAATATGGATATCAAACTTACTAAACAAAGCCCATCGACACTATCAGAGTCAACCGTTATTCCGGTATTTTCAGCTGAAAAGCCTGGCAAGTCGCTCCACTCCCAATTGGCTTCTAGTTCCTGGAAAGCAATCGAAAAACTAGACTCCAAACTAAATGGCCAGCTAGTTAAGGGTTTAAAAAAGAAAGACTTTAAACCAAGTAAGGGCAAGCATTGCACGGTTTTAGTTACGAATAAATCCAAAGCTTGTTCAATAACTTTGATTGCCTACAGAAAAGAGGACCAGGACCTAGCCAAACTCAAAGAACAACTAAGAGAGCTGGGCGCTAGCTTGGCTAAATCTTCGGAGCAGCATAGTTGTCTGAGCCTAGCTCATATCAAAAATTCAAACTTACAAGACTACATCAAGGCCGTTGCTGAAGGTGTACTAATAGGAAGCTATAGCTTCAAACTGTACAAAAAGAGTAAATCTAAAGCTCCTAAAAGAGTTGTCGAGATCGCCTTAAAATCAGAGCCCACAGGAAAACTAAAAGCAGTTGTAAAAGAAGCTTACGCAATAAACTCAGGTCAAGACCTTGCTAGAGATTTAGTTAATACTCCTGCGGGAGATATGGGTCCTAAAGAGATTGTACAAGCTGCTAAAAAAATTGCTCGGGGAACTAGTTCTCAAATGAGTATTAAGGTTTTTGGTAAGTCAGCTTTAAAGAAAATGAAAGCTGGTTCTCTTCTATCAGTTACTGCTGGAAGTTCTACTGAGCCTTACCTAATTCACATGGATTACAAGCCGAAAAGAAAGGCTAAGGAAACTATAGCGCTGGTTGGAAAAGGCATTACCTTCGACTCTGGGGGACTTAGCATAAAGTCTAGCCGCGGTATGATGACTATGAAGTGCGACATGGGCGGAGCAGGAGCTGTACTGGGAATCATGGAAGCTATCGCTAAACTACCAGCTTCTGCGAAACCAAAATGCAGAATCCACGCGCTTGTCCCGACTTGTGAAAATATGGTCAGCGCTAATAGCACTCACCCAGGTGATGTAGTGAAAGCCATGGATGGCAAAACTATAGAAGTGTTGAATACAGATGCGGAGGGAAGACTGATTCTTGCCGATGCATTTTGCTACAGCAAAAAACTTAAAGCTGACAAAACTATAGACTTCGCAACTCTGACGGGGGCATGTGTGGCAGCTCTTGGAGATCGTTACGCTGGGCTTTTTAGCAATGAAAGTACTTTAGCGGAGGCTCTTCATAGGCACGGTGAAGAAACAGGGGATAACCTATGGCCCTTACCTTTAGCTGAAGAATACGATGCTTATCTAAACAGCGACATTGCTGATGTTAAGAATATTGGCAACCCTGGCCCTGGAGCCGTTACTGCAGCTTTGTTCTTGAGAAGGTTTGTTCCTAACAATACAGACTGGGCTCATATTGACCTTGCAGGACCTGCCTTTTTGGATGGAAGAAGAGGCATCTATCAAAAAGGAGCCACAGGCTTTCCGGTAAGAGCGCTAGTTAGTTTTCTAAGAGAGAGCTAAACCGAACGAATCTCTATTGGTCCATCCGAGGCATCATCAAAAGAGACCGCCGAAGACAAACCTGCCTCTGCAACCTCTCTAGCACTTGCTCCACTTTCGTATAGAGCGTGCATAGCTCCCATCGCATACTGACTGCCAGAACCAAAGGCATAGTATTTGCTAAACTGATGCACATTCTGCATTGAGTAAACACCATAAATACCGCTTTTGTTTACTACCAAACAATCAACATCCGATCCCTCAAAACTATCCTCTTCACTAGCAACCATAAAATAATCTTTCTTTAAGACTGGATGCATAGTCCTAGCCATTTGAAATATTTCAAGCCTACTACCAAGAGAAGGAACCTCAAGCAGGGATTTTACATAAGACTGAAGAACCAAGCCAAAAGAAGCATGACCAACAAAAGCAAAAAGACTATCTCCAACTTCGATGATCTTTGAGTAGTCTATTTTAAATTCTGCTGTTTCTTTTGATTCCCCGTATTTAGTCAAGGTATCAGCACCAACTACGATTTCT
The DNA here is from genome assembly GCA_964510575.1 of uncultured Bdellovibrionales bacterium. Taxonomy (GTDB): domain Bacteria; phylum Bdellovibrionota_C; class UBA2361; order SZUA-149; family CALKYB01; genus CALKYB01. Next base: position 39,927 of record CAZECN010000001.1, on the reverse strand, counting down.
TCTCCGCGTTGGACGGCTACGATGGTGGACATGTTACTTCCTAAAAGTTTCTATAGTTCGAAAATCATCTTAAATGCGGCAGTAAGAACTACACAAACAAAAGCAGTTCTAACCCATTTGTTACCCATTTTCATGGCAATTCTAGCGCCTAGGATTCCACCTACAAAGCAAGCTGCCCCTAAAACGAGTGCGTAGGGGAGTAACACTTTATCGTTTAGAAAGAAAACCGTACAGGCAATCGAAAGCAAAACTACCCTAGCAGGAAGAGAGGTCGCGTGAGCCTCGATGATTTTCATCCCCATAAAACCTATCAGCAAGATAGCTGTCACAAGAGCAGCACCAGCTGGAACAACTGTCGCGTTGATCATCGCCATGAAGTAGAGAACCATGCCGAAAGCGTACTTTGCTTTGCTGACTTCTTTTCTTTCCAAGCCAAACTTCTCATCTTTAAAGAGAAGAGGCACACAAAGCAAAATTACAATCGCGACATATTTTTTTAAATCTTCAGGCTTGGATACTAAGACCAGCCAGGATCCTATTAGAGAAGCTGGAATGGCCAGAGCAGTGAATTGCGCTGATGTTTTCCATTTTATCTTGTCCCCTCTAGCAAAAACTCCAGTAGCTGAAAGGCAAGTGGTAAGAGAAGCTACAGACGAAGTTCCAATAACTAAAGAAGCGTCGAGATCAAGGAAGAACAAAAGAGGCATCGTCAGCAGCCCACCACCGCCAATAATTCCACCCATTACGCCGGCCACAATTCCGACTACCACCAGAAGCAGGTAATCCAAAACTTTTCCCTTTTGTTGTTATGCTAGAAGGCAGCCTACTCCGGCACCACCCACCGCACAAGCAACTATCCGAAAGCTCGAGACAATATAGCTAGGCTTTACTTGGTTCTTATCAAGCCGCAAGAATATAAGCCCAAACGCCGACGAGTGAGGCGTATTGACTATACTCCGCAGCGAGGAGGCGTTTGAAGAAACGAAGAGCAGAGCCAAGTGCAGGCTTGCTACTATCTGAGCAGTCTACCATGGTGAAAGCCTAGCAATACCTGAGCTGGAAGATCCTCTTCTCGACCAAAAGATTTACTAATAACGATATTGTGGCCTCGCGGATAGGTCTCCTTCAATGCTTTCTCAGAAAAACCTGATGGTAAAATGAACCACTTTCCTGGCAAGCCCTCCCTAAGGACAAAGTAAGCTAAATCGCTACAACCATCCCCGTCATAATCGGCAGTAAGTGGGTAAACTTTCTCATCATCAATCTCCTCAGGCTTCCACTTTAAGGTTTTGACCTTGTTTGCTCCAAAGCGAAAAACCCACTCAAAGCTACTTTCCCTGAAAACCACTAGGTCAGTTTTACCATTACAGTTAAAATCACCTGGAACTGGCACGTCTCCCTTTTTTCCAAAAAGAATACTTCTTCTTCCTCTTGGCTTATCGGGACCAAGAAACTTTAGATCCCAAACTCCATCGCCGTTTGCAGCTCTAAGGTAAGTGGCCAGGTCTGTAAAACCATCGCCGTTATAATCGCCAACTATTGGAATTCCCCCGGGTGAAAAAACTAGCTCTTTCCCAAAACTAGCGTCTCCCTGAACACCCTTAAAAAGATTAAAACGTCCACTGGCGTAAAGAATACGCCAGTCTCCAGTGTTCACTTGATACAAACCAATATCGGAAATTTTATCGCCATCAAAGTCTCCCGTGACAGCGAGCATATCTCCGAAACCATAAAGTAACTTCTTAGACTGCGGCCATAATGGCTGATTAGCTAATCTTTTTCCTGAGCTAAAATATACTTCCCAATTTGAAGAGTCCCCTTCAGACAAGACATTGTTCTGAGGTAAGTAGGTGGCAATATCTAAAAAACCATCTCCATCAAAATCAGCCGAAAGTGGTACGGCAGAATTCTTTCCCAACCGCCAAGTGCCTCTTCTTCCCTTTTTACCTGCTACTTTTTTTGAAGAACCATCAAATCCGCCAAGCATAATAGCTTGCCAATAGGGAAGTTGATCACCTGGCCCAAATAGAACTAAATCCGAAATGCGATCTCCATCCACATCATCTTTAACAAAAGTGTTGCTCGCTATCTCGCCTGCCTTGCTTGCAAATTCACCATGCCAAGAAAAGGAATCTTTAAGTTTTTCACCGGCTGTACTTGTAGATTCTTTAGCGAAGGTCAAAGGTAAAATATCAACTGCTAATTTCCAGTCTGAATCTTCAACACGAGACTTGTGTGAATTTTGAGTCCCCCCTCTTTTGAGAATAACTTTATAAGCTAGAGAAGATCCTAGCTCGCCAAACTTTCCTCCATTTAATTCAGCTTTAGAATCAGTTTTCCAAATTCTAAGTTCTCGACCTGATTCGGAGAAATCCAAATTCCATCCTGAAGTAAATTTAGCTTCAGAAATAGTTTGAACTCCAAAGCCGGCTTCCCAAACAACTAGTTCACTATTTTCAGCATCAAGAGAATTAAAAAAAGCTATTCTATTAACGTTTCCATCGGTAGCAATTCTACCCCTAACGTCAAAACTCCGGTCAGCAAGAGTCTGAGCTCCAGAGGCTTCAAGCAAAACTGGTTTGCGGTTTTCTTCCTCCAAAACTCCAACAAGCCTATCACCACTAGATGAAACCGAATGTATTTGAATTTTAGTCTTTAAATCTTGCAAATCTTCTAAATCAGCAAGCCTCGAGTGACCTGGCTGAGGATGCTTATTGTCATCAACTAGACGAAAACTAAGAGGCAATATCAGTGCTACGACCAGTAATACTGATAGGATCAAAGAGAGAGGGAATTTAAAGCTGCTGCAACGAATCACGGTATTCATTATGAACAGGGAAAGCACCGAATACCCGCCAGCCTGATTTTACTTGTAAAATCAGGCCAGAAGACAAGTATAAATTCACACAAGACTACAAATGCGACTAGCATTTGTCCACCCAACTCTGCAAAATCAAAGTTATCAGTCTCGATTTTTCTTGCACGTCCCTACGTTTGTGAATTTATTTTCATCTACTGCTCCCCATACCAATAAAATAAGGATCAGCACAGCAAGTCCAATCAACCCTGCGTACCATTGATATGAACCATGAAGAAAAGGTTTAGTACCAGAGCGGTAAAATAAATAGATATAGGCAATAGCTCCGTTAATACCCACCCCAAGAGAGAATAAAAGCTGTATTATTCCATTTCCATCTTTGAGCAGACTGCCCAAGGCAATAGCAAATGTTAAGAAGGCTGGATAGGCCCAGATATGGCTAACTGTGTTACCTGAACAGCCCGAAATTAATGAAACAAAGAAAAGGGACAAAAAAGCAACCAGATTGAGCATTAGCAGCTGAAGGTCCCGACCTTGCCATTGTTGAAAAATCGATAAAACAAAAAGCAGCAGCAAAAAAGGGCCGAATGAAACACCCGCCTGTAGAAATTGGTAAGGTGAAATATATCCAATAAAACTGTAAAGACCGCTTCCACTTTCAGAAACAGCCTCAAAGACAGGCCTGTAGTCAAAAGGGTAAACCATATTATCAAGCCTGATCTTGAGAGCCCCTAGTAAACCATTTTCCTGGAAATAGTCTCTAGCCAGGGACGATAGAGTCACTCCCTCTAAATTCTCGTCCGTATAACAGAAAAGGTGCATATAAAGCAGACGAGGAGAACTCTTGAAGAAAACTGCTTTGGCAATTAGCCATGGAGAAAGTGCAAAACAAAAGCCTATAGGGTAAATTGCTAAGTCACGTATCGCACCAAACAGCGGCACGTTCTTTATTTTTAAAACTTCATAAACTTTTAAAGCAAAGGCAAAAGCTCCGAAAGCTGCAATGGTGAAGATTGCGGAGTCGTGACTTAACATCGCAAGACCAGCAATTAACCCTGAAAGAAACCACCGCTTATGCTCAAACCACAACCACAAAGAAGCAATCAGAATTGCTGCCATAAAAAACTTTGGCCAAGCGAACATCATATTAAGGGCGACAAAGTAACAGCTTAGTAGAGCTACAGAAGCGTAGGCCGCAGCGCGAGAGCCATAGCGTTCATAAGTAAAAAACCAAACTACTACTAAGCCAAGAGAGTTTAGAGCAATAACCAGAGTTTGGTACAGAAAGAACAGGCCTTGGCTGGAGCCCATCCAGTTTGCACTCTCTTTTAGACCAGCCATATAGAAAACCGCGCTGTTCAATATGGCAGCGATGGGCCCTCTATCTCCCGCACCCCATCCGGGAACTATATCAACGCTATTGGGATCAATTCCCTCAAGCATGATTCTTGAAAAATTATATGGAATGATTAGATCCACTGGCAGTCCCGTAATCATCATCGATGTATCAACCAACGCTTCCCCTACAAGGCCATTTGGGAAACAGAGATAAAGAGAAAATATTAAAGTAGAAAGTAATCCAAGCAGATAGCCGGCCAAGTGACCTTTCCTACAGTCCGCCAAAAACCTATCCCCTGAAAAACTCAGAAAAAAGGAAAGGCCCATAAGGAGGATAAGCAAAATCCGAATTGATGCATGCTCCAAACCGGATAAGGTAAGGACAGTCGTTAGAAGACACAAAGAAAAGACCCCTAAACAAAATTCCAGCGATATCTTTAGGCCAGCGCTGCCTGGGACAATTTTTCCGAACAAGCAATGACCCAGGGACAAAGGAAAAAGGGTCACCAGAAGATAAATTAGGCTCGATAGCAGTATAGTTTCGATCAAAATCGCTCTTTCCAAGAAAAGATGTTGGTAACCACAGTAAGATGTTAAAACAAAAAACTAACCCTGAGCCAGTTTGCTAAAAACGAACAACTACAAATTACCAATAGACGGACTTAGTATTTTGCTGTAGATCTGGCTATTTTTCAAGGGAAATGGCCTGTTAAACCCCTTTTGCAATTTTTTATAAACAGTATCCGACATTAGCAGACCAGTGCTCAACCATGAAGCTCCCAAATTACCGCAAAGAAAACTAAAGATCGAAGGCTTCTCTACGATCAGACTCTCGATTTTTGCTGTATTTGCCCTTCTATTCTCAATAACGCTCCCACGCCTCTCATTGGCACAGTCGATTGCACTATCAGGCCCCTCCAATCTTGAACTGCCTGATGCTGAAGATTTTTTTACTGATGTCTGGGGCCAAGGGAAAAATTTTAACGATACCTGTGATATTGGTTTCGACGGTTGGCACTTCGAACCGGAAACTATCTCCGCCGGCATTTGGAATGGAACTCACCCAGAAATTGGACAACCGATTGTTGGTATAATGCCGGTACCAACCTTAGGCTCTCAACTAGCCTACAGAGAAAATTGCGGTCGCCTTGGGGCCCATCTCCCTCTAAACGCCGACAAATATAGCCTACTGTCTTTTAGAAATTCTACCTCAAATCCTAGTCAATACGCTGTTCTATGGTCCCTCGATAATAGCTTTGCCTTTTTGGGAAGTGAATTTTTTGATGGTTTTCAACTCACTGGATTAAATACATTCTTTCCTAACTCTCCCAACACTCTCAGTATTAAGACCAATGACTTGAAAGCCTCAGCTCCACTTGATCACCCTTGGGCTGGGGAAGTTAGAGGGCTTTCTCTTTTTACAACCTTAATTCAGCCCGCAGGCGGTTCAATAGCTTACGACTGGTTTAGAATTATAGATCCAAACACTTCTCCTTCAATAAACCTAAGCTGGTCTACCACTGGAGAGTTACCTAACTCCACAGGAAACAATGTTGTAATTTACGTGGACCAAAACTCCTCAGGCTATGATGGAGATATAATCCAGAGAGGCTTAATTACTGGTAGCGGGGACTTCTCGATAAAGTCTGGTATTCTTCCTCCGGGCAGTTACTATTTTTACGCTCAACTTGAAAACGACAGTTTTGAAGGTCCAAGTACTATTTCACAAAGTAATTATATTGGACCGATAGTAATCAACGGAAAGCCCACCATTAAATTCAAATCACCTTCAAGAATGGGTGGCGAAGAATACGCTAACTCAGAGCGAGGTGATCCTTGGGACATGAGTAGCTTCAGCGACCTAGTTAATGTGTTTAACCCTGATGGTAGTTTACAAGACTCTCTCTTTCGAGGGTTTCATGATCCTAAAATTGAAAATGGAACTTTTCAGGCTAAAACTGATTTTGATAGAGACCTCGGCACTGTCGATACTCAAGTCCATTTTTCAGTTCCAACTGATAAACCAATTGACCCAAATAAGTATCGATATTTCTGTTACAGCATGCAGGTCGATCCGGTCGAATTAGTAAGGGACGGCGACCCTGTTGAATTGAATCGAGCAGGTTGGGTAGCTCGTTTAGTTTGGTTGAATCGTAGCAATGGACAACTTGGTAGTACTAAAGCTCATGAGCTTATCGAACGCTCTCAAACTTTTCCTGACTACGAAAATGGTTTTGTGGATTTTTGCATCGATCTTTGGGATCCAGAGTCTTTTGAATCAGGAATCCCTTGGACTCAGATGGAAAGCATCGATTTGGTTCGTTTTGACCCCTTAGAAGCTGGAGATATTACTCCATTCGCAATCGACTGGGCTGGCCTCTATGCAGAAAACATCACTTCTGAAGACAGGTCTTATCAAATTACTTTCGAACTAAATGATCCAGAGTCTCAAACAATGGAAGTAGAATTTTTCTACGACACTGACAGAGAAGGTTTTAACGGGGTCTCAATTGGCTCTATCGAAGGGCTATCAAATGGAGCTTCTAGTTTCCAGTGGAACGCGGAAGAGGTTCCTGAAGGTGACTACTATATTTACGCCGTAATTGGAGATGGGGTAAATACCAGCTACTTTTATTCAGACGTTGAGGTTGAGGTTCGAGCAATTGCCTTGCCCCCAGCTCCTGAAATAGCTCCTCGTGCTCCTTGTGATTTTGATGGTGACCTAAAAACTGACATTGCCGTAGTAAGAGGCGGTGGAGATTTTCAAGAAGCCCATTGGTTTATTAGAAACAGTTCGATCGATTCAGTTAGTTCTTTTCCTTATGGATTCGCTAACCTGGATATTTTTATTGGTGCTGATTTAAACGGCGATCAGCTCACTGACCCCTTAATATTTCGAGGTAGAGTGGATCCCTTTACTTCCTTCGTTGCCAACTTATCAGGCCTTGAAGAACAAAGGGTGCAAGGCTGGGGAGTCTTGGGAGATGTTCCGATTGTCACAGACCTAGATGGTGATAGCGTTGACGATCCCACGGTATTTAGACCAAGCAGCGGAGAGTTTTGGAGCATAAGAAGCGCTGAAGGGGCTATTGGACTTAGCTGGGGACTTAATGGTGATATTCCTGTTCCCTCCGACTTTGATGGCGACAATCGAGACGACCTAGCAGTTTGGAGACCTAGTGATGGTTTCTGGTGGATTCTACAATCTTCTAAGAACAACAGCACGGCCCCTGAAGATGTCCTCTATCGACAGTTTGGCTTACCAGGAGATTCACCTATGGTTGGGGACTATACTGGAGATGGTGTATCAGATCTCGTTGTATACAGACCATCCAGCGGGCATTGGTTTGTTTGCCCTTCTCAAACAAATTTTGATTGCCTGAACTCCCTCCAAGTTACTCAATTCGGCCTGCCAGGCGATTTTCCAATCAGAGGTGACTTTGATGGAGATGGAACTTTGGACTTAGCCGTCTATCGACCCGCTGGAGGATATTGGTTCTACCAACAATCTTCTGATGCCCAAATCCGAGTAATCCAACACGGAGGATTTCCTAATGATTGGCCACTTTGCACAGGCTCCAGAGAGGTAATGCAAAACTTGGGCTACCTAATTCCCTAACCCTTAGATCCACAGTCGAGTTCCAAAGGTATCTCTTTGCTCTCTCTGAAAGTAAAGACTATAGTAGCCCAACTTCGTAACCCTGACTTTGCAAGCTTCCCTGTTAATGTCTAACTCTCTTATCTTCAGACTTCTAACTTTAATTTCTTTTGCCATACTAGGGCTTTTATCTTTTCTCTCTCACGACTCAGCCTATCTCTCGGCTACGAATCTAGATCTAGCTTCTTCAAGGTCCTGGACTGCGCTTTGCGCTTCGCTAACTCTAGCTGTCTGGCTAAGATTTTTTCTCAAAGAGAAAATTTCCGATACCGCAATGACTTTGCTCTTTTATTGCTTCTCAGTACTCGTGTTTTACAAAGCTTCTCTTTTCTTTTTCTGGGATGAATGGCACCTCATCGAAAGATTTAAAAACGACGGTATCAGCGCTGCTTTTATTGGACACAACGAACACTTCATCCCAATTTCTTTTCTAAGTTACTTTTTTCAACTCAAGTTGTTTGGAGATGACTACTGTTTCTTTCTATATATTTCTTCGGCCATCCATGCCCTAAACTCTGTTTTACTACTTAAAATACTAAGGATATTAGGTAGAAATTTTAAACAAATTGAACAGGTCTCAAGAACCATTGCCTTTCTATTTCTTCTCAGTGCCCTTCACTCAGAAGCTCTGCACTGGGCGTTCGAGCAATGTCTACTTATTTCAGCTACATTCACTTTTTTAGCTGTACTTCATGGCTTGGAATACACCCAAACTGGTAGAGGGAAAAATCTTGTTTGGTCTATGACATCCTCTGCCCTGGCACCACTATGTTTTGGTAACGGCTTCATCGTTATCCTGTTTATTTTTTGCATTGCCCTGAGAGAATATCTTCATGCAGGTAGAGTTCTCACTAGGGAAATAAAGAATCTGGCTATTGCTTCTTCTTTAGCCATGCTTATCCCAGTTGGTCTTTACGTAGGTACTCAAAGCAGCTCAGAAGGTCATGGCTTAGGCGTAGTTGCACCAATTCAATCCAATAAACAAGTAGCAAAGTATCTGGTTTATGGAACTCAACTAGGAACTGTTGTTAGAGGCCTTGGTCTCTATCCAGGCCTTTTATATGGTGATTCAAGAGAGTTTTTTGATACAGCCAAAGACACCCCTCTCCTTAACCCAACTAGTAATTTTAAAGATCCAGAGAATCTATTCTTTTACCTAGGAGTATATATCTCACTCGGTTCGTTGTTGATTCTAATTAGAAGGTATCGCCCGGGTGACAGCTCACTCTCGCTCTGGTTCACTGGTCAAATCTGGATGATTGCTGCTTTTCTGCTTCTCACTTACGGACGGTCAGCTTGGGGATATCACAACTCTTTAACCTTAAGGTATCAATATACTGCTCTGCCGGGCTTATGTATTTTTATCATACCGTTGCTCGCTCTATTTGCTAAGCATCTGAACAAACCTGCAGTTTATTGGTCTGCGCAAATCTTCTGCTGTTTCTATTTCTTTATGCAGTTAACTTTAGTTAGCAGTTATCAGGATTTCACTTCCAAGGGGATCGAAAACAAAACATGGCTAAAGACTCTAGAAAAACGAGACTCAAGCGTTCCGATCAGTCTCACACCTGGCTTATATCCAAACGATATTAGAACTTCGCTCGAATGGATGAGAAAGGAAAACTGGCAGATTGGTTGGGAAGCTTTAAATTAACCAATCAAGCTTAAGCCTTTTAGTTTGTGCTTATCGAGGCTCTCAAACCTTGAGGAGGGAGACGTACTAGTGCACGTCTCCACTGACGAAGGGTTTGAAGGAAACGAAGAGAAAGCCGAAGCTTGCGCCTTAGGAGAGGTGGAATTCTTCGACTAGGGCTAATACTTCACCCGTATCTACAATCCGCAAAGCATCATCCCAAGGCACACTAACTCCAGCATCCTTGGCGATAAGCACAGTAGCTCCCATCGGAATACCACTGATATTAGCTTCTTCATCAGTGTCTTCGTCCACAGCCGAAGCAACTTCGACTACTTCAGCAAGAATAGACTCTGCCTGCTCTTCTTTAGCACCCTCGGGGAGGTATAGTCCGGCATCAGTTTGGTTGTCGTCTTTTTGCAAGCGAACCAAAACTCTCATTCCGATCGGGCTTACATTCTTGACGTTTCTATCTCCACTGTCACGGAGAGGAATGATGTTAGTCACCGGTTTTTTCTTTGTATTTTCTGACACTTCTAAAGCTCTATTCTACTGTTACGCTTTTAGCCAAGTTTCTTGGTTGATCCACATCTGTCCCTTTATAGACTGCGACATGGTAGGCAAAAAGCTGAAGAGGTATAGTCAACACGATAGGTAGCATTGAAGCTGGAACTTTTCCAACTTCGATAGTTTCCCATGCAAGGTCTTTGAGCACTGGCTCAGCATAGTCCGTAATAGCAATAATTCTTCCACCACGAGACTCTACTTCTTTAAGGTTAGACATTGCCTTCTCATAGTTAACTCCGTCATGTCCAAATACAACCAAAACAGGAGTTTCCTCAGTGATAAGAGAAATTGGTCCATGTTTCATCTCTCCCGCAGGGTATCCCTCTGCGTGAAGATACGAAATTTCCTTAAGCTTCAAAGCTCCTTCAAGGGCGATAGGATAAAGTGACCCTCTTCCGAGGAACATGAAATGCTCAGCTTTTCCGTATTTTCTACCAACTTTCTCAAGCTCCTTATCGAACTCAATCGCCTTGGTAATGTGCGCAGGTAAATGAACCAGCTCTTCAATAGCCTGCTTGGACTCTTCTTCAGTAATCGTGCCTCTGGCCTGTCCCATTCTAAGCGCCAGGACAAAAGCTGCTGTAACCTGAGCTGTAAAAGCTTTAGTCGAAGCTACACTGATTTCAGGACCGGCATGAGTGTATAAAACATTTCCAGCCTTTCTAGCGATTGAAGAGGAAACAACATTACAGATAGCTAGTGTTTTACACCCCGACTCATTCGCTAAATTCAAAGAACCAAGAGTGTCAGCTGTTTCGCCAGATTGACTAACTGCGATAAACAAAGTGTTTTCGTCACCTAACTGTGGTCGATAGCGATACTCTGAGCCGTAATCAACTTCGACAGGAATACCGGCGTACTTCTCAATATAGAACTTCATTACCAAAGCTGCATGCCAGGCAGTTCCGCAAGCCACAGCGGAGATTCGGTTGATTTTCTTAAAGTCTTCGTCGCTAATATTGACATCTGTCAGGGTAACTTTCCCTGTATGCTTGTCAATTCGACCTCCAAAAGTCTCGGCTACTGTCTGTGGCTGCTCGTATATTTCTTTAAGCATGAAATGCTTAAAGCCACCTTTCTCAGCAGTAATCGGATCCCAAGAGATATTGGTAACTTCTCTCTTGGTCTCTGTGCCATTGAACTCAACTTTAATATCATCCAAAGTAACTTCAGCGAGATCTCCGTCTTCAAGGATTATCACTTTACGCGTGTAATCAAGAATCGCTGGAATATCACTGGCAACATAAGCCTCTCCTTCGGAGACTCCAAGAATTACCGGAGTAGCATTCTTGGCAACGATTAGCTTGTTAGGATCCTTAAGGGACATCACTACCAGAGCGTAACTTCCTTCCAGCTCAGCAATGGCAGCTTTAACAGCTTGGAAAAGGTCTCCCTTTTCCTGCAGGTGAGCGTTGATTAGGTGAGCTGCAATTTCAGAGTCAGTCTCAGAGACTATTGAACAGCCTTCCTTTTCTAGTTTTTCACGAAGAATACTAAAATTTTCGATAATACCGTTATGAACGACGCAAATATCTCCAGCAACGTGTGGATGAGCATTTGTCTCTGAAGGCTTACCATGAGTTGCCCAGCGGGTGTGTCCGATGCCAATTGTTGTTACACCAGCATCCTCACCAACCTCTCCGTTAAGCTTCTCGTTCTCACGAAGAACATTCTTAAGGTTTTCAAGTTTCCCTTCGCTTCGAAAAACTTCAAAGCTTCCTGTGCCAATAGTAGCAACCCCTGAAGAGTCATAACCCCTATACTCAAGTTTCTCGAGGCCATTAACCAAAATAGGTACTGCTTTTTTAGGTCCTAGGTATCCAACTATTCCACACACTTTTCAGTTTTCCTTATTCTTTCAGTAATACAGATTTAAAACTCTAATCCTTGTTCCAACCTTCCTTGTTCGTTTGTCTTGACCTTCCTAGGCCAAGAGCACGATCAGGTACTTTCTTAGTAATGGTAGAACCAGCACCTATATAGGCATTGTCTCCAACTTCAACTGGAGCAACCAAACAGGTATTGCTGCCAATAAAAGCTTTCTCACCAATCTGAGTCTTGTGCTTATTCGTTCCGTCATAGTTACAAGTTATTGTCCCAGCACCTATGTTAGCTTCAGGAAAAATTTCAGCATCTCCAAGGTAACTAAGATGTCCAGCTTTTACACCATCATGCAAAACTGACTTTTTAGTTTCCACAAAGTTTCCAACCTTACAGTTGTTGCCGATCTTACTTCCTGGCCTCAAGTGAGCACAGGGACCAATAGCCGTGTTCTTGCCGACTTCTGAATCTTCAAGACTTGATGAAATTTTGATGTGGCTACCGGACCCAATTGTGCAATTTTCTATGATTGAGTTTCCCTCAACCACCACATTGTCTGCCAAAACTGTATTACCTTTAAGGCGAGTTCCAGCACCAAGCCAACTGTCTTTACCAACTTTTACGCCTTCATCTACATAAGTCTGAGCTGGGTCTTCCAGTGTTACCCCATTATCCATCAGCGTTTCAGCTATTTGGCTACGCCTCACTATTTCTAGGGCACTTAAGTCTTTTCTAGAGTTAGCCCCCTGAAGAGCTATGGCTGGTTCTACACAAATAGCCTCTACAGCTAGGCCCTTTTCACAGGCATAACTAACTATATCGGTTAGGTAGTATTCTCCTTGAGCATTGTCAGTATTTAGTGAATTAAGTGACTCTTCCAGAAAACTCTTAGAGCAAAAATAAATTCCTGCGTTAACCTCATCTATTTTTCGCTGCTCATCGTTACAGTCTTTCTCTTCACAAATTGACACCACTGAACCATTGCTATCCCGAATAACTCTTCCAAAACCCTTGGGGTTTTCAGCTTTGAAGCTCACAAACAAAAGCGGGGTTTCAGGCTTAATCGAATCTACAGCTGTTTTCAAAACGTCAGCCGAAAGAAGAGGGATGTCCCCAGGAAGGATTGCAGCTATTTCCTCCGTAAGGTTTGGAAGGGCGGCTTTAGCAGCATCACCAGTTCCATTCTGAGACTTCTGAACAGCGGTGTCTACTCCGTCGATACCAATTTTGGAAAGCTCCTGTTCAACTTGCTCACGCCCAGAGCCGACCACAACGGTGGTTTTTGCAACGCCCGCTTCATTAAGGGCTCGAATCGTTCTTTCAACAAGCGACTGCCCACAAACTCTATGCAGAACTTTTGGTAGGGAGGATTTCATTCTGGTTCCCATACCCGCAGCCAGAACTATAGCTTGAATCTTCATAATTAGGTGATCTAAACGCTGACAGGCCATTGAAAGGCCTAATCCGTTAAACAATTAAACTTAGGGGCCATCAACTGTTGAATGAATACTCCACAGATTGCCCGTCGCCTGTTTACAATCAATCAATGAATTAGTCAAAAAACTGCAAAATTTGAATTTCTTTCACTGTTGCAATTAACCCCCTGTAGTTATTGAACTATATCCTAATTCACAACTCGTTCCTCTGGCTCTTAACTAAAAACTTACCTAAATCAAGCCTAAAACATGTTCTTTAAGATTCCCCTATTACGACCAATAAAGATGGTAGGGCCTCCAGCCTGAATTCCTAGAAAAAAGTACAGACCGAAAGCTAGAGCAATCTCATCATAATTTATCTGAGGAGAAGCTTTGTTTTTGACTAGCGAAGCAAAACCCCTCGTTTCTTTGATTGCTGAAAACAATAATTGTAAAGCTGGACACACCTGATGGCCAAGAAAGGCGAGACCGACAAGAAGAAAAAAAGGGCAGAGCCAAAAGGTCTGAGATCAGGTGCTGAGAACAGGCGAAAACTGGATCTCCAAATCGATCTTTTTGAAAGGCGGGTTGAGGAGTTGCGCATAATTTATGAGCAATACTTCATCGACATAATTACTATAGCTCCAGACAAAGAGCACAAAGAAGTAACAAAAATGAAGAGAGCTCTACTTGCAGCCCCCTTTAAACACTCATCCCATACCTTCAGGCTGCGCCAACTTGTTACGCGCCTACAAACCTATGAAACTTATTGGGTTAGAACTTTAAAAGCCAGGGAAGAGGGACGATACCAAAGAGATGTTTTCAAGGCTGAATTACGGGAAAAGGAGCTGGCAGAGGCCGCCAAAGCCAATACTCAGGCAGGCGCTGCAGAAAAGGGCTTTCAGCAGCTTTTTGATAGTTATGAAAAAGCTATCAAAAAATCTGGTGGTAACGCCGGAGACCTGAACTACGGCTCATTTAAGAAAAGTTTGGTGAATCAAGCTCAGGCCCTGAAAAAAAAGGGGGTAAAAAAACTAAGCTACAAAATTGTTATGAAGAATGGTAAAGCAGTAGTTAAGGCTGTGGCTAAAAAAAGCTAAGTAAACTAAGACAACTAATTTTCAAGGTACCCGTTTTGTCTCGTAAAAGATCAGACATAGATTATCAAAACCCAAAAGAAAATGAGCCTCATCTCGGTGCTTGGTGGGCTGTATTCATGTTAGTACTGATTGGCTTGAAGGAGGCTTTTCCATCTGAGAAATATAGCTTCCTCTGGTTCCTTCAAATCTACATTATTGGAATATGCGTATGCGTAGTTCTCTTTGTTATTTATAAGCGCAGAAAATACGACAAAATCGTGAAAGAACAAGAGTCTCCTGAAGACGAAGAATCTTAAGTTTAATCTTTCCTTGGCGCCCCCCTCTAAAAGCCTAAATACTATAATTTAAGCCTGTTTCAAGGTTGAATTTTTCCATTATTACGGATTTACTGTAACATTTAGCGGCGGTCGTCGTAGCTAATCTTGCAAATTTATTTTCAATACCGAAAGCAGGCTTTTATGAAGAAAGTTAAAACAATCTCATTTTTCTCTTTAATCTTAAGCTCTTTATTTCTGTTACCTTTTGCGGCTCAAGCTGAAAGCACCAAGGTCTCAGTATCTGGCTCAAGCACATTAGCACCCTTGGCCGCAGAAATAGCTAAAAGGCTAGAAGAGTCTGACTCCTCTCTGCGAGTGGATGTCCAAACCGGAGGCTCTTCGAAAGGAATCACCGATGTAATAAAAGGACTCTCTGATGTGGGAATGTCCTCCAGAGCCTTATTTCCTGAAGAAGAGGCCATCGTCAAAAGTCATACAGTGGCCTTGGATGGTGTAGCGTTTGTCGTTAACAGTAAAAACCCAGTCAAAGAATTATCTCAAGCTCAGCTTGCCAATATCTACAGCGGAAAAATTTCAAACTGGAAAGAACTTGGTGGCCAAGACCTTGAGATCACAGTTATTGAC
This sequence comes from uncultured Bdellovibrionales bacterium, assembly GCA_964510575.1. Lineage (GTDB taxonomy): Bacteria > Bdellovibrionota_C > UBA2361 > SZUA-149 > CALKYB01 > CALKYB01. The sequence goes on along the minus strand of CAZECN010000001.1, from coordinate 24,675 downwards.
CGAGCCAAAGGTCGCTCTGAAAAAGAGCTAGTAAAAGATTACCTTGGTATAAAGGCTGCTGCCTATAAGCCTGACGTAGTAGCTGGTGAAAACCAACAGTGCGTAAAACTATTGGAGGGGAATCAAGGTGCCCTGGTTTACCTTTCAATCGGAACTACTGAATTCGAACAGAAAAGAAGTTCTAAGATAAGAGCCTTGCCCCTATCTGGGGTTGCAGCCACTGCCGAAAATGTAAAAAACGGCTCCTTTCCAATCATTAGACCTTTGGTTTTAATAACAAAAAAGGAGCTTTCACCATCTTCAAAAGAATTTGTTCAGTTTGCGGTTTCGAGCCAAGTTAAAGACTTAGTCGAAGGAATGGCTTTTGTTGCTCCACAATAGAGTCAGGTGCCTATTCTAAGTTCAGGAAGTATTTTGTCAGCCAGCTCAAAAGATAGTTTCACAAAAACGCTACTCGGCTTTGCTTCAAGCCTTTCAGTCCTTGTAATTTTCTTTATCTTTTATTTCCTACTTAAAGAGTCTTCCATGGCTTTAAGCCAAATTGGCGGCTCTAGGTTTTTTTCAGATTCAACTTGGGCTCCCGAATTAAATTTAGCTGAAGGACAGTTTGGATTGTTAGAGATGATAATAGCTACAGTCACTGTGGCAATCCTAGCTCTTATTATTGCAGCTCCTATAGGCTGGTTTACTGCAGTCTATATTCACTTTTTTTGCAAAGGAGTTTCTCGACTTTTTCTTCATCGGGTTACAGAAATTGTAGCTGGCTTACCTTCTGTCGTTCTTGGTCTATGGGGCTTAGTCGTTTTAGTTCCATTGCTTTTAAATATTAGGGCTCCAGGTCTCAGCGTTCTTGCTGGGGCGATTGTTCTGGCAATAATGATCATACCTACCATCGTTGTAAGCACCGTTTCAGCTTATCAGAATCTAAACTCAGAACTTAGAGTGACATCGAAAGGCCTAGGAATTGGAAAGGCTAGATTTATTCTGGAAATTGCCACTCCATTAGCATCTCGAGGAATCTCCACTGGTTTGGTCCTAGCCCTTGCTCGAGCAATGGGTGAAACAATGGTGGTGGTCATGGTGTGCGGGAACGTAGTTCAAATGCCCGAAAGTATGCTTGACCCCGTAAGAACGTTAACAGGGAATATTGCACTGGAAATGGGTTACGCCTATGGCAGCCATCAAAGTGCTCTTTTCTTATCAGGGTTTTTACTGCTCCTTAGTGTTTTAACTGTTTTCATCACTGGCCGGTTATTTTTAAAAACTCAAGAGGAGCCAGTCAGATGAGCTTTAAATCTGAATATATCCTGAAAGGCCTATCTTTTATCTCTGCTTTATTTTTCTGCGGCATATTTTTTCTAATACTATCTAGTTTAATTTACCAATCAGGAGCTTTAAGCTTTGAGTTTCTGACAACTGTTTCAAGTGAAGCAGGTAGAGCTGGAGGAATTCTTGAAGTAATTAATTCATCATTTCTAATCCTATCCATTTGCCTTGGGGTATCAGTCCCACTTTCAATTGCTACGGCTGTATTTCTGGCTGTTTTCTCTGAAAAAAATCCTTTAGTGCACAACCTAATTTCGACTGCTTTGGATACCTTGGCTGCAACTCCCTCTATTGTTTTTGGACTCTTTGGTTACTCTTTTTTTGTTATATACTTAGGATTTGGCTTTTCGATACTGGCAGGTGGTTTAACTCTAGCTTTCATGGTTTTACCTTTTTTAATTAGAATTTTTGAAGAAGGAATATCCGAAAACTATCGTCAATTTAAACTGACTGGTGCTTCACTAGGACTTTCAAGAACAGCTCAAGTACGAAGAATAATTCTACCTCTTTCAACAAATACTATTTCAGCTGGGCTGGTCCTGGGTATCGGAAGGGCCTTATCAGAAACTGCCGCCTTACTTTTTACCAGCGGCTACTTATTGAGAATGCCTGAGTCTGTAATGGACTCTGGTAGAAGCATGTCAGTCCATATTTTCGATTTAGCTATGAACGTACCTGGTGGTAATCAAAATGCCTACCGCACAGCTGTGGTTCTAGTAGTCGCATTAATTGTAATAAACTTAACTTCCACTTTTCTAACCAGAAAAGTCCTGGGTGCTAAAACATAGAGGCTGATGTGTCGGGACAAGTAAAACTAAAAAAAGACTATTCAAATAACGGTAGTGCTTTAACTAAGGTTTCTGACTGTTCTGAAAGACCAGGTAGTGTTTGTGCTTCCTTAAAAGCTAAAAACCTAAGCCTTCACTATGGAGACTTCAAAGCTTACGACAATGTAAACATTGAGATTGAACCTTGTAAGATTACTGCATTGGTTGGGCCCTCTGGTTGCGGAAAAACTAGTTTCTTAAACTCAGTAAATCGCTTGGTAGACTTAATCCCCGGCTCGAAACTCAGGGGTGAACTTAGTTTTGGCAATACAGATATCCTATCTCCATCATGCGATTTGATAGAACTAAGGCGAAAGATTGGCATGGTATTCCAAAGACCAGCTCCTTTTCCTTTTTCAATTAGAAAAAATTTTCATATTCCTCTTAAAGAGCATGGAGTTTCCAAAAGCTCTATTAGGGATGAAAGAATGGAGCAATCGCTAAAAGATGTTGGCTTGTGGGATGAAGTAAAAACTAGATTGAAACAATCAGCTTGCAATCTATCTGGTGGACAACAACAACGCCTTTGTATTGCTAGAACTCTTAGCCTAAAGCCAGAGCTTCTACTTATGGATGAACCATGCAGTGCCCTAGACCCAGTTTCATCTGAGAAAATTGAACAACTTATTTTGAGCCTTCGCGACAATTATACTGTTTTAATGGTCACTCATAACCTGGCGCAGGCCAAGAGAATCTCTGACAACCTACTAGTCTGCTGGGTTAGAAATGGCTCTGGCTGCCTTATTGAGACCGGAAAAACATCGGAAATATTTGCCGCCCCTGCTGAGAAACTGACTAAGGATTATCTACAAGGCGTTCGAGGCTAGGGCCATAAACCCTTGATTCGTACGGCTCAACAAAGATACTGCGCCTCATTGAAATTTAGGTTTTGATAGATTGAGGATAGGCGCAGTATAGAGCCGAGCGCAGGCGAGGCCAAAAAACCATATACTCAACCTCTAAATATGCTTTTCAAGACCTTTAGGTCTTGTCTAAATTAATTACTAATCCAGAGAATCGAGGTATTTGGAGACTCTAATAGAAAAACGCTGGTCGCGTTTTAGAGAGCTTCAGGCGCAGTATTGGTCTCTTGGCCATGCTAACGCATGGCGAATATACTCAACCCGGTCACATCCTTAAAAGACGAAATTTAAAGTAGGTTGAGTATATCACCTGAAGAGCTTAAAAATTTGAAAAATTAACTTATAACGGGTTAACTAACCTTACGAAGTAATCGTCCAAAGCAGTAATATATTGGCTAATTTGAAGTGGGTGTTCTGAATAGCAAGCACTCACCACTTTTGGAGCATAAATTTAATGACTATTAAAAAAGACTCAACTCTTCTAGGACTAGCAGCTGCTGGAGCCCTTACTTTATCTCTTGCTGGTGAAGCTCAAGCTGGTGTTCCAGGTGCTCCAACAGCATGGGAAAAATGCGCTGGTGTCTCTAAGGCTGGAAAAAACGATTGTGGCTCAACTGATGGCCGTCACAGCTGCTCTGGTAAAGCTGACAAGGACTCCGACCCAACTGAATGGCTTTATCTTCCTAAAGGCGCTTGCGACAAGATCGTTGGAGCTAAAGTTGTAGGGGAAAAACCTGCTGCAGGCATGGCTGATAAAATGACCGACAAAGCTGCTGCCATGACTGATAAAACTAAAGCCATGACCGGCAAAATGGCAGATAAAACAACTGACATGGTCGATAAAATGTCTGACAAAATAATGGGAGATATGACTAAGTAAATTAGTCAATCCTTAGTAATGAAGAATAATACTCATTACCAATTATCAAGCAGGCCGGTATCGGGAGCCGGTATCGGTCTGCGCCCCCAACACTTAGATTTCGTTTTAGAGCATAAGCCAGACATAAACTGGTTTGAAGTTCTCACTGATAATTACTTTGGCCCGGAAGGTGAAGCTCTAGCTGACCTTGAACAAATACGTTCTCATTATCCAATTACCATGCACAGCGTTGGTATGTCAGTTGGCTCAACTGACCCTATAAACTGGGACTATGTTGGTAAAATAAAGGCTCTAGCTGACCGCTTCCAACCCGCATGGGTCTCAGAACACCTTTGCTGGACATCTGCCCATGGGGTCAACTTTCATGACCTACTTCCCCTGCCCTACACTGAAGAGACGATCAATCACGTTGCTGGTAGAATCTCTGAAATTCAGGATTTTCTCGGACGTAAGTTATTGATTGAAAACGTTTCAAGTTACTTAACTTTTAAAGAGTCTCAAATGCCTGAGGCTGAGTTTATCTCTGCCGTGGCTGAAAAAGCTGACTGCGGTATTTTGCTAGATGTAAACAATATCTACGTTAGCCAGTATAACCATGGAGACAAAGCCATGGATTATATTCGCTCCATCCCAGCAGAAAGGGTTGGCGAGATTCACTTAGCTGGTGGAGAAGAGCGAGATGGTTATATGCTCGACACTCACAGTCGGGAAGTTCCAGACGATGTTTGGGAGATATACAGAGCAGCAATTGAACATTGTGGGGATACTCCTTCTTTAATTGAGTGGGACAACGATATTCCTGAATTTTCAGTGCTCGCTTGTGAAGCTTCCAAGGCAGACCAGATACTAAACCCTCAGCCTCTGCTTCATGAAGCGACTGGCTGAAATCCAAGCTCTTATTAAAGGAGCTATTGTCTCTCCCAGGCTTAATGAGGAGACAGGAGTGCTAGACCTCTTTCCCAGTGGAGGAAAGCGTTCTCCTCAAAAACAAATCAGCATCTATCGCCAGACTGTTCGCTCCAACCTTTATGGAGCGCTAAAAGATACCTTTCCCGCCTGCTGCAAAGTTGTTGGAGAAGATTACTTCAAACAAATCGCGGCAGACTACTTTCATAAATTTCCCCCAGATGAGCCTGATCTAAATCAATACGGTGATCGATTTGAAAGCTACCTAGAAGAGCTGACTGAAGTTAGACCTGAGGCTAAGTCTTTGTTCTATCTGCCAGAGTTAGCTCGGCTGGAGTGGGAGTGGTATTTACTAAATTTTAGGGAAGAGGGTTTTATGAAAGAAATATCACTAGCCTACCCTGTCCACTTGGTTTGGGAGCATAGTCAATCCGACCACCAGGAGACACTAGAGTTGAAGAAAGACGGTTTTAAAGTTTCTCTTCAAAAAAAATTTAAAAGTAGAAAAATGTGCCTAAACTATAAAATAGGATAAAGAAAAACTCGCTACGAGTGATATAGTGACTTTTCTCCAATAAAAAACCCTTTTCTTGCCAAGTCCTTTAGACTTGCAGCATCTTTTGACGAAGTATAGTTATCTAATAGCAGTGCTGACCCATTGATTGTACCCTCAACCAGACCTCTGAAAAGCGAAATATAAGCTAGGTTGATATATTATTAGTTAATCTGCCTTAACTCTTTTATGAGAACTAAGACCTACCTAAAGTATCTCGTTTTATTTTCAGCAACACTCTTGCCATCCATCTGGTTTAGAAAGCAACAACTAGAAGAAACAAGCTGGTTGGCCATAGAAGCCAAAGCCTACTTTGCGTGCCATAATCATGTATTCACCGCTCTAGTGATTGAACTACTCCTTCTATCGATTCTAGCTTCTATAATAAAAAAACTTTTACAGGACTCCCAAGGCTTTTTAGTCAAGATAGTAGGTCTTTTTCCCGCTATAATTATGTGCCTTTGGCTTATAACTAGTTGGGCAAGTTGGGCTAAGTGGTATTTTTCAGGAAGCTTTCTACATCAAAGCGACTTATTCTTATCTTTATTTCTGCTGGATATTAGCCAACTACTCGATCTTTTATCTGCGAGAGAAATATTATTCGCACTGACCATTCCCTTAACAGCGGTTACCCTAGTCTACTTTTCATGTTTTTTTTCGAAAAAGAACAGCTCACTAAAACCAAAGATTTTTCTTTTGGTTACTCTTCTAGCAACTAATTTAATTTTTATCCAAAATAATAAGTCGAGAATGTCTCCCAACCAAATTGGCCAACTCGGACTTTTAGTAAATCACTACTCTCTCCCTTCCCTTAGCCTATTTGGAGAATTTCTTTACGATAGCTCTAGTCGAAAAATTCAAACTGTCAATCTAGATTTAGTGCCCGCAAACAAAGAATATAGTTACTCTCCATCAATCCCCTTTGAAAACAGGCCTAATATTATATTTTTAGTTGTTGAGGCTTTACGTGCTGACGTCATAGGTAAAAAGGTAGAAGGGCAAGATATAATGCCCTACCTAAATAAACTTTCTCAAACCGGACTTTTTTTCCCAAAAGGATATTCTCAAGCAGCTGATACAGGGGATAGTTTTACCACTCTGATCACCGGTCTATATCCACTCAAAGATATAAAAAAGGATGCCCACTTATCGCTAGACTATCCTTTTACCCGGATATACGACCTTCTTAGTGAATCTGGGTATAACTCAGCCCTTCTCGCTGAACAGTGGCAAGTTACTCGGCGAGTTACAGATTCTCCTAGATTAAATTTATATTTCGATCCTACTATTTCAACTGAAGAAAAAACTAGGGGGCAGGATAAAGGGCATTCTGCTGAGGAAACTCATAGACAAGACTTAGCAGGCTCTGACGAAAAAAAGCTAAGCTTAATCCAGGACTTCGTTAAAGAGAGCGGTTCAGAAAACAAGCCTGTATTTGCTATGGCATATTTGTACTCAACTCATTTTCCATTCAATCAAAATAGAACTAGTAGAACTAATTTTCAACCAACCGAAATTTCAAGAATTCCTGGCTTTGTCTACTATCCCGATAGACTTACAGCTACAATGCAAAACCGTTACTGGAACTGTTTAAACTACCTAGATGAAATCATAGAAAAGTTCGCTCGAACACTGCCTTCCAATACAATTCTTTTGATTACTGGAGATCATGGAAGCATGTTCAACGAGCATGGTATTGCAAACCATGCTTCTTACCTTTATGAAGAAGCAATTAACGTGCCCATAATATTTAGCAGCACAGCCAACTTTAAACCTCGACACACGGTAAGTCTCCCAGTCGGGCATATAGACTTACCTCCTACAATATTACATCTTGCAGGTCTTGAGCCTCATCCAAACCATCAAGGACAAAGTCTCTTAAGAGAAGCAGATCAGCAAGCAAAGCCGGCTAGGACGATTTATACCACGAATCAATCAATCACCGATGAGTCAGCTCTAATTTACTATCCTTTCAAGTTAACTAGGAATTATAGAGGGCGAGGTGAGCGTTTATTCAATATAGCCTCAGATCCTCACGAAAGAAATCAACTAAAGAACCCAGAAGTATATGAGAAGTTATCCGAAATACTCACTTTGTTTGAAAATAAGCAACTGACATACTACAAACACTTGCCTGTCTTTGAAAGGAAAAACTACTTTCCTCCTCAACACAATTCTATTGTGGCGGTGGAGAAACCAAGCTTCAGTGAATAGTTCTCCGATCTACTGAATTGATTTTTTACCCTCTATTCATTTACATAAGGTACGATTTTTATTTCTATTGATTTATCAACGAGGAATGGCTGTTTTTAACTATAATTGATAACAAAATAATCAAAGAAGGTAATACCGACGGCACCCTTAGCCAAAAGCTCACGAGTTATTTTATAAAAATGTAATGTTAAAGTAATACTAAGAAATCAAAACGAAAACCAACTTTTCACCTACAATTATTTTGTGCTGCTTCAGACTCTAGAAGAACAAATATCCCCAATGCATCGACCGAGTACCACAGCCATAAACATTCCAGCCACTAAAACAAAACGCCATCCGACAGCACCCTCCCAGTGGTTGAAGCTCAAATAAAGTAAGCTTTGAAACACTGCCGCCCCAAAAAGGAGATAAAAATCCCGCTTTTTACCAAGCCAAAAAAGAAGCATAGCCAAAGGAAAGGTAAAAATGAAAATCGGCAAATTTCTTAAAAGACCATCCCTCCCCTCTGTGACCCTGGACATCCCATGATCTATCGCGATTTTAAAATCAAAAAAGTGGTCATTCTTTGAGTGACCAAAAACTCTCTCTCCATGTTCATAAACTGGAAGTCTGGAATAAGACCCTGAAATCGGTGAACCCCAAATGATTAGGTTGGTTAGAAATAATGGTAAAACTACAATGAACAATACAGTGAAACTTCTTAATTTCTGGTGCAAAGAGGCTAGTGATCTATTTTCTCCGAAATGATTATAAATCAACAAAAAAGGCAAGAAAGATAAGTTAGTTACTCTACAATAAGCACTAATTCCAAATAATAACATCGCTAAAGAAGGGCATGTTCTTACTGCGGCAAAAGCTAAGACAATTGTAAAAGCTGCGAACAAATCGTGACTAAGTCCAGCCCTCGCAAAAAAAACTGTTTGAAACAAAAGTAAAGGGAAAGAAAAAGCAAAGATGAAAGGAAATAGACTTTTATCGTGCTCACGAAGAAGTAAAAAGCCAGAAACAAAAAAACCTGCTAGCAAAAGCTGGTTAAAAAACCAAACCCCTGGAAGACCTGCAATTGAGTAAAAAGGGCTGGCTACTAATGAAACAAACCAAGGATGTTTCGGAGTTAGTTTTCCACTAGTGGAAACAGAAAATATATCTTGATACAAACTTGGCTCCCAAGTTGAGGGAGAACTATTAAATGGTAGTTCACTCTGGAGATAAGACTGACCAGGGCCTGAGGTATAAGTTGATAAAGCTTTATCTAAGTCTTGAAATCTTTTCTGATAAAGACCCTCGCCATCTGCAAAAGAAATAGCTGTTTTAACCAGCTGTCCTCTGGGATTTTTGGGAATATAAGTGTCCTGGGTAACAGTTTTCGCGCGTAAGATGAAAAAACTTAAGACTAAGTAGAATAAACACAATAAGACTGCCTGAATACTAGTTTCTCTGTTTTCGATATTTAGTTTGAATAGATGAAGCTCACTCATAACGATCAGAAAGACTAAAAAATTGAGGTGAATAGTGATTTTTTGCCATAAGACCGCATTAGCTTAGAGACAAGTCTTCAGTCATAGAGCATTTAAGCCTTACTACAAAGAATACCTAAAAGAGCCTGTTTAAGTCGAGGAAATAAAAAGCGAAAAATAGAAAAGTATCTCGCAAGCTAAGAGATAATATCTTTTTCATTTCTGAAAAAGGTTTCCGATCTATTCAGGATAACAGCTATAAGAATAGCAGTTGGAATTAAAGTCACCAAGCCTTCCCAAAAACCAAGTGAACTTTTATCATAAAAATACAAACCAAAGTTACCAAAAAAGAAAAGAACTAGTATTAAAACTTCACTTAGCTTGATTCTTGAGCTATTCGACCAGGTCGGCAATAAAACTGGAATTAAAACAAGGAGACTATGCTCCCAAAGATTAGGGAAGACCGCCAAACTTCCAACTATCAAGCTGGGAATTTGAAGCCTTCTCTCTTTTTCACTGACAGCTTGTAATAAAGAGACAAGTAGTAAAAATAATGCCAAAAGATATTTTAGTGGTTCAATTAGGCTAGGCAATAAAACCAACGGTTCTATTGCCTTATTCTTCGTAGATACTAGCGAATGGGTTCCTTCAAATATTCTTTGAGGAAGAACTAGTGGAGAAAAATTATGACTATCTCCTTGGTAAAGCTTGGAGACTTGAGGAGCAATTGAAATAAAATAATCAAAAGTTGTCTCCACTGAAATAAGAACAGAGCTCACTCCCAAGCTAAATAAGAAAATTAATACGCTAACAATAACTAATTTAAATTTACGCTTAAGCAAGTAGAATACGAGAAAAGCAATTCCAAAAAATTTTATTGAAAGGCATAAGCCTAAACAAGTGCCAGCTAGAAGATCTTTCTTTCTATCTTCAAAGATCAGCATTCCTGTAACAAGAAGCAATAAGACGGAATTTAGTTGGCCAGATATTAATTCACTTCTAAAGACTTGAGAGCCTGCAACAAAGGCGAGGAAAGAAAAAAGTGAATATGGGCTAATCTTCGTCAAAGAAAGATATCTCCAACAAAAAAAGACAGAAGTAAAAGTCATTAAAACCTCTGCTACCATCCAAAAACTAGCCATGGTGAAGTAATCAAACTTCTCCATCCAAAGAATATAAGGAATTAAAGAGGGAGGGTGAGGGGTCGCATGTGGAAAAACATTGGTCTCTCCTGCAATATTAAGAAACTTTTTCTCTAATTGTGAAACTGATTGATATGGATCCTCTCCTCTAACAGTAGCAACAGCAAGCAAGTACTCTTGCAAAAAATCTTTTCCAAACACATGTCTTTCTTGCAGGGAATCCATCCCAGCTCGAAAGTTATCTATTGCCAGTGCTGCAAATAGTAAGAACAGTAAAATTCGAACAAAGCGATAAATCAAACGCTTAGAATTAACTAGATCCGTGATAAAACTATCAGTTAAAGCTAAATTCAAAAAAGTTCCTATCTCTTATTTATCACTGCTCAATTAAACCACTGGATATAGTCAATATCAGATGGGGCCAAAGTTTTGGCAACGGTAAAAGACTTTAAACTTATATACTCAACCTGATTTAAATTTGGTCCTTTATGCGTTTAGCAGGGTTGAGTATATCGGCCATGCGCTAGCATGGCCATAAGACAGATACTGCGTCTAAAACTCTGTAAAACGCGACTAGCGTTTTTCCAGTAGAGTGTTCAAATACCCTACCCATGTTTTTCTGAATGATAGTAAAATCAGACAAGGCCTAAAGGCCTTGAAAAGCATACTTGGAGGTTGAGTCTATGGTCTTTTGGCAGAACTAAAAGTTCGGCTTTATACTGCGCCCATGCTTAGTCTAGCTAAACCGAAATTTAAATGAGGCGCAGTATATACCCCGTCTACTTTAAATTCTGGCTTTTTCTGTACCTGTCGTAAAGGGGTATAAAGTGCGTAGCACTGCCAGACACGGAATTTAAACTGGTTTCAGTATATTCATTAAGCCAAACAGACCAAAGGAACTTTAGTCAGAGCTTAGAAAAATAGAAATTTGCTGCTCTATGTCTCGCATAGCTTGCCCGGGTCGATCCCAAGGATTACTCTCACATGGCTTGGTATGCCCCTTAATACGCCTTTCAGTAATCTCTTTCGAGTCAACCGAATAGGAGAGCTGTCTATCGCATCTGATAAGCTCGATAGAGTCAATATTAAAAAAGGGAGGTTCTGCTGAATAGTAATGCTTAAATGGGTAAATATCTGATAGGCCAACCAACAAACGATCAGGCTCAAGGTCAGTATTAAAAAGACTCTCCCCATCTATCCAGTCCAGCTCTGCCGATCCAAGATAGTCTAAAATAGTAGGGGCGATATCTAACAGCTGAGCGTTAAGATGTTTTCGACCAATAAACTCTTTCCTAGGAAATCTAAACATAAGTGGTATACGACCACCCACTCTAAAGTGTCGATCATGGTCAGAGTGAATAACTATTAAGGTTTGTTCTAGTTTACCTATTTCTTTCAGACTCGAAATAAGCCGTTCAATATGGTGGTCAAAGTCTCTGATCGCGTCATCATAGAAATCTATTTCTCGATCTTCACTTTGGTCACGTCCACCTGAAAAGGCTTCGCTTTTAGGGCTATACATCGGTCCATGAGTTCCCAACAGGTGCACATGGGCAAATATCGGCTTTTTAGAGCTTTCAATAAACTCCATAAGACGATCCATCTTTTTTACATCTTGTTCAAAAAAATCAACTTTTTTAGTCACACTATGCCAGGACAGTGATACTTTTTTTAGATAAAGCGTGTGCTTCAAATGCTCGTTTAATCTTCTAAAGACTCTTGAAAGAAAAAAGAATTCATCTGAGCAAAGTAAAGAAGGATAGTTCCTTAGAATAGAGTAAAGGCCTTGATCCAATTTACGTCCAGTGGCGTAATCAAAGCCAAGGCACATGTTTCGATCTACTGCATCAGCGTAATCACGAATACTTATGTCTAAGGTTCGATAGCCTTTACTTCTAATCAGTCCAACAAAATGGCTGAGGGAATCTTGCCCACGAAGAATATCAGGATAAGTTATTATCTTAGTGTGAAGTGGAGACCGGCCAGTCAGCATTGCAAGCACTGAGCCTGCTGAGCGATTGGCGTTAGAAAATGCATTTTCATAAATCAGCCAACTGTCATCATCACTGGCTAAAAAGGGTGTAGTCTCTCTTTCGTAACCATAAACCGACATATGAGATGAAAGTAAAGCGTCTGAAGAGAGTAAAATAATATCAGGTAGTTCGCTTTTAGCATCCAAGTCAAACTTCAGATCGTCTAAAGAAGCCTCTAAATGTCGATTACTTATGAGACAGGAACATACTGATACTAAGGCTAAAGTCACTAAAACTAGCAGTAACTTTCTTTCATAGTATTTCCAAAAACTTTCTCTAATCAATTTATTCAAAACACTAAAGGAATAAGTGTAGAGTAAAGCAAATACAAGCAGGTATACTAGTCTACCTCGTCCTTGCTCTACTAATATGCTCTGACCAAACAAGTTATAAGTGAACGTATTAGCAAGAAGAAACCATAAGGATGCCAATATGGCGGCAGCAGGAATACACCAGACTATTTTGCTCCAATTTATTGGGAATCCTTTAAACAAGACCTTGGTGATAGCTACAAGAACTGTAAAAACTAAAACAATAGTGATAATTGGTAAGCCAAGAGAATTAAAATAAACCAAGAATTGATCAAGGTAAGAAAGCCTCGATAGAAATGAGGGTTTTGTTGCCAAAAAAAGCCATTCAAGACTTAAGTGAAATATAGCCAAATAGGCTGGTATGACTACTAGTCTTAGCATTGCTCTTTTCTAGCCATCTTCTGGATCCTCCTCCTATCACTAGGGGGAGTATATCGAATTACTCAACCGCCTCTTAGGAAAGAACTTATTCAACACAAGTATACCCTCAGCGCCAACATACGACCATCAACAACTTCACTTACAGAAGGAGAGGTAGGGCAAAGCAAAGACTTTAGAAGAATTAAAGCCTAAAGCGGATATCTAAATCTGGTCGAAGAGTGAAGGTGTACCACCCGCCCAGCAGGCGCAAGACGTAGTAGAATGGGGCTGAAATGGAGCATTTCTGAAACCCACGTTACAGAGCGATGAAGAAAATCCTAAATCTAATAGGCCTGGGTTAATGGACGGACTTGGTTCGGTTATAGACTTCAAGCCTTGCCCTCGCCCTCTCCAATTCCATAGTCATATTCTGACCAGCAATTGTGTTAAGATTGGTTTTAGGAAGTTCAGAGGAAAGTTTTTCGTCTATTTCCTTAGCTGATTCGATATCAACTTGAGCGGCTTCTTCAGCGACTTGAGCTAAAACAGAGACAACTCCGTCACGGACTTCGTAAACTCCGCCACTAACCATGTACCAAAAATCTTTACCTTCTTGAACAATTTTAAGAGCGCCAGTTCCTAGCTTTCCAACAAAGTTTTCATGGTTGGCAAGAATACCAGTCTCACCATCCCAAGCAGGAACTATCGCTTCGGAGACTTTTTCTCCAAATAGTTTTTTGCCTGGGGTTAGAATTTCAAGTTCGAATTCTGCACTCATGGTGAGGTTTCTCTCTGTCTCGTAATAACTCTAAAACTAAAAAATTAGAGGCCCCTTTTAGGAACCTCTAAAAATTCTAAGATTCGTTAGCTAATTGTTCAGCCTTAGCTCTCGCATCCTCAATAGTTCCAACAAGGTAAAAAGCCTGCTCAGGAAGATCGTCGTGCTTACCAGCTACTACTTCCTGGAAACCGCGGATTGTGTCTTCGAGCTTAACGTATTTACCTTCCATTCCAGTAAACTGTTCAGCTACGAAGAAAGGCTGTGAAAGGAAACGTTGAATTTTACGAGCCCTTTCAACCGTAAGCTTATCCTCTTCAGAAAGCTCATCCATTCCCAGAATAGCAATGATATCCTGAAGATCCTTGTAGCGCTGAAGCAATCGCTGAACCTCACGGGCTACTTTATAGTGCTCGTCGCCAATAACTGCTGGGTCCAATATACTAGAAGTAGAGTCAAGAGGGTCAACCGCAGGATAGATTCCCTGCTCAGCAATAGACCTAGACAATACTGTTGTCGCGTCTAAGTGAGTAAACGTTGTAGCAGGGGCCGGGTCAGTCAAGTCATCCGCAGGAACGTAAATTGCCTGAACGGAAGTAATTGAACCTGACTTAGTCGAAGTAATTCTTTCCTGCAATTCTCCAACGTCAGTAGCTAGAGTTGGCTGGTAACCAACAGCTGAAGGCATACGACCAAGTAGGGCTGATACCTCAGCACCCGCTTGAACGAAACGGAAGATATTATCAACGAAAAGAAGCATGTCTCTGTTCTCTTGGTCACGGAAGTATTCCGCAACAGTAAGAGCAGACAAAGCAACTCGGAAACGGGCTCCTGGAGGCTCGTTCATCTGACCATAAACAAGCGCTGCTTTATCGATAACCCCACTCTCAGTCATCTCGTGCCAAAGGTCATTACCTTCACGAGTTCTCTCACCCACTCCAGCAAATACTGAGTAACCACCGTGCGCTTTCGCAACGTTGTTAATCAGCTCCATAATAATAACTGTTTTACCTACACCAGCACCTCCAAAAAGGCCGATTTTTCCGCCTTTTACGTATGGGGCAAGCAGGTCAATCACCTTAATACCGGTCTCAAAGAAATCTTTAGTAGCAGCTTGATCTTCAAACTTTGGAGCTTCTCTGAGAATCTCCCAACTATCCTTATTCTTGATTGGACCAAGTTCATCAACTGGTCGACCAACAACGTCCATGATTCTACCCAGAGTCGCTTCCCCGACTGGCACCTTGATTCCAGCGCCTGTATCCTTAGCGTCCATTCCTCTGGTCAATCCATCAGTGCTGTCCATCGCAACACATCTTACAACGTTGTCGCCAACATGAATGCTAACTTCAACAACCAAGTTATCAGCTTGGTCATCAATCGCAGGGTTAGTGATTGTCAACGCGTGCCCAATATCCGGAAGACCTGAGCCTTCCTCAAATGAGATGTCCACTACGGGACCCATTATTTGCACTAGTTTTCCAGTTCTTGCTGTAGCCATTTCGACCTCTGTTTTTCGTAAGCACTTAACGCTTACTTTTTTCCAATTAGTTAAATCTTAAATAATAAAAACTATCCACTGGTGGCTTCTGCACCACCCACAATGTCAATTAGTTCTGTTGTAATCGCACTTTGACGTGCTCTGTTATAGGTAAGCTTAAGCTTTCCTATTAAATCAGAAGCGTTATTTGTAGCAGCATCCATCGCAGTCATTCGCGCTGCATGCTCACTAGCTCTAGATTCTAAAATAGCTTGAGTAAGCTTAGAAGAAATCAGAACATTAATTAACTCTGAGACAATAGACTCCGCATCCGGATCGCATTTTGTCTTATTAAGCGACGCAGGCTCTTCGTCCTTGGACTGATCCTCTGCTTCAGTTCCAACAGGGGTACCTTCAAATGGTATCAAGCTAACTCTGGTCACTTCCTGACTAACTGCCGAGTGAAAATGAGTATAAAGCAAAATAACTTCGTCGCAGTCTTCGCTTTCAAAGTCATTTCCACATCTTGTTGTAATCTCTGAAATTGGCCATTCCGTTGGATCAGTCGCGAGAGATTCATAGCCTTCCACAAGGTTCCATCCTCGTGCATTAACAGAAGACACAGCACGTCGACCGATTGCAATCATGTCTACTTCTACATTCTCAGCTTCTGAAGCTTCCAGTTCCTTAATTACTGCCTTTTGAACGTTGGTATTATAAGGCCCACAAAGACCCCTATCTCCAGAGACAACAACTAGCCTTCGCTTCTTAATAACCTCTCTTTTTTCCAAAAGAGGATGCGAAAAATCTTCAGGCAAACTACTCATTAGCTCAGCAAGAATTCGATCCAGTCTCTTTGAAAAATCACGTCCACCAGTTGCTGCATCCTGAGCCCTTCTAAGCTTGGCTGCAGAAACTAGTTTCATAGCTCGAGTAATCTGTTTCGTATTACTCACCGAGCCAATCCGGCGCCTGATTTCTTTTAGATTAGACATTTATAAGCCTTCTCCCTTCTAGGATAAAAAGTGTTACGCCGCTGCTCCTGCTGCAGACCCAGAAGAAGACTTAGCTGCTGAAGCTGCCGGAGCTGCTCCTTTAGTAGCCAAGAAGTCTTTAGTAAAACTACCAATTGCTTCCTTCAACGCCGCGTTCTGTTCGTCGTTAGTGGCACCTTTTTCTCTGATCGCGTCTAGAGCTTCCTTAGCGTTGGCTTGAACGTATTGATGTAATTCTTTTTCATATTCACCAATATCTGCAACTTCCAGCTCGTCAAGGAATCCGTTGTTAGCAGCAAAAATTGAAACAATTTGCAGCTCAACTTCCATCGGCTCGTATTGTCCCTGCTTCAAAACTTCAACCAACCTTTCACCTCTTGAAAGCTGGGCTTGAGTAGATTCATCAAGGTCTGAACCAAACTGAGCAAAAGCCTGCTTTTCTCGATATTGGGCAAGGTCTAGCCTCAATGTTCCAGCTACTTTTTTCATAGCTTTAACCTGAGCAGAACCACCAACCCTAGAAACTGAAAGTCCAACGTTAATAGCTGGGCGGACACCAGAATAGAAAAGGTCCGACTCCAAATATATCTGACCATCAGTAATCGAAATTACGTTAGTTGGAATATAAGCAGACACATCTCCAGCCTGAGTTTCAATGATAGGCAAGGCAGTTAACGATCCTGCTCCCTGCTCATCACTCATTTTAGCAGCACGCTCTAGCAACCTGGAGTGAAGGTAGAAAACATCTCCAGGATAAGCTTCACGTCCTGGAGGTCTTCTTAGAAGCAGCGAAATAGCTCTGTAAGCTACAGCATGCTTAGACAAATCATCGTAAACAATGAGAGCATGCTTACCGTTATCCCGGAAGTATTCGCCCATTGTGCAACCACAATAAGGAGCAATAAAGGAAAGAGGAGCTGGCTCAGAAGCTGAAGCTGAAACAATAATTGTATGATCCAGAGCTCCTTCTTCACGGAGCTTGTCCACTACTTGGGCGACACTAGAACGCTTCTGTCCGATAGCTACATAGATACATGTAACGCCTTTACCCTTTTGGTTGATGATTGTGTCCAGGGCAACCGCCGACTTGCCAGTTTGACGGTCTCCAATGATTAGCTCTCTCTGGCCACGACCAATTGGAACCATCGTGTCGATAGCCTTAAGGCCAGTTTGAAGAGGCTCATGAACACTCTTTCTAGCCATGATACCAGGAGCCTTAATCTCAATTCTTCGAGTTTCTTTAGCTTCGATAGGACCCTTACCATCGATTGGCTGACCAAGAGCGTTGACCACACGCCCGACCAAGGCCTCACCGACTGGAACCTCAGCAATTTTTCCGGTTCGCTTTACGATATCCCCTTCTTTAATCGAGGAAGTCTCACCCATTAAAACGGCTCCGACGTTGTCTTCTTCAAGGTTAAGGGCAATTGCCATAACCTCTCCCGGGAACTCAAGCAGCTCACCGGCGGCAACGCCTTCAAGGCCATGTATTCTGGCAATACCATCACCGACCGAAAGCACACTTCCCACTTCAGCAAGCTCAACTCCGGCATCATAGTCCTGGATCTGCTCTTTAAGAATTCTGCTAATTTCCTGAGCTTTGATTTCCATCTCTATCTCTTCTCCGTTTTTCCTTATTTCAGTAAAATCTATGTTTATTCCAAGCAACCAGTAGGGCCACTATGGAGTAAGTTCTTTTTCAATTTTTCCTAATTGACCACTCAACGATCCGTCGAAGATCTGCCCAGCATATTCAATAACCAAGCCACCTAAAAGCTTGGGGTCAATATTCCAAGTAAACTCTGGGCTGCCGCCAACCTTTCCAGCTACGGCCTTTTCAATACCTTCAGCTTCGACCTTATCAATTTCTCTGGCTGTGCTTACAGTCACCCTAACAACTGAGGCTGCTCTATCAGCAACAACTGAAAAAGCCTCGGCTATTTCTGGCAATGCCGCTATTCGGTCTCTCAGGAAAACCACTTTGAGAAACTTTCTAGTTACTTCAGTGAGCCCAGCTTCTTTAACAACAGACTCCAAGGCAGCAGTTCGCTGCTCTCTAGCAAACATTGGGCTGAGCAATACGTTTGAAAGCTCCTGGTCATTTTTCCAGATAGTGGAAAACTGCTGAAGCTCGGCAGCTATTTTTTGAGCCGGAGTTGGTGAACCACTCACTCCAAGCTCTTTTTCAACTGAAGCTAAAAGAGCTCGCGCATACCTAGATGCCAGTTTTCCTGATTTTTTTGCCAAAACTATATCTCCTAACTACGCCGACGGTCGAGCCGCACTGCTTTGATTGAGAAATCTCTGAAGTGCATCAGCTCTAAGCTTGACATCATCGTCCTTGCTTAAACTTTGCAACTGCTTGGTCGCTTTACCTACAGCGGTCGTTACAACTTCCTTTCTAATTTTTTTGGACTCTTGAGAAAGCTCGGTTCCAACCTGACGCTCAGCATCGGCCTGAATACGAGCTGCACTAGTATTACCGGACTCAATCAGCAAAGTAGACTGTTTTCGACCTTCTTCATTGTAACGATCGAAAAGATCCTTTTTCACCCCTTCGATGTTATTTAGTTTCTCTTTAAGAGCTCCATACTCCTGCTCTGCCTCAGCCAGGGCATTCTGGGAACGCTGAAGATGCTCAGCCACCTTAGCACTTCTCGCTCTAATTAAGCGGGCAATGTTCTTCTTATACACAGCAAGCATCAAAAAGAAGAAAAGCGCAAAGTTGATTATAGACCAGACAAAAGTCATCACTGGGTCAGCGCTTCCGCCCGCGGCATGAGCTGGAGTCGCGATAATAAGAAAAGGCAAACTGGCGAACAAAAGCTCCTTTAGTCCACGATTTCGAATATGCATAAAGCCTTTTCCTCTTTCTAGAAAACTCAAAACTCTAATGTACCGTCTTTCCCGCTGACTCTTTTCCAAGAACCCTAGAGACTAAGACTTCAGCCAGACCATCAATTTCTTTTTCCAAATCGGAGCGAGCTTTTGAAGCGACTATATTAATCTCTTCACGACCGGCGGTAAGAGTTGCTTCTGCCTCTTTACTCGCTTTATCTGTGACCTTTGTAACTTCCCCACGAGCTGCAGCGAGCTGTTCTTCTCTAAGTTTTACTCCTTCAACTCTGGCTTCCAGCAACTCAGAATCGATATCAGAGGCAACCTGCGCACTAAGCTCCAAAGTTTTCTGCGCTTTCTTTTCATCCCCAACCGTTTTTTGCTCACGCTCGGCTAGCATATCAAAGAAAGGCTTCATCAATCCTTCGCCAACCACTTTCCAAAGGAGAACAAAGATTCCAGCAGAGAGCAGTAGATGAATGTAGTATATACCTTTTATTTCCATAATCCTCAGACCAGGGGGTCAAGAAAAAGCCTGTAAATCTCGGGCTTAACTGTCAGCTCTAACAACCTATCGGGCCACTCTAGATATCTCTGCCCCGAGTAGCCCTACGCGGAGTATCTAATGCTGGGCCACATGGTAAACGGACAAAGCTTAAAAGCAATAGAACTGACTAAATAGCCTGTTTTCGGCACCTCTTATCTCGATATACGCAGCTGGGGTCAAGAGCAGCACCCTGAGATATCAGAGCTTAAGAAAAGTTTGTTTAATTTCAGAAAGATAGCCCCTCTTTCCACTTGCTAAACATTGGCCAAATTTGGGGTTTAGAGCAAAGCTAAGGCAGGAAGCGACAATCCAGCATGTGCGCCCTATTTTTCTTTGGTATCTTGCCCTTAATGAGCAATTTCATCTTCAGACCTGGACCAAAGCTTTTCAATCAGATTGCTGAGCTAGAATACCTTTGCGGCCGGCTAGCAAGCAGCCCTCTCGCAGAGGCCAATCCCCCTGACGAGTTGTTGGAAAAAGAGGCTAGGTATTTTCTTCTCCTTGATGGCTGTCAAAGCAATCTAGATTCTAGCCAACTAAAGTTATTCACAGAAAATAAATCGCTTCCCACTAAACTGGGTGGGCTTAGCAATACGCCCTCCTTTCCGATTGCATCTAGATTTGTTGAATTTCTGAAAACGACACAGGCTAACCTGAACAGTTCACCATCTGTCATTTCTCCAAGTGAAATTGCCAAAGACTTAGAAGTTGATTTCCCTAGAAACTGTAGGGTCCCTCTTCAGACCGCTTCGGGAAGCTTCCTCTTTCAAACACTAGAGCATTTGGTAGTAGCATCTAAGCTAAAAAAGCACCTTAATTGGGCTTTAGAAGAGAATAAAGACGAACTCCATCCAGTTGTGAAAGCGGCTATCCTTCATCTAGAATTTCTCCAGATCAGCCCGTTTAACCGATTAAACCAATTTATTGCTTTCTCTATCACCCGAGCCAGGCTGATAGAAGCTGGATACTTTGTGCTTAAAAGTGAATCTCTTGGGGAAGTAGTATTCAGAGAGCAGGAGAAGTTCTTTTCGTCTTTAAGACAGGCAGAAAGAACATGTCCCGGCTCATGCGCAGGACTCAATACTTGGCTAGAGTTCTTCTGCTCTTGCCTTTTCCAACTTTCAATCAATTTGGAAGGTAAAAGTTCGTTGAACGCCAAAGTTCAAGCACTACCAAGCAGTCAGCTAGAAATCCTCGAAATCATTAAGACTCGAGGCAATGCCAGTCGTGACCAAATCATAAAAGAAACTGGTTTTAAAACTTCAACCGTTAAATACAGCCTTACTCAACTTGCTGACAAGGGCTTCTTGGTGCGTACTGGTGGGGGTCGCTCGACTTCTTGGTCTGTTTCTTCCCGGCCCAAATGTAAAGAGATAGAGCACCAAGTATAGAATGACAGTAGAAAAGGGTTTGTCAGTCAGGCTGCTAGAATCTACATTAGAGTTAGAGCCTTAACAAAGGAACCCACCGTGCCCGGCAATCCCAGCAGCGAAAAACCAAAGCTTCTTTTTATCTATTACAACCCTAAGTCGGCTGGTAGCTTTGTTAATAGAGCTATTGCTCAAATAAATCACTTTTCTGAAGACTTTGAGATATTTCTAATACTTGGCGAAGGCGGCGGGCCCTTTCTGGAGGTTTGCAAAGAACTCCCAGTAAACCTGATTGAACGGAACCTGACTGAAAATAACGGCCTGCTAGCCTATATTAAGTCTCTATTTTGGATGCTCTCTTTTTGCAGAAAAAACAGATTTCAGCTGGCCTACATAATGGACTACATTTACTGGAAACCCGCAGAAATCCTAGCACTTAAAATTCAAAGAATTCCAACAGTGGCTTTTATAGCTTTTTACAAGGAAGGTGCAGCCTTTGGAGGCTTTTTATCAAAGCTCGACCTGTTCGTCGCCAACTCCAAAGAAACCGGTCGCTCTTTTGTTGAAGCCGGTCTGGGAGAAAGACTAGAGGTCATTCATAACTTTATTAATCCAGAAGACTTCAAAGCCAAACCAGTTAGTTGGCCTTTTGAGGAAAATTCCCCTGTCATTGGTTTTGTTGGGGTGCTCCACCCAATAAAAGGAATCGAGTACTTTATCCAAGCTATTCCTGCAGTTCTCGAGAAACATCCCTCTGCCCGCTTTGTGATAGTCGGTGGTGAAAAGGAAAAAGGGTTTCTAAAAAAACTTCAAAACCTTTGTGAGCAGCTAAAAATCGAAAAGATAGTTCATTTCGCAGGGCATAGTACGAATATTCCAGGGGTTATGGCATCTCTGGACATGCTAGTCGTGCCTTCTTTAGACGAGCCTTTCGGCTACATAAATATAGAGGCAGGGGCTAGTGGTGTTCCGGTCATTGCCTCAAGAGTTGGTGGCATTCCTGAAATAATTATCGATGAAGAAACAGGCTACCTAGTTGAAGCCAAAAACTCAGAGCAAATCAGCTCTAGGATTTGCAAGCTTCTTGAAAAGCCAAACTTAAGAGCCACTATCGGACAAGCGGCCCGTAAAAGAGTAGTTGAAAACTTCTCCCCTGAGCCTTCCTTGAAAAAATGGGAAAAGGTTTTCAGTCGATTGACCCAGAACTAAGTGCTGCCCCCAAGTTAGGCTAGTACGTGGGTACCCCTAAATTGTGCTTTCCCAAACAATTTCAGCCCCATGGCAACATTGATTAGACTAAGGGCAAGCCAGTATAATCTTTATTCTAAGGTTTCAAACAACAATTTTAATTTCTGAATTGATTTGTAGTACTTTCAACTTGGATAACTTTAGCCTCCCAGCTGTTTTTATTTGGTTTCCTCTTTTAGGATTCTCAAAAATTTTCGTTTTCTAGTTTTCTAAAACACAGGTTATCCGGGCAGCATTGGTTCTCCTTATTGAGCAATCTAAAGAGCAACATGTCTGAAGATTCTATTTGCCGTAAGTCGCTGTTGAGAAAACTAAACCAGAGAAATAGCTCTGATTGGAAACTTTTCCGCTCGAAATCAATTCAAATTGCAATAATTCATCAAGCTCTAAATTCTCCGGCAGTAGACGGTGTTATCAAACCCCGAAAAAGAACCGGATTTAGGGACGGTGGAGCTGACATTGCATTTGCCCTCCAGAGCTCAGGCCACAATGTAATTACACCTGTTCACCTGCCTTCGCCAAAGCTTGACCAAGATTGGACATTTCCCGACACAAAGAGGGGCCTAGCAGCTGCAATACAAAAAGGAGCTGAGCTAATTTGGGCAAACACCGTATTATTTCGAGGCCATCCACTTGAAAAATTGCTTAAAACCTATGATTTACGCACCGTTGGTCAAATGTCAGAAAATGTTCATCTTTTTGACGACAAACAACTCACCAACCAACTAATTAGAAAAAAGGGCTGCCCCACTCCGGAGAGCTTTATGATTGTAAATGACAGTTTCAGAGAAGTGCCGGGACTTGTTCCTGTCTCAAAGCTTAATGAAAAAAAAATTTCCTCATTAGGGTTTTCATTTCCTTTGATAGTCAAACCCGTTAGAGGTTTGGGCTCGCAAGGTGTTCGAAAAGTAGAGAATCTTTGCGAAATGACTATGGCAGTTAAAAAACTTTTTGCTGATACTGTTCCGGTAAATGGAGCTCCTTGCTCTCGTTTTGGAAACGCTTTAATCGTAGAAGAGTTTCTTCCCGGCCAAGAGTTTTCCGTAACCGTAATGCCTCCAGGTTACTATAAAATCATGGGTAAAAGTCTAAACTTTGAATATCATTGGGCACTTACGCCAGTTAAAAGGACGCGTCATTTCGACGGAATCGCGCCCGGGGCTAGAGTTTGTCCCTTTTTAAGCTCCAGCGAACTACTGCCCATAGAAGAAGCAGCTTCTTCTATTTTTCAAAATTTACTAAGGCAATGCGAAGCAGCTGCCGAACAAGTCGGGGCAACTGCTCCAATTAGAATTGATTCTCGAGCAAGCAGTTGTGGCGAAATAAAACTTTTTGATCTGAATATGAAAGCAGAGTTTACAGGGCCAGGCCGCCCGACACGAGCAGGTAAAGAAAGCCTGAGCTGTATTGCCGCCCAATCAGTCGGTTGGAATTATCAAGATTTTGTTTCGAATGTTTTGGCTAATTTCAACTGAAACAGGCCCCTCCCTAAAATTTAGACCGATAAGTTTCGGGTATTGTGGTCAAATAAGCCCTATTTTAAGGGCTTACCCTAGGTTCTTTTATCAGGGTCCTCTGATTAAATTGACTAAGCTTCCATCAGGAAGCTTTTGTGCTGACACTTTGTGCTGCGGAAATAGAAACCAAAGATGGTAAGTGAGCGAAATTTTTTCTGTGAGATTTTTAACTACATTCTGCTTAGCAGCATTGCTGTACGTTCTTCTTCTCGCTCTTTTTGAAAAGGGCGACGATGCCCCTACGAAACAATCATTTTTCTCTTCCAGTTTCAGCATCCCTACTGAATCAAGTTTGTAATCCGAATCAAAACGGCTCTTCTAGCGAAGTCGCCTAGCTTGAGAGAGAAATAGAATAATAAACAAGCCGGCAATTAGAAAAAATGCCTCAGGCACCATTGCCTGGATCATTTCAATCTCTTCCTTCCCGGTTGCACGACCGGTAAGACTTCTTCTGTGGCTTATCGCCTGCACCATTGCATCCCCAAGTAGATGCCGACTTTGCCAAACTGAAGCAAGCTGTAAGAAGCTTGTTAAAAATACCCAAAAAATAGACTTCTTACTGACTTGGTAAATAAAATAGGAGGTCACAAAATAAAGTAGGGCTGAGAAAATATTATAAGAGGCTGCAGCAAAAGTGTTCAAATAAAAGCCAAAAATAGGAAGATCTACAGGGTAGAGAGTCCAAGTATACAAAGCCTTACAACCAGAACTAAAACAAAAATAGGCTAAAAGCATCGTAAGCCAACTTTCCCTACGCAGAATCTCAGACTCAACAATAAAAACTCTTTTTGGCTTTCCTTTTTTATCCGTTTCCCGGCTTTGATAGATTCCTAAAAGCCAAGCGCCGACATTCCTATGAAAAACTTTTAGAATAATCAACTCGAGTAGGCAGCAAATTAGAAAATTAACCCCAAACTCATCAATTCCATAAGCCTCAGGTAGAAATAAGTTACTAGCTAGCTGAAGCAAAGCACTGAGAAAAAAGTAATCGAGTGCCAGAGCGAAGAAGACTCTTTTTTTGGAAGCTTTT